>NZ_JBEIAB010000001.1:0-638909 GCF_040240345.1 Brenneria sp. g21c3 | reverse complement strand
ATTCGAGTATATCGAGATAGACTACAATCGGCACCGACGGCATAGTGCCAACGGCGGGCTAAGCCCGGTGCAATTTGAGGAAAGAAACCTCGCTTAAGGCAGTGTCCACCGTCGCTGGGCAAGATCAGGTTGCCATGGTCAACATTAAGGATGCGCTGCATACACAAAGAGAAACGCTCAAAAGCATTACGGCAAGAAAAGGCGGCTATCTTGTTCAGGTCAAGGGAAATCAGCCTACGTTGTTTAATGCCGTGAAAATGCAGTTTGATGAGGCCCTTAAAGATGATACCGCCTTGGCTCAATATGAAACGCAAGATAAGGGACACAGGCGGGCGGAACGACCAATCACCTTTTAGATGCCGGCACAGTGATCATGTTAGGAGATGGAGTGCGTTTAATTTTACTTTTGAGTTTTATTACCGTATTTGGCGCGCATGCCTCATCGGATTTGGGCGAAGCGCTGGTCAAAGGCGGTGATTTTTATGTCGGCGACGTTTTTGGCAATCAGGATTATCTCTCTCATGCGAATGTAAAACTCGCGTCTTTTTACATTATGCGGACCGAAGTCACTTATGAACGTTATCAGAAAATACATCAATGGGCCGTATTGCATGGTTATGACTTTAATGCCGGTTGCAATGGCGCTACGTATGAAGATTGTCTGGCGCCGGAAAAGGATGGCGGTAAACATCCGGTGACCAATATTGAATGGCTGGATGCGGTTATTTTTGCCAATGCATTGAGTGAAGCATCGGGCCTGACGCCGGTTTATTGGTCGGAAAAAGGACAGCCGATGCGTACGAACGCTAAAAATAACGAGATTCATGTTAATGAGCAGGCCAATGGATACCGTCTACCGACGTTAAGCGAATGGCATGTCGCCGCCAGAGGGGGAGCGCCCGCGCTGAATTCAGGACATTATGGCGATCGCTACTCAGGCGGAAATAATGAAAAAAAGGTCGCCTGGTATCCGGATTTTAATAGCCATGATTTCGGTACGAAAATGGTAGGGCAATTATCGCCGAATGCATTGGGGCTTTATGATATGAGCGGCAATGTATCCGAGTGGGTTTATGATAGCGACAAGATTGATAACATTAAAATGTATTACTTTTGCGGCGGCAGTTATCTTTCTCATGCCACGACGTTGGCCGGTTGTGATAGCCACAGCTCAGGGTTCATTATGCCGGATATCGGGTTTAGATTGGCGCGGAGTAATTTGAATGCACAGTAAGCGTATTATCATCGTCTTGATGATGTTGCTCTCTTCGTGGGCAGTGGCGGAAGAGCATTCTAATGTTCTGCTCAGGGATGGGATAAACCGGATTGATTTAAACGGGGATGGAGTGGATGACCTGTTGCTGCGCGCGGTTTTTGATAATAATACCTCTCATCCCGTCAATACCTTGACGATTTTCATTAAAGACAGACGCGGAAACGATAATATCGTGCCTGTTCCTGATGATGCAGGATTTACCTGGGTCGACTTTAGCCTGTCGGCATCGGTGATAAAAGTAACGGACTATGCGTTATATAAAGAAAAGGGACGCTATTACATGGTTAGCGCCAATAAAATTTCCGATAAGCGAAGCGGGGAAGATATATCGGATGCGTTGCCGGTAAGGTTTGTGCGCTATGAACTTAAGGAGAATGATGACGATCCCGGCGTTCCTGCTTATTTCTGGGACTATATCAGCGCGTCTGTGACCGCGAAAAAATATCTCAGCGTAGATGACGCTTTCCCTGAGTTGAACGTTGCAGGTAAAAGATGAAAGCGGTAGCGGTTTTATCGATGATTATCCCTTTTTTTTGCGCCGCGCATCCGCCGCCTGTCGATCAGTATATCAAGCAAATCCAGAGGGCGCTCGACAAGCAGCCCGCCCTGTGCCTGGGCGAAACCCGCTGGCCGGTTGCCATCGGTAAAGAAGGCGCAAACACGAGCTGGATTACCGGGAAAATGGCGTCATTAGTGGATGCGGGGCTGGCGACATCCCGTATTGAGGGCCGTCAAAAGATATGGCGGCTGACGCCGACAGGGTTAAAGGAATTTAAAAAACATGGCGATTTTTGCTATGGGCGCATGCGGGTTAAAGATATCGAGAGTATGACGCAGGAACAGAACGGCGGCGGCGTTATTATCTTTCATTATTATATAAAGTCGTTGCCGAAGTGGGCGGAAAATAAATCAATTCGCTTCGCATATACGGATTTGGATAATCTTGTTACGGGCATTAATTCAGCGAGATATCAGGTGGATTATCAACGCATCGGTGCGGATACGATAAAAATAACCGGCGAGCCTAATCAACTGGACCTGTTTTATTAGACGTCCGTATCCCTGTCATATTAATTAAAGGTCGGACATCAGTCGATATCACGCCGCCATGCTGTCCCGCCGCCGAACATCCTGAACAATCTTAACGAAACCATTACGGTTCAGGCATGGAAGTTATCAGCATAGTTGACGATAATAGCGCCAAACCTTTTCTTTCCCGCGCGGGAAATTAACTCCAACTACCATTAAGATTTTCATGACAAAACCATCGCGTTCCCGACTGTTGAAACTTCTGCTGTTCGTCGTATTGGTCTTGATTATTGGCGGCGTCGTCTGGCGCCTGTGGCCGGGCGGGCAGAACAAAATGGCCGGGCGGGGCGGCCCCGGTATGATGATGGGCGGCGGCAGTACGCTGGTTCACGCCGGAAGCGCAACCCAGGCCGATGTGCCGGTGTACCTCAATGCGCTGGGTACGGTCACGCCGAATGCCACGGTTACGGTCACCAGCCGCGTCGACGGCCAGTTAATGAAAGTCTATTTTACCGAAGGCGAAAAGGTCGAAGCCGGACAACTGCTGGCGCAGATCGATCCGCGCGGCTATCAGGCGACGCTGGCGCAATATCAGGCCGAACTCAGTGAAAATCAGGCGTTGTTGAAAAGCGCGCAGCTCACGCTGAACCGCTATAAAAAACTCTATGCTCAGGATTCGCTTTCCCGCCAGGAACTGGATACGCAGATCGCCACCGTCGGGCAGTATAGCGGGGCGATCAAAGCCGATGAAGCGCAGATCGCCGCCGCGCGGCTGAATATCGAATATGCGCGCATCACCGCGCCGATTAGCGGACGCGTCGGCCTGCGTCTGGTGGATGCGGGTAACATGGTGACCAGCGGCGATACCACCGGCATCGTCACCATCACGCAGACCCAGCCCGCGGCGGTCACCTTCAGCGTGCCGCAAAGCAACATTCCGGTGTTGCTGAAAGCGTTGCATAACGGGCAGAGTATGCCGGTCACCGCCTTTGATCAGGATAACAAAACGACGTTGGCGGAGGGGAAAGCGCAATTCATCAGCAACAGCATCGACATCAGTACCGGCACCGTGCAGTTAAAAGCCCTGTTCGATAATGAGGATGAGGCGCTGTATGCCAACCAGTTCGTCAACGTCCGCCTGCAAATCGGCCTGTTGTCCCAGGCGACGGTGATCCCGGCTCAGGCGTTGCAGCTCAGCAGCGACGGCAGTTTTGTCTTCGTGATCAACAAAGACGATACCGTGACGCGCAAGGTGGTGCAAACCGGGCCGAGTTTAGGTGAAGATCTACAGGCGATTATTGCCGGCGTGGAGCCGGGGGACAGGGTGGTGACGGAAGGCATCGAACGTCTGGCCAACGGCAGTAAAGTCAGCGTGGTGACGGCGGAGCAGCAACAGACCGGCGGGAGCGCCGGGACGCAATGAATCCGTCACGCCTATTTATTGAGCGCCCGGTCGCCACTATCTTGCTGATGATGGCGGTGCTGATTTCCGGCATTTTCGCCTATCGCGCGCTCTCCACCTCCGCGCTGCCGCAGGTCGACTACCCGACGATTCAGGTGACCACCCTTTACCCGGGCGCCAGTCCGGATGTGATGGCGTCGTCCGTCACCGGGCCGCTGGAGCGCCAGCTCGGACAGATGGCCGGGCTGAGTCAGATGACCTCCAACAGCAGCAGCGGTTCCTCATTGATTACGCTGAAATTTTCGCTCGATCTGTCGCTTGACGTCGCGGAGCAGGAAGTGCAGGCGGCGATTAACGCCGCCGACAGTCTGTTGCCCGCCGATTTACCCAATCCGCCGACCTATAAAAAGGTCAATCCGGCGGACAGCGCGGTGATCACGCTGGCCGCCAGTTCGGATACATTGCCGCTGATCAAAGTGCAGGATCTGGTGAACACGCGTATCGCGCTCAAGCTGTCGCAGATTTCCGGCGTCGGCATGGTGACGCTGGCGGGCGGTCATCAGCCGGCGATCCGCGTGCAGGTGGATCCCAAGGCGCTGGCGGCGCGGGGATTGACGCTGGAAGACGTCAATACGCTGATCGGCAACAGCAACGTGAATGGTTCGAAGGGCGGGTTCGACGGCAAATATCATTCGGTCACCATTGATGCCAACGACCAATTGCGTACCGCGCAGGAGTACGCCAATCTGATCCTGGCCTATCAGAACGGCGCCGCGCTGCGCCTGCGCGATATCGCCCGGATCGAAGAAGCGCCGGAAAACAGTTATCAGTCGGCGTGGGCCAACCGCAGTCCGGCTATCGTCATCAGCGTGCAGCGCCAGCCCGGCGCCAATGTGATCTCGGTGGTGGATAACATTAAAGCCCAACTGCCGACCTTGCAGGCGGCGCTGCCGGAAGGCGTGAAAATGGAGATCTTGTCGGATCGCACGCAAACCATCCGCGCCTCCATCAGCGATGTGCAGTTCGAGCTGATGCTGTCGATCGCGCTGGTCATCATGGTCACCTTCCTGTTCCTGCGCAATATCGCCGCCACGCTGATCCCCAGCGTGGCCGTGCCGTTGTCGCTGGTGGGTACCTTCGGCGTGATGTATCTGGCCGATTTCAGCCTCAACAATCTGTCGCTGATGGCGCTGACCATCGCCACCGGCTTCGTTATCGATGACGCAATCGTGGTGGTGGAGAATATTTCCCGTCGGCTGGAAGAGGGCGAAAAGCCGATGCAGGCGGCGCTGAAAGGCTCGCAGCAGATTGGCTTTACCATCATCTCGCTGACCTTCTCGCTGATCGCGGTGCTGATCCCGCTGCTGTTTATGGGCGATGTGGTCGGGCGGCTGTTCCGTGAATTCGCCATTACGCTGGCGGTGGCGATATTGGTGTCGATGCTGGTGTCGCTGACCCTGACGCCGATGCTGTGCGCCTATTTGCTGCGCCATATCCCGCCGGAAAAGCAGTCGCGCTTTGCGCGCAAGGGCGGCGAGTTTTTCGACAAGCTGGTTCATGGCTACGATCGCCTGCTGACGGTGGTGCTTAATCATCAGAAACTGACATTGCTGGTGGCGTTGGGGACTTTCGTGCTGACGGCGCTGCTTTATCTGGTTGTCCCCAAAGGCTTTTTCCCCGCGCAGGATACCGGATTGATTCAGGGTATCAGCGTGGCGTCGCAGGATGTCTCTTTTGGTGAAATGACCAAACGGCAGCAGGCGCTGGCGGAGGTGATTTTACAGAATCCGGCGGTAGAGAGCGTCTCCTCCACCGTCGGGATCGACGGCAACAACACCAGCCTGAACAGCGGTCGTCTGCAAATTAACCTCAAATCGTTCGATGAACGCGACGATCGCGCCGATGCGGTGATCGCCGAGCTGAAACAGGCGGTGCGCAGCGTACCCGGCATCGCGCTCTATCTGCAATCGGCGCAGGATCTGACGGTCAATGACCAGGTCACGCCGAGCCAGTATCAGTTCACGCTGGATGACGCCGACAGCGAAAATCTGGTGAAATGGTCGCCCGCGCTGGTCTCGGCGCTGGCGGCCCGGCCGGAGTTCAGCGATGTGGTCAGCAATCTGCAAGATCAGGGACAGGTCTCCTATGTCGAGATGAACCGCGACAAGGCCGCGCGCTACGGCATTACCGCCTCGGACATTGATACCGCGCTGTACAACGCCTTCGGGCAGCGGCTGGTCTCGACCATTTTCACCCAGTCGAATCAGTATCGCGTGGTGCTGGAAGTCGCGCCGGACTATCAGCAGTCCCCGGCGTCGTTCGATGATATCTGGCTGGCCGCCGGCGACACGTCCTCCGCTTCATCTTCTTCATCTTCAACCGCCGGCATGGTGAAACTGACGTCGATCGCCGATATTCACCAGCGCACCGGCTCGCTGATGCATATGCGGCTGAACCAGTTCCCGGCGGTGACGGTATCGTTCAACCTGAACGACGGCTACTCGCTGGAAGAGGCGCAGCAGGCGATCGCCGACGTCGGCAAGCAACTGGCGCTGCCGTCGAGCATTACCCTGCGTTATCAGGGGGAAGCCGCCGCGTTCCAGAGCGCCAGCGGCAACACGCTGTGGCTGATTCTGGCGGCGCTGCTGACCATGTATGTGGTGCTCGGCATTCTGTATGAAAGTTTTATTCATCCGGTGACCATTCTGTCGACGCTGCCGTCGGCGGCGGTGGGCGCGCTGCTGATCCTGCTGCTGGCGGACACCGAATTCAGTCTGATTGCGTTGATCGGCATGATTCTGCTGATCGGCATCGTCAAGAAGAACGCCATTATGATGATCGACTTTGCGCTTGAGGCGGAGAATCATCAGCGCCTCAGCCCGCGCGAAGCGATCCATCAGGCCTGTTTGCTGCGCTTCAGACCGATCCTGATGACCACCATGGCGGCGCTGCTCGGCGCGCTGCCGCTGATGCTGGCGTCCGGCTCCGGCGCGGAGCTGCGACAGCCGCTGGGGCTGGTGATCGTCGGCGGTTTGATCGTCAGCCAGGTGCTGACGCTGTTCTCCACGCCGGTGATTTATCTGTGGTTCGACGGTCTGGCGCAGCGCGGCAAACGCTACATGCGTAAAGCGCGGCAGCCGTCGCAGGGCGGGGAATGAATATGGTGCGGTTGTTTATCTTCCGTCCGGTCGCCACGCTATTGCTGACGCTGTCGATTCTGTTGCTTGGCATGCTGGGGTATCGTCTGCTGCCGGTGGCGCCGCTGCCGCAGGTCGATTTCCCCACCATTATGGTATCCGCCAGCCTGGCGGGCGCCAGCCCGGAAACCATGGCCGCCACGGTGGCGACGCCGCTGGAGCGGGCTTTGGGGCAGATCGCCGGCATTACCGAAATGACGTCCAGCAGTTCCTCCGGCAGCACCAATATCATTTTGCAGTTTGAACTGAACCGCGATATCAACGGCGCGGCGCGCGACGTGCAGGCGGCGATCAACGCCTCCCGCAGCATGCTGCCGAGCAGCATGGCCTCGCTGCCCACCTACCGCAAAGCCAACCCGTCGGATGCGCCGATCGTGATGCTGGCGCTGACCTCGGAGACCCGTACCCCCGGCGATCTGTACGATCTGGCGGACAGCAAGATCGCCCAGAAAATCGCCCAGGTGAAAGGGGTTGGGGAAGTGTCGCTGATGGGCAGCGCGCTGCCGGCGGTGCGTATCGATCTGCAACCGCAGAAGCTGACCCACTTCGGCATCTCGCTCGATACCGTACGCGCCGCCATCGCCGCCAGCACCACCAATCTGCCGAAAGGCATCCTGAACGGCGCCAGCCAGTCGTGGGTGGTGGATGCCAACGGCCAATTGAACAAGGCGGCGCAGTACCGCAATCTGGTGGTCAGCTATCAGGATGGCCGCACGATCCGCCTGAGCGATGTGGCGACGGTGTACGACGCGATAGAAGATAAATACAAGGCCGGCTACTACAACCGGAAGCCGGCGGTGATGCTGGGGGTGACGCGGCAGGCGGGCGCCAACATGCTGGAGACCATCGATGCGGTCAAGGCGCTGCTGCCGACGCTTCAGGAGGAACTGCCGGCGGATACGCTGTTGAAGCTGGTGGTCGATCGCTCCTCCACCGTGCGCGCCTCGCTGTATGAAACCGAAGAGACGCTGCTGATCGCGGTGCTGCTGGTGATCGGCGTGGTATTCGTGTTCCTGCGCAATGTTCAGGCGATGATTATCCCGGCGCTGGCGCTGCCGGTCTCGCTGATCGGCACCTGCGCGGTGATGTACCTGCTGGGTTACAGTCTCGATAATCTGTCGCTGATGGCGCTGATTATCGCCACCGGTTTCGTGGTGGACGACGCCATCGTGGTGCTGGAAAACATTACCCGCTATATCGAAGCGGGGCTCAGCCCGGTGCGGGCGTCGCTGAGAGGGGCGCGGGAGGTCAGCTCCACCGTGCTGTCCATGACCTTGTCGCTGGTGGCGGTGTTTATCCCGATCCTGCTGATGGGCAGCGTGGTGGGACGGCTGTTCCGCGAATTCGCGGTGACGCTGACGGTGTCGCTGCTGATCTCGATGCTGGTGTCGCTGACCCTGACGCCGATGCTGTGCTCGCGGCTGCTGAAGCGCAAGCCGGCGGTGACGCGGCGTCCGCATCCGCTGTACCAGTGGATCGAAAATCAGCTCAACGCCTTGCTGGCGGCCTACGCCCGCGGGCTGGAATGGGTAATGAAGCATCAGCGCCTGACGCTGTTCAGCCTGCTGCTCACCGTGGCGCTCAACATCTTCCTGTACGCCGTGGTGCAGAAGGGCTTTTTCCCCACGCAGGACACCGGGCTGCTGATGGGCATGGCGCGCGCCGACCAGAACATCTCGTTCCAGGCGATGAAGCCCAAGATGGAACAGGCCGCCAAACTGATCGCCGAAGATCCGGACGTCGACGGGGTGATGGCGTCGATGGGCGGCGGCGCGTTCGGTTCACGCAACAGCGCCAATTTCTTCGTCCATCTGAAAGATTTCGACCAGCGCAGCGCGACGGCGAGCGAAATCGCCAACCGCCTGAGCGCCAAAGCGCAACATCTGGCCGGTATGCAGCTGTTTCTGATGGCGGCGCAGGATTTGCGCATCGGCGGACGCAGCGCCAACGCCAGCTACCAGTACACGCTCCAGGCGGACGATCTCGATACCCTGCGCGTCTGGACGCCGAAGGTGCAGGCTACGCTGGCGCAGATCCCGCAGCTGACCAGCGTGGATTCCGACTCCCAGACCGGCGGACAGGAAGTGATGATCGACATCGACCGCGATAAAGCCACGCGCTTGGGCGTGAACGTCAGCATGCTCGACACCCTGCTGAACAACGCCTTCAGCCAGCGGCAGATCGCCACCCTGTACCATACGCTTAATCAGTATCATGTGGTGATGTCGCTGGACGACAGCTTCACCGGCAACCCGGATATACTGAAAGAACTGTTCGTGATCAACGACGACGGCGATCGGGTGCCGCTCTCCGCGTTCACCCGCTTCAGCAGCGACAACGCGCCGCTGTCGGTGGCGCATCAGGGGCATTCCGCCGCCAGCACCGTCGCCTTCAATCTTCAGGACGGCGTCTCGCTGGAGCAGGCGCAGGCGCTGATTAAAAACGCCATGGCGAAGATCGGCCTGCCGGGCGACGTACAGGCCGGATTCAGCGGCACCGCGCGCGAGTTCGGCGAACTGACCGCGTCGATGCCGTGGCTGATTCTGGCCGCGCTGGCGGCGGTCTATATCGTGCTGGGCATGCTGTATGAAAGCTATATTCATCCGCTGACCATTCTGTCGACATTGCCGTCGGCCGGCGTCGGCGCGCTGTTGCTGCTGCTGCTGACCAATACCGAACTGACGGTGATCGCGCTGATCGGCATTTTGCTGCTGATCGGCATCGTGAAAAAGAACGCCATTATGATGATCGATTTCGCGCTGATGGCCGAGCGCGAGAAGGGGATGTCGCCGCAGCAGGCGATCGTTCAGGCGTGTCTGATGCGCTTTCGCCCGATTATGATGACCACGCTGGCGGCTTTTTTCGGCGCGCTGCCGTTGGCGCTGGGCAGCGGCGGCGACGCCGACCTGCGCAGTCCGCTCGGTCTGGCGATCGCCGGCGGTCTGGCGCTCAGCCAGTTACTTACGCTGTTCACCACGCCGGTGGTGTACCTTTATCTTGATCGCGTCAGCCGCGCCACTCGTCGTCAGTGGCAGCGTCTGCGCCATGCTGAATAACGACTTATGAAACTGAAAACTATCGCGTTTAGCCCGCTTTTCCTCGCGTTGTCGCTCGGCGGTTGCGCCGTGGGGCCGGACTATCAGCGTCCGACGACCAGCGTGCCGTTGCAGTATAAGGAAGCGCAAGGCTGGCGGCCGGCCACGCCGCAGGATCAGGTCGGTAAAGGCGAATGGTGGTCGGTTTACCATGACGCCACGCTCTCGTCGCTGCTCAGTCAGGTCAGCATCTCGAACCAGAACGTCGCGCAATATGAGGCGCGCTATCGCCAGGCGAAAGCGCTGGCGACGCAGGCGCGCGCCGATCTGCTCCCGACCGTCGGCGCGACCGGTTCCGGCGCCCGCAGCGGCAGTAAAACCAGCGCCGGCCAGCGTAGCGTCGACAACAGCTTCTCGGCGCAGGCCAGCGCCAGTTGGGAACTGGATCTGTGGGGAAAACTCCGGCGCACGCTGGAAGAGAACAAGGCCAGCGCGCAGGCCAGCCTGGCGGAGCTGGCGAATATCACGCTGAGCGCGCAGTCGGCGCTGGCGCAGGATTATTTCCAACTGCGCATCATGGACCAGCAGATCGCCTTGTATCAGCAGAGCGTACAGACCTATGAGCGTTATTTGCAGGTCATCGACAATAAGTACCGGGCGGGCGCGGAATCGCGCGGCACGCTGGCACAGGCGCAACTGCAACTGGAAAGCGCCAGAGCGTCGGCGCTGGACGTCGTCTGGCAGCGCGCGCAACTGGAACATGCGATTGCGTTGCTGATCGGCAAAGCGCCGGCGGAATTCAGCCTGGCCGCGGCGCCGTTGACCGCCGCCATGCCGGCGATCCCCAACGCCCTGCCGGCGGAACTGCTACAGCGCCGACCGGATATCGCCTACGCCGAACGTAATGTGGCGGCGGCGAATGCGGCGGTGGGCGTAGCCATCGCCGGCTACTATCCAGACCTGACGTTAAGCGCCAGCGGCGGTTTCAGCAGTTCCGCGCTGCATAATCTGATCTCGCTGCCGAATCGCGTCTGGTCGCTCGGCCCGGAACTGAGCGGCACGCTGTTGGATTTCGGCGCGACGTCGGCGAAGGTCGAGCAGGCGCGCGCCGCCTATGACGCCAGCGTCGCCAGCTATCGTCAGGCGGTGCTGGAGGGCTTCACAGAGGTTGAGAATTATCTGGTCGAATTGAACACGTTACGCGATGAGCTTGCCGCGCAGCAGCGCGCCGCCGACGCCGCCAGAGATTCCGCGCGTGTGACGCGCAACCAGTACGAAGCAGGGATGATCGACTACCTGGATGTCGCCGCCACCGAAAACACCAGCCTTAACCAGCAGCAAAATTTGCTGTCGCTGCAAAGCACGCAGTGGGTAACCAGCGTTGAGCTGATTGCCGCGCTGGGCGGCGGCTGGGATGGAATATCGACCCAGTGAGGCCAACCGTAACTCCGTTATTCCCAGCACTCCAACTCCGCCATCCCCGCGGCTCCACATCCGTCATTTCCGCGGCCCCACATCCGTCATTTCCGCGCCTCCACACTCGTCATTTCCGCGGCAGTAGGCGGAAATCAGCCGCTGAAACCGTGAATAGCCATCGACTGATGCCCGCCTGCGCGGGCATGACGGCGGGGTCATTCCCGCGGCCTCACACTCGTCATTTCCGCGCCTCCACCCCCGTCATTTCCGCGCCTTCACACCCGTCATTTCCTCGCCTCCACTCTCGTCATTTCCGCGGCAGTAGGCGGAAATCGGCCGCTGAAACCGTAAATAGTCATTGACTGATGCCCGCCTGCGCGGGCATGACGGCGGGGTAATTCCCGCGCCTCCACACCCGTCATTTCCTCGCCTCCACACCCGTCATTTCCGCGCCTCTACTCTCGTCATTCCCGCGGCTCCACACTCGTCATTTCCGCAGCAGTAGGCGGAAATCAGCCGCTGGAACCGCAAATAGTCATTGATTGATACCCGCCTGCGCGGGCATGACGGAGGGGTAATTCCCGTTCCTTCACACTCGTCATTTCCGCGCCTCCACTCTCGTCATTCCCGCGGCTCCACACCCGTCATTTCCGCGGCAGTAGGCGGAAATCGGCCGCTGGAACCGTGAATAGCCATTGATTGATGCTCGCCTGCGCGGGCAAGACGGCGGGGTAATCCCCGCGGCTTCACACTCGTCATTCCCGCGCCTCTACTCTCGTCATTTCCGCGGCAGTAGGCGGAAATCAGTCTCTGAAACCGTGAATAGTCATCGACTGATGCCCGCCTGCGCGGGCATGACGGCGGGGTAATCCCCGCGCCTCCACACCCGTTATTTCCGCGCCTCCACATCCGTCATTTCCGCGCCTTCACATCCGTCATTTCCGCGGCAGTAGGCGGAAATCAGCCGCTGAAACCGTGAATAGCCATTGACTGATACCCGCCTGCACGGGCAAGACGGAGGGGGAATTTCCGTGCCTCCACACCCGTCATTTCCTCGCCTTCACACCCGTCATTTCCTCGCCTCCACTCTCGTCATTTCCGCGGCAGTAGGCGGAAATCAGCCGCTGGAATCGTGAATAGCCATTGACTGATGCCCGCCTGCGCGGGCATGACGGCGGGGTAATTCCCGCGGCTCCACACCCGTCATTTCCGCGGCAGTAGGCGGAAATCGGCCGCTGAAACCGTGAATAGTCATCGACTGATGCCCGCCTGCGCGGGCATGACGGCGGGGTAATCCCCGCGCCTCCACACCCGTTATTTCCGCGCTTCCACACTCGTCATTTCCGCGGCTCCACATCCGTCATTTCCGCGGCAGTAGGCGGAAATCGGCCGCTGAAACCGTAAATAGTCATTGACTGATGCCCGCCTGCGCGGGCATGACGGCGGGGTATAGTCATCGACTGATGCCTGCCAGCATGGCGGATTTGCAGGAGAGACTTTGTCGTTAAACGTTAATCGCCGTAAAATGATTTCTGTAATGATTATTAAGTTATTAACGATACCAAAGATTAAGGGAGTGGATCATGCCATCGAAAGCGAGCATTCCGGCAGAGATTGAAAGACAGATAAAACAACTGGGGCCGGTGATTGATGTGCCGGCGACGAAAGCGCTCTATATGCCGCTGCTTGCAGACCAACCCACGGAAGGCGTGAGCGTCCACAAAGATATCGCCTACGGCGACGATGAACGACAGAACGTGGATATCTACCTGCCAACGACTGGCGCGGACAAAAAAAGCCCGGTGCTGATTTTTGTACACGGCGGCGGTTTCATTCGCGGCGATAAATCTTCGCTCAGCAATCAGGGCTATTTTTATGCGCGTCAGGGGATGGTCGTCGTCATCCCCAATTATCGTCTGGCGCCGGCGCACCAATGGCCGACAGGCGCGCAAGACGTCTCATCGGCGCTGGCATGGACGCGAGCGCATATCGCCGGATTCGGCGGCGATCCGCAGCAAATCGTATTGGCCGGGGAGTCCGCCGGCGCCGCGCATGTGGCCGCCGCCACGCTGATTCGTCGTTTTCATCCCGTTGAAGGGCTCAACATTGCCGGCGCGGTGCTGATCTCCGGGATTTATAACGCGCGACTGGAATATCTGGCTCGCCGACAACTGCGCATCCCCACCCCCGATCCTTTCGGCGACGCTTATTTCGGTTCGGACATCAACGATCGGGCCGATATGTCGACCGTCGAGCTGATCGATGCCGCGCCGTTTCCGCTGTTTATCAGTTATACCGAGCTGGATCCGATACCGATGCAGGTTGAAGCCGGAGAACTCTTTGCCCGACTGGTCACGCAGCATGGCTTTACGCCTGACCTGCATGTGGTGTATGGGCATAACCATCTCAGCCAGATGTACTCGGTCAATACTGATGATGCATCGCTCAGCGGCCCGGTGATGGATTTTTTAAGCAAGCGGTTTGCGTGAACGCCTGCCTGAATCGGCGCGGGTAATTTATGGCGCGACGCTGTCAGGGGGCGGCGACTTTTCAGGTTCTCACGATAAAAGCAACCGGGTGATAAACACCCGGCCGACGGCGCTTACGCCTGGCGTTTATCTTCGGTATTGGTATCGAAGTCGCCGGCGGCGTGGCGTTCATGCAACTGCTCGTTGAGCGGGCCATGGGTGCGATTAACGATGCGGCCGCGTTTTACCGCCGGACGATCGCCGATATCCTTCGCCCAGCGCAGCACGTTGGCATAGCTGCCCGCATCAAGGAATTCCGCCGCATTGTAGACGTTGCCCAGCACCAGATTGCCGTACCACGGCCAGATCGCCATGTCCGCGATGCTGTACTCGTCGCCCGCGACATATCTGCCGTGCGCCAGCTGTTTATCCAGCACATCCAACAGGCGTTTGCTCTCCATGGCGAAGCGGTTGATGGCGTATTCGATTTTTACCGGCGCGTAGCTGTAAAAATGGCCGAAACCGCCGCCAAGAAAAGGCGCGGAACCCTGCAACCAGAACAGCCAGTTCAGCGTTTCGGCGCGTCCGGCGGGATCCCGCGGCAGAAAATGGCCGAACTTCTCCGCCAGATAAAGCAGGATATTGCCGGATTCAAACACGCGGATCGGCGGCGTGACGCTATGGTCGCGCAGCGCGGGAATTTTGGAGTTAGGGTTAACGTCGACAAAACCGCTGGAGAACTGATCGCCTTCGCTGATGTTAATCAGCCAGGCGTCGTACTCCGCGCCGCTGACGCCGAGCGCCAGCAACTCCTCCAGCATAATCGTCACCTTTTGGCCGTTAGGCGTACCCAGCGAGTAAAGCTGGAGCGGATGCGCGCCGACCGGCAGCGCTTTCTCATGCGTTGCTCCCGAGATCGGACGGTTGATGTTGGCGAAAGCGCCGCCGTCATTTTGCTTCCACTCCCATACTTTTGGCGGTTGGTAACGGTTCTCTGACATATTGACCTGCCTTGTTGGTGGATGTACTGAAGCAGTTTAGCAGTTGCCGGCGAAGACGTTTAATTGCGCCTGCCGGGTGAAGCCTGAAGGCGGCGGAGACGGCGAATTTTTCGGCTTCGCATCAATGCCCTGCGCAATGAGTGCTATCATGAAGCCACCTCTGTCGGGTATTGCCTGGGCGGGATAATAGAGGGGTTTTCTACGGCCAACCGTCCGGGCAGCGTTAATTTGAGGTCAGGCAATGAGCAAAGGAACAACAGATAGTGACGCCCCATTCGGCACCTTGTTGGGGTATGCGCCAGGCGGCGTAGCGATTTATTCATCGAATTACAAAAGTTTGGACCCGCAGAACATGCCGGGCGACGCCTCGTTTCGCAGCTATATCGACAACGAATATATGGGGCATAAGTGGCAGTGCGTCGAGTTCGCCCGGCGTTTTCTGTTTTTGAATCATGGTTTCGTCTTTACCGATGTCGGTATGGCGTATGAAATCTTCTCTCTGCGCTTTTTGCGCCAGGTCGTTAATGACAATATCCTGCCTTTACAGGCGTTTGCCAACGGCTCTCAGCGGCCGCCGGAAGCCGGCGCGCTGCTGATCTGGCAAAAAGGCGGCGAATTTTGCCAGACCGGCCATGTGGCGGTGATTACTCAACTGGTGGGTAATAAAGTTCGCGTCGCCGAGCAGAATGTGGTTCATCAACTGTTGCCGCCGGGGCAGCAGTGGACGCGCGAGCTGAAGCTGGCAGTGAAAGACGGCCGTTACACCATTCACGATACCTTCGACGACACCGCCATCCTCGGCTGGATGATACAGACCGACGAGACGGAGCACAGCCTGCCGCAGCCGGTTATCCCCGGCGAGGCGTTGGTTATTCGCGGCGCGCGGCTGGACCAGCAGGGCCAGTTCGACGGCAAGTGGCTGGACGAGCGCGATCCCTTGCAATTGGCCTATGTGCAGGCGAACGGCGGCCATATTATCAATCAGGATCCCTATCAATATTTCACCATCACTGAAGACGCCGAGCAGGAGCTGATCAAGGCGACCAATGAGCTGCATCTGATGTATCTGCACGCCACGGACAAGGTGATGAAAGATGACGAGTTGCTGGCGCTGTTCGATATTCCCAAAATTCTCTGGCCGCGTTTACGGCTCTCCTGGCAGCAGCGCCGACACGATATGATCACCGGGCGCATGGACTTCTGCATGGACGAGCGCGGTCTGAAAGTCTATGAATATAATGCCGACTCCGCCTCCTGCCACACCGAAGGCGGACTGATCCTCGAACAGTGGCTCCGGCAGGGATATCCCGGCAAGGGGCATAACCCGGCGGATGAGTTGCTCGACGAGCTGACCGGCGCATGGAAACACAGCCTGGCGCGGCCTTTCGTCCATATCATGCAGGACAAGGATCTGGAGGAGAATTACCACGCCGGGTTTATGCAACGCGCGCTGACGCAGGCCGGTTTCGAGAGCAAAATCCTCTACGGGCTGGACGAGCTGCGCTGGGATGCGGCCGGGCGGCTTATCGACGGCGATGGCCGGCTGGTCAACTGCGTCTGGAAAACCTGGGCCTGGGAGACCGTTATCGAACAGGTGCGCGAGGTCAGCGCGGACGAGTTCGCGGCGGTGCCGATCCGTACCGGCCACCCGGATAATGAAGTGCGCCTGATCGACGTGCTGATGCGTCCCGAAGTGATGGTCTTCGAGCCGCTGTGGACGGTGATCCCCGGCAATAAAGCGATTCTGCCGGTGCTTTGGTCGTTGTTCCCGCATCATCGCTATCTGCTGGATACCGATTTTACGGTGAACGAAGAGCTGGCGAAAACCGGTTATGCGATCAAGCCGATTTCCGGACGCTGCGGCAGCAACATCGACCTGGTCAGCCACCATGATGAAGTGCTGGATAAGACTTCCGGCAAGTTCGTCGATCGGAAAAATATCTACCAGCAGCTGTGGTGTCTGCCTAAGGTCGCCGGCAAGTACATTCAGGTCTGTACCTTTACCGTCGGCGGCAATTATGGCGGCACCTGCCTGCGCGGCGATGATTCGCTGGTGATTAAAAAAGAGAGTGATATCGAGCCGCTGATCGTGCTGAAAGATAACCAGCGGTAGTCTGGGGACAGATGGCGGGCGATTCCCGCCATCTGCCGGGCCGATTAAGCCGCTAGCTTTTTTCCCCGTGCGGGGAGGCGGCTTTACTGCTCAATGTCAGCGCCGGTTTGGCTTGCTTTTAACGGCCAGTGGTCGAGCGCGATTTGCGCGCCGCCGCTAAACGTCACCTTCGGCTGTTCCGCCGGGAAGTAGCGGGAGGACATCACGCCCACGCCGTCATTAATAAAGATCTCCAGGCTGGAGCTGTCGCAGAGGATTTGCAGCTTCTTAACCTTGCCCTGCCAGTAACGAATCTCTTCCTCGCCGTTGCGCAACCCCTTACGACTTAACGTAATGCCCTGCTCATCGCAGGTCAGCCGCATGGTCTCGCCGAACTCCGCCTGAAAGTTTCCGGCCACCTGTAATTGGATCTCGGCGCTGCGGACATCCAGCGTCGGCAGCGCGTCGGCGGTTCCGCTGGCCTGCCGGCGGGTTCCGCGCAGCGTTTGCAGTTCGCGCGCCGGCGCCTGGCGGAGCTTGCCGTCGCGCACGCTCAGTTCGCGCGGGCAGGTCATCATATGTACCCAGCCGTGTTGCAGGGTGGGCTGCTCAAACTCATCCTGATCGGGTACGCCCATCCAGCCTATCAGCAGGCGGCGGCCATCGTCGGCAAGGGTGGTTTGCGGCGCATAAAATTCGTGGCCGCAGTCCAACTCGTGGAACTCGCCGTGCGGATAATCGCCGGTGGCGTAATCCAGCGTACCGAGCAGATAGCCGCACTGGTATTGGTTCAGATAGCGGCGCGCTTCGGCGGCGACGCCCTGCGGGCAACTGATCAGCACATCGTGGCCGTCGAGGTGGAACAGGTCCGGACATTCCCACATATAGCCGAATGCCGCGCTGCCCCGTACCTGGCTGCCGGCAATCTCGCCGATCAACGTCCAGTTCGTCAGATCGGGCGATTTCAGCAGCAGCACTTTACCTTGCAGTTGCGGATCCTGCGCCGCCAGCACCATGTACCAGCTATCTTCATGCCGCCAGACTTTCGGGTCGCGGATGTGGCCGGTGTAGCCTTCGGGTTGAGCGTATACCGGTTGTTTTTCGAACTCGCCCTGCGCATTCTGTCGGGCGATGCACTGCCAGGCGGTACGATCGCCGGGCAGCATCACGTTGCCGGTATAGATCAACACCAACTGCCCGTTGTCGTCCACCGCGGAACCGGAAAAGCAGCCGTCGATATCGAATTTTTCACTCGGCAGCAGGGCGACCGGCTCATGCCGCCAGTTCACCAGATCGGCCGAGCTCCAGTGGCCCCAGAATTTGTCGTCATGGTTGCAGGCCAGCGGATTCCATTGATAAAACAGATGGTAACGTTGCTTAAACTGAATAAATCCGTTCGGGTCGTTCATTAATCCCACCACCGGGGACAAATGCCACAGCGGTCGGTGGTGGTCGGATGGGGTACGCTGATGACCTTTCATCACCGCGAGCAGCGTTTGCTTCAGGAGGTGTTTTTCTCTCATTGGTCGCCCTTTTCGTTATAGCTGAACAATAAAGTAATAAAAAATGGCAGGCCGAAAGCCATGGCCAGACCAATCAAATGATTGACTAACGAACTGGCCTGAATAATGGCCAGCCCCGGCAAACCGGTCAGGCCCACGCCGGTGGCGTAAACCTTGCTGTAGACGACCCAGGCGCCGCCGATCGCGCCGCCGGCCATGGCGGCGATAAACGGCTTCACAAAGCGCAGGTTGACGCCGAATACCGCCGCCTCAACCGAACCGATGATCGCCGAGAAGGCCGCCGGAATGGCGATCTTGCGAATTTTACTGTCGCGGGTGCGGAACCAGACGGCCAGACAGGCGCCGCCCTGGGCGACGTTGGCCATCGACCAAATCGGCAGCAGATAGTTGACGCCGATATTGGGATTAATCAGCAGTCCGGCCTCGATGGCATGGAAACTGTTCTGGATGCCGGTCATCGCCACCACCGAATAGAGGCCGCCGAAAATCACCCCGGCAATCCAGCCGGTCTGCGCAATCAGCGTGGTCAGCACATAGGCGATGCCGTCGCCGAGCATGCGGCCGGCCGGGCCGATCACCAGCAGCGCGACAAAACCGGAAATGATCAGGGTCAGGAAGGGAACGAAAATGATCTCGACGATATCGGGAACGATGCGGCGCAGGCGCTTTTCGAGAAAGCTCATAAACCAGACGGTCAGCAGCACCGGAAACACCGTTCCCTGATAGCCGATCATGGCGATTTGCAGACCGTAGAAGTCCAGCGTATGAAAACTTCCCAATCCGCCCCAGATATTCGCCAGCGTCGGGTGCGTCAGGATGCCGCCGATGGTGGCGCCGAGAAACGGGTTGCCGCCGAAGACCCGGGCGGCGGTAAAGCCAATCAGCACCGGCAGGATGATAAAGGCGGAGGAACTGAACATTTCCAGCAACACGTAGACTGCGTTTTGCGAATCCAGCCAGCCGTAGGTTTTGATCAGGCTCATCAGTCCCATCAGCAACCCGGAGGCGATAATCGCAGGGATAATGGGGATAAAAACGTTGGACAGGGTGCTGGCTATGCGTTGGAAGTAGCTGAGATTTTTGGCGGCGTTTTGCGAGGCTTCTTCTTTTTGCGTCGAGTCATCGATCATCGCAACGTGGGCAAACGCGTCGTAAACGTCGTTAATCACACTGCTGTCGAAGACAACCTGTACTTGTCCTGCCTTGCGAAAACTTGCTTTTACCCCTTTGATCGCATCAATTGCATTCAGATCCAGCTTTGATTCGTCTTCCAGTACTATCCTAAGTCGTGTGGCGCAGTGAATGGCCGAAGCAATATTATCCTTGCCGCCCATCAGCGGAACGAGCTGCCGGGCTACCTGCTTGTAATCCATGAACTTCCTCGAAAACTTTAGCTTTATATACCCGTCATACTTCAAGCCGCAGGTGCGTTGGCTTTCCTCACTCACCCCAGTCACTTACTGGAGTAAGCTCCCGGGGATTATGAGAGACTTCCTGTCTCTCACCGCAGGCCAGCCGCTGGCTGGTCAAATTCGTTCCACACGAATTTGTCGTGGCGTCGCCGCCTTCCTGCGACTCGAATTATTTCGGGTATAAAATAGTGAACTTAATTTTTGTAAAATAGTGAAATCGATCACAAATAACATCTTAAACCGATGTATGTAAACACATAATCGCCTTGCGGTACAGTTTGTTAACGTGAGGATTGATCACGCCGATGCCGGTAGAACGGCGATAGTCCATCGCGTGCGAGTCCGGCCGCGCGGGCGGTTCGACGCCGATGACGGGCGAGGTGAAATGACGGCGCGGTTGATTTTCCAGGCTGAGAAAAATGGCCGTTCCATGATTTAAAACAGGTTGTTATGCATATCGTGCGATGGCTTTTTAGCGGTAGACTCACTACACTTTGGCGCGAACTCTGCATTTTTTTCAGCCGCTATTCTGCACAATATATTGTATTTAATAACAATCTAACTCAGACCGCTGACAAACCTATCGCCGCTCGTCGGACTTTGTCAGCGAACTCAATATCATTTTGCTTATCAAGCACAGAGACCGGGTGTACAGCGACAAATGGACTTACTTAAATTTATACTTCGCCTGCCTTTTATTTTGATAAAAGGCCTGTTTCACGCGCTGGGCCTGGTTCTCGGTTTGCTTGGCCGCGTTGTTAAACCGATCGTCGGCAATATCGACTGGCGCGCGCCGGGCTGGTGGACGGCGATGCGCGGCTGGCTGAAACGCGGTTTTCAGCGTCTGGAGAGCGGGGTGGATAAATACCCGCTCGCCGTCAGCGCGGCGATTTTGCTGTTGCTGTGCGCCGCCGGCGCAGGGGTTTATGGCTGGCACTGGTGGCTGAATCGGCCGCAGCCCATCGAACCCGCGCCGATGGCGTATCAGGAAACCCGCGTGTCGGTCGGCGCGCCGGGCGCGGTGAATTACGCGGCGCAGAGAATTACGCCGCCGGAAGTGCGTTTTTATTTCAGCAGTTCCGCCGCGCAGCTGACGGACGTGGGTAAAACGGTCGCGAAAGGGATCTCGCTGAAACCGGCCGCCGAAGGCCAGTGGAAATGGGCCAGCGATACAACCTTACTCTTCACGCCGAAAAATCCGCTGCCGATGGGCGCCAAATATGAAGTGGCATTCACGCCCGAAGCGCTGCTTGCGCCGCAAATCAAACTGGCGACCACGCGTTATTCCTTCACCGTTCCCGCTTTTGATTATCAGATCGGCGAATCCGAGTATTATCAGGACCCGCAGGATCCGCAAAAACGCCACGCGGTGTTTAACGTTAAATTCAACGCCCCGGTGGACGTCGCCAGTTTCGAAAAGCAGATTTCTCTCGGCCTGAACGTGGCGAAAGCCAAATCAGAGACCAAACTCAACTATTCCGTGGTCTATGATCAGAAGAAGCTCAACGCCTGGGTGCATTCCGAGCCGTTGAAATCCCTCGATCACGGCGGTTCGGTGCATCTCGCCATCGGCGAGGGGGTAAAAGCGTCGGTGCCGTCCAACGCGACCGCGCAATCCCGCGACGGCTGGGTCGCCGTGCCGACGCTGTACAGCCTGACGGTGAGCGAGGCCAGCGCGCAGGTGGTCGACGCCGGGGAGTCGAAAGGCGAGCGCGCGTTGATCATTGGTTTCAGCGACGCGGTAAAAGACCAGGATATCCGCCGGGCGGTGAAAGTCTGGCTGCTGCCGCAGCACGATCCGAACGACCCGGACGCCAGTCGCGATCCGGACGAGTTTTATTCCTGGGATGTGGACAGCGTGGAGAATAACGTGCTGGCGCAGTCCACGCCGCTGAATATCCGTTTGAACGAGGCGGAAAACGACTATCAGCCGCAGTTCAGTTTCCGCTTTGATGCGCCGGCGCATCGCTCGCTGCTGGTGAAAATCGACAATGTGCTGACGTCGTCCGGCGGCTATAAAATGCCGGAACCCCTCTACCGCATCGTACAGGTGCCGGACTACCCGAAACTGCTGCAATTTATGTCGCAAGGCTCGCTATTGTCGGTTAACGGCGATAAGCAAATCAGCGTCGCCGCGCGCAACGTGCCGGGGCTGCGCCTTGACGTCAAACGCGTGATCCCAAGCCAGTTGCAACATATCGTGTCGTTCAAGCGCGGCGAGTATTCATCGGCGCAGTTTAACCGGCTGAATGACGAATATTTTACCGAGCGCTTTCACTATCAGACGGCGCTGAATAACGACAAGCCGGGTGAAGTGAATTATCGCGGCGTGGATCTTTCGCGCTATTTATCCACCGATCCGCGTTCGCATCGCGGCATCTTCCTGCTGACGCTGTCGGAATGGGATCCGCAGAAAAAAGAAGCCGCCGTCGATAACGATGGCTATCAGTATGAAGATGAAAGCGAAGAGGCGTCGTCCATCGGCGATTCGCGCTTCGTGGTGGTCACGGATTTGGGGATTATCGCCAAGCGGTCGCAGGATAAAACCCGCGACCTGTTCGTGCAGTCCATCCACAGCGGCGCGCCGGTCGGCAACGCCAAAGTCTCGGTTATCGCTAAAAACGGCGTCACGCTGCTGACGCAATTCACCGATGCCGACGGCCATGCGCGTTTCCCCGCGCTGGACGTGTACGTCAATGAACGCCAGCCGGTGATGTTCCTGGTGGAAAAAGAGGGCGACGTGTCCTTCCTGCCGACCGATCGCTATAACGACCGCGGTCTGGATTTCTCCCGCTTTGACGTCGGCGGCGACGAAGCGCCGAACGATGCGCGCACGCTGGGCAGCTATCTGTTCTCCGACCGCGGCGTTTATCGTCCGGGCGATACCTTTAACATCGGCCTGATTACCCGCGCCGCCGATTGGGGTACGGGTCTGGCCGGCGTGCCGGTGCGCGCTGAAATTCACGATCCGCGCGCCAGGCTGATGAGCACCATTCCGCTGACGCTGAATGCCGAGGGTTTCAACGAACTGAGTTACGCCACCGACGAGAATTCACCCACCGGCGAGTGGTCCGTTTATCTCTATCTGGTCGGTAAGGACAATGAAGCATCCGCGCTGTTGGGCTATACCACGGTCAACGTCAAAGAGTTCGAGCCGGATCAGTTGAAAGTGAAACTGCAACTGACGCCGGAGCGCAAGCAGGGCTGGGTGAAACCTTCCGAGCTACAGGCGAATATCGATGTGCAGAACCTGTTCGGCACGCCGGCGCAGGATCGTCGCGTGGCGTCGAAACTGACGTTGCATCCGACATACCCGCGATTCGACGCGTTTCCGGATTACGCCTTTTACGAGAACCGGCAGAACCGGGACAGTTTTGAAACCGAACTGGAAGATCGCGTCACCGATGCGCAGGGCGCGGCGGCTATTCCGCTGGATCTCAACGCCTATGCCGACGCGACCTATCAGCTGCAACTGTTGTCGGAAGCCTTTGTCGCCGGCGGCGGACGTTCCGTCGCCGCCACCGCGCGCGCGCTGGTGTCGCCGAATGATTATCTGATCGGCGTGAAGCCGGACGGCGATCTCGGCTACATCAACCGCGACGCCGCGCGTCGTGTGAATATCATCGCCGTCGATCCGTCGCTCAAGCAAATTGCGCTGCCGGATTTGAAAGTGACGCTGTTCGAGCAGAAATACTTTTCCGTGCTGACCAAACAGGATTCCGGCGTTTACAAATACCAGTCGAAAATGAAGGAAGTTCCGCTGTCGGAACAGCCGCTGTCGCTGGC
Organism: Brenneria sp. g21c3; assembly: GCF_040240345.1. Lineage (NCBI taxonomy): Bacteria > Pseudomonadati > Pseudomonadota > Gammaproteobacteria > Enterobacterales > Pectobacteriaceae > Brenneria > Brenneria sp. g21c3. The sequence continues at coordinate 615,272 of NZ_JBEIAB010000001.1, read as the reverse complement.
GGAGCAGGGCGGCGATCTGACGCTGGCGACGGATAAACCGGGCGATTTCGTGCTGGTGATCGAAGACGCGCAGGGCAAGGCGCTGAACCGCATCGCTTACAGCGTCGCCGGCAACGCCAACCTCAGTCGTTCGCTGGACCGCAACGCCGAACTCAAGCTGAAACTCAATCAGGGCGAATACCAGCCGGGCGATGAAATCGAAGTTTCGATCAACGCGCCTTATACCGGCAGCGGGCTTGTCACCATTGAGAAAGACAAGGTTTACGGCTGGCGGTGGTTCCACACCGATACCACCAGTTCGGTGCAGAAAATCCGTATTCCGGCCGGTATGGAAGGCAACGGCTATATCAACGTGCAGTTTGTGCGCGACGTGAACTCCGATGAAATCTTTATGAGCCCGCTGAGCTACGGCGTAATGCCGTTTAAAATCAGTACCAAAGCGCGGCAAAACGATCTGCGAGTCGCCGTGCCGCCGGTGATTAAACCGGGGGAAAATCTGCCGATTACCGTGACGACCGACGGCCCGCAGCAGGTGGCGCTGTTTGCCGTCGACGAGGGCATTTTGCAGGTCGCGCGCTATCGGCTGAAAGATCCGCTCGACTACTTCTTCCGCAAACGCGCGCTGGGCGTGGAAAGCGCGCAGATCCTCGATCTGATTCTGCCGGAATTCAGCAAGCTGATGCAACTGACGGCCGCGCCCGGCGGCGATGGCGGCGAGGGGCTGGATCTCAGCGTGAATCCGTTTAAACGTAAACGGGATAAGCCGGTGACGTACTGGTCCGGCATTACTGAGGTGAACGGCGAGCGGCAGTTCAATTATCCGGTGCCGGATTATTTCAACGGCAAAATCCGCGTCATGGCGATTTCCGTTACCCCGGACAAAATCGGTAAAGCGCAAACGTCGGCGACCGTGCGCGATAACTTCATCATGACGCCCAACGTGCCGGCCATGGTCGCGCCGGGGGATGAGTTCGACGTCAGCGTCGGCGTCAGCAATAACCTTAGCGATTTGCACGGTCAAAGCATCGCGATTGCGGTACGGCTGAACGTGCCGCCGCAGCTGGAAGTGGTGGGCAACGCGGTGCAAAACCTCTCTCTGGCGGAAAAACGCGAAGGGGTGATTAATTTCCGCCTGCGCGCCAAATCCATTCTGGGCGATGCGCCGCTGGCGTTCGAGGCCAAATACGGCGACAAAACCAGCCGCCGCGCCATCAGCACGTCGGTACGTCCGGCGATGCCGTTCCGCACCCAGTCGGTTATGGGCCGCATGAACCGCAGCCAGAACGTCGATAACCTGCGCCGGATGTTTGATGCCTATGCGGTGCGTAAGGCCGCCGTTTCCAACTCGCCGCTGGTGCTGGCCGGCGGGCTGTCGCAGTATCTGGCGGATTATCCCTACTACTGTTCCGAACAGATCGTCAGCCGCTCGGTGCCGCTGATGCTGGCAGGCGCGCACCCGGAAATGCGCGGCGATCTGAACCCGACGGAAAGCGCCAAACAGCTGAAAGATATGCTGGCGGTGCTGCGTTCGCGCCAGAACGATCGCGGCGCGATCGGCCTGTGGCGTTCGTCGCCGGAAGCCGATCCTTTCGTTACCCCTTACACGGTGCAATATCTGCTGGAAGCCAATGCCGCAGGCTTTACATTGCCGGTCGGTATGCTGGACGAGGCGAATGCGGCGCTGCGCGAGCTGGCGGCCAATCCGTCCGATGATTTGTATACGCTGCGCCTGCGCGCATGGGCGGTGTATCTGCTGACCCGTCAGGGCGAAATCACCACCAGCGCGCTGGCCTCGGTGCAAAACGCCATGCAGCGGCAGTATCCGGATAGCTGGACAACCGATCTCGGCGCGCTGTATCTGGCGTCGTCGTACCGGTTGCTGAAAATGGACGATGAAGCCAACGCGCTGTTGCAGCCGACCTGGAAACAGATGAGTCAGGCGTATGACAAAGCCTGGTGGACGCAAAACTACTTCGATCCGCTGGCGCAGGACGCGACGCGTTTGTATCTGATTACGCGTCACTTCCCGGAAAAAACGTCCGCCATTCCGCCGCAGGTGCTGGAAAATATGCTCAGGGCGCTGAAAGAGGAACGCTACACCACGTATTCCTCGGCCATGAGCATTCTGGCGCTGGAGAGTTATTCCACGCAGATCGCGGCGCAATCCGCCGCGCCGGACGGGCTGAAAATCACCCAGGTCGCTAAAACCGCCAATGTCGATCCGCAGCTGATTTCCACCTTGCAGGGGCTGTTCGCCAAAGGCGATTTCACCGCGGACGCCAAATCAATCCGTTTCGACAACGCCAATGACGCGCCGGCCTGGTATGTGGTGACGCAGGCCGGTTACGATCTGGCGCCGCCGGAGCAGGCCGTCTCCCGCGGATTGGAGATCACCCGCGATTACACCGACGAGCAGGGCAAACCGGTTACGCAGGCGACGTTGGGGCAGAAGATTAACGTACATCTGAAAGTGCGCGCGAATTCGACGCAAGGGCTGAGCAATCTGGCGATCGTCGACCTGCTGCCGGGCGGATTCGAGGTGGTGCAGCAAACGCCGCCGGCGCCGGAATCCGACGACGGCGATGAAGAGAGCGATGCGCAGGCGTCTGGCGCGTGGCTATCGCCGCTGGCGGCGGCCGGTTCCACCTGGGCGCCGGATTACAGCGATATTCGCGAAGATCGGGTGATCATTTACGGCAGCGCCGGCACCGACGTGCAGACGTTCGTGTATCAAATCAAGGCCACCAACACCGGCAGCTTCGCGATCCCGCCGGCGTACGGCGAGGCCATGTACGATCGCGAGGTTCAGGCGCTGTCCGTCAGCAAGCAAAAACTGGTGGTCGTGCCTGCCGATGAAGCGCCCGTTGCGAAAAAATAATCACCCGTCGTCCGCGCTCCGCCGAAAACGGCGGGGCGTAACCTGTGCAGAGTCTTAAGATGCGTAGCGCGCCGGCATTTTTCAACGCGGCGAAACGCCTGCTGCAAAATATCGCCATGGCCGTCTTGTTACTGGCGCTGGCGGCGCTGGCGTGTCGCCTGTGGCCCCATCCGCCCCTTTCTCAAGGCCAACCCTTTTCGTCGGTTTATTACGATCGGCACGGCGCGCTGATGCGCATCACGCTGGCCAGCGACGACCGCTATCGCCTGTGGACGCCGCTGGAGAGGGTTTCGCCGCTGGCGGTCAACGGCCTGATTTTGCATGAAGACCGCTGGTTTTATTACCATCCCGGTTTCAATCCGTTCAGCCTGCTGCGCGGCTTCTGGCATAGCTATATCGCCGGCGGGCGAATGATGGGCGGCTCCACCATCACCATGCAGCTGGCGCGCATGTATTGGCGCCTGAATACCCGCACGCCGTCGGGCAAGCTGATGCAGGTTCTGCGGGCGATACAACTGGAACTGAGCTACTCCAAACGCGATATTCTTGAGGCCTATCTGAACTACGCGCCCTATGGCCGTAATATTGAAAGCATCGGCGCGGCCAGCCTGATTTATTTCAACAAAGCGCCGCAGGATCTGACGCTGCCGGAAGCGCTGACGCTGGCGGTGTTGCCGCAGTCGCCGAGTTATCGCATCGACGGCAATATCGGCGTGTTGAGCGCGGCGCTGACGCAGGCGCGTAATCGCCTGTTCCTGCGCTGGCGGGCGCGCTACGGGGCGGACGGCGGCCAGCTTGCTTTGTTCAAACTGCCGCTGGCGCTGCGTCAGCCGGAAGGCATGCCGTATATCGCGCCGCATTTTATTGAGCAACTGCGTTTGCAAAATCAACAGCTGGCGCGAATCGATACCCGCATCGACACCACGCTGGACGCCGGTTTGCAGCAGCTCGTCGAGCGTCAGGTGAACGCCTTTATCACCCGCAACCGCCGCCACGGCATTCACAATGCGGCGGTATTGCTGGTCGATACCCGCGATATGGGCGTGCGGGCATTGATGGGATCGGCCGATTATTACAACCGCGCGATTTCAGGACAGGTGAACGGCACCAACGCCAAGCGCTCGCCGGGCTCGGCGCTGAAACCCTTTATCTATGCGCTGGGCATGGAGCAAGGGGTGCTGCACCCGATGACCATCCTGCGCGACGTACCCTCGGTGTTCGGCGCCTACGCGCCGGAGAACTTCGACCGCCGCTTTCTCGGGCCGGTCACCGCGACGGACGCGCTGAACTTCAGCCGCAATATCCCCGCCGTCTCTATCGCCGCGCAGCTGCGTCAGCCGACCTTCTATCAGTTCCTGCGCCTGTCCGGCGTCGCCAACCTGTCCAGTGAGAATCACTACGGCCTGTCGCTGGTGCTGGGCGGCGGCGAAGTGACGATGCAGGAACTGGCCAGGCTGTATGCGCTGCTGGCGAACCGCGGTGTGCTGCAACCGCTGCGCATGCAAAAAAACGATCCGACGCCGCAGCCGGTGCGTTTGCTCAGTGAAGAAGCCAGCTTTATGACGCTGGATATGCTGAGCCGGCATCGTCGTCCCGGCGATACGCTGGCGCAGGCCCGTTCCGCGCTGCCGGTATACTGGAAGACCGGCACGTCGTGGGGATTTCGCGACGCCTGGAGCGTCGGCATTTACGGCCCTTATGCTCTGGTGGTTTGGGTGGGGAATTTCGACGGCAGCGGCAATAACGCGTTTGTCGGCGTCGATGCGGCCGCACCGCTGTTTTTCAATCTTATCGACAGCCTACAGGCCAGTTATCCGACGCTACAGGCGCCGAAATATCCGTTGCCGAAACGGCTCAAGCGGGTGGATATCTGTCTTGCCAGCGGCGATTTGCCGACGCCGTGGTGCCGGCAACGGGGCAAAACCTGGTTTATTCCCGGCAAGTCGCCGATCAAGGTCGATACGGTTTATCGCCCGGTGCGGCTGGACAAACAAACCGGCGAAGTGGCTTGTCCGCCTTACGATGAAGATGCGATCCGCACCGAGGTGTTCGAATTCTGGCCCTCTGATCTGGCGAACGTGTTTGCGCAGGCCGGTCTGCCGAAACGTAAGCCGCCGGTTAATCGCTGCAAAGACGGCGGCGTGGAGATCGGCGGCAATCCGCCGCGCATCACGTCGCCACTAAAAAATACCGTTTACACGCTGCGGCAGTCGCAGCAGGGACGCGAGCGGATTTCCTTCAACGCGGTGACGGATGCCGACAGCAAAACGGTGTACTGGTTTGTGGATGATATTTATCTCGGCAGTTCCGCCAGCAAATCGACCATCGACTGGCGGCCGATCGATAACGGGCAGTATCGGATCCGCGCCGTGGACGATCGCGGACGCGCCGACAGCCGGTTGATTCGCATAGAAATCGTCGACTAGCGGCGGGTCAGCGGCCGCATTATCGCACCATCGAGATAATCACTCGCAGCAGTTCGTCCTTGGCTTGTTGTTCGGTAATGACGCCTGTAACCGCGGCGTAAGATAACCCTTCGGCGGAACCGAGCATGGCCCATAGCGCGGCTTCATGTAGTGTTCGACCGGCGCAGAAAGGTGCAAACAGCGCGCGACATTTCTCTGTAAACGTTGCGGCATACTCTTGTCTGATCTGCTCAAGTTCAGGGGTTCCGTTGAGCGCCGCCATGACATTAGGCATTTCATGTCCCTGGAGCAGTACACATTCAATGTATGAGTTGGCAATAACCGATGCCAGTTTCTCTAATTCTGGCTCTGTATTACGGATGATTTCATCCATCAGCGCCGTCTGGCGCCGATCGTATTCTTTATAAAGCGCGGCAAGAAGTCCGGAACGATTCGTGAAATGATCATAAACCACCGGTTTCGTCACGCCTGCCTGCTGCGCTAAATACCCCAGCGTAAGCGCGTCCGTTCCTTCTTCCCGAATGATCCGCCATGCAACTTCCATCAGTTGTACATAACGTTCTTCTCTGGCTAAACGCTGTCGTGCGCGTGGTTTGGACATGGCCGGCATTTCCTGTTGACCTGGTTATATACTAAAGGTAACTTACTATTGGTATCTTACTGTTAGTATATAAGACTAACGCTGACACCGTTTCACGGCAATGGGAGTATACGCAATGCATGCATTAATCGTTGTTTCTCACCCTGTTAATACCTCACTGACTCACAGTGTCGCAGCCGAAATTGCGCAAGGGATCGCAAAATCAAGCCCGCAAAATACGTATGAAATCGCGGATATTGCGCAGGAGGGGTTTGATCCGGTTTTTTCTGCGCCTGATATGGACGCTTTTCAGCAAACCGGCAAGACGCCGCCTGATGTCGTTGCGCAGCAGTCGCGTATTGATAATGCGGATGCGTTGGTGCTGGTCTTCCCGATTTACTGGTGGTCAATGCCGGGATTGCTGAAAGGTTGGATCGATCGCGTTTTTTCGAACGGCTGGGCTTATGAAGACACGCCTGACGGCAGCGTGATAAAAAAGCTGGGACATTTGCCGGTACATATTATTGCGCTGGGCGGCGCCAACCAAAGGACATTCGAAAAACATGGCTATTTCGACGCGTTTAATGCACAGATAGTTCACGGGATTTTCGACTATTGCGGCGCGCCGGTGGCGACATCTGAAATCCTGCTGATGCCGGAGCTGAAAACGCCGGACGCCTTTCTAAAGACCGCACGTCATATCGGTGGGCGTCTTTTTCAGACGCACCACGCGTCCGGCCGTGTTCGTGGTGCGCGGCCGATTATTTAGCCGCTAAGGCGTCGCTTCGTTCAGCATCACTTCCAGGAACTTGGTCTGGAAGCGCGTCGCATCCACATCCATTGCCACATGGGCATTAAACAGGTGGCGGGAAACCGGCCGACGATCGGGAATGACCTGTCCCCTCGACCATTCGCCGTGCAGTTCGATATGGGCGTATAACGGTTCGAGAGAGACGTAGCCGGGATCCTCGCAGACCGCAACGGCAAGCGGATCGTGAAGCGGGCAGCCGTCATTGTCGGGATGCATCTGGTTGTAGGAATTGACGTAAAAATCGACGATCCGCATCATGGTCCGGGCGGCATGGTCGCCCCTGGCGCGGATCTCGTCGATCATCGCTGAAGAGAGCAGGGTCTTCATCGTGACGTCCATCCCGATCAGCACGATTTTGGCGCCTGAATTTAACACGATGTGCGCGGCTTCCGGATCGTTATGCAGGTTGGCGTCGACCATCGGATTTTTGACGCCATGAATGCCCGGATGGAACAATGTCGAGCCCATGATGACGATCTGTTTGCAAAGCCCGGCGATTTCCGGCGCTTTGGCCAGGGCAAGCGCGACATTGGTCATCGGCCCGACCGGACACAGGGTGATTTCGCCGGGGTTTTCCTTGACCAGACGGATGATCAGATCCGTCGCGTGCTCATTCACCGGCGCGATCGACGGCGCCGGCAATGCCACATCCCCAATGCCGTTGGCGCCATGCACATAATCAGCCTCGCGCCTGAACGGCTTTAACAGCGAACGGCCGGCGCCTTTCGCCACGGGAATGTCGGGACGTCCGAGCAGCTCAAGTATTTTGAGCGTGTTTTCCGTGGCGATGTCGACCTCGGTGTTGCCGTAGATAGTCGTCAGCGCCTCAAGCTTAATGTTGGGATGGCGCACGGCGTAAAAAATCGCCATGGCGTCATCAATACCGGTATCAACATCCAGGATCACACGAGTGGGTGCCATGTCAGGTCTCCATATTTATTGTCGGCGGCTCAGGGCTGCGCGCTGAGTTTTCCGGCCAGCCCGCCGCTTTTCTTGCGATAGGAAAGGATTAACGCCAGCAGCGTGACCACGTAGGGCAGAACGTCGGTAAGCTGATTGGGCAGACCCTGACTCTGCAATTTGATAGACAGCGCATCCGCAACGCCGAACAGCACACAGGCGAGCGCGGCGTAAAGCGGATTATCGCGGCCAAGCATGCAGGCGACGACCGCGATCCAGCCGCGGCCGGCGCTCATGTCCTCAGAGAAAATACCGACGGTGCCGAGAGAAAGCTGCGCGCCGCCGAGTCCCGACAGCGCGCCGGCGATCAGCACGGTAACGATCTTATAGCGCCTGACGTTCACGCCCATACTTTCTGCCGCCCCGGCATCTTCGCCGACGCCGCGCAGCCGCAAGCCGATGGCGGTTTTGTACAGGACGATCGCCACCAGCGCGGTCACAATCCAGGCGAGGTAGGTGAGCGCCGTCTGCCGGGAAAAAATCGCGCCGAGCCAGGGAATGGAATTGAATGCCGCGATGCGAATTTTGTCGAGCGCGACAATCCCCGGATCGCTTAATACGCCGCTCACCCCGAACATCTGGCGCAGAAGATACGCCGTCATACCCGAGGCCAGCAGGTTCATACCGATGCAGATGACCACCGGGTCGCCGCGGAATACCGTGACGCCATAAGCCAGGATCAAAGAGAAAGTCATCGTGCCGACAAGGGCGATAATGACCCCGCCCCAGGCGGAGCCGGTGTAATAGCTGCCGGCGATTGCCGTGAAAGCGCCCACCAGCAGTTGGCCTTCCATCGCGATGTTGAACACGCCGACGCGGCCGCAAAGCGTACCCGCCAGAGAAGCAAACAGGATGGGCGTGATCGCCTGTACGGTCGAATTAATTAAGAAGGGACTGAATAATTCCATCATGAGTTTCGCCTGCCTACGCCGTGGCGAATGGCCAGAAATAAGATGATGACCGCCTGCAAAATCATGGTTAACACGCGCGGTATCTGTGTTTCTCGCTGCATGGCAAATCCACCGGTCTGAAGCGCCGCAAAAAACAGACCCGCCGCGATGGCGCCCAGCGGTTCGCCGCCGACGAGCAGCGCCGCCATCAGGCCCGACCAGGTATAACCGGGCGACAGCAGCGCCCCTTCCTGGAAGCGGAAAAGCGTTCCGAGCACAATGATCGCCCCAACCAAACCGGCAATGGCGCCGCTGGCGAACATCGCGGTCAGCATCTGACGAGCGCTGTTCACGCCGCCGTACGCCGTGAAGCGGGCATTAAGGCCGCGCAGGCGTAATTCGTAGCCGCCGATGCTCCGGCGATCGAAGAACAGCACCAGCGCAATGACCGCCGCCAGCAGCAGGATGCCGATATTAAGCGGGCCATAGAGACTTATCAGCCGGGCGGCTTCGGGAACAAGCGCCGTCTGGGCAAGACCCGTCGTGGCATCGCGCAGCACAAAACCCACCAGATAGGAGGTAATGCCGATGGCCGGATAGGACAAAAGCAGGCTCAGGATAATCATCGGAATGCCGAAACGAATTTCGCCGATGGCCGCCGCGGCGGCATACAGACCGGCGGCGAGCATCGCCAGCAGAACGGCGATTAGCGTAATCAGCAGGCCGGGGCCAGGCAGATAGAGCGGGACGATGGCGGCGACGAGACCGCCGATGGCAAGCTGCCCGTCTCCGCCAAGATTAACCATGCCGCCGCGTAGTGGAATGGCGGCGGCCAGCGTCATGCCGACCAGCGGTACGGCCCAGTTCAGGGTGTTGGGCCAGTTCGCCGGCGCAAGGGCGCCGACAACGATTTGCCAATAGGCGGCGATCGGATCGCCGCCGGACAGCAAAATCAGCAGTCCGCCGCTGACCACGCCGAAAAGGATGGCCAGGAGAATGGCCGGCGGACGGGGAAGGCGGGATATTGTCGATATTATCGCGCTCATGCCGCCTCCGTTTGCCGGCCGGCCATCAGCAGGCCAAGCCTCTCTTCCGTGGCGTCCTGAAGCGCGAGATTGGCAAGGATACGCCCTTCATACATGACCAGAATACGGTCGGCGAGCGCCAGGATCTCACTCAGCTCGGCCGACACCAGCAGGATCGCCGCGCCGCGATCGCGCTCGGCAATGAGTTCGCCATGGATAAATTCAATCGCGCCGACGTCAACGCCGCGCGTCGGCTGTTCAGCAATCAAAAGCGGCGCTTTATGCGTGAGTTCACGGGCGATCACCAGTTTTTGCAGATTGCCGCCGGAAAGCGTGCCGACCGGAACCGTATCGCCGCCGATCTTGACGCTGAAACGGGCTATCAATGCGCGGGCATGTTCGGCCACCGCCTGGCGGTTAATAAGAAAGCCGGATGAGAAAGGCGATTTCCGCTGATGTCCCATAATCAGGTTATCGGCGGCCGGTGCGGATTTAGCCGTACCGGTGACGGCGCGATCCTCAGGGACATAAGCAAGACCCGCCCGACGATGACTGGCGACATCGCTTGCCGTCACGTCCGTACCGGCGATGTTCACGCTACCCGCAGCCGGTCGGGAAAGACCGGTCAAGGCTTCGATCAGTTCATTCTGTCCGTTGCCGGCGACGCCGGCGATACCGACGATTTCGCCCGCCCGGACTTCCAGGCTCAGATGGTCGACCGTCGGCCGGGTTCCGGCGCCGACCACCAGATCTTTAACATCCAGCACTACCTCGCCGGGCGCGGCGGGCGTCTTTACCACGGAGGCGGCGACGGCGCGACCGGTCATCGCGCGGATAATTTCGTCCGCGCTGGTTTGACTGGTCAGCATACGATCGGCCACGCTGCCATTGCGCAGCACCGTGACGCGATCGGTGATTTCCATTACTTCATACAGCTTGTGGGTGACGAATAAGACCGTCCTGTCATCCGCGGTGAGATGACGGATAACGTCGAATAAGCCGTCCCGCTCCTGAGGCGTCAGCACCGCCGTCGGTTCGTCCAGAATGAGGATCTGCGCATTGCGATAAAGCGCCTTGAGGATTTCCACCCGCTGGCGCACGCCGATGGATAAGGCGCCGACGCGCGCCAGCGGATCAATCTGCAAGCGATAGCGCGCGGCCAGCGCCGACACTTGCTCCACCGCCGTTTTACGGCTGATAAAGCCCGAACGCCGCGGCTCGCAGCCGTAAACCACGTTTTCCCAGACGGAGAGGGAATCGAACAGTTTGAATGCCTGATGCACCATGCCCATCCCCCGATCGATGGCATCCAGGGCCGAGCGGTATTTCACCTTTTCGCCGCGCAGGATAATGCTGCCTTCATCGGGCGGCAGCATGCCATAAAGAATCGACATCAATGTCGATTTGCCGGCGCCGTTTTCGCCCATCACGGCATGAACCTCTCCGCGCAACACGCTCAGGTCGATATGGTCATTGGCCAACTGGCTGCCGAAGCGTTTGACGATACCGCGCGCTTCGAGCTCAATAGTTTGCATGCGTTTTAGCCCTGGAAAAATGGTTATGCTCTTGGCTTAACGTTAAGCACCCTTCACTCATTGCTGTTGCATCGGATCGGAAACGACGACTTTTCCGGCGATAATGTCATTTTGCAGCGCGCGAACCTTTTCGATGACGTCCGGATAGTTGGCGATCAGGCATTGCGACTTGTCGACGTCCGGCCGCAGGCCGGTTAGCGTCATGCCGCCTTCCGCCAGGCCGAGCGTAACGAACGACTCCCGTTTGCCGGACAGGATATCTTTCACGCCCTGCTCAATAGCGACATCGGTAAATTTTTCAACGTTATCCATCACCGCCCCAGGCGCCTGTTTGCACTGGTTGGTGTCGACGCCGAACGCAGCGGCGCCCGGAAAGTCATGTATCGCTTTGAAGATACCGCCGTTTGAACCCGATGATGCCGCAAGCACTCTATCCACGTTATCGGCAAGCATGGCATTGGCGCGCTGTAGCCCGCGCGCCGGATCGGAGAAGGGATTGTCCCCGCCGATCCACATATTCGCGGCGGTTTTGATCTCCGGTTTGACATGCTTCGCCCCGGCCAGGAACGCATCGTTATAGCGATGAACGAAAGGGATATCGAGGGCGCCGATAGCGCCGACTTTGCCGGTTTCGCTGGTCCATGCGGCCACCGCGCCCGCAAGGAAATTAGCCTCATGCTCACGGAAGACCGCACAATAAACATTCGGCAATGCTTTGGACGGGCAACTGTCGATATGCAGGAATTTCACATTCGGATGCCGGGCGGCCACGTCGGGGATAATGTCGTTGAATTCAAAACTGACGGAAACCACGATGTCGGCCTCTTTGGCCGCCGCTTCCAGGTTTTGACGTCGGGTTGTCGGATCGGTGCTTTCAAATATTTTGGCAACGCCGCCGGACTCTTTTGCCACACGTTGCACGCCAACGCCGCCAAGCTTCAGAAAATCATTAACGCCCAGAGCCTGAGGGGAGACGTAAATGATGACGGGTTCCGCCGGCGAGGCCAGACTTGGCCCGTTGAAAAAACAAGTGATGAAAGCAAGCGCCGCGCTAATCCCGAGGCTTCTTTTTTTGTTATTCACGAGTAATACTCCCTTCCTTTAAGGCTCTGTTTTCAATTGGGATAAATGACGATAATCAGAACGAAAAGCTTGTCTGTCGTTTCAAGAAGGCATACGAGGTTTTAATAACGGCATCTCATATTTTTTATGTGGTTTTTCACGATCAATTCCCTTTTAACGGCCGCAGCGATGAACATTAGCGGCAGGCAGGATTTTTCACCGGGGCAGGGATACGCACCCGTTCCGCGCCGCGCCAGGTTGTCGCGGGGCGATAAGCAATGAACGGTTGTAACGTGGATTGGGCGTCAATAGATAACAACATTCATGGTCCTGCCGTTCATTAAGAAACCTGAAAAAGTAAAGAATTATGAAAAACATAATCATGTCATGAGTTAACGTAATGTAAAGAAAATACTACTCAAAAGCTAATGCCATTTTTGTATATATAAATCGAAGACGAGGAACGTTTCAGAGCGCTTAATGCTCCATCCGACAGAGAAGGGGTACGAGGCCGTTAGTAAAATCAATCCGCAACACGCCGCGTTTGCAAGGAAACTTGAAGAGCGAATAGGAAAAAGACAGATGGCAAAAATTCTTGATGCTATGACGGAATTGCGCAATACGCTCGAAGAAGTCGTATGACCTGAAAAGCATATGGATGGTAAGCTTGGGGCAGCGTCAAAGCCGCCCCTTTTGCTTTCAGACAGTCGGCATCAGCGAGCGCCGCCTCCGCCGCTGCTGAACGGCGGACGAGCGAACCAGATTAATATCAGCAGTACCAGGAACGCCCCGCCGGATAACCAGAAGATCTCGTTGGCCGAAATAATCAGCCCCTGATTGGTGATTTCTCGCGCTATCCAGCCGGATGCCTGCTGGTGACTCATGCCCTTGCCTTCGAGTTGCTGGTAGATCTGCGTCGCCGCCGGATTAAACGGCATGATGTTTTCCGTGAGCTGCGTATGATGCAGCGACTCACGGTTTGACCACATCGTCGTGGTGATCGACGTGCCAATCGACCCCATCAGAATACGGATGAAGTTCGACAGACTGGATGCTCCCGCCATTCGTTCCGGCGCTAAGCCGGAAAAAATAATGGTGGTCAGCGGCATGAAGAAGCAGCCCACGGCGAAACCTTGAATAAACTGCGGCCACGCAGACGCGCCGAAATCCATCGACGGTTCGAACGTATACGCACGCCAGAAGAAGCAGTAGGCGTACATAATAAAGCTGAACGTCACCAGCCTGCGCATATCCAGACGGTGCGCAAAGCGGCCGATAATCGGCGATATCAGAATCGGCAATATCCCGACCGGCGCCGAGGCCAGACCCGCCCAGGTGGCGGTATAACCATAGGCTACCTGCAATAGCTGCGGCAGCAACACCAGCGAGCTGACATAGAGCATGAAGGCCAGGCTGATACATAGCACGCCGATGGTAAAATTTCGCGATTTAAACAACGATAGATCGACTATCGGGTGGTCGTCCGTCAGTTCCCAGACCACCAGGAAGCAAAGCGCGACCGCCGCCACGATGGCCAACACGATAATTTCGCTCGAGTTAAACCAGTCGAGCTCCTTACCCTGATCGAGCATCACCTGCAATGCGCCGATGCCCAGAACGAGGAGCATTAAGCCGACACGGTCGATCGGACGGATCTGCGTCGCGGTTTCGCGGCCCTTCAGCGTTTTCAGCGTCAGGAATACCACCGCCATGCCGATCGGCACGTTGATAAAGAAGATCCAGCCCCAATGATAGTTATCACTGATGTATCCGCCGAGGATCGGCCCGCAAATCGGGGCGACGATCACCGTCATCGACCAGAGCGCAAGCGCGGTACTTCGCCTGGCCGGCGGATAGTTATTCAGCAACAGACTTTGCGAAAGCGGGATCAGCGGACCGGCCACCACACCCTGTACCACACGAAAGAAAATCAGCATTCCCAGGCTGTTGGAGATACCACACAGCCAGGAAGCGAGGGCAAACAGCCCGGTCGACCACAGGAATAGTTTCACCTCGCCGATGCGTTTCGCCAGCCAGCCGGTGATCGGGATTGAGATGGCGTTTGCCACCCCGAACGACGTGATGACCCAGGTACCCTGAGAGTTCGAGGCGCCAAGATTCCCGGCAATGGTCGGGATCGCCACGTTGGCGATCGTCGAGTCCAGAACCTGCATAAAGGTGGCCATAGACAACGCCACCGTCATCCAGGCCAGCGGGGCGCCTACCAGCGGTTTATTTGCCACAGCGGCCTCCAAAGATTTTAGCCTGCATTGGCATGAATAACGTCTGCAATGATGGCATTGACCGGCGCCAGATCCAGCGTCAGAGCGGATGTCCGATACAGCGGTTCCGTACGGACGGTATTCGCCAGCACCAGACCATCCCGGTTTTGGGTATCGACCGTGACTCGCGCGGACAAACCGATGCGCAGCGGATGTTCCTCCACTTCCCGATCGTTGAGCTCAATACGTACCGGCAGACGCTGAACCACTTTGATCCAGTTACCGGTGGCGTTCTGAGCAGGCAACAGTGAGAACGCGCCGCCGGTGCCCATGTCCATACCGACCACTTTGCCGGAATATTTTACGTTTTCGCCATACATATCGCTGACGACGGTGGCCGTCTGACCGATGCGTATATTTTCCAACTGCGTTTCTTTAAAGTTGGCGTCAATCCAAATGTGGCGGGCGGGGACCACGGCTATCAACGTCGTGGACGGCGTGATCCGCTGCCCAATCTGTACGGCGCGGCGCGACACATAGCCATCAATCGGACTGCGGACTTTGGTGCGTTGCAGGGCGAGCCAGGCATCACGAACCTGAGCGGCGGCCTGTAAAACCTGCGGCTGCTGAGCAACCGGCGTATTCAGCACCATCGCCTGATTGGCGTTGTATTGCTGAACGGCGACATCGTATTGCGCTTTGGCCGTTTCCACGGCATCGCGGGCGTGTTGCAGCTCTTCACGACCAATCGCATCAACATTCCCCAGCACAAGGCGGCGTTTCAGGTCGGTTTGCGCCTGTTGCCATTGCGTCTGACGCAGCGCGATATTCGCCTGATACTGTTTGCCGTTAATGATCAACTGATGTGTTTGACGCACGCTGTTTGCCAGCGCCGTTTTAGCGCGCTCTAAAGCCTGTTGTGCATCGGTCGCATCGACCGACACCAGCACGTCGCCTGCTTTCACCAGGTCGGTGCTGTCGAAATTAACGTTGGTCACGCTGCCCGACACCTGGGCCATAATCTGAATCTGATTACCGGCGACATAGGCATCATCAGTAGACTCGACATGACGTAAAACCAGCAGCCAGTAAAACAGGCAGGCGATGGCGATAATGATGAAAATCCCGGTTAACGACAGCATCGCGACTTTCCGCGTTTTCTTTTTACTCTTCGGCGTTTGCGGTGTTGCCTGAGTTTCGGCATTGGCGCTCATGATCTTCTCCACATGTGTCTATTATGATTTTTGTCCGCGGCAGGGGCCTGATAGCCGCCCCCAAGCGCTTGGATGAGACGGATTTTCGCCTGCATCAACTGACTGCCGGCGCGAAGTTGCGCCTGCTGCTGCTGTTGAAACGCTAACTGGCTGCTTAAGCGTTCATCCCTTCCGATGATGCCGACGCGGTATCTTGCTTCCGAAACGCGATACGCCTCTTCAAGCGATTTCGCGGCGAAAGAGGCCTGCTGCAATTGTTCGGCACTGCTTTTCGAAAGGGTTATGGCATCCGCCGTTTGCTGGATGGCGTTCAGGATGGTCTGGTTATACGACTCGACGGACTGGTCGAATAACGCGGACTCTGCGCCCAGTTGGGCGCGCAAGGCCCCCGCGTGGAAAATCGGCAGCGAAATGGCCGGCGCGATGTTCCAGGCTTTACTGGCGGCTTCCAGAAGATTCGGGCTGTTGGTGGTCGTCAGACCGCCAAAGGCGCTGATAGCCAGGCTGGGATAAAACGCTTTTTTCGCGGCGCTGACGCGTTGGGAATAGGATTCCACCAGATCGCGCTGCGCGGTAATGTCAGGACGTTGGCCCAGTAAATCCAGCGTCAATTCGCCTTTCGGCGCCAGCGCGTCAGCCGATGGCGGCGTAACGGCGCGCAGCCCGTTCATCGCATCCGGGCCGCGTCCGGCCAGTGCGGAAAGCTGATGTCTCAGTTGTTCGCTCTGTGACGACAGCACGATGAGCTGCTGTTTGGCGCCGTCGGCCTGAGCCCGGGTTTGTTGGGGGATTTCAATTCCGTACACGCCGGCCTGATATTGCGCCTGACGCAAATCCGCCAGACGCCGATGGTTATCCACCTGGTTTCGCAGGACATCCTGCAACGCCAGATTGGCCTGCAATTGATAATAGGCCGACGCCACCGAACAGGTCAGCGTCAGCGCGGCTTCCGCCTGTTCAGCGCGGGAGGAATCCACCTGTGCTTGCGCGGCATTCGCCTGATTGCGGTATTTACCCCACCAGTCAAATTCATAGCTCAGATTCAGCCCGAGGCTGTTGCTGTTGTCGTAAATCGGCGCGTCAGGATAGCGGCTCAGGAACGGCGGAATGGTGTTTTTCGCCACGCGTTCACGCCGCATTGACCCGTTCAAATCCAGATAAGGGCCGTTGGCCGCATCGGCCTTTTCCATCACGCTCTGCGCTTCACGCACCCGGGCGGCCGCCTGACGTAATGATGGCGAGTTTTGCAACGCCGTGGTCATCAGCTCATCGAGCTGCGGGTCATTTAGACTGCGCCACCACTGCGGGCTGATGGACAGAGAACTGACTTTCTCCTGATGCAGATGAAGCTGCCGCGTATCGAGCAGCGACGACTGGGGAGCAATATGATTATCGGAGGCGCAGCCGGCCAAAATTAAAACGGCAAACAGCGGCGTAAGCCTCCGGCAAATTTGGAGTGGCATAGGGTTACCTGAAAGAAGATTAAAAAATTTACGCGATGCCGCGCTGGTTTCTAGGGCGTCACCGCCTTGAAATGACCATCCGGTAGCCGCAAATGACAATGCTGATCTTCATGTTTCAATTCCTTTACTTAAAAACAACTACAACGTTGGAGTTTAATTTAGTGCTATTTTCAATAAATGACAACTCCCTTTGAACAGAAAAGTGTGCGGCTCAGGCCTGAAGGCTATCCATTAAGCCGATGCAGCCCATCGAAAACGGGAATGCGGATCTTGTTATTGCCGGCGGCATAGGCCCGTTCCCTATGACTTGATTGGCACTGGCGCGTGCAGGCTGGGACAGGGAGAACCTTGATCTGATAGAGCTAATAAGTGCTTTGCGGCACAGACTTCGGCTGAAAATAAAGAGGTTAAGCGGGAATGTGAACGGCGGGGCGATCGCGTCAGGGCCACGGCGCCCGCATTCTTGTTATGAGTTACAACATCGGCGTCGGCGAAAAGGCCGCGCGATTCTGGGCGTTGGGGGAGGCAGGTCTGGCTCTCTTTGGCGCGATCTTCACGCCTTGAGGAACCTGCCCAAGGTTAATCTAGGGCGCCAGCGCCAGACGACGCGCCGCCAGCACGACAGACGCTCTGCGTCGGACATGTTCGCGAGCATCATCCGCTCCCGCAAACATACGCGCCACTTGTGGTAACGCCGCCCACCAGCCGGCCAGCCCCATAATCAGGAAAGCCAGGTGATCGGCATCAACATCACGGGTGAGTATTCCGGCTTCCTGGGCATCCTTGATGGCCTGCGTTTTGACTGTATAAAATTGACGCCGCACATCTTCATCGGGTACTTTTCCATCCAGCACCAACCCTTCCCAGCGCAGAAGCCTGTTGAGCTCCGGATGTTCAAGATGATAATCATAAGCCCGGCCGGCATATTCACCGATATCTTCAACAGTCAATGACTTAATCGCCACCGCCTGCGCGACTTTTGCCAGCTCTTCGCTCAGGACGGTCATGAACAAGGATTGTTTGTCGCCAAAATATTTATAAATTCTTTCTTTGTTAACGCCTGCGGTTTTCGCAATCAACTCAACGGTTGTTCCATCAGGCCCCAGCTCCGCAAACTGAACGACTGCCGCGTTCAAAATTTTTCGTTTCGTACCCTCGGTATCCCAGGCCATTGGTTACCCCTCTTTTTAATCTGCTGCATGGCAGAAATATTGAAAGCATGCTGAATTAAACAGCAACGTTGTAGTTGAAACTTTATCATCAAAATGAATATTAGTATAAGGAGGCAGAGCCTGGGATCGTTAGGTTTAATCAGCAGGTATAAACCTTGCGCGTCGCTGAGTTTGTAAGGTTTATCGAGTGGCTTGGCGCTGCGGATGGTTGTATCGGTGGATGGCGGTATCTGTCAGAGGCATGGTGGGGGCTCCATAGTTTATCGAACCGACAGGTCCCCAATTAGGCCCCCAAAAACTACGGATGTCAAAAAATCTGGTAGTACCCATTGGTACTCCAGATTCTTTTTAACTTACTGATTTTTTAACGTTCCCGGACGCATAAGGACATCCTGAAACTAAATTATGGTGCCCGGACTCGGAATTGTTCAGCTTTCTATTAAGTTGAAATGTAGCATAAATTTTAACCGTGGCTGTTGTCAAGACCCGTAGGTTGACTCTGTTTTGGTTTTTAGATCAAGCTAATAGCTCCATACACGAGAAAAAACGTCCGGTTCGTTCCTTCGGTTCGATTCCCTATGATACCTGTAAATCGTAATGAGATAAGCTTTATGCGGACTGTATATTGAAGCCGGTTATTCTAGATTATGGCTGGACCTAATTTGAGGTTAGGGTCAGCGGCCTGCCACCGGGTGTAGTTCTCTATGCCGGGGGCCGAGGTGGTGGCTATGCTCAAACAAAAGTCATGATGATGAGACTTCTTTAATTCTTTAACCGGTGTATTATTCGGTAAAGTATCACTGTCGTTTTAAGGAGGAAGTAGGGTGAAATTCTCATATCGGCACGGTTTTGATCCTGACTATAAAAATGAACCGATCCGAGAGGATGCTCCGTCCTGGCTGAAATCGATGTTCTTTGTCTCCATCCTCGACAAATTAATTTACGTAGACGGAGATAGTCGGGTCCAAAATATTGAAAACCGGCCTTTAGGAATAAAAGCGTTAATAGAACGTCTTTGTGCAGAGAACGGTCAGGAAACTGATAATGAGGATTATGACTCGTTTTATTGTTACGAGTCCTTAAAATTCAGGATCCAAAATCTAACCTGGTACCAATTCTATGATGCTGTGGAGCTTATCGGTCATCTGCTTAAAGAAAATGATTCGAAGAAAACTTTTTCGTGGGGACAGAAGACCTATGAAGAATTTAGTTTTTCTTCCTATCGTCAAAAAGTCAACGATCTGTTTTCTACTCATAAAATTGAATGGAAACTCAATGAATCGGCTGCTTTAGAGACTCCTCTGCCCACTGATCTAGAATTGAGGATCAATCAGGCTGATGCGTCTCTTCAGGACCGTTTTGAACCGGCTAGAAGACATTACGCTAAAGCCCGCTATTTTGCTTTGGGTTCACATAAAGATCCTGAGAATTCGATCAAAGAATCGATAAGCGCAGTAGAAAGTGTATGCCGGACGTTCTATCCGTCCGCATCAACATTGGGGGAAGCACTGAAACTCATGAAAAAAGAGAATACAGTTTCTCCACTACTTATCACAGTCATTGAGAAATTTTACGCTTACACCAACGCAGAACCTGCGGTCAGACACGGCAGCGATAAGGCATCCTCTGTGCTGGAATATGACGCAGAACTAGCTCTGCATATTTCAGCAGCCTTCATCAGAACTATTATTCAGAGAAAGTCTTAAACTCTCAAATTAATTCTAGATAAGTTATTATATCTAGACTTTTCATCATTAAATGATGATTTCTTCCTTTCATTTAGTACTGATATAAAATAGAGTTTTGGGGCCATCACTAAGTGATACGGTACCGAGATCATTTGTCATGCTGCGTTTGTGTAGCCCGTCTTTTTTATGATTGCTACCTTTTCGTTTCTAATTGAGCTTCCTTGCTCATCAAATAATTCGTTCTTATTATTTGGTTATGGGGTGAGATTAATCAATTTATTGCCGGGACCAAAGGCTACTGCAAGTGCCATGCTGACTAACAGTGTAATGGTTTACTGAATTTCTTACTGGAAAGGGGTTCTGTAACGGCATATCTCAGCATATTCTTTAATGGCATTATCTGTCTGGATAGGTGAAATATAATGGGACGTAAAGGTTCTGGGTCATCAGGTGCAGGGTCGCATGCTGGTAGGGGATTTCGCTATCAGGATGCGGTCGGGGCATGGTTGGCACTACGTTGTTGGAGTCAGGAACTCCACTATGGCGCAGTGATCCCTGAGGGGCGAGATGATTACGAATTACAGGGATCTACGGGTTCTGCTCTTGTACAAGTTAAGTCTCGTCGCGATCACATGGGGTTATTCCCGATTAGTGAGGTTGCTGGTTTTGTGCGGACGCTCTGGAATCGGTATGAAGCATCTCCGGATCCTGGCAAAGATCTGAATCTGATCCTTGAACGCCCTGTTATACAGGGGCCAAAAACAGATTATGCTCTTACTGAGCACGCTGGTTTAGCTGAAGCTCTGCGGGGAGACTCTCGTTGGAAATTACTTGCGTCCTGCACTCGTATCTGGATTGCTGCGGAACCTGCGGAAAAAGCAATTGAAACTATCAGCCATACACTTTCTTGCACGCCACTAGCGGCGCAAGTTTACTACGGCGAATTGTTAAACAACATTGGTGGCTTGGCTGATGCGAATGGGATGGTTAAGAACGGAAGATATGCAGGATTGGCTATATCCGATGTCGAAACGATTATTCGTCGAATGGAGCCCGTCCTTGATGTGGCTGGTATGGAAATGGCCCTTCGTGAAGGGTACTGCGATGCTATTGATTTTCTGACTACTGTAGATGAGCCTGCATTTTATCAGGGGGTTGATACCCGACCAGCCCATCTTGCCTCGGGCCTTGTTGTGGAAAGACCTGAGGCGCGTAGTGCGGTTCTGGCTGCATTGACAACCCAAAGAGCCGCTCTGATCGTTGGGGTGTCGGGCACCGGGAAATCAGCACTCATGTGGGAAACAGCCCGCGTTAGCCGACATACAGTACGCTGGTTTGAAATTACGCGTGGTGACAGCTTTGACGCCCATTTACTTATCCGTTTTGCCCGTTCATTGAGAGCCTCATCTACAGCGCCCGTTGGTTTTATTTTTGATGATGTAGGTAAAGGGAAAGCAGGCCTTTGGGATGGTCTGCTGCGTGAGGCAAGAGCCGGAAGCGGCATTCTTCTGCTCGGATCAATCAGAGAAGAAGATGCTTTTATGCTGACTACCCGGTCTCTCGCCGGAGAGGTTCACCCAACCGTAGAGGAAGCTGTCGCTGAACGTATTTGGCAACAGATTTCTCGCCAGGGGCAAACCACATGGGCTGGCTGGAGAGAGCCCTGGGCGCAAAGTAATGGGCTTTTGCTTGAGTATGCACATATCCTTACTCGTGGTGAACGGCTTGAAATGGTTCTTGGAGAACAGATAGATTGTCGCTTTCGGGAGGGGAGGGATGCAGAGCTGGCTATTCTTCGTATTACCGCACTGGCTGGCACTGTGGGGGCTATGGTTGATATTGACCGGTTATATGAAATTTTAGGCCTCTCTCAGAGCGATCTTTCCAGAGCGTTACGGCGGCTCATTGATGAACATCTGATTTCTGAATCCCGAAATGGGCAGTTGAGAGGGCTGCATCAGCTACGCTCTGCGGCTATTCTCAGCCTCTGTCATAAGTATCCGCCACCAACACTTTTGCACACCATCGCAGAAACAGTATGTGTGGTTAACAATATGAATCTGGATACTCTGGCTGCCTATGTCATCATCCATTATCCAGAGGCGACAGCTGTCTTGCTTAAGGCGATAGTAACCCGAATTGAGCGTGAGTGCGATCCTGTTTCATTAGTTACTGTGCTTTCAGGACTGGGGCAGGCACATATTGAGATGACCCTGCGGGCTTGGATCCCAGAGGTACGAGTGTTGGGGCTGGAACCGACTCAAATTACTGGCGTTGTTATGTTCGCTGTAGCCGATGCGGATCTTTCTTCTGATATTTTCCCTGAACGTATAAAAGATTCAATGCGAGCACTGCAAACCCGCTCCATTTCTGATCCCCGACTGACTTTACTCACCCAGCTTTCATCAACGGCGATTAAGCAGATAATTTCTGTGGCCTCAGTCCCAAACCTTCGTGGATTTCTGGGGGCTCTATTGGGAATAGAGATCCCGGCAAATATTCGACAGATGATTGCTGATGCAAGACCTTGCTTTGATGCGCTTGACCTTATGGCTATTGCAGATCTGCTGGGGGTAGCCCGACTTCTCGATCCTGATATTGCGATGGCATGGGCGAGTAGCAATATGCCAGAGCGATTAATTACGCGTATTCCACTTGAGATCCCGTGGGCTGGACAAGTCAGTGTTGAAACGGCGTCAGAAGGTCGGCTGCTGCGTAGTTCGATCTTCCATGTCGCACATTCGGTCCAGACAGACGTTCATGAAGACGTTGTACAACTTTGCACACTCCTGATTGGATTGGACCCAACGGCCGCAGTGGCTGCCGTTGATGCTGTTGCTGCGGGTGGTTTTCTCTCAGGTATTCCGGATTATCCCCTTGCAACTAAGCGCATCTCAAGAGAAAACCTGCCGCCATCAGCATTACCCGAATGGAATAAACGGTGGATAACGACCGCCGCCGGGCTGGTGGGGACAGAAAGCTATACGGATTATTTACAACGGGCGCTCGTACTGTTAAATAAACTCGTTCCGTTAGTCGAGAAGATTCTGGACGGAACCTTACGGAATAAGGCTCCTTCATCTAAAGTTCTGGAACAACTTGGGGCCGTGCATGAGGCTGCCCGGGAACTTACTCCACCAAAAGGAGGGGAGTTTATTGGTATAAATACAGAACTGCATGCCACTCCTGTTCAGAACATATTATTTTGTTGTTCCACAGATATGCTCCGGCGATTTATATCTCTGCCTGAAGGATATGGTGCATACATTGCGTGGCTGAAAGGTCTGCTGAAAGACATAGAGAAGAGTAAGGATTACCCTTGGGATCTCGTAGGTGGATACCCGGAAAAATCCTTTACGCGATTAAAAGAGTTGATCACGTCACTGCGTCTTCTGTCAGCAGAAGCGGGTACTCAGGGAATAAATCCGGCATGGCTATGGTTAGCTGAGGCTAAAGCGGCTGCGCGCGGAGGAGCATTGAGCAGCTCTGTCAGAGTGGTAATGCGTCAGTTCAATAAGTTAGCGTCTGGCTACCTGCTGGAAATAGAGACCAGATTGAAAAGTAGAGGGATTGAAATAGAACTCCATGCCCGTCCTGACTGGGAGGAGCTTTTGCCGTGGCCAACGTCAGAGTTTCTGGCGATCGTTGATCTTGAGTATCCTGAGGACTGGCCGAAATGGATTGAGGAAAATGGAGCACATGTTCAGACTGCAATTGGTGAGCATCGACGTCTATGGATTATTCCTCGTATTACCGGGATTGTGATATCTCGCCTTACCGTCAGCGCGATATTTAATCTTTTCGCATCCCCATATGCGGTTGATGACTGGCTTGATGAATTAAATTTGCATCGGCTTAACGATACGCTGACTCAGGCTGCACAGCCTGCATTATCGCTTATCAGCGAGCTTGACGGATTACGCCATTTTAATCTTGGAACAGAGAGTCGTCCTCATCTGGAGCAGTTTGTTCGTAGAGAAGATGAAAAATCACTAATTACCGCCTTGGTGGAATTTGAACAGATAGCAGAAGGTACGCCGGTTCAAATGTTACCCCGACAATTAAATGAAGAATGTATAGCAGGACGAGCGGCCATAGCTGAAGGGGAGATTGCTCTGTTGCATGGCCAGTTGACGATAGGAGGCGAAGCTTTACTAATGCTTCAATTCACCTTACTAACTCAGGATCTGGTGAATGCCTTAATACAAGTATAGATGTCGACGTCTTTAGTATTGTTTAAGATCCCATTAAAACGGAAGTCGGGAGTGTTAGAAATTCTTTGTCATTCCAGTAATATACAATCAAAAAGGAATGACATATGTCCCAACCCTTCGATTTTGACAAAGCGCTTAAGGCACTCCAGTCCGGCCAGGCATTAACGGGCAAGGATGGTATCTTAACGCCTTTAATCAAACAGTTAACTGAAGCTGCCTTGGCTGCTGAGCTCGACTCCCATCTGGCTCAGGATGTTGAAGCCAACTGTAAAAACGGTTCCCGTAAAAAGACCATTAAAGCCCCGACCGGTTCCCGGAAGCAATAAACAGCATTTATCCGCAGACAGAAGTTCAGTTATGTATCATTCACCAGATATGCAACTCGATTAAATACGTGGCGTCAAAACATCATAAAACCTTCATGGCAGACCTGAAGCCGGTCTATCGTGCCGTGTCGAAAGAGGCGGCAGAAACGTTGCTGGATGAGCTGGAGGTAAAATGGGGCCGGCAGTATCCGGTGGTGCTCCAGTCTTGGCGGCGCAAGTGGGGAAATCTGTCAGCGTACTTCCGCTATCCGGGCAATATCCGTAAGGTAATTTACACCACGAACGCGATTGAATCGGTGCATCGTCAGTTCAGGAAACTGACCAAAACCAAAAGCGCTTTCCCAAATGAGAAAAGCTTGTTGAAGCTACTTTAGCTGGGTCTGATGAACGCACTGGAAAAATGGACAATGCCCATCTAGACTTGGAATTTGACATTGTCGCAGTTAGCCATTTATTTTGACGGGCGACGTTATAACGTAATGACGCTGTAATATTTTTAACGTAACACAGAATTCTGAACGCTCTCCGGAAGCCAGAGTATATTTTTCTGGCTTCCATTTTTGTCGCTATATTTTTACTTCTTGATCTGACCTGTCGCATCAAAAAGCGTGTCCCAGAACCGAACATCTGGATCGTCTAAAACAACACAAGTTTTAGTCATTTTCTTCAAATATTTAATCTTCTTTTCATCATTAGTGGGTATAAATGTTGAAAAATCATTTTGGTAAGCATCATCTCTCAAATTAACAATATACAAAGGGCATATAAGATTAGTTGAACCCGGAGAAAAAAGGTTCGCTCCTTTAATATAGAAATCGTCCCCCATATCTGATGGTGTTTGTGTTTGCCATATACTGCCAGGAAACATTGCAGGTTTATAATTCTCACCACTCACTTTTACGTAGTGTGGGTTTTTATCTATTAAACCAATACTGCTCAGTGATGAATAGACAAAGATAGTAGATATGTTGGGGAAGATAAATATTATTGAAAAAACAGAAAACATAACCATAAAGGCGCAATTTTTAATGTTTTTAGAGACACTTCCATCTATCTTATTAATATGTTGTTTTTTTGTATCACGATAAAATACTATGGCAGGTAAGAATGTAAAAAAAGCAAATATGCTCATAAATAATAAAGCAATTAAAATCGATGTCGTGTTTTCCCCTTTGCTGGTTTTCAATAGCAGGCTGACAGGTATTGAAATGGATATTGTAGAGATAAAAATTATGAAAATGTTGAATGTTGCATGAGCGATTTCTTTAAAGAAACTCTTAAGCTTTGAATATTTATCACTGAAATCATAATTTATAATAGTGATCATACAATATATTGTCGCTATGAGGGTTATTATTATCAATGTGATATGCTCTGTAGATAATTTATACCCATTGCACCATCTGTTTACAAAATCTGTGTATGGTAGAAACACAAGGCATAAAAATGCTATTGATGATAGTAAGCTTATGACTGGCATTGCCGAAGTCAGGGGGATGTCATTGGATTTATTATTGTTGATTTTAAATAATATTAATATATAACTAGGTAAAACTAATGTTATGGCGATAAAAACAGAAAGGGAAAGAGCAGAAAGCAATAATGAAATAAGACCTGCATTTAAGGATAATGCATCAACGAATAAATCCATTCTTCCTATATTCTTCAGGTATGCCCATATGATAGTTCCTGATAGTATAGTCATATATGGAATAAGTTTTATAATTATTTTACTTAATGGAGATAGCAATGATCTTATTTCTTCTAAATTGTTATTTAACATCGTGATTTCCTTTAAGTCCTTTTGAGTTAAACATTACTGATAATACAAAATGGTCCGGTAGGCAACTGTCAAAACGTATAAAATTACGAAGCACTATTATAATTAATAGTATCTCAAAGTCTGCTATGTGGTATGTAGTAGCGTCCGGTATTGCCAAATGCATTGATTACGCTCTATGTAATGACAGAATAGCAAATTATTTTATAGGGGCATTGTTTTTTGCGATTGACTTTCCGCAACCTTGCTTGCTGTTAACCGCTAATCGCGGTATCTTTTACCCGCACCTGCAAAATCAGGTGCCGGGATTGGTCTCCCGAATACCATACTGGCGACATATGACGCGCCTTGCGTCTTTTTTTATGTCGTATGCTTAGCTATACCGAATTATGGTGGGCTGGGCGGGGGCACCGCAAGGTGCGCCGGTTCCAGTATGGCCGGTAAGACCAACTCCGTTCAGTCCACCACCCGTAAGATTGGTCTCTTAGGTGGTGGTTTAAACATCACATACTGGAGGCTGCCTTATGGCTACAACCCTCAACCAGACTCACCCATTACTTACAGTTCCTTTTAGCGCCGCCACGGATTTCACTGTACTGGCAGACTGTTGCGAGAAACTCGCAGAGACTCAGGCAGAAAGCTACGATCCTGTACTGAAGATGGCTCTCTGCGGTCGACTTGCCGCCGGTTTTGCGCTGCTGAAACCGGGCCTGCGCGATCCTATTCCGCCTCACCTGATAGACAGTCTGACCGTTGATACCTTGCCCAAAAACTCTCCCCGTTTTGCCCCAGATGCGGATACGCTTTGCGATTACTGTTTTACCCTGACTCAGCTTCTGCTTTGCCGGATGTTTCCGCCACAAGCGGAAGAACAATTGCGCTGGCTCTTGGCGGAACTGGTTGATTACTTTGCTGCTGACTTGAAAGCCCCGCGCTGGATACGCACCGCTGACGGCGTGAAATGCATTGATGAGGTGACCGCATGAACCAACAGGACTGGCATCCCGCCGATATTATTGCGGCGCTGAAAAAGCGCGGAACGTCGATGGCAGCGGTTTCGCGTAATGCAGGGCTAGCCTCCTCCACGCTGGCGAATGCGCTGACAAAACACTGGCCCAAAGGTGAAAGACTAATTGCTGAAGCGCTGGGCGTCGAGCCTGAGCAAATCTGGCCTTCTCGCTACCATTGATGTTCCACCGGCGCAGATCAAATACAGGTTCTGCGCCATTTCCTGTTTATCAGATTGCCAAAAATCGACCAATAATCCTTTAAAAGGGAAAAACAGTTTTCTCTTATCTGCACCTTGTGCTGAGCAGTAATATCCCTCCGGCACAAAATGCTTCATGACCTGAGAGAAGCGCCTGATGTATCAGGATGATCGCCTTTTACCGGCATCAACCTTTGAAAATGCCGGACCGCATTGCGGTTAAGGTCATTCTCTACTCTGCTTCACCTTCCCGCTGTTTTTGAGGCCTGCGCCGCAAAGCGACGACACATTTACACAACATGTAATGAATGACCGGAATACGCCTTTAGTTTCCCGGTAAAGAGGAATGCATTTCGCCTTGGGCGACTTCAGTCTCTTCATTATCGCTTTGCACCTATATAGGCTTTACACTATATTAATAAGGAGGTCCCGTGTGGACGATTAAAACAACGGACATATTTGACGGCTGGTTCAGTTCACTCAGTACCATCGATCGAACCAACGTGCTGGCATCGCTTATCGTTCTGCGGCAAAAAGGGCCGGGTTTGCCCAGACCTTATGCCGATACGATTAAAGGCTCTCGCTACAGCAACATGAAAGAACTACGCGTTCAGAGCCGGGGCGATCCGATACGGGTGTTTTTCGCCTTCGATCCTTACCGAACCGGCATTCTGCTTTGCGGCGGTAACAAGGTCGGCAATGAAAAACGTTTTTATGACCAGATGATCCCGGTTGCTGACCGGGAATTCACGAATTATCTGAAGACATTAGATGATAAGGAGTAACGCGATGGGCAGAACGCTCGAACAGCTTCTTGCGGATGAAAAACCGGAAGTCGTGGCCGACGCTCAGGTGATGGCGGCGGACATCCTGCTCAACATCCACCTTGCCGAACTACGTGAGATAGTGCAAAAAACGCAGGTGGAAATAGCACAGGCTCTGGGCATCAGGCAGCCTACCGTTGCCGGTATGGAAAAACCGGGGCGCGACTTGAAACTGTCCACGCTTAAACGTTACGTTGAGGCGACCGGCGGCAAACTGCGCCTTGATGTTGAACTGCCGGATGGTTCTCACTACGGATTTGTACTGTAAACACTGACGCTCCATGAAACGGAGCGTCAACCCCGTTATAACGGGCAGCGGCTCGCATTGCCGTAAGGCTTTGCTGCCGCGTGACCGTAATCCTGCACCAAAATTTCAATTTTCACTCACTGCGTCAGTCCAGTGCGTCACTTTAACCGCGCCAAGCGGGAAAGTGACGCACCAGCGCCATGTTACTGCACCAGACAATTCCACTTCGCCAACGCACGGCGGGATTCTGACACCGTGATTCAACCCACTTTCACTCACAGGAGAACTTGAACCGATACCGGAGGGGGATCAGGACGATCCGGGGGATAACCCGCGCAAGCGGGCGGCTGCTCAGAGAGCACCACCGAAGCCCCGCAACACCTCAACGGCTGCCGCCCCGGCGCTCAGGTATCGTTCGCAGCCCCGACAAAAAATCAGGGGCTATCGGCCTACGCGCCGGGGAAAAGTTGTATCAGATTTTGGCGTTGCGGCAATCATGAAAAGGAGAAAGAGAAAATGGGCATTCTGGAGCAGGAAATGAAAACGCTGGCGCGGCAGGCGGGCGGCAGTCATAAGACTGTTCACGATCGTATTAGGCTGGCGCAGCGTTTTTGCGATCGTCTGGTAGCGATGCAAAATGTGCAGATCCGGCGAGTGGAGCAACTGAAAGCCCGACATGTTGAAAGCTACATCCGGGAACGGCTGGAGCAGGGCATAACGAAACGCAGCCTGCAAAACGAAATGGCGGCGATCCGCTGTCTGCTGAAGCAAGCAGGGCGTGATCGATTAGCCACCAGTGAACGGCTGTCCAATAAATCTCTCGGCTTATCCGGCGCATCCCGCAACGGCACCCGGCAGGCCATTACGAAGGAGCATTATCGGCAGGTGCTGGAAACCGCTCGCGCAAAAGACGCGGGAATGGCGGCGGCGTTGGAATTATCAAGGTTGATGGGACTGCGTTCACAGGAAGCGGTGCAGTGTGCGCAGTCGCTTAGAACGTGGAAACAGGCGCTGGAGCGTGGTGAGTCCCGGCTGACCATCGTTTTTGGAACCAAAGGCGGGCGGTCTCGCGAGACGGTGATTTTGGACGCTGGCGCAGTTAGAAAAGCGCTGGAAAATGCGTTGGCTGTGGCGGAACAACGCAATGGCAGGCTGATTGACAAGCCTGATCTTAAATCCGCGATGAAATACTGGCACGGTCAGGCGTCGCGTATCGGTTTGACTGGCTCATACTCCCCACACTCATTGCGCTACGCCTGGGCGCAGGATGCCATTCGCCATTATCTGGCGCAGGGATTCAGCGAAAAAGAGGCGCTGGCGCTGACGGCGATGGATTTGGGGCACGGCGACGGGCGTGGACGCTATGTAGCGCAGGTCTATGGG
This sequence comes from Brenneria sp. g21c3, assembly GCF_040240345.1. NCBI lineage: Bacteria > Pseudomonadati > Pseudomonadota > Gammaproteobacteria > Enterobacterales > Pectobacteriaceae > Brenneria > Brenneria sp. g21c3. The sequence continues at coordinate 585,365 of NZ_JBEIAB010000001.1, read as the reverse complement.
CGTTGAAACGAAGGATAATTCCTGTATCTGGTGCAGTCAAAAGGGAAAAGGCTGAAAGGGTAAAGGAAAGCTAAGGGTAACAGCGCCAAACCGGAAAGGGCCAAAGGGCTGAAAAGGCCGTAACCGGCGCAGTTCGATGTTTGTTCAACGGATATCTGGTGCAGCTTTGTGTTTTTCCTGCGGCGGGATACTGGTGCAGTTGGCCGGAATAGCGGGTTCTGGCGCAGTGTCGTGTCGGCAGAAAAACCATCCTATGGTGCAGATTTTTATCGTCGCAATGACGATAAGCTTTACCTCAAAAATTACCCTTATTGATAGGTAACGACCTAAAAATATTCTGCCGGAATAATTTTAGGCGTTCCCCGATTGATCGTTAAAAATACGAAGGTAAAACCTTTCAGAAAGCAAAGAAGCAGATCCCGCTCGTCAGGATCTGCTCCTGTCAGAGAATTAACGGTCAGGCTGTACCCGCGGCCTTATGCTGCTGTGCATAAATATACGGCGCGACATATCCTTCGCGGTTTACGTCCAGATAATCCGACCACCACTGCATCATTTCGATTCTGGCTTCCAGATGCTCCGCTTTATGCACGTAGGCCGCCCGCACACCATTGCGCTCTTTGTGGCTCATCTGCCGCTCAATAGCGTCTTTTGACCAGCGTCCCGACTCGTTCAAGGCGCTACAGGCCATGGTCCTAAAGCCGTGGCCGCACACCTCGGTTTTGGTGTCATAGCCAATTACGCGCAGCGCCTTGTTGATGGTGTTTTCACTCATCGGCTTGTTCAGCGTATGTGCGCCCGGAAAAACGAATACCGATTCGCCGGAAATCACCTGAATCTGTTTCAATAGGGCGACCGCCTGCCGTGACAACGGCACCAGATGTTCATCCTTCATCTTTGCGCCACGCTCTGAGAACCTTACGCCTTTTACGGTTTCACGCTTTGCAGGCACCGTCCAGATATGGGCTTTCAGGTTGAATTCATCCCAGCGAGCGAGTCGCAACTCGCTGGAGCGCAGAAAAACATGCAGGCTTAATTCCAGCGCCAGACGAGTCAGCACCCGGCCTTTGTAGTTTTCCATTTTCTCCAGTAGTTCAGGCAGGCGTTTCAGCGGCAGGGCGGGGTGATGTTGGGTCACAACCGGGGTCACGACGCCATCCAGATCGTAAGCCGGATTATATTTAATCACGCCCTGCTGTACGGCGTGGCGCATGATTTTGGTCAGATGCTGGCGCACCCGTCCGGCAACGTCATGCACCCCTTTGTCGTCAATCGCCTTAACCAACTGCGCCAGATGGCGGGTTTCAACCTGCGCGATATCCATCGCACCGATCGCGGGGAAAACGTAGCGTTTCAGGCAGGTGAGGATCTTATCGGCGTGAGCGTCCGACCAGAGCTTAAGGCTGCTGGTGTGCCACGTCATTGCGACATACTGAAAGGTACGGGATTCATCAACGGCGGCGTTATCCGTTTTGCGGATCAAGGAAGGGCTGATGCCGGACGCCAGCAGTTTACGCGCCGTGTCGCGCTTTTCACGGGCTTCCGCCAACGTAATCTGAGGATAGCGGCCAAAGGCCAGACGGTTTTCCTTACCGCCGAAGCGATAGCGGAAATACCATAACTTAGCGCCGCTGGCGGATACCGTCAGGTACAGACCTTGCGAATCGGTAAGTTTGTAGGATTTTGCGAGAGGTTTGGCTGCGCGGATTTTACTGTCATTCAGGGCCATGTGAGGGTCTCCTTCGTTCATCGAACTGAACGACCCGCAATCTGACCCCAAATTTTCCGGATACGAAGGGATAAATCAAAACGCATCGGGAAAGATTTTTACGCCAACTTATTGAATTACATACACATGGGGATTTATAAGGAGGCATAAAAAAGGAAAGGTGGTGCCCGGACTCGGAATCGAACCAAGGACACGAGGATTTTCAATCCTCTGCTCTACCGACTGAGCTATCCGGGCAACGGGGCGCATTAAACCGTATTGCCTGCGCGGCGTCAACGGGTTTCTGTCACAAACCCGCGTGCTTGCTCTATTTTCAGGCAATATTGCTGTTTCCGGCAGCCGCTGTTTAATCTTCCGGCGACGGGTGAGGTTGCTTTCGGTTCGTCATGCGGGCGTTCGTTATCGTGTTGCGGGTTGATACAAAACCAAAGCCGGTCGTTTCTTGAATTTGGCGGAAAATAATGCCAATATTGCGCGGTTTTTAACTTCCTGTTCGCTTGAACGCCTTGTTCATCCCGTGGCTAAAGAGGGCTGCTGATATGTCGGATTCATTGCTCATGGTGCGAAATGCCTGCGCCGGATCTTTGATGACGGCGTCGTGCGCTTCTTGTTTCCGCCGCTTTTTCCTGTCTCTACGATTATCCCCCGCCACCATGCGGTGAGGCGTTCGTACGCTCACTGTTAGGCATGATTAAAAATAGAGTTCCGCTCTGATTTTACTGATGTCTATCGGATGGCGCTGGCTTCAGTTTGCTCATTCTTGACCTACAGTAATCACTGTGGGGATCGTGCGTTCGTCGTTACCGATCGGCATTGTGATTGGTCGGGATTGTTATCCCTGCGCCGTGTCTTCCGGACACGTACACTCATCCTTAACCGTTTGGGTTTGGTTAAATGAAACAGTTAAAAATTGCGGCTAATTCGGCGGTTGCCGCCCGTTTAATCACTGCACGAGAAATTGTTGCGCTAAGTCAGACTGATTTTACCGATGTGGCCGCGGTCGTCGTCTCCATTGAGGAAGCCCGCTGTGGAATTTTGTCGATATTGCATCACACCGGTTTTACCATCCCGGCTTTTGTGGCGCTGGATAACCATGTCGATTCACTGTCCGACATGTTGCCGGCAGGCAGCGAGTGGTTGCCGCTGGACGAGGACGGCGCCTATGCCGAGGTGCTGGAGCGCGCCGCGCAGCGCTATCAGGAGACGCTGCTGCCGCCGTTTTTCGATACGCTGGTCAAGTATGTCGAAATGGAAAACACCACCTTTGCCTGTCCGGGGCATCAGGGCGGACAATTTTTCCGCAAGCATCCGGCCGGCCGGCAGTTTTTTGATTTTTACGGCGAGAATATTTTCCGTTCGGATATTTGCAACGCCGATGTGAAGCTGGGCGATTTGCTGATCCATGAAGGCGCCGCCAAGAAGGCGCAGAAATTCGCCGCTCGCGTGTTTAATGCGGATAAAACCTACTTTGTGCTGAACGGAACCTCCGCGGCGAATAAGGTGGTGACCAACGCGCTGCTGACGCGCGGCGATCTGGTGCTGTTTGACCGCAACAATCATAAATCCAATCACCACGGCGCGCTGATTCAGGCCGGCGCGACGCCTGTCTATATGGAAACCGCGCGTAATCCATTCGGTTTTATCGGCGGGATTGACGCCCGCTGTTTTGATGAAGCCTATCTGCGTAATCTGGTGAGCGAAGTGGCGCCGGAGCGGGCTAATCAACAGCGTCCGTTTCGTCTGGCGGTTATCCAGCTCGGCACCTACGACGGGACGATTTATAACGCGCGTCAGGTGGTCGATAGCATCGGTCATCTCTGCGACTACATTCTGTTTGATTCCGCCTGGGTGGGATACGAGCAGTTTATTCCGATGATGGAGCAATGCTCGCCGTTGTTGCTGGATCTGAATGAAAACGATCCCGGCATTTTTGTTACCCAATCGGTGCATAAACAGCAGGCCGGCTTCTCCCAGACGTCGCAGATACATAAGAAAGACACGCACATTAAAGGCCAGCGGCGTTTCTGTAATCATAAACGCTTTAATAACGCCTTTATGTTGCATGCCACCACCAGCCCGTTCTACCCGCTGTTCGCCGCGCTGGATGTGAACGCCAAAATGCATGAGGGTACCAGCGGGCGCCGGTTATGGCTGGAGTGTGTGAAAATCGGCATTGAGGCGCGTAAGCAACTGCTGACGCGTTGTGATTTGTTTCAGCCGTTTGTGCCGCCGACGATAGCGGGGATCCCGTGGCAGGATCACGATACGGACATTATTGCGCATGATGTGCGCTTCTTTAATTTCGAGCCGGGTGAAAAATGGCACTCGTTTGACGGTTACGCGCAGGATCAATATTTTATCGACCCCTGTAAATTACTGTTAACCACGCCGGGAATCGATGCGATGAGCGGCGAATATACCGATTTTGGCGTTCCTGCGACCATTCTGGCCAATTATCTGCGCGAGCATGGCATTATTCCTGAGAAATGCGATCTGAATTCGATACTGTTCCTGCTGACGCCGGCGGAAGACAGCGTCAAAATGCAGCGCCTGGTAGAGGCTATCGTCCATTTTGAACGGCTGATCGCCAGAGATGCGCCGTTGAGCGAAGTGTTGCCCAGTCTGTATCAAAAATACGAACGACGTTATCGCGGTTACACTTTACGTCGGCTGTGTCAGGAAATGCATGACTTCTATGCCGGTCACAATGTGAAAGACTTGCAGAAAGCGATGTTCCGTAAAGCGGACTTTCCCGCGGCGGCGATGCTGCCGCAGGAAGCCAACAGCGAATTTGTGCGCGGAAATATCGAACTGGTGCCGATAGCTGAAATCGCCGGCCGAATCGCGGCGGAAGGCGCGTTGCCTTATCCTCCGGGCGTGTTGTGCGTGGTGCCGGGCGAAGTATGGGGCGGGGCGGTGCAGCGCTATTTTCTGGCTTTGGAGGCCGGGATCAATCTGCTGCCGGGATTTTCCCCCGAGCTGCAAGGCGTCTACAGCGTGGCGGAGGAAGACGGCGGCAAACGGCTTTATGGCTATGTGATTGAGCAGTAATGACGACAGGCCCGGTTCACCGGGCCTGTTCGTCTTCAGATGGCGGCGGACTCCTGCTCCCGGCTTTCATCTTCAGACGCCTGGCTGGCCTTGCGCTTGCGCAGCCCTAACCAGCCCGCGGTCAGCATTAATGCCAGAATGGGAAGGGAAGCGATAGTCCAGGTTCCGTTCGGGTAGTCAAACGCCATCAGCACCAGCACGCCCAGCAGAAACGCCAGCGTCAGCCAGGAGGTCACCGGCGCCCACGGCATTTTGAAAGACACCGGGCTGGCTTTCCCCTGAGAAATGGCCTTACGCAGCTTCATCTGGCAGACGATGATGAATCCCCAGGAGGAGAGTATGCCCAGCGAAGCCACATTCAGGACGATTTCAAACACCTGGGACGGCACGATGTAGTTAAGAAAAACGCCGATAATATGAATGCTCACCGTCACTAAAATGCCGGTATAAGGAACGGCTTGGCGACTCATCTTCGACAGAAACTTCGGGCCTGACCCGCCCAGCGACAGCGAGCGCAAAATGCGCCCGGTGGAGTACAGACCGGAGTTCAGGCTGGATAGCGCGGCGGATAACACGACAATGTTCATAATCGAGTCGATGTATGGCACGCCCAGTTTGCTGAAAAAGGTCACGAAAGGACTTTGCCCGGCCTGATAGGCGTTCCAGGGCAGCAGACAGACCAGCAGGGTGATGGAGCCGACATAAAATATGCCGATACGCCAGATCACGCTGTTCACGGCTTTCGGCAGCACGGTTTCCGGATTCCGGCACTCGCCGGCGGTAATACCGATCATTTCCACGCCCGCGAAGGCGAAAATCACCCCTTGCATCAGCACCAGCGCAGGCAAGAGTCCGTGCGGGAAGATGCCGCCGTTATCGGTGATCAGATGCAAGCCGGTCTGGTTACCGTCCAGGGGCGTGCCTATGCCGAGATAAACGCTCCCCACCACCAGAAACAGAGAAATAGCGGCCACTTTGATCAGCGCGAACCAGAACTCCATTTCGGCAAACCATTTCACGCCGATCAGGTTCATCATGGTGACGAGAGACAGGGCAATCAATGCAAAAAGCCATTGCGGCACGTCGGCGAAGGTACCCCAGTAGTGCATATAAAGCGCCACCGCGGTGATGTCGACGATGCCGGTCATGGCCCAGTTGAGGAAATACATCCAGCCCGCTGCATAAGCGGCTTTTTCGCCTAAAAATTCACGGGCGTAGGAGACGAAGCTGCCGCTGGTCGGACGGTGGACGATAAGCTCGCCCAGCGCGCGCAGAATGAAAAATGCGAAAATGCCGCAGGTCAGGTAGACCAGCGCCAGCGCCGGGCCGGCCATCTGTAAACGCGCGCCGGCGCCGAGAAACAGTCCGGTGCCGATAGAACCGCCGATGGCAATCATTTGAACGTGACGATTACCTAATCCTTTGTTATAACCTGCTTCATGTGAGTCCAGCCAACGTCGTTTTTGGTTTGCATCATGTCCGCTATTTGTTCTTTTGCTTTGAGTCATTACTTACCTGTACACCTGTCGGTTACTCATGTTTAATTTTGTAAGATGTTGAATTTAAATATGTTGTGTTTTTTATTTGCTCTGAATTTGTTAAACCGATTTTGCCAATTCAAAGGTAATGGCGCAAAAAATGGCGTCAATGTTACCCTTTCTCGACATGGGTGGCAAAAATGCGTTTCCGCAGAGGGGGACGGTTGGCCGGCATTATTGCAGTCAGTAAGGCTGCCTTACTGACTGTCGGATACGCGGATGGCGGTGCTTAACGGGATTGATGACTCGCTGTGCGGCGCTTTATTTTTTCAGACACGATTGTTTTACGTCTTATAATATTCCTTCGAATGGATTCCAACTTTTGCTGCCTTTTACCTCGTTGAGATAATAAGCGTAATTTGCCGTTATTCCCCAAATCATCGCGGTTAAGAGATTAATAATCAGATCGAAGACAGCCGGGAAGCGCGAGCCGGTCGCCTCTTCCACCATCAACTGAATAACACTGAATACAGCTATTATCGCAATCAGGGCGAGGTTTTTTCGCCATAACCCGATGATGAAGAAATAGATGCAGCCAAAGAAGAATGCATAGTAATTCATATTAATCAGCAGGCGCCGGAAAAACTTTTCTTGCCTGATGGCGATGCGGAATTCTTTTGTTTTTGGTGCGCCGTATCGCTCAAAAAAATCGAAACGGGTTTGCCATTTTTTCGAATACTTACCTGTTTCCGTTGTTTTCATGGTGCTCCCTTCTCTTATTTGATCATCGGACTTGAATAATCAGTGCGGCGCAATTTTACTATCAGATAGGTTATCTTGCTATAAAATATCGACTCGCCGCAGTCTGAAAATACCAGGCTAACATAATGATTTAAAATTGTATTATTAGCAGCGTCTGTTCGTGCGCAGGAGGCGGTCATAGGCGCCGTCATGCTATTTTGCGATTCCCCGCGATGCGCCGTTTTAGCAAATAAAAGGTACTAAATAGCGTTTTAGGTCTCTTGCAACGGTAACTTTCAGTAAAAAGGCGACGTTCATTTATTCCCTTCATTGTTCACATCGCCGCGTATACGCATTTTTGCGCGGTAAACGTTGTCGGGGGCTAGCGGAGCTTTCCATTATGAAATTCTTTTTTATCGTTTTTACCTGGGGTTGTCTGTTGTGTTTCTCGTCGCCGACCTCTTCAGCTGTGGGCTATCGGCAGTTGGATTTGGCCGACGATCGGGGGGGACGAGCGCTGAGCGGCGTCGTGCTGTATCCGACGGATGCCGCCGGGGATACGGCGCCGCTCGGCGAGAATACCGCTTTTTTCGGCGTGCCGGTGATTAACGATGCGCCGCCGCGGTCAGGTTTACATCCGTTGGCGGTGCTTTCCCACGGTTATGGCGGAAACTGGCGCAATCAACTTTGGCTGGCCTACGCGCTGGCGCAAAAAGGATATATCGTGGCGGCCATTAATCACCCCGGCACCACATCCTTCGATATGAAACCCGCGCTGGCGGCGAAACTTTGGCTGCGGCCCGACGACATCAGCCGGGTGATTACCGCTTTGCAGGAAAGTTCGGATATTGCAGGGAAGACGGCATCGGAGCAGGTTGCCGTGATCGGACATTCACTGGGCGGCTGGACGGCATTAGCCGTGGCCGGCGCGCGTTTCAACGCCGAACGGTTCGCAGAGGATTGCCTGACGCGGCCACAGCTCGCCTCCTGCAAAACCTATCAGGCGATCGGCGCGGGAAAGGATGCAAAGTCGAGAGCGCGGATTGATGCGTCTGCGCGGGATCAACGGGTCAGCGCGGTCGTTTCGCTCGACCTCGGACTGGCGAGCGGCTTTACCCCGGCGAGTCTTGCCGCCGTGAGCATACCCGTACTGGTTATCGCCGCCGGCGTTCCCGATCCCGTTCTGCCGGCCTCGCTTGAGTCACAGTATCTGATGAAGTCTCTGCCGGGAGAAATGTCCCAATATTGGGAGAGCGCTGATGCCACGCATTTTAGCTTTATGCAGCTTTGCAAACCGGGCGCGGCAGACCTCATCAATGCCTCAGATCCGGGTGAGGGCATTATCTGCATGGATGGCGCCGGGGGTTCCCGCGAGGCTATTCATCTTGCGCTGATCGAGAAGATCAGCGGCTTTCTGGCGCAGGCATGGCAACGGCGCTAGCGGCGGCTGATGAAGCGTTGGCGCGTCGCCACTGGCTGGGAGTCATTCCCGTGGATTTCAAAAACTCCCGATTGAAGTTTGATTTGGTCTGGAAACCGCAGGCCAACATGATGTCGGTGATGCGTTCATCCGTCTGGCTGAGTAATCGCCGGGCCTCATCAATACGATAGCCGTTCACGATTTGAGAGATATTGCGTCCGTAAACGCGATTAATGGCTTCCGAAAGTTGTCGGGTAGGGATGCCCAGCCGACGGGCAAGGCGTTGGATCGTCATATTGGGGTCGGTATAGAGATTATGGGTGCGGATCAATTGGTCCAGTTTTTCCGCCAGCGCCCGATCTTCAGCGCTGGCGGGCTGTATGTCGTCGCTGTCTTTTTGCTCTGCCGCTCCCGCCAGGGAGGGATTTTTCGTCACAATCAGAACGGTCAGAACGACGAGTGTGGCCATGTGGGCGGCGGCAATGATTCCCGGCGCCTGCCTGCCGTCAAAAATAGCCAGATCCAGCGCGATGGCGATATCCGCCAGGCCTGAGAAGATAAAATAAACGCCGGCCAGAAAGGACGTTCTTTTCCATCGCGGCTGTTCCGATGGCTGAGCACATGATGCATGAACCAGCGCGACGCCATAACCGGCGTAAATCATCAGCAGCGATAAATCGAGCAGGTAGGTTTTCATGGCCGTCAGGAGGGCCACGCCGACCACGGGAAGCAGATGCCGACAGTAACGTGTGCGCTGTCCGCCGTCGCGAATGTCCGGTTTGAAGCTCAGCCAAAACAGCGCAGGCACGGCGGCGGCGACAATCGGCTGTAAAAAGGCGGGCAGCGGCAGCGATGTACCCCAGTGAAATCCGCATAGGGCGATGGCGAGACAACTGACGGCGACAAACGCCGTTTCTGTTTTTGTCGAACGGCGGTTGCCGTTAACGCGCCGCAGGCGCAGGAAAAGGACGATGAGCAGGAACGCGGTGATAAAAGGTAACGGTATTGCGGGCATGCCGGTTCCTTGTGCAGTCGGATAGGGATGGAGGCGCTTATGATACCGAGCCTCTGGTCATCCGTACCAGAGGCTCAGCCGTTATTATTGCGATATCGCTAGCGGCGGTAATTCTTCTGGGCGGAATTGACCTTATACAGATAACGCCGTGACTCGCTTGACGGATGTTTGGTGGTCAGCGTGTTATACACGTCGCTCGGCGACATGCCGTTGATAACATCGATAGCACGGCTCCTGTCGCTGGAGAACACGCGCAATACGCTGCCCGCGCCGCCGTTGTAGGCGGTGATAACGGCGTAGCGCCGCGACGTCGGGTTCTCAATGCCGGCTAAATAGCTATTCTTCAGGATCGACAGATAAGCGGTGCCTGCATCAATGTTATTTTCCGGATCGAACAGGTAGCTGCGGCTTGGCTGTCCCCATTTCCCTTTCATTTTGAAGACGTCGCGGCCGGCGCTGTGCTGGACGACCTGCATCAATCCCAGCGCGTCCGCATGGCTGACGGCATAAGGGTTGAAGCTGGATTCGGTTTGCATGATGGCCAGGATTAGCGACTCCTCAACGCCATAGCGCTCCGCGGCTTTGCGCACCAGCGGCAGGTATTTGTGCGCGCGCTTATCCAGGTGGTTGGGGACTAACTGGATGGTGATCGACCAGATAACATGCAGCCCGGAATTGCGTTTTTGCAATCGGTTTTGTATCAGGTAATCGGCAAAGTTGGCGGCGCGGCCTTCCCAGCGGATCGGCTCTCCGGTATTGTCCAGCACCTGGCCGTACAGCATGGGCTCACGGCTGATCTGAATGTCGTTGGCGTCCGAATACAGGTCGGTGTTGCTGGCGTCATCGCCCATCAGCAGGGTGGTGATGATGGCCTGGCGCAAACTGGCCGTGGAGTTGGTCGCCGAGATGGTTTCAATGGTGATGGTACCGGCATCGAAGTTGATGTGGCTGCGGGTCTGATATTGGTCGGTATATTTTACGTAGTCCTTCGGCCCGGCAATCAGGACTTCATTCATGCCCCAGATATTCTCGATATCATGGGCGAACTGTCCCATCAGAATGTCAAAGGCATTGGTATCCTTGATGAACGCTTCATTGTCGGTCGAGCTTTTATTTCCCGAACAGGAAACCAATAACGGTGCGATGATCAGCAGAGCTAAAATTTTCTTCATATAAAAAGCCGTGTCGGAATAAGGGCGCAAAAGGGCCGTCCGGCCCTGCAATATCAATGACTCGGAGGCGTGTAACCTTCGACATGCACGTCCTTACCTTCAAACAGGAACTTGACCATTTCCTGTTCCAGCAGTTTGCGATCTTCAACGTTCATCATGCTCAGCTTCTTTTCGTTGATCAGCATGGTTTGCTTGGCTTGCCATTGCGCCCAGGCGTCTTTTGATATCTCGTTGTAGATGCGTTTGCCCAGTTCTCCGGGATAGAGCTGAAAGTCCTGCCCTTCGGCTTCACGTTGTAAAAAAGTACAAAAAATGGTTCTGCTCATGCTTCTTCCTCGTTAATTTTGCAGGCATTCGATTGTATTGGCTGTGGCTGGGCCAATTCGCGCAGCAGGCGTTCAACCGGGGTGGCCAATCCGACAGAGGGCGGCTGCGCTAAGTTATACCAGAGACCTGGGCCATCATCCATGCAAGACCCGGTTTGTGGGATATCCTGCTGTGAAACAGCCAGCCACATCGGCACGATATCCAAATGGAAATGGCTGAACGTGTGCCGGAAAGCGACGAGCTGTTGCAGTCCATCAGCGTTCAGACCACGTTGTCGCAGCCAGAGTTCCAATTCGCTGCGCTGGTTGAACTGCGGAAAGCAAAATAGTCCGCCCCATAGCCCGACCGCGGGCCGCTGTTGTAACCAGACCGTCGACCCCTGTTGCAGCAGCAGGAACCAGCCGGTCTTTTCCGGCAGCGTCTGTTTGGGTTTTTTGCCGGGGTACTGCGACCAACTGTGATTAGCGTAGGCGACGCAGCCGCTATTCAGCGGGCAGAGCTCGCACTTGGGACGGCTGCGGGTACACACCATCGCCCCCAGGTCCATCATCGCCTGATTAAACTGCTCGACGCCGGCGGCGGGCGTTACCGATTCGCTTAATGCCCACAGTTTCTTCTCCACCTCTTTTTTGCCCGGCCAGCCGTCTACCGCATAGCAACGCGCCAGCACCCGCTTTACGTTGCCGTCGAGAATCGGGTAATGCTGTCCCAGCGACAGCGACAGGATGGCGCCGGCGGTAGAGCGCCCGACGCCCGGCAGGTCGGCGATTTCGTCGAACGTGGTCGGAAACACGCCGCCGTGGCGGGCCACGATGGTCTGCGCGGCCTTGTGCAGGTTACGGGCGCGGGCGTAGTAGCCCAGCCCGGTCCACAGGTGCAGCACTTCGTCCAGCGGGGCGGCGGCCAGCGCTTTCACATCCGGAAAGCGCGACATAAAACGTTGAAAATAGGGGATGACCGTGGCGACCTGCGTTTGTTGCAGCATCACTTCGGACAGCCATACCTTATAAGGCGTTTTCTCAAGCTGCCAGGGCAGGGTTTTTCGGCCATAGCGTTGGTACCAGTTCAGCACCTGGTGCGCGAACTGTTGCGCTTGCATCATAAAAGGGATCACTATCCGGCAGGTAAAAAGTTTGACAGCGATTCCAGCACAGAGTGAATGTGCTGTAAACCGGAACTTTCCGAGGCGGCGCTCTTGCTAAACCACAGTATCCTTGCATAATGCGCGTTTCCTTAACGAAATCGGACAGACAGTAAACACTCTTTATGATTAATAACGTCATCTCACCGGAATTTGATGAAAACGGACGCCCGCTGCGTCGCATACGCAGTTTTGTTCGCCGACAGGGGCGTTTGACCAACGGGCAACAACAGGCGCTGGATAACTATTGGCCGGTGATGGGCGTAGCGTTTCAGGCCGAACCGCTGGCGTTTACCTCGCTGTTCGGCCGTGATGCGCCGGTGGTGCTGGAGATCGGTTTCGGTATGGGCGCGTCGCTGGTGACGATGGCGGCGCAGCATCCGGAACAGAATTTCCTCGGCATTGAGGTGCATCTGCCGGGCGTCGGCGCGTGCCTTTCTTCCGCGCATGAGGCGGAGGTCGGCAACCTGCGCGTCATGTGTCATGACGCGGTGGAAGTGCTGGAAAGCATGATCCCCGACGGTTCGCTGTCGATGGTGCAGCTTTTCTTTCCCGACCCGTGGCATAAAGCCCGACATAACAAGCGCCGTATTGTGCAGGTTCCGTTCGTTGAACTGGTGCTGCGCAAATTAAAGGTCGGCGGTGTTTTCCATATGGCGACGGACTGGGAACCTTATGCCCAGCATATGCTCGAAGTGATGGGCTCCGTCGCAGGATATCGTAATCTTTCCGATAATAATGACTATGTTGCGCGGCCGGAATCACGTCCGCTGACGAAATTTGAAGCTCGCGGCCAGCGTTTAGGGCATGGCGTTTGGGATCTGATGTTTGAGAGGATGAAATAATGGCACAAGCTCGTAGCCGTCGTTTACGTAAAAAACTACACATTGATGAGTTTCAGGAACTGGGATTTTCCGTGAGTTGGCGCTTCCCCGAAGGGACCAGCGTTGACGATATCGATCGGATGATGGATAAGTTCGTTGATGACGTGATTGAGCCCAACGGGCTGGCGTTCGAAGGCAGCGGTTATCTGCAATGGCAGGGGCTGGTCTGCCTACAGGAAATCGGTCACTGCACGGACGAGCACCGCCTGTTGGTCGGTCACTGGCTGGAAGGTCAAAGTCTGACGGACGTGAAGGTCAGTGAACTGTTTGATATCTGGTGGGATTTGCCAGAGGAACTGATCTAGATCTTGCTCAGGCTGGTTAACCGCGCCGTTATCCAGCCGCTTTCCGCCCCGCGACGGGCGGACCGTTCACCGTCCCCTCGCTGTTTCCCTCAGGAGAAAATATGCTGCGTAAAATGACTCTGGGTTTATTGATGATGTTAGCCTGGCAGGCTCAGGCCGCCTACCAGTGTAATGTTAATCCGCAGGACGATATCGTTATCAGTCCGCAACATGTGCAGGTCATCGGCGCCAGCGGAAATTTACAGATATCTCCGCAGGGCGACATTATACGTAACGGCGTGCCGCAGACGCTTAGCGCCGAGCAGCGCCGGCAGTCCAAAGCCTATCAGGCGGATTTACGCCAGCAGCTTCCCTGGATCGATCAGGGCGCGCGGCAGCATCTGGAAAAAGCGCGCGTGGCGCTGGATAAAGTGATTGTGCAGGAACTGGGCAGCGACAGTAACGTGCGTAACCGGCTGACCACGCTGAATGGACAGCTCAAACAGCAGATGAACCGCATTATCGAACAGCGCAGCGATGGCCTGACTTTCCACCATCAGGCGATTAAGCAGGTTGAACAGGACGGCAAGCAGATCGTCGAGCAAAGCATGGGCGGCGTATTGCAAGACAGCCTGAACGAAATGGGCGTCAAGCAGATGTCGAGCGGCGGCAATCCGCTACAGGTGATGATGGGCAATCTCGGTGGTTTGCAGAAAGCCATTCAGAGCGAGTGGAACAACCAGGAAATGGCGTTTCAGAGCTTCGGCAACGAGGTATGCGGCCGGGTCACCTCGCTGGAGAATCAGCGTAAAAGTTTGTTGCAAACCTTGAAATAATTCTCCTGCCCTTATCCCCGCCTACTGCCGCGGGGATGACGGGATTGGGCCGCGGGGATGACGGGATTGGGCCGCGGGGATGACGGGATTGGATCGCGGGGATAACGTGGTTGAACCGCAGGGATGACGGATTGGGGCGCAGGGGATGGCGGGATTGGGCCACAGTGGATGGCCCGGTTTCGGTCTTTAAGGCGCCGGAATGGTAAAGCGGCGGTGGATAGCCTCCAGCTCGTCCAGTATTTCTCTATCCAACGTGAGCGCCAGGCTGTCGAGGTTGGTCTGCAACTGCTCCACCGACGTCGCGCCCAGCAGCGTGGTTGCGACAAACGGTTGCTGGCGCACGAAGGCCAGCGCCATTTGCGCCGGATCCAGACCGTGTTTGCGCGCCAGCGCCACATATTCGGCAATCGCCTGTTCAGTATGCGAACCGCTATAGCGCACAAAGCGGCTGAACAGCGTGTTGCGTGCGCCGGCGGGCTTCGCGCCGTTAAGATATTTCCCGGTCAGCGTGCCGAATGCCAGCGCGGAATAGGCCAATAGCTCAATGCCTTCATGCTGGCTGATCTCCGCCAGACCCACTTCAAAACTACGGTTCAGCAAACTATAGGGGTTTTGAATCGACACAATGCGCGGCAGGTCGTGTTTCTCCGCCAGATGCAGATAACGCATTACGCCCCATGGGGTTTCGTTGGACACGCCGATATAACGGATTTTCCCAGCCCGCGCCTGTTCGTTCAGGGCTTCCAGCGTTTCCAATAACGTCACGGCCGGTTTGTCATCCGTATACTGATAACTCAGTTTGCCGAAGCAGTTGGTTTGCCGCTGCGGCCAGTGCAGTTGATATAAATCGAGATAATCGGTGTTCAGACGCCTCAGGCTTTCATCCAGCGCGTCGCGGATGTTTTTTCGATCCAGCGCCTGCTGCGGGCGGATGCCGCTATCGTTGCCGCGAACCGGGCCGGCCACTTTGCTGGCCAGAATCAGTTTTTCACGTCCGCCCCGGGATTTCAGCCAGGAACCAATATAGCTTTCGGTTAATCCCTGGGTTTCCGGCCGCGGCGGCACCGGATACATTTCGGCGGTGTCAATCAGGTTGACGCCGGCGGCAATGGCGTGATCCAGTTGCGCATGCGCTTCGGCTTCGCTGTTTTGTTCGCCAAAGGTCATGGTGCCAAGACCCAGAACACTCACTTCTAAAGCACTGTGGGGAATTCGGTGATATAGCATTGCCAGCTTCCTTTATCTCTGAGAACGGCAGGTGCGCATCTATACTCGTCATGCTGCAAGTCGCAGGGGTTGGCTTCCTGCATCTTGAAAGCGCTTGGGTATCAACACCTGGGTTTGACTATAACGAAGCCGCGCCGTGTGGGGAAGCGTCTTTATTGTCTAAAACTGCGGGGGCGTATCGAAAGGTTGCCTGAAAATAGTGAAAATCAGCGTTCGATTATCTGGGAAACCCGATCGTTGTTAATGTGTTTCTCGTTACCCTCTTCGTCAATGTAGGCGATCATGCCGGTATCCTTGTCCAGGATCGGTTTACTGTGCGTCAGCAGCATCTCTCCCTCTTTCGTCGCAATCACGTAGTTACTGGCGCAGCCGCACAGGGTGAACAATAACGCGAGCGTGACCGCCATTTTCATCCAAACTTTCATCATCATTACCTGTTGCCGATAGTCAAAACGGAGCTATTGCGCGAGTCTAACAAATAGAGTGTTAAGGTTGAGTAAGAATAGTGGGAAAACCCCGTCAGGGATTTGAGATTTAATGATCAAGCGCGCAAGGTCGCCATGAATGCCCCCCTGGTCCGTGGGGGGCGATTTCCTTAATCCGTCACTTGGTTTTTTTACCGCGCAGCAGATTCAGCGCTTCCACCGACATGGAGAAGAACATGGCGAAATAGATGTAGCCTTTCGGTACATGCACATCGAGGCTTTCCAGAATCAGGGTGAATCCCACCAGGATCAGAAATGCCAGCGCCAGCATTTTGACCGACGGGTGACGCTCCACAAACTCGCCGATGGCCCGGGCGGAAAACATCATGACGCCAACCGCAATGATCACTGCCGCCATCATGATAAACAGATGGTCGGAAAGGCCAACGGCGGTAATCACCGAGTCCAGGCTGAAGATGATATCCAGCAGCATGATCTGAACGATCGCGCCGAAAAAGGAATGCACCTGCGAGACGTGATCTTCAGAACCGCCATCCACCATGTCGTGAATTTCCCTGATCGACTTCCAGATCAGGAATAATCCGCCGAAAAACAGGATCAGGTCGCGCGTGGAGATCTCATTGTCTAATACGGTAAACAACGGATTGGTCAGGCGGATAACCCAGGCGATGGACGCCAGCAATCCCAGACGCATAAGCATGGCGCCCATGAGTCCTATACGACGCGCTTTATTTTGTTGAGCTTTGGGTAATTTGGCGACAACTAACGACAGAAAAATAATGTTGTCGATACCCAGAACGATTTCCAGAATAGTTAGCGTACCCAGAGCTAACCAGGCATTCGGGTCAACAATCCAATCGAACATTATATCAAAGCACCTTAAACGAAATGTAAACGATATTATACGCTGCTGTCTTGGTGAGCAGGCAAGAAAAAGCGTCGCAGGTTACAGCAGAAAATGGCGCGCCAGCAAGGGGGCGGTAAATGTTTTCTTTAAGTAGAATCCGCGGGGCAAGGTCAGAATCGGTTGTCCGAACTCGCCGATCGCTTCCGTCAACGCATGGCTATTCGCCGCTTTGGGACGCAATTGCAGCACTTCGCCGTGGCGCGCGGTGATGCTTTCCACCCGGCCGAGAACAATCAGGTCCATCAGTTCTTCCCAGTCGCGCCGCAGTTGCTCTTCCTCTTCCCGGCTGGGGCTCCAGATAAGCGGCGCGCCGATGCGACGTGCGCCCAGAGGGATGTGCCGCGAGCCTTCGACCGGTATCCATAACACCCGCGCCAGCTTATGGCGAACGTGGCAGCTTTCCCAGGTGACGCCGCTGTTGCCGGTTAACGGCGCAACGCATACGAAGGTGGTCTCCAGCGGCCGTCCCTGTTCGTCAATGGGGATGGTCTTCAGTTCAATGCCGATATCGGGGAAATCCTGTTCCGGTTTACTGCCGGCGCTGGCGCCCAGAAAGTGCTCCAGCAGGATGCCGATCCACCCTTTATCCCGTTTCAGATTCGCCGGCAGAGGCAGTCGCGCGATGTCCGCCAGCTCGGCCAGATTGTAGCCCGCCAGCGACTGGGCGCGCAGCAACAGTTCCTGCTCGCTCTGCGGCGGCGTAGCGGATACGGAGGGTGAATTCATAAAATCCATAGCCTGATTTTTTCTGTTCAAAAAAAACACAATGCTTGAAACGCATTCGTGCACAAGCGGAAAGTCTGTTGAGAAACTCAATAATAGCATGATTCATAGCGATTTTTTTAAGTACAATCCCGCTTGCCGATTCGCGTTTCGTAAACTGTGCACTTGTAGACGCTAACAATGAACAGGATCTTACACCATCTTATCCACAGATTTATTGGATAACCCGGATAAAGAGGGATTACTGGTTTGATTTACAGCCTTGACGCGCGGGGATTTTGCTGTTTTTGTCTGTTTTTTGCCTGATGAGGGATAAGGTTCTGTGGATAAAACCGGCATAGCGCGATCTTTCGCCACTATTTCGGCGATGGTCGTTCACTCAGAGGATCTCTCAGTGATCTAGCTGTTAAGAAAATACCTAATTTTATGAAAAATAATAATTATTTTTTTATTTTCCGCGGGGCGATTTTTACCTGAAAAATAAGTTTTACTCACTTTTTCATGGGTTCTGCACAAAGATGTCCACAGAAATAGTGAATAAAACGGCGATATTGAACTTAACATGTTTATAACTTTGATGAAGTCTGTGGGTTATCTGACTCTTATTAGAACGATAACTGTTCCAAGCAGTGGTTTACCGTCTGGCGGGAGTGTGAAACAATCAAGTTATCTTTGCATTTAAGTCTATCGAGGTAGTCCGGTGATCGATGATGATGGCTACCGCCCGAATGTTGGCATTGTAATTTGTAATCGGCAGGGACAGGTCTTGTGGGCCCGTCGTTACGGTCAGCACTCCTGGCAGTTTCCCCAGGGGGGAATTAACCCCGGAGAAAGCGCGGAACAGGCGATGTACCGTGAACTGTATGAGGAAGTGGGGTTAAGAAGAAAAGATGTTCGTATTCTGGCCTCTACCCGTAGCTGGTTACGCTATAAATTACCAAAACGTTTGGTGCGTTGGGATACAAAACCGGTATGTATCGGCCAAAAGCAAAAATGGTTTCTGCTACAGTTAATGTGTAATGAGTCGGACATCAATATGCAAAGCAGTGGCACGCCTGAGTTCGATGGTTGGCGCTGGGTCAGTTACTGGTACCCGGTTCGTCAGGTTGTTTCTTTCAAACGCGATGTTTATCGTCGGGTGATGAAGGAATTTATCAGCCCGGTGATACAACTTCAGGAGAATACCGCGGTTCGGACGTCGTCGTCCGGCTTTCGGCGAAAAAGAGGGTAATACAGGCTCATCATGCTCACGCGCTTGCGAGAAATTGTCGAAAAAGTAGCGGCGGCGGCCCGCCTTAATGATGCGCTGGAAATTCTGGTCAATGAAACCTGCCAGGCAATGGACACGGAAGTCTGTTCAATTTATCTGGCCGATCACGATCATCAATGTTACTACCTGATGGCGACGCGCGGATTGAAAAAACCGCGCGGACGCGCCGTCACGCTCGCCTTCGGACAAGGCGTGGTCGGGCTGGTGGGACAGCGCGCCGAGCCGATTAACCTGGCCGATGCCCGCGCTCATCCCAGCTTCAAATATATTCCCGCCGTACAAGAACAGCATTTCCGCTCTTTTCTGGGCGTGCCGGTTATTCACCGCCGTCAGTTGCTGGGCGTTTTGGTGGTGCAGCAGCGCGAGCATCGTCAGTTTGATAAAAACGAAGAGTCGTTTATGGTCACGCTGGCGACGCAGATGGCGGCCATCCTTTCCCTGTCGCAGATTAAAACCTTGTTTGGCCGCTACCGTCAGGCGCGGATAAAGGCGCTGGCGGCCTCGCCCGGCGTCGCGCTGGCGCCGGGCTGGTGCGACTGTAGCCAGCCTTCGCTGGAACATGTTTTCCCGGCTTCCAGTCTGAATAGCGAGCGGGAGCGAGGGAGATTAACACAGGCTTTGGAAGAAGCGACGACGGAGTTCCGCCGCTTCAGCAAGCGTTTCAGCGCCGGCGCGCAAAAAGAGAGCGCCGCTATTTTTGATTTGTACACCCACCTGCTGAACGATGCGCGCCTCAAGCGCGAGCTGTTTCAGGAAGTGGATGCCGGTAATGCGGCGGAGTGGGCCGTCAAGCTGGTGATTGAACGTTTCGCCGCGCAGTTTTCCAATTTGCAGGATACCTATCTGCGGGAACGCGCCGGCGACTTGCGCGCATTAGGGCAACGGCTACTGTTCCACCTTGACGATAACGCGCAAAGTCTCGGGCAATGGCCTGAACGTTTTATTCTGGTTGCCGATGAGCTGACGGCGACGCTGTTGGCGGAACTGCCGCAGGAACGGCTGGCGGGCGTCGTGGTATCCGACGGCGCGGCGAATTCGCATGCGGCGATTCTGGCGCGCGCCATGGGGATCCCTACCCTGGTCGGCGTCGATATTGAACCGGATCAGCTTAATCAACGTTTACTGATTATCGATGGTTATCGCGGCGAGCTGCTGGTGGATCCCGAACCGGCGCTGGTGCAGGAATATCAGCGGCTGTTGGTTGAAGAGCATGAGTTAACGCGTTTAGCCGAAGATGACGTTGAGCGCCCGGCCGCCTTGAAAAGCGGTGAGCGTGTCAAAGTGATGCTGAATGCCGGGTTAAGCACGGATCATGAGAAATTCTACATTAATCAGGTTGATGGGGTAGGGCTGTATCGCACCGAGATCCCGTTCATGCTGCAAAGCGGCTTTCCGTCCGAAGATGAACAGACGGCGCAATATCAGAGTATGTTGCAACTCTATCCGACGCGTCCGGTGACGTTGCGCACGTTGGATATCGGCGCGGATAAGCCCTTGCCTTATTTACCCATCAGTGAAGAGAATCCTTGTCTTGGCTGGCGCGGCATTCGCATTACCCTCGATCAGCCGGAAATATTTTTAATCCAAATTCGCGCCATGCTGCGTGCGAATGCGCATATCGGCAATTTGAATATCTTATTGCCGATGATCAGCAGCCTGGATGAAATCGATGAGGCCCGTGGTTTGATCGAACAGGCGATAAGCGAAGTGGAAGAGCTGATGGGATTCCCGCAGCCTAAACCGCGCATCGGCATCATGATCGAAGTGCCGTCCATGGTTTTTCTGCTGCCGCATCTGGCATCCCGCGTCGACTTTGTTTCCGTCGGCTCCAACGACCTGACGCAGTATTTACTGGCGGCGGATCGTAACAACACCCATGTGGCTTCGCTGTATGACAGCCTGCATCCGTCGATGCTCCAGGTATTGCATATCATTGCCACCGAGTGTCTCCGTCATAACATTCCGTGCTCTGTGTGCGGCGAGATGGCCGGCGAACCGCTGGGCGCCTTAATGCTGATGGGGTTGGGATATCGCTCGCTCAGCATGAATGGGCGCAGCGTCGCGCGCATTAAATATCTGCTGCGGCAGATCGAATTAGCCGAGGTGCGAACGCTGGCGCACAAGCTGTTGCAAGCCCAGAGCGCTAAGGAAGTCCGGCAATGGGCCTCAATTTTTATTGAAGAACGCGGGCTGGGCGGTTTGATTCGCGGCGGTCGCTAAACGGCGGATCGTAAATGCTTTACAGAACTTTTCCTATACGGATAACCACCGGATTCGGCGCGCTATGTTATGATTCGCCACCTCGGTTGGCTGGCGAACGCCCCGTCTTAACCGATCAATATTCCCTGCCCGGGGACAATACAACAAAATATGTGGTGAACGATGACGACGAGCTATCTGGCGTTTCCTCAGTTTGATCCGGTGATTTTTTCCATTGGACCTGTGGCCTTACACTGGTATGGACTGATGTATTTGGTTGGGTTTGTGTTTGCCATGTGGCTGGCTATTCGCCGGGCCAACAAACCCGGCAGCGGCTGGAAGAGGGATGAAGTTGAAAACCTGTTGTATATGGGCTTCCTCGGGGTGTTTGTCGGCGGTCGCCTGGGCTATGTCTTGTTCTATGCGTTCCCGTCGTTTTTGGAAAATCCGCTCTATTTATTCAAAGTCTGGGACGGCGGTATGTCGTTCCATGGCGGTCTGGTCGGCGTCATCTGCGTGATGCTGTGGTTCGCTCGCCGCACGAAACGTCATTTCTTCCAGGTGGCTGATTTCATTGCGCCGCTTATCCCGTTTGGCCTGGGGGCCGGGCGCCTGGGCAACTTTATTAACGGCGAACTGTGGGGACGCGTGACCACCGATACGCCGTGGGCGATGCTGTTTCCGGGATCGCGCAGTGAAGATCTGGCGCTGGCGGCCGGAAATCCGCAATGGCAGGCCATTTTCAACCAGTACGGCATGCTGCCGCGCCATCCCTCTCAGCTGTATCAGATGGCGCTTGAGGGCATCGCGCTGTTTATCATATTGAATCTGTTTATCCGTAAACCGCGCCCGATGGGCAGCGTTTCCGGGCTGTTCCTGATCGGCTACGGCGTTTTCCGCATCATTACGGAATTTTTCCGCCAGCCGGACGCGCAACTGGGGCTGTTCAGTAATATCTTCAGTATGGGGCAGATCTTGTCGTTGCCGATGGTGATAGCGGGTATCCTGATGATGCTCTGGGCCTATCGACGTCAGCCAGCCCGGCAATAGTCAGACGTAATTTTTTAATATTCGTGGTGAGGTAGTATGAAACAGTATCTGGATCTGATGAAAAAAGTGCTCGATGAAGGAACGCCGAAAGCCGATCGCACAGGCACGGGTACGGTGTCGATTTTCGGTCATCAGATGCGTTTCAATTTGCAGGAAGGGTTTCCGCTGGTAACCACCAAACGTTGCCATCTGCGTTCCATTATTCATGAACTGCTGTGGTTCCTGAAGGGCGATACCAACGTGGCGTATCTGCATGATAACAAAGTCAGTATTTGGGACGAATGGGCGGATGAGAACGGCGATCTCGGCCCGGTCTATGGTAAACAGTGGCGTTCCTGGGGCGCGGCCGACGGGCGCCAGATCGATCAGCTGAAAAATGTGCTGACTCAGTTGAAACAGGATCCCGACTCCCGGCGCATTATCGTTTCCGCCTGGAACGTCGGCGAACTGGACAAGATGGCGCTGGCGCCCTGTCATGCGTTTTTCCAGTTCTACGTCGCTGACGGTAAATTGTCCTGCCAGCTTTATCAGCGTTCGTGCGATGTCTTCCTTGGACTGCCTTTCAATATCGCCAGCTATGCGCTGTTGGTGCATATGGTCGCGCAGCAGTGCGATCTGGCCGTCGGGGATTTTGTCTGGACGGGCGGGGATACGCATCTCTACAACAACCATATGGAACAAACGCAGCTGCAACTAAGCCGCGAACCTCGCGCTCTGCCGAAACTGGTGATTAAACGCCGGCCAGATACGCTGTTTGATTACCGTTTTGAAGATTTTGAAATCGAAGGTTACGATCCCCATCCGGCGATTAAAGCGCCGGTGGCGATTTGATGTCGTAGCGTAAACCGGTCTTTGCTAGCCCGTCTAAAATGCTCTGAAAGGCCGCCTGCGCGGCCTTTTTTTCCCATCTTCCCGCATCGTTTTTCAGCCTTTTCATCGTTGCAGATAAATATTGCGCATCGCTACGAAAAAAACAGTTAATTCGCTGTTTTCACTCGCTAAAATCCCTACACTTTCAGCATGAAAACTATCAGTCGAGCAGCGCGGGGATTCACCTTGCTGGAATTATTAGTGGTGATGACGATCGTGGCGTTACTGGCCGGCGGCGGCCTGCATACCTGGAGCGGTTATCGACAGGCGCTGCGTCTGGAGCAAGGCGCGCAGCAATTGCTGGATTTTTTAAACCGGGTTCAGGCGCAGGCGTATTGGCGCAATGAAACGCTGACTGCCCGGCTGGCGCAACAGGGAGAATATTGGTGTATGGAGAGCGATGAGAACGGCGAGCGCGCAGCATCGGGCTGTGCCGAAGGCGGCGGCTGTTGCGACGATAGCGGACGACAATTTACGCGCATGTCCAAAGACCTGGCGCTCACCGAGTCCACCAGCGGGGTGTTCGCTTTTTATGGTCTGCGCAATGCCGCTCAGTCAGGCCATATCACGCTGTCGAATCCGGCGGGAAAAGTGCGCCTGGTGATATCGGTGCGCGGGCGCCTGCGGCTGTGCAGCGAAACGCGGCAGGTTCTGGCTATTCCTTTATGTTAAACATGGCGCAGCGCGGGTTTACCCTGCCGGAAATTCTGCTGGCGCTCAGTCTGGGCAGCCTGATTATGCTGTCTGCGGCGCAGCTCTATCCGCTGCTGCGCGCCAAAAGTCAGAATAGCGCCCAATATTTCAGGCTGGAACAGCTATTCAGCCAGGCCGTCTCCGGCATTGAAAAAGAGGTGCGGCGCGCGGGGTTCTGCGCCGGCGCCTGTCAGGGACGGGCGCTCAGCATCGGGAAGTATCCGGGGGAAATGGCGCAAAGTTGCCTCAATGTGTCGTATGATCTTAACCGCAACGGCAATTGGGATGGCGGCGAACAGCAGGAAGAATCTTTCGGTTATCGCCTGCGGGCCGGCGCGCTGGAGATCCAGAGCGGGGCGCATACCTGTCAGGGCGATCGCTGGGAAAAACTGTTTGACCCGCAAGAGGTGACGCTCACGCTATTTCGCATACAACGTCTGAACGATCGCCCCGGCGCAACGCTGTATCGGCTACAGCTGGCCGGCTACTGGAGCAAACGGCCGATTATTCGGCAAACAGTCTCCCGTTTGATTATGGGGCGTAATCAATGAAAAAATGCGCCCAGTCCGGCGGCGGCACGCTGGCGATGATTATGCTGATATCCATCGTTGGACTACTGTTAATGTCCGGCCTGCAACGTCAGCTTGATGCCGCAATGCGAACGGCGAATGACGAGCGGCACTATTTGCGGGCCTTTAATCAGGCGTTATCCTCCCTGAATTGGGCGCTGAGCCTGCGTTGGCGAGACGCGCAGGCCGGTTGGCAATGTCAGGCGCTTGCAACGGAAGCGCTGAAGGCCTGTCTGAGAAAGGCCTCCGACGAGGGGCAATGGCTGCTGCGCGCAGAGGGGCCAATGCCAGCATCGCCGCGTCCGCTGATGGTATATCAGCGGGTCGTCGCCTTAACGTCGGCGGCGGGGCATGTTACGCTTCAGCCGGTAGCGCGTGGCTGGCTGGATTTTTGCCCGGATAAGGATAGGATGCGCTGTGCCGACGCGGAATAAGGCAAGTCATCGCCGATCGTCGCCGCAAAACGGTTTCAGCTTGCCGGAAACGCTGGCGGCGGCGTTGTTGTTTGCGGTGTCGCTGTTGGGCCTGTTGCAATACCATGACGTCTTGCAACGCGCTTTTCAACATCAGTGGCAACAGCGACAGGCCTGGCGTCTGGTTTCTCAGCAGTTGGATGTTTATGAAGCCGGAATGCGGCACGATACCGCCGTCGCGGCGCCGGGCAGCGGATGGCGCTTTAATCTGCTGGAGCAGGCGCAAAGCGCCGATTGTATCAGGGTAACGGCGACGGCGGTCACGCCGCGACAGTATCAGGCGCAACTCACCCGTTGGTTTTGTCAGCCGGCTACGGCTTCGGCGGCATTCGCTCATCCGTAACGGGCGGGCAATCATCCCATCGAGCATGGAAAGCCGCGCTCAGCCGGCCGAGGGGATAAAGAATCAGCAAGACAGGAGCCAGAATGTTCACGGTTTATCATTCAAATCAGCTTGATATCTTAAAACTGCTGATGGTCGAGCTGATTAAACGTCAGCCGCTGGAAGATCCCTTTCAGCAGGAAGTGGTGTTGGTGCAAAGCCCTGGCATGGCGCAGTGGCTGCAAATTGAGCTGGCTGAACATTTCGGCATTGCCGCCAATATCCATTTTCCGCTGCCGGGCGTTTTTCTGTGGGAGATGTGCCGCCTTGTACTGCCCGATATCCCAAAGGAAAGCGCTTTCAGCAAAGACGCCATGACCTGGAAATTGATGCATCTGTTGCCGGAGCAGCTACAGCAGCCGGAGTTCGCCGCGCTGAGCCACTATCTACAGGATGATGACGACCAGCGTAAACTGCACCAGCTTGCCGGGCGCATCGCCGATCTTTTCGATCAATATCTGATCTATCGTCCAAAATGGATTGAAGAGTGGCGGCAGGGGCGGCAGGTCGACGGTCTGGGGGGCAATCAACCCTGGCAGTCGGCCTGCTGGCGCGCGCTGCTGAACTATACCCGCGAGCTGGGGCAGCCGGAGTGGCATCATGCTAATTTGCTTCAGCGTTTTATCAAAAAGCTGGATCAGGCGACGAGCTGTCCGCCGGGATTGCCGCCGCGGATGTTTATCTGCGGGATTTCCGCCTTACCGCCGGTGTATTTGCAGGCCTTGCGGGCGCTGGCGCGGCATATTGACGTGCATCTGCTGTTTACCAACCCGTGCCGCGATTACTGGAGCGACATTCAGGATTATAAATTTTTAGCCAGGCTGAAAACCCGCCGGCGTCGGCTGCACTGCCGGGATAACGCGCAAGCGGAGGATTATCGGCCGCTGTTTCGCGATCCGCAGCAGGCCGATTCTCTGTTTGACCCGGAAGGGCGGCAACAGGTGAATAACCCGCTGCTGGCGTCCTGGGGCAAGTTAGGC
The DNA here is from genome assembly GCF_040240345.1 of Brenneria sp. g21c3. NCBI lineage: Bacteria > Pseudomonadati > Pseudomonadota > Gammaproteobacteria > Enterobacterales > Pectobacteriaceae > Brenneria > Brenneria sp. g21c3. Next base: position 559,498 of record NZ_JBEIAB010000001.1, on the reverse strand, counting down.
CGCGATCACCTTTATCTGCTTGCGGAACTTGATGATGTGCGGGAAGTGGATGCGTTCGTCGAACTGGACAAGGGTAATCTGTTGCAAAGAATACAGCGCGATATCCTGGAGTTGGAGGATCATTGCGCGGTGGCGTTCAGCAAGGATTCTTTGGAAACCAGCGGCCAAAAGCGCCTGCTGGCGCCCGACGATCGCTCCATTGATTTGCATGCCTGTCACAGTCCGCAGCGTGAAGTTGAGGTGCTGCACGACCAATTGCTGGCGATGATGGCCGATAACCCGGATCTCACGCCGCGCGATATTATCGTCATGATGGCGGATATCGACAGCTATACGCCCTTTATTCAGGCGGTGTTCGGCAATGCCGCCGAAGACCGCTATCTGCCTTTCGCCATTTCCGATCGGCGGGCGCGACACGCCCATCCGGCATTACAGGCGGTCATCAGCCTGCTCGATTTACCCAATAGTCGATTTACCGCCGAGCAGGTACTGGCTTTGCTGGAGGTGCCGGCGCTGGCCGCGCGTTTCGGCATTCAGGAAGAAGGACTGCGGCGCTTACGGCTGTGGGTGGTGGAGTCCGGCATTCGCTGGGGACTGGATGATGACAACGTGCGGGAATTGATGCTGCCGGCGACCGGACAGCATACCTGGCGTTTCGGCCTGACGCGCATGCTGCTGGGCTACGCCATGGACAGCCATGCCGGCGACTGGCGGGGCGTGCTGCCCTATGACGAATCCAGCGGTTTGGTCGCCGAGCTGGCCGGTCAACTGGCCGAATTGCTGATGCAGCTTAATCAATGGCGGCACCGTTTGCGGCAATCCCGCACCCTGACCGACTGGCTGCCGTTGTGCCGTCAATTGATTGATACCTTCTTTGCGGCGGACAGCGATACCGAAGCCGCGCTGGCGCTGATCGAAAAACAGTGGCAACAGGTTATCAGCACCGGCGGCGACGCCGGTTATCCGCATCTTGTGCCGGTTTCGCTGCTGCGCGATGAGCTTTCCCACAGGCTCGATCAGGAACGGCTGAGCCAGCGTTTCCTGGCCGGCGCCATCAATTTTTGTACCCTGATGCCGATGCGTTCCATTCCGTTCAAGGTCGTGTGTCTGCTGGGCATGAACGACGGCGTATATCCGCGGACGTTACCGCCGCTAGGGTTCGATCTGATGGGGCGGAAAATTCAGCGCGGCGATCGCAGCCGACGGGACGACGATCGCTATCTGTTTCTGGAGGCGCTGCTTTCGGCGCAGCACAAGCTCTATATCAGCTATATCGGACGTTCGATACAGGATAATACCCGTCGTTATCCTTCCGTATTGGTCAGTGAACTGGTTGAATACATTGCGCAAAGTCATGCTCTGCCGGCGGACCGGGACTGCGATATCGACACCAGCGCGGCGCGCGTCGCCCGCCATCTATGCCACGAACATAGCCGCATGCCGTTCGATGAACGCAACTTTCTTCCGCCTCGGCCGCAAAGTTTTGCCGCCGAGTGGCTGGCGGCGGCGAATCGACAGGGGCAATCGCAACCCGAATTCGATCGGGAACTGCCTGAGGAGCGTTATCTCGACGTCAGCCTGGACGATCTGAAACGCTTCTATCGCCATCCCGTGCGGGCGTTTTTCCAACTGCGTCTGGGCGTCAGCTTCATGCTGCAAAATGACGAACTGCTTGATGAAGAGCCGTTTATCGTGGATAACCTGAGCCGTTATCAACTGAACGCCGAGCTGCTCAATACCCTGATAGAGCAGGGCGAGCCGGAGCGATTATACCGGCGGGTCCGCGCGGCGGGCGGGCTGCCGTACGGCTCATTCGGCGAACTATACTGGCAGGCGCAGCAGCAGGAGATGTCGGCGCTGGCCGAGCGTATCCGCGAAGAGCTGGCGCCGGGGAAAGCCGGCAGTCTGGAGGTGGATATCCAGCTTGACGGCGTTCGCGTCAGCGGTTGGCTGGCTCAGGTGCAGCATGACGGTTTGCTGCGCTGGCGTCCTGGCAAACTGTCGATGACGGACGGCATGACGCTGTGGCTGGAACATCTGGTCTATTGTCTGGCCGGCGGTCAGGGCGACAGCCGGATGTTCGGTCGCGACAACACCGCCTGGCGTTTTGCCGCCATGCCCGTTGAACAGGCGCGGGAGTCTCTGCAACTGATGCTGTCTGGCTATCAGCAAGGGATGAATAAACCGCTGCTGCTGCTCAATAAGTCGGGCAGCGCGTGGTTATCCCAATGCTATGACCGGGAAAGCGGCGGCATTCAATGGGACGACGACGCGCAAGCCAAGGCGCGCGCCAGGCTGCTACAGGCCTGGCAAGGTAATATGGGGGTGATCGGCGAGGGCGAGGATTACTACCTACAGCGGATTATCCGTGAATTGGATGCCAAACGCATGGACGAAATTATTGCCGCGGCGCAAATCTGGTTACTGCCGCCAATCCGTTCTAATCTGGTTTGATTCATACCCGATAGATTTCAAGAGGAAGCCTGACATATCAGCCGCTTGAAAAATAAAGGTGATATTGAGTGAGTGACGTGAAGGCTATGGAGAATTACATGCGCAAGCAGTTTGTCTGGATTACCGGATTGTTTTTTTTATTCACTTTCTGGCTGCCGTTAAGTTGGGCCGAGAGCGGTTGGCAGCCTCTGGCTCAAACCATTCGTAAGAGTGAGAAAGATCCTCGTCAGTATCAGGCGATAAAGCTGGACAACGGGATGACCGTCCTGTTGGTTTCCGATCCGCAGGCGACCAAGTCGCTGGCGTCGCTGGCGTTGCCGGTCGGTTCGCTGGAGGATCCGGATAGCCAGTTGGGGCTGGCGCATTATCTTGAACATATGGTTTTGATGGGTTCCAAACGCTATCCGCAGCCGGAAGCCCTGGCCGAATTCCTGAAAAAACACGGCGGCAGCCACAATGCCAGTACGGCTTCCTACCGCACGGCGTTTTATCTGGAAGTGGAAAACGATGCGCTGCAACCGGCGGTCGATCGTCTGGCCGATGCGATTGCCGAACCCCTGCTCGACCCGGCCAACGCCGATCGCGAACGGCATGCGGTGAATGCGGAATTGACGATGGCGCGTTCCAGCGACGGTCATCGGATGGCGCAGATCGGCGCGGAGACGCTGAATCCCGCGCATCCCAGCTCGCGTTTTTCCGGCGGCAACCTGGAAACCCTGAGCGATAAGCCCGGCAGCAAGCTGCATGATGAGCTGGTGAAGTTTTATCAGCGCTATTACTCGGCCAATCTGATGAAAGGCGTGATTTACAGTAATCAGCCGTTGCCGTCGCTGGCGAAACTGGCGGCGCAAACCTTTGGCCGCATCGCCAATCATGATGCCGAAGTCGCGCCGATCGCCGTCCCGGCGACCACGCAACAACAGCGCGGCATCATGATCCACTATGTTCCGGCGCAGCCGCGCAAACAGTTGCGCATTGAGTTCCGCGTCGATAACAACAGTCAGGCGTTCCGCAGTAAAACGGATACCTATATCAGTTATCTGATCGGTAACCGCAGCCAGAACACCTTATCCGACTGGCTACAGAAGGAAGGGTTGGTCGAGTCCATCGGCGCCGGCGCGGATCCGGTTATCGATCGCAACGGCGGCGTGTTTTCGATTTCCGCCTCCCTGACGGACAAAGGCCTGGCGCGGCGCGACGAAGTGATCGCGGCAATATTCAATTATCTGCAACAGATACGCCGCGAGGGTATTCAGCCGCGCTATTTTGATGAGATCGCGCGCGTGTTGGATCTGGATTTTCGCTATCCCTCCATTAGCCGCGACATGGATTATATTGAATGGCTGGTGGATACCATGCTGCGGGTGCCGGTAGAGCATACGCTGGACGCCATGTATCTGGCCGATCGATACGATGCGGCGGCGATAGCCGAGCGGCTGGATTACATGACGCCGCAGAATGCCCGTATTTGGTTAATCAGCCCGAATGAACCGCACAATAAAGTCGCTTATTTTGTCGATGCGCCTTATCAAGTCGACAGCATCCCTGCGGAGACTTTTGCCCGGTGGCGACATCTGGGGCAGAAGATTTCACTGACGTTGCCCGCAATAAATCCTTATATCCCCGATGATTTTTCCCTGATCAAGGCGGATACCCGCATCACGTCTCCGAAAATGTTGCTGCAACAGCCGGGCTTACGCGTGTTGTATATGCCCAGCCGCTATTTTGCCGATGAACCCAGGGCGGAAATCACCGTGCTTTTGCGCAACAGCGCGGCCCGAAGCACCGCCCGCAACCAGGTCTTGTTCGCGCTCAATGACTATCTGGCCGGCCTGGCGTTGGATGAACTGAGCTATCAGGCGTCAATCGGCGGCATCAGTTTCTCAACCAATAGCCATGACGGTTTGGCGATCAACGCCAATGGCTACACGCAGCGGCTGCCTCAACTGTTGCTGGCGCTGGTGGATGGCTATGCCTCTTTTTCACCGACGGAAGATCAGTTGCAACAGGCGAAATCCTGGTATCTGCAACAGTTGGATTCGGTAGAAAAAGCGAAAGCGTTTGAACAGGCCATTCAGCCGATACAGGCGCTGTCGCAGGTGCCTTACACGGAACGCGCCGAACGTCGCCGTCTGCTAAAAGATATCCGTTTGCAAGACGTTATTGATTATCGAAATTTATTGCTGCAAAAAGCCACGCCGGAAATACTGGTGGTGGGTAATTTACTGCCGGAAAAAGTGATTGAACTGGCGCAAACCTTAAAAGCCCGCTTGCAGTGCGACGGGGACGATTTTTGGCGCAGCGACGAGGTAAACGTCAGTCAGCCGCAGCGGGCCGACTTGCAAAAACCGGGGAGCAGCACCGACTCTGCGCTGGCGGCGGTCTATATTCCGACCGGATATGGCGAAGCGCAAAGCATGGCCTACAGCTCAATGCTGGGGCAGATTATTCAGCCCTGGTTCTATAACCAACTGAGGACCGAAGAGCAACTCGGCTATGCGGTGTTTGCTTTCCCGATGTCCGTCGGACGGCAATGGGGGATTGGCTTCCTGTTGCAAAGCAACAGCAAACAGCCGGCTTATTTGTACCAGCGTTATCAGGATTTCTATCAGAAAGCAGAGAAACGACTGCGCGCGATGAGCGCGGAAGAGTTCGCCCAGTACAAGCAAGGCATGATTAATGAGCTGAATCAGCGTCCGCAAACGCTAAATGAGGAAGTCAGCCGTTTGCGCAACGACCTGAACCGGGAGAACTTCGCGTTTGATACGCGCGAGAAGATCATCGCCGAAACCAAAGCGTTAACGGTGGAGCAACTGGCCGATTTCTTCCATCAGGCGTTGAAACCTGAAGGGTTGGCGGTGTTATCGCAAATCTCCGGCAGCCGCCACGGCAAGGCGGAATATGCCGCGCCGCAGGGGTGGCGAACTTATCCTGATGCGTCTTCGCTGCAAAAAACGCTGCCGTTGCAAAAAGCGCCGTCGATGGCCGCCGCCACGTCCACCGGCGGCTCTTCCCTGAATAGCGCGAATTCAGCCAGTATGGGTGGAGAAAAATGAAGCCTGCCGCGCCGCAATCGCTAAACGTCCTGACGTTGCCGCTGCTTGGCGAGCGGCTGATTGAGGCGTCGGCCGGAACCGGGAAAACCTACACGCTGGCCGCGCTCTATTTACGACTGCTGCTGGGGTTGGGGGGCGAGTCGGCTTATCCCCGGTCGTTGCTGGTCGAGGAAATTCTGGTGGTCACCTTCACCGAGGCCGCCACCGAAGAATTGCGGGAACGTATCCGTGAAAAGATCCATTCTCTGCGTATCGCCTGTATTCGCGGGGAAAGTCAGGATCCGTTGCTGAGCACGCTGCTGGTTGAAATCGCGGATCTCGCCGATGCGGCGGATGTGTTGCTGGCCGCTGAACGGCAAATGGACGAGGCCGCGATCTACACCATTCATGGTTTTTGTCAGCGCATGTTAAGCACCAACGCCTTTGAGTCCGGCGTTTTGTTTGAACAGGCGCTGATCGAAGATGAACAGCCGTTGCGGCGTCAGGCCTGCGCTGATTTCTGGCGTCGTTATTGCTACCCCTTGCCGGTGGATGTGGCGCGCGTCGTCGGGCAGGCGTGGAGCGGGCCGGAATCTTTGCTGGCCGACCTACTGCCTTATCTGCACGGTGAAACGCCGGTGTTGCGCACGACGCCGCAGGATGATGAAACCCTGCTGAGCCGCCATGAGAAAATCGTCGCGACGATTGATGCGTTTAAGCGGCAGTGGCTGGCCGCTTCGGCGGATTTGGCGGCGCTGATTAACGATTCCGGCGTGGACAAGCGTAGCTACAGCAGTAAGCATCTGCCTAACTGGCTGCAAAAAGTCACGCTGTGGGCGCAGCAACCCACGCAGGATTATCAGTTGCCTAAAGAGCTGGAAAGATTTAGCCAGCAGACGCTGATCGAAAAAACCAAAAAGGGGGAGGCGCCGCTACACCCGGTGTTTGCGGCGACCGATAGGTTGCTCAACGCCTCTCTTTCCCTGCGCGATCTGGTGATTGTGCGGGCGCTGAGCGAAATTCGCCGCTCGGTGCGCGAGGAAAAGCGCCAGCGGGCGGAGATGGGGTTTGATGATTTGCTGAGCCGGTTGGATGAAGCGTTGCGGCAGCCGGGGGGAGAATTATTGGCCTCCGCCATTCGGGAACGTTATCCGGTGGCGATGATCGACGAGTTTCAGGATACCGATCCTCAGCAGTACCGAATTTTCCGCACGCTATACGTTGGGCAGCCGCAATGCGGTCTGCTGCTGATAGGCGATCCGAAGCAGGCGATCTACGCATTTCGCGGCGCCGATATTTTCACCTATATGCGCGCGCGCGCCGAGGTGAGCGCCCATTATACGCTGGATACCAACTGGCGCTCATCGCACCAGATGGTGCATGGGGTTAACCGTTTATTTCAGCGTCTTGAGAGCCCGTTTATCTTTAAGGATATTCCTTTTCTTGCCGTTTCCCCGGCGGAGCCGAAACGCGATCTGGCTTTTAAGATCGCGGGGGAAGCCCAGCCCGCGCTGCAACTCTGGCTGACGGGCGACGACGCTATCGGCGTGGGCGACTATCAGCAACTCATGGCCCGGCAATGCGCCGCGCAAATCAGGGACTGGCTGGCGGCCAGTCAGCGCGGCGAGGCCTGGCTGGAAGATGGAAAGACGCGGCGTCCGGTGCAGGCGTCGGATATGAGCATTCTGGTGCGCAGCCGTCATGAAGCCGCGCTGATCCGCGACGCGCTCGGCAGTTTGTCGATCCCGTCGGTTTATCTTTCCAACCGCGACAGCGTTTTCACCACGCCGGAGGCCCGCGACATCCTGTGGCTGCTACAGGCGGTGCTGACGCCGGAGCAGGAAAGAACGTTGCGCAGCGCCATGGCGACCGCCCTGATGGGATTGGATGCGCCGGCGCTGGATGCGTTAAGCCGCAGCGAAGCCGTATGGGATGCGCTGGTTGATGAGTTCGTCGGCTACCGGACGCTTTGGCAACAGCGCGGGGTGCTCCCGATGTTGCGCGCGTTGATGAGCCGCCGCCAACTGGCGGAGAATCTGCTGGCCAGCGCCGACGGCGAGCGCCGTTTGACGGATATTCTGCATATCGGCGAATTATTGCAGGACGCGTCCTCGGCGCTGGATAGCGAGCACGCGCTGGTGCGCTGGCTGTCGCAACAGATCACGCAGCCAAACCCGCAGGCGGATAATCAGCAGCTTCGTCTGGAAAGCGACCGCCATCTGGTACAGATCGTCACTATCCATAAATCCAAAGGGTTGGAGTATCCGCTGGTTTGGCTGCCGTTCATCAGTAATTTCCGCGAGCAGACGCAGGGCATTTATCACGACAGAAGCACCTATCAGGCCTTACTGGATCTGGATAACAGCGACGAGAGCCAAACGCTGGCGGAGGAAGAGCGTCTGGCGGAAGATCTGCGTTTGCTGTATGTGGCGCTGACCCGTTCCATCTATCACTGTAGCGTCGGCGTGGCGCCGCTACAGCGCTCGCGCAAGAAAGCGGCCAATAGCGATATGCATCAGAGCGCGCTGGGATATTTGCTCCAGCGCGGAGAGGCCGCGGATGCGGCGACGTTGATCGCCGAGCTGGAAGAGATGACCGGCGATGGCGTGGTATTAACGCCGGTACGGCCCGGCGATACGCTTGCCTGGCGGCCCAACGAGCCGGATAAAGCCGAATTGCTGGCGCGCCGCAGCGAACGAACGCTGCGCGATGGCTGGCGGGTGACCAGCTATTCCGGGTTGCAGCAACACGGCTCTTCCGCCGTCCAGGAGTTGATACCGCGTCTGGATATCGAGGCGATGGGCGAGCGTCAGGAAGAGCCGGAAACGCAGTTTACGCCGCATACTTTCCCGCGCGGCGCAACGCCAGGAACATTTTTACATAGCCTGTTCGAGACGCTGGATTTCACCCGGCCGGTCGATGAAAGCTGGCTGGCCGACCAGTTGCGCGCGCAAGGACTGGAAGATGTCTGGCTGCCGGCGCTGCGGCAGTGGATGAATGCGGTGCTGACGACGCCGCTTAACGAGGACGGGATAACCCTGTCCGCGCTGGACTCTCGGCATAAGCAAGCGGAACTCCAGTTTTACCTGCCGATCCAGGCGCCGATGCAGGCGGCTCAGCTTGATCGGCTGGCGAAACGCTATGATCCTTTGTCGGCCCAGTGTCCGCCGTTATCATTTCAACAGGTCAAAGGTATGCTGAAGGGCTTTATCGATCTGGTGTTCTGCCGGGCAGGGCGCTATTACCTGCTGGACTACAAATCCAACTGGCTGGGCGCCGATGCCGGCGCCTACACGCAATCCGCCATGACGCAAGCCATGGCGGAGCATCGTTACGATTTGCAGTATCAGCTTTATAGTCTGGCGTTGCACCGCTATTTGCGCCATCGCATTGCCGATTATGAATATGAACGCCATTTCGGCGGCGTATTTTATCTGTTTCTACGCGGCGTGGATGAAAACGCGCCCGGCAACGGGGTGTTTTATTTCCGGCCGCCGGCGGCCTTTATCACCGGATTGGATCGGTTGTTCGCCGGCGAGCCGACACAGGATGCCAGCCATGATTGAGCTACTCGAAACGGCGTTGCAGCGCCGGCTTTTGCGCCCGCTGGATATTCAGTTCGCCAGAATGTTGGCGGAGGACGGCAATCCTCAATTGCTGCTGGCCGCGGCTTGTTTAAGCGCGCAGTCCGGCGCCGGGCATGTTTGTTTGCCGCTGGAAGCTTTACAGCCTGCGCGGTTGTTCGACGGCCGCGATCGCGAATTGGCGCAGTCGGTATGGGAGGCGGCCGGCAGCCTGGACGTCGCCGGTTGGCGACGGAGTTTGCTGGCTTCCCCGGCGGTCGGCGGCGGCGATAGCCCTACGCCGCTGGTGTTGCAGCGGCATAATCTCTATTTGCAGCGCAACTGGCAGAGCGAAGGGCGGATCGCGCGGTTTATCGCCGATGAATATCACGACCCCGGGGTCGACGAGCAACATATTCGCGCCGTGCTTGATGGCCTGTTTCCGCCGGTCGGCGGCGAAATTGACTGGCAGAAGATCGCCGCCGCCGTCGCGCTGACCCGACGTATCGCCATTATTTCCGGCGGGCCGGGAACCGGGAAAACCACCACGGTCGCCAGACTACTGGCCGCGTTGATTCAGCTTAACGCGGGGACGACGTTACGTATCCAACTGGCCGCGCCGACCGGGAAAGCGGCCGCGCGCTTGACGGAGTCGCTGGGGACGGCGTTAAGCCGCCTCGCGCTGAGCCAGGCGCATCGCGACTGTTTTCCCCACGAGGCGACCACGCTGCACCGCTTGCTGGGCGCGGTACCCGACAGCCAGCGCTTGCGCCATCATCAGGGGAATCCGCTGCACCTTGACGTACTGGTGGTGGATGAAGCGTCGATGGTCGATCTGCCGATGATGGCGAACCTGATCGCCGCGCTGCCCGAGCAGGCCAGGGTTATCTTTCTGGGCGATCGCGATCAGTTGGCTTCGGTAGAGGCGGGGGCGGTGCTGGGGGATATCTGCCGCTTTGCCGAGTCGGGCTACAGTCGGACAAGAGCGCAACAGCTACAGCGGCTGACGGGCTGTCGGCTTGACGATGACGGGCATGAAAATCTCACCGTCGGCGACAGCATTTGTTTGCTGCGCAAGAGCTACCGTTTTGACCAACATTCCGGCATCGGGCAATTGGCGCTGGCGGTGAATAATGGCGACGATAGACGGGTGCTGGCGGTATTGAACGGCGCATTTACGGATATCACCTGTGCCCCGCTGGCGGCGACGGAGGATTACCAGCAGATGATGGCGCAGTGCGTCGCCGGCTACCGGCATTATTTACGGCTGATTGCCGCCGACGCCGCGCCGGAAGCGGTTCTGCTGGCTTTCCAACGCTATCGTCAGCTGTGCGCGCTGCGAGAAGGGCCGTTCGGCGTGTCGGGACTCAACCAACGCATTGAACTGGCGTTGCATAAAGCCGGGCTGATCCAGCGCAGCCGTAACCCGATTAATCGCTGGTATATCGGCCGGCCGGTGATGATCGAGCGTAATGACGCGCTGCTGGGATTATTTAACGGCGATATCGGCATCGCCATGATGAATGACCAGGGCGATCTGCGGGTTTACTTCCAGCTTCCCGATGGTAAAACCAAAGCGGTGGCGCCGAGTCGCCTGCCTCCGCACGAGACGGCCTACGCCATGACGGTTCATAAATCGCAAGGGTCGGAATTCGAGCATACCGCGCTGGTATTGCCGAACCAATATCTGCCGGTATTAACGCGGGAACTGGTTTATACCGCCATCACCCGCGCCCGTCGGCGTTTGTCGCTGTATGCGGATACGAAAATTTTGTGCCGGGCGGTGAAAACGCCGACGCAGCGGCATAGCGGGCTGGTTGAGCGCATCATGGCGCTGACGTCGCCAAAATAAAAGCGATAGTCCGGCGTAAAAACATGGCGTGCGCGAGGGGAATGGCGTGCGGTCTCGACCCCGTAGCAGCATGACGACTGTTACGGGGCCGGGTGATGGACATCAGAGATCCAGCACCAGAATTTTAGAACGGCGCTGGTAGTTGTACAGTTCCTGTTTTTTTCTCGGCAGCATTTTTACTTCAGCCAGCAAAAATCCGCGCTCCTGGAACCAGTGAATACTGTGAGTAGTGAGGACAAAAAGCTTTTTCAGCCCTTGCAGACGCGCTTGCGCGGCGATGCGCTGTAGCAACATATCGCCGCGTGAAGAGCTGCGATAGTCAGGGTGTACCGCTACGCAGGCCATTTCACCGATGCTCTCTTCCGGGAACGGGTAGAGCGCGGCGCAGGCAATGGTCAGGTTATCGCGTACGACGACGGTGAACTTATCGATCTCCATTTCCAACTGTTCGCGCGAACGTCTGACCAGAATGCCTTGTTGTTCCAGCGGACGAATCAGCTCCAGAATGCCGCCGATGTCGTTAATCGTGGCCCGACGTACCTGTTCGGCGCTTTCCATCACGATCTGCGTGCCGATGCCGTCGCGGGAGAACAGTTCTTGCAGCAAGGCGCCATCGACCTGATAGCTGATCAGATGGCTGCGACGTACGCCGCTGCGGCAGGCCTTGACCGCGCCGCGCAGGAACCTGACGGTGCCGGACTGGTAATCGCCTTCCTTCTCCAGGGCTTCGATACGCTGCTGCGCTTCATCCGGGAATAACTCGGAAACAATCTTGCCTTCTTCATTGGTCACGCCTTGCGAAGAGCAGAAGCCGATCATTTTTTCCGCTTTCAGTTTGATCGCCAACTGGGTGGCGACTTCCTCGGAAGTCAGATTAAAACTCTCCCCGGTGACGGAAACCGCTACCGGTCCGAGCAGGACAATCGCGTCATTGTCCAACTGGCGGTGCAGGGCATCTTCATCAATACGGCGAATACGCCCGCTGTGGCAGTAGTCGACGCCATCATCCACGCCGAGCGGCTGAGCGATGATAAAGTTTCCGCTGACGACGTTAATGTGCGCGCCTTGCAACGGCGTGTTATTCAGGCTCATGGACAGGCGGGCGGTAATGTCCAGTTGCAACATCCCGGCGGCCTGTTTAACCAGTTCCAACGTCGTACTGTCCGTGATGCGGATATTTTTATGATAAAGCGGCTCGTAGTGGTGCGTTGTCAGATTGCTGTCGATCTGAGGACGGGCGCCATAAACCACCACCAGCTTGATTCCCAGGCTGTGTAGTAGTCCGATGTCGTTGATAATATTGGTAAAGTTTTCATGTTCGATGGCTTCACCACCCAGCATGATGACAAAGGTTTTGCCACGGTGGGTATTGATATAGGGAACCGTGTGGCGAAAGCCCTCGACCAGTTCTGTACTACGCTCCTTCACTGCGACTCCTAATTGAATTTTTATTCGTAATTTTTGTATTTTTATTCTTTGTGAGATAAAAGGCAAGGGGTAAGTCATGCGCAAATTTCATGTCGTCGTCATTTGCGAGACACCGGGGACAATGCGGGAAAATTATTTTTGCATGACACCAGAGTAGAGATTAGTTAAAGTTTTCGGCAATTTCACTATTTATGCTTTCCGCATTTGGCCCTGGCACTGTAATCAGACTGGAGTTGCATGTCTCATTCGAATCACAATCTGACTCGGCGGCGCCTGCTGCAAAGCGCCGCGGCAACCTGGCTATTAAGTGTGAGCGGCGTCGGCATGGCCGCTGTCGCGCAGGTGATTGCCGTGCGCGTTTGGCCTTCGTCTTCCTATACCCGGGTAACGCTGGAATCCAGTCAGCCGCTTAAATATAAGCAGTTCACGCTCGGCAATCCGGACCGGATTGTGGTGGATATTGAAAATATTCATCTTAATAGCGTCCTGAAGACGATTTCCAGCCAGTTTCACGAAAACGATCCGTTGGTTAAGAACGCCAGAATCGGTCAGTTTGATAAAAATACCGTGCGGTTGGTGCTGGAGTTAAAACAAGGCGTTGATGCCAAAATTTTTACGCTGAGTCCGGTCGCCGGGTTCAGGCATCGTCTGGTGATGGATCTTTACCCGCTGCCGGGGCGCTATGACAACGAAGAAGATCCGCTGCTGGCGCTGTTGGAAGATTACAACAAGGGCGATCTGGAGCGGACGTTGCCGGCAGAGGCGCCGCAGGCAGGGAAGGCCGGGCGCGATCGCCCGCTGGTCATTATGCTGGATCCCGGCCACGGCGGCGAGGATCCCGGCGCCATCGGCAAAAATAAAACCCGCGAAAAAGATATCGTGCTGCAAATTGCCCGTCGTTTACGTACCTTGATCGAGCGCGAACCGAATATGAAAGCGTATATGACGCGCAATGAAGACGTGTTTATTCCATTACGCGTGCGGGTCGCCAAAGCGCGTAAGCAGCGAGCCGACCTGTTTATCTCCATTCATGCGGACGCGTTTACCAACCGCGCCGCGCGGGGGTCGTCGGTATTTGCGCTGTCTAAGAAAGGGGCGACCAGCACCGCCGCGAGATTTCTGGCGCAGACGCAGAACGAATCGGACTTAATCGGCGGGGTGAGCATGAGCGGCGATCGTTATCTGGACCACACCATGTTTGACCTGGTTCAGACCCTGACCATCAATGATAGCCTGAAGTTCGGTAAGGAAATATTAACCCGCCTGGGCAAGGTGAACCGGCTGCATAAAAATAGCGTCGACCAGGCTGGGTTTGCCGTGCTCAAAGCGCCGGATATTCCATCCGTTCTGGTGGAAACGGCATTTATCAGTAATCTGGAAGAAGAACGCAAATTGCGCACCAGCCAGTTTCAACAACAGATAGCCCAATCGATTCTGGATGGGATCAAAGCCTATTTCGCCAGTCAGACAAGGCGCTAGCGTGATATCGACTACGGGGGATGTCGCCGAACGCGATGCGGTATAAATGACGCATGCGCCAGTGGAAGCGTCAGAAAGGCAAAAGTTTCAGACTGTTGACAAACCTATCCATGCTCACCGCTCGACGCGCTTTGTCATCAACCTCAGGTTTCCGGGCGAGTTTTTTGACGTCGCGTCAGCGACGGCCCGATAGGCGATCGCCAGGCAAAAAAAACACCCGTTAAGGGTGCTTAGTTTTCGATAATCAATTGGTTGCGGGGGCCAGATTTGAACTGACGACCTTCGGGTTATGAGCCCGACGAGCTACCGGGCTGCTCCACCCCGCGTCCGTCTTGATCTCGTACTTCTTTCTTCTTTTTGATGGTCTACTCACATCAATTGGTTGCGGGGGCCGGATTTGAACCGACGACCTTCGGGTTATGAGCCCGACGAGCTACCAGGCTGCTCCACCCCGCGTCCGTGGATGCGCACTATACTCTCCATGAGCTTCCATGCAACCCCTTTTTGCAAAAAATATGAGATAAACCGAGTGGTTGCTGAATTTACCGCCGGATGGGGCGTTTTTTAAACATGCCGGCCGGTTTTTTGCCGGCGGGCGCCACTGCCTGCCTTCCCGTGAGCCGTCGCTGGGTGGCGTTAAAAAATGCGGCCGGCGCCTTCAGCCCGTCGATAAACCAGGCTAGCCATTTTCACCGCCTGACGTTCCCGTTCCTGCTATCCTTTTTTATCGGACGTCGTTTCTTTCTCTATAGGTGTTTGTTATCGTTCGGCGGTGGATCCGTCGATGTCAAAAGAGAGTGCAAAAAAGATGAGAGGATGTTGGGGAAAATATTTGCTGACCGGCGTGGTGATTGCCATTCTTGCCGGATGTCAGTCCAGACCCACCGATCGTGGACAGCAGTATAAAGATGGACACCTCAATCAGCCTTTGGAACTGGTGAATGAGCCGAATGCAACCGGCAAACCCGTCAATGCCAGAGACTTTGCCGATCAGGTTACTGAAATCAGGAATGCCTCGCCCAATCTGTATACCAGCAACAATAGTACCTTTCAGGCGATACAGAACTGGATGCTGTCGGGCGCCGATACCCGCGAGCTGGGCAAGTTTGGCCTGAGCGCCTGGCAAATGGAAGGCGTGGACAACTTCGGCAACGTGCAGTTCACCGGCTACTATACGCCGGTTCTGCAAGCCCGCTATACCCGTCAGGGGGAATTTCGCTACCCGCTGTATGCCATGCCGGCCCGCGGCAAGAAAAACCGTCGGCTGCCGGATCGGGCATCCATTTACGCCGGCGCGCTGAACGATGATTTAGTCCTCGCCTGGACTAATTCGCTGGTGGATAACTTCATGATGGAAGTACAGGGCAGCGCCTATATTGATTTCGGCGATGGCCGCCCGCTGACGTTTTACGGTTATGCCGGTAAAAATGGCCACGCCTATCGCAGTATCGGCAAAGTGCTGATCGACCGCGGCGAAGTGGCGCGTGAAGATATGTCCATGCAGGCTATTCGTCAATGGGCCGAACAGCACTCGGAATATGAGGTTCGCGAACTGCTGGAACAAAATCCCTCCTTTGTATTTTTCAAACCGATGATGACCTCGCCGGTGAAAGGGGCGAGTGCGGTGCCGTTGGTCGCCAAGGCGTCCGTAGCTTCCGACCGTTCGCTGATCCCGGCCGGAACGGCGCTGCTGGCCGAGGTTCCCTTATTGGATAATGACGGGAAGTTCACCGGCAAGTATGAAATGCGTTTGATGGTGGCGTTGGATGTCGGCGGCGCAATTAAAGGGCAGCACTTCGATATTTATCAGGGCATCGGTCATGAGGCCGGCCATGCGGCGGGTTTCTATAACCATTATGGCCGAGTATGGGTCTTGAAAAATAACCAAAGTAATGGAACCTTGTTCAGCGCTTCTCAGGCAGGCCCGTTAACTAGCAGCAATAGTTCGGGATCGCTATTGGTCGGCAATTCGCAGAATTAACATATCTTTTCTGACCCGCGGCGGGAAAATTGCTCTGCGGGTCAGCGCCGTTTCTTTTTTTAATCGCTTGGCGAAAATAGATTTTCCGCCGCGCCGTTATTTCATCCGGCGCAACCGGCTCGTTTTCATCACCCTGTATGTTATATCAAATCAAAAAGAACCTGCTATTTACAGGGATATTTTTTTGCCCGGCGAACGAATATATCAGGCGATGCTATTTACGCGCCGTATAAGGCTTCAGACCGCAGGCGCGCTGGCCTTGCGCGCTTACTGACGTAAGCCGCGTTGCCGCGACGCGCATTCTTTTATCTATTTCATTATGTTTATTATGGTTATTTGCGTCGGTCATTAATTTATTGCCGATAATTAACTTTTGTTAGCTGATTTATGACTGTTTATATAAAACTATTCACTGTTTCCCTGATTGGGTATAGTTCAGGCTATTATATATCCTGCTCATTATTCATGAGGTCGTCATGTCGATTAAGCGTTATCCACACCTGGCTCACTGGGGAGCGTTTACCGCCGTTGTTGAAGATGGGAAATTGATTCGCTGCGAGCCATTTGCGGACGATCCCGCCCCCTCCGCCATGCTTGATTCCATTGTGCCGCTGGTCTATTCGGAACGCCGGATCCGGCGGCCCGCCGTACGCCGCTCGTGGCTGCAAAAGCGTGAAAAAAGCGATGGGTCGCTGCGCGGCAAAGAGGATTTTATTGAGGTCGACTGGGATGTCGCGCTGGATCTGGTGGCGGAAGAGAACCGCCGCGTTCGCGAACGTTATGGCGCCGACGGGCTATTCGCCGGTTCTTATGGCTGGTCTTCCGCCGGGCGTTTTCATCATGCGCGTTCTCAGGTGCGCCGTTTCTACTTTGCCGGCGGCGGCGCGGTGGATCAGCAGGGTAACTACAGCTGGGGCGCGGCGCAGTTTTTTCTGCCGTATGTGATCGGCACCTTCCATCCGCTGACCGGCAAGGTGACGGAGTGGCGCAGCGTCGCCGAGCATTGCGATATTTTCCTCGCGTTTGGCGGACTGGCGCTGAAAAATGCGCAGGTGGCTTCCGGCGGCGCCGGGCATCATACGCTGAAACCGGCGCTGGAAACCCTGGTGGCGAAGGGGATCCCGGTAATTAATATCAGCCCGATGCGCGACGACTGTCCGGCATTCGTCAATGCGGAGTGGATCCCTATCCGTCCGAATACCGATGTCGCCCTGATGCTGGCGCTGGGATACGAAATTCAACGTCTGGGCGCGGATGACAAGGACTTTGTGCAACGCTACTGCGTCGGTTATGAACAACTGACGGATTATCTTAGCGGCCGCAGCGACGGCACGGCGAAAACGCCGGCCTGGGCCAGCGCTATCACCGGCATCCCGGCCGAGCGCATTGAGCGACTGGCGAAGCAGTTGATCGGCGTGCGCAGCTTTATCACCTGTTCCTACTCCGTACAGCGCGCGCACCGCGGCGAACAGCCTTACTGGATGATGATTGCCCTGTCGTCGATGCTGGGACAGGTTGGCTTGCCGGGCGGCGGGTTCTCGTTTGGTCATGGTTCAATGAACAGCGTCGGCAATGAACGTATCGCCACGCCCGCGCCGAAGTCGCCTTCCTGCGCCAATGCCGGTCGGGCGATCCCTGTCGCGCGTATCGCCGATATGTTGCTTAATCCCGGTCAGGAATATCGCTTTCAGGGAGAAACGCATACCTATCCGGATGTGCATTTGATTCACTGGGCCGGCGGCAATCCTTTCCATCATCACCAGCAGTTGAATCGGCTGGTGGAAGGGTGGAGCAAGCCCGATACGGTGATTGTGCAGGATATCGTCTGGACGCCGGCGGCGCAGATGGCCGATATCGTGCTGCCGGTGACCACGACGCTCGAGCGCAACGATATCGGCGGTTCTTCTCGCGATCGCTTTCTTTTCGCCATGCATCAGGCGATTGCGCCTCAGCATCAGGCGCGCCATGATTTTGACATTTTCAGCGAACTGGCGGAACGGCTCGGTTATTGGGGCGATTTCACGCAAAACCGCAGCGAGCGCGAGTGGCTGACCACGCTCTATGACGATTGTCGCGCAGGGCAGAAGGAAGCCGGGCAATCCTGGCCGTCATTCGACGAATTCTGGCGACAAGGCCATGTTGAGATCCCGACAGATGACAAGCCGTTCGTGTTCTTTGAGGATTTCCGCCGCGACCCGCAGCAGCATGCGCTGCAAACGCCAAGCGGTAAAATAGAACTGTTCAGCGCCACCATCGCGGGTTATGACGCCCCCGATTTCGCCCCGCATCCCGAATGGCGGCCGCCGGTCGAATGGCTGGGCGCGCCCGCCACGCAGAGCTGGCCGCTGCACTTTATTTCCATCCAGCCGGCGGATCGGCTGCATAGCCAGCTGGCGACGACGCCGCAGGTCGAAGCCAATAAGACCGCGGGCAGGGAAACGCTCTATATGCATCCGCAGGATGCGGCGGCCCGCGCGATTGACGATCGTTCCCAGGTTGAGGTCAGAAATGAGCGAGGCCGCATTCTGGCCGGCGTTCAGATTACCGATGGCGTCATGCCCGGCGTGGTGATTATGTCTACCGGCGCCTGGTTTGACCCCGGCTTCGGGCAGAAAGCGTGGCACCCGGTCGAGCAATCCGGCAATGCGAACGTGCTGACGCTGGATATCGGGACATCTTCGCTGACGCAAGGTCCGAATGCCATGAGCTGTTTGGTCGAGGTCGTGCCGGTTTAAAGGATGCGCTCTCATGCCGCGGGCTTTTCACGTTGCCGGATAGTTTGTCATTAAACGCGCGGATCCTTTATGATTGGCTCGGTTTTTTTAGTCGTGCGCTGATGTTGAGCGCGAGTTTGATGAAAAAGTTCGAAACCTGGCCGTCAGCAACCTCCACCCGGCCTCCCTTGTCAAAGGGAGGCGCTAATGCATTAAAATTTCGGGTTTTCTCCCTCCCCTGCGAAGGGGAGGGTTGGGGTGGGGGCGCTGATACCGGGCGTAGCGCTGATTTCAGCTATTGCCGTTAATCCCTGATTTTTCTTATGTAAAGGTTGGTTGTAATGAGTACGCAATTATCCGAAGCCTATCTACAGCGCTTCGGGGGAACCGCGCGTTTATATGGACAGCAGGCGCTGGCGCTGTTTTCCGCGGCGCATGTCTGTGTGATTGGCATCGGCGGCGTCGGTTCATGGGCCGCGGAAGCGCTGGCCCGTACCGGCATCGGCGCGATCACCCTGATCGATATGGATGATGTGTGCGTCAGTAATACCAACCGGCAGATTCATGCGCTGCGTCAGCACACCGGACAGGCGAAAACGGAAGTGATGGCGGAACGTATTCTGGCGATTAATCCGGAATGCAAAGTCACCTGCGTGGATGATTTCATCAGTGCTGAGAACGTGGCGGAATTACTCGATCGTAATTTCAGTTACGTGATTGACGCAATAGACAGCGTGCGGCCGAAAGCCGCGCTGCTCTCTTACTGCCGGCGTTACAAAATTCCGGTGGTGACGACGGGCGGCGCGGGCGGACAAATCGATCCTACGCGGATTGAAGTGGCCGATCTGGCGAAAACCATTCAGGATCCGCTGGCGGCTAAACTGCGTGAACGACTGAAACATGACTTCAACGTGGTGAAAAACAGTAAAGGGAAACTGGGGATTGATTGCGTGTTTTCCAGCGAGCCGCTGGTTTATCCGCAGCCTGACGGTTCGGTATGCGCGTCACGCAGTACGGCGGAAGGCGTAAAGCGTATGGACTGCGCTTCGGGTTTCGGCGCCGCAACCATGGTCACCGCGACGTTCGGCTTCGTCGCCGTCTCCCACGCGCTGAAAAAGATGATGGCGAAAGCCGCGCGTCAGGCGGGTGGCGAAAACCCGGCGGAGCAATAGCCGCCAGCGCGGCAACGGCGTCCTTATCGTCCGGGGATCAGACGCTCTGCGCCGCAATCGCCTGTATTCCGGCGGCCAGCGCGGCTAAGCCGCTTGAGCGCGATGCGCTGAGCTGCGCGCGCAGCCCCAGCGTATCGAACAGCGCCAGCGGATCTTCGCGCAGTAAGACGTCCGCTGTTTTGCCTTCCGCCGCGGTGAGCAACACCGCCAGCAATCCGCGCACGATCCGCCCGTCGCTGTCGCCGTAAAAGTGCAGCGTGCCGTTTTCCTGACGTTGATAACCCAGCCAGACCCGATTTTCGCAGCCGGACAGCGCAATCGCGTCGGTCTTGAACGCCTCCGGTAGGGAAGGAAGCTGTTTGGCTAATAAAATCAGTTGCCGATAACGTTCTTCCCATGAACGACAGGCCTCGAAACGAGTTTTCAGGTCATCGGCGCTTATCTGGCGGCCGAAAGGATGGGCCGTAGCTGTCATTTCAGTCATGGTGGTCTTCGTTAGTCCGTCAGTAATTCAAATGCCGTGTCAACGGCGGCAATCAGGGCGTCGATATCCTGCTCATTGTTATAAGGGGCGAACGAGGCGCGCAGCGTGCCGCTGACGCCGAGCGCGGCCATTAAGGGTTGCGCGCAGTGATGTCCGGCTCGCAGCGCGATGCCGCTTTCAGCCAGCAGCGTGACCAGATCGCTGTGGTGCAGTCCCGCAAACTCGAAAGAGAGCACGCTGGAATCAGCGCAGCGAAAGCTGCGAAAACCGGGGAATCGGGCTAACCGGCTTTCCGCCTGTCGCGCCAACTGTTGGCTGTATTGTTCCGCCGTCCGCCAGGATTGTTGCGAGAGCCACGTCAGCGCGGCGGATAAACCAATAACCCCGGCGATATGCGGCGTGCCGGCCTCAAAACGGTGAGGGATCGACTGTGGCGTGAAGCCGTCAAAGGAGACCTGTGTCATCATTTTTCCGCCGCCCTGCCACGGCGCCATGCTTTCCAGCAACGCCGTTTTTCCATATAGCACGCCGAGACCGGTCGGCGCATACAGCTTATGTCCCGAGAACGCATAGAAATCGATATCCAGCGCCTGTACGTCGGGCGGACAATGCGCCATGCCCTGCGCGCCGTCGATCATCGCCACCGCGCCATATTGATGCGCGAGCCGGATCGCGGCGGCCAGATCGGGGATGCCGCCGGTAACATTCGACATCTGTCCCAGAGCCAGTATCCGCGTCCTGGCGTTCAGCAGAGCGGGAAGTTGCCGGATATCAGGCAATAAATCGGCCCCGATGGGCAGTTTCACCACGCGTGCGCCGGTTTGTTCCGCCACGATCAGCCAGGGGATCAGGTTGGCATGATGTTCCGCTTCACTGACCACGATCTCATCGCCCGGATGCAGGCGCGGACGGGCATAGCTCTGAGCGACCAGGTTAATGGCTTCCGTCGTCCCTTTGGTCCAGACGACGGCGCGCGGGTCATCAGCATGAATAAATGTCGCGACCTGTTCCCGGGCATGCTCAAAACGCCGCGTCAACCACTGCGCGGCGCGGTGCTGGCTACGATGAACCGTGCCGTTTTCCTCGCAATAAAACTGTTGAACGGCATCAATGACCGTCTGAGGCTTTAATGCGGTCGCCGCACTGTCAAGGTATACCCCTGGATGTGCAAGCGCGGGAAACTGCCGGCGGAAAGTTGTGGCGTTGAACGGTGTCATGATCATCCTCTTTTGGGCGTCAGATCCTGTCCCATTTTCATGCATGAAACAAGTTTAGGACGATACTTAGCGCGATTTTCTGGAAAAATAGCTAAATCTTACTATGCTTAAAATTGTTAATTTTTAGAATTTATTGATGTAGATGGTTAAAGATAAGGCGTTTTCATTCAATGGGAGTTAACTATGAAGAATAAAATCTCTATTTTTGCAGCTATTGTCATGGCGTTCTCTCTGGCGGCCTGTTCCAGTAATTATGTTCTGCATACTAATGATGGGCGCACTATCGTTGCCGAGGGTAAACCTAGCGTTGATGACGAAACAGGCTTGATCAGTTATACCGATGCTTATGGTCAGCATCAGCAGATCAACCGTGATAATGTGAAGGAATTGGTCGAACTGAAGTAATCGTACCAGCATCGGGATAAAAAAAAGCACCGCAGCTGCGGTGCCAGAGTAAATACAGGAAGACAAGATAAAGTATAGAAAATTAAAAAAGGCAGCTTGGCTGCCTTTTTATCCATACAGACAGACAAATAAATAGCAAACACAACATCA
This sequence comes from Brenneria sp. g21c3, assembly GCF_040240345.1. Lineage (NCBI taxonomy): Bacteria > Pseudomonadati > Pseudomonadota > Gammaproteobacteria > Enterobacterales > Pectobacteriaceae > Brenneria > Brenneria sp. g21c3. The sequence continues at coordinate 537,564 of NZ_JBEIAB010000001.1, read as the reverse complement.
CAACCACAAGCCAAAAGCCCTTCAGGTCACCCCTCCGCACTTTTCGTTCCGGCTCAGGAAGTTGCGCTAATATAGGTATTTGCTGGTACATCCTCAATGGACAAATTATAATGTTTCGGATTACAAAAACTAATAGATAAATAGCCCTAATGCATGTGCTATTTATCGGGAAATAAAAGAATTTCATTTATGTCAAAACGTCTCCCCCCGCTCAACTCCCTGCGTGTATTTGATGCGGCCGCCCGTCATCTGAGCTTTACCAAAGCGGCGGAAGAGCTATTCGTCACCCAGGCGGCGGTCAGCCATCAGATTAAGTCGCTGGAGGATTTCCTGGGGCTTAAATTGTTTCGTCGGCGTAATCGCTCGCTGTTGCTGACGGAAGAGGGGCAAAGTTATTATCTTGATATAAAAGAAATTTTTTCTTCCCTCAATGAAGCGACCCGGAAATTGCAGTCGCGCAGCGCCAAAGGCGCATTGACCGTGAGTTTGCTTCCCAGTTTTGCCATTCACTGGTTGGTGCCGCGATTATTGAGCTTTAATGCGGAATATCCGGGAATTGATGTGCGAATTCAGGCGGTGGATCGCGAGGAAGACCGCCTGTCGGATGATGTGGACGTCGCCATTTTTTATGGGCGAGGCAACTGGCCGGGACTGCGGGTGGAAAAACTGTATGCCGAGTATCTGTTGCCCGTCTGCTCGCCTGCGCTGCTGATCGGAGAGCATCCTTTGAAAACCCCGGTCGATCTGGGCGCGCATACGCTGTTGCATGACGCCTCGCGGCGGGACTGGCTGGCTTATACGCGTCAACTGGGCGTACAGATAAATGTGCAGCAGGGGCCGATTTTCAGCCACAGCGCTATGGTATTGCAGGCGGCGATCCACGGGCAGGGCGTCGCGCTGGCGAATAATGTGATAGCGCAGAGCGAACTTGAAGCGGGCAGATTGGTCTGTCCGTTTAATGACGTTTTGGTCAGTAAAAATGCTTTTTATCTGGTATGTCATGACAGCCAGGCAGAACTGGGTAAAATAGCCGCCTTTCGTCACTGGATTCTGGCCCGTGCAGCCAATGAACAAGAGAAGTTTCGCTTTCGTTACGATAACGGTTCGCGCTGAGGGAGTGGGCGTTGCGAGTGCGCTGCATCAATCGCGGGTATGGCGCTGGGCGCTGTTTAGAGACAATGACGCCTTCGGAGTAGGCATTGAATTGGATACCAATAATGAATAGTCGTTTTATGCTGATTTTTTCCGCTATCAGCGGTTTTATTTTTGTCGCCCTGGGGGCGTTTGCTTCGCATGTGTTAAGCAAAACGCTGGGGCCGTCAGAGATCGACTGGTTGCGCACCGGGCTGGAATATCAGGCGTTTCACACGCTGGCTATCCTGGCGCTGTCTGTTTTGATGCATCAGCGTAGCAATCTGTGGTTTTACTGGAGCGGCGTTTTTCTGGCATTGGGTACGGTATTGTTCAGCGGCAGCTTATATTGCCTGGCGCTTTCTCATCTGAAGTTGTGGGGTTATGTGACGCCGATTGGCGGATTCTGTTTTCTGATTGGCTGGTTATTGATGTTGGTTGGCGCATTGCGTCTGAAGAGAAAGGCTGAACGCCATGAATAAAGTGATTTTGTACTGCCGTCCGGGGTTTGAAAAAGAGTGCGCGGCGGAAATAACGGAGAAAGCCGCGCAACACAATGCCTATGGTTTTGTCCGGGTGAAAGATAACAGCGGCTATGTGATCTTTGAGTGTTATCAGCATGAAGATGCCGAGCGGTTGATCGAAGAACTGCCGTTTCATGAGCTGATTTTTGCCCGTCAAATGTTTGTCGGCGGCGAATTGCTGCGCGACCTGCCGCCGGAAGATCGCATTACCCCGATCGTCGGCATGTTGACGGGCGCGATTGAACGCGCCGGCGACCTGCGGGTGGAAGTGCCGGATACCAATGAAAGCAAGGAACTGATGAAGTTCTGCCGCAAGTTCACCGTGCCTTTGCGCGCCGCGCTGCGCGAAAATAAAATCCTGTTGGGCTATGAAAAGGCCGATCGGCCCGTGCTGCACGTGCTGTTTATCGCGCCGGGTTGCTGTTATGTGGGATATTCCCACGGCAACAATAATTCGCCGTTTTATATGGGCATTCCTCGTCTCAAGTTTCCGTCTGACGCGCCCAGCCGTTCAACGTTAAAGCTTGAAGAAGCTTTTCACGTATTTATTCCCGCCGACGAATGGGATGAACGTCTTGGCAGCGGTATGTATGCCGTTGATTTGGGCGCTTGCCCCGGCGGTTGGACTTATCAACTGGTAAAACGCAGCATGATGGTATACGCCGTGGATAACGGCCCGATGGCGTCGAGCCTGATGGATACCGGGCAGGTGATGCATCATCAGGCTGATGGTTTTCGTTTCGAACCGCCGCGTAACAACGTCTACTGGCTGGTATGCGATATGGTGGAAAAACCGGCCAAGGTCACCAGCCTGATCGCCGACTGGCTGGTAAAAGGCTGGTGCAGGGAGGCGATATTCAACCTGAAGCTGCCGATGAAAAAACGCTATGAGGAAGTTTCGCAGAATCTGGCGTTACTTCGCGAGCGGCTGGAGGAAAATGGCATTAATGCGGAAGTGCATGCCAAACAGCTCTACCATGACCGCGAGGAAGTCACCGTCCACGCCCGCCGTTTCTGGGCGGCCGTGCCGGGCCGGCGCGATGAGCGGTAAAATTTACCTTCGTTGCTGACAAGAACGTATCAATGCCGTCTGGTAGGCGGGCATCGCCGGCGATACCGAAGCGCCAGCGGAAACCTGTTCCCCGCCCACCATGACCGGAGAGCCGGGATTAAGGATTTTGCTGCGGCAACCGTAACTGCTGAAGATTGCCGTCCAGCGTCAGATCCCGGCTGAGCGTCGCGACCCGGCGACTGATAAAGGCCATTTCCTGTTGTCGCTGGAGCTTGTCGCGCCATTTTTCCGGCACGCTGTCCAACTGCTGATAAAGCGCGTCCAGGCTGCCAGCCTGTTGCAGCAACTGCACCGCGCTTTTCGGGCCGATGCCGCCGACGCCGGGAATTTTGCTGCTGCCGATCCCGGCTAATCCCCAGTAGTCGGGGAGCTGCTGCGGTAAAACGCCGAACTCCTGCTGTACGAAAGGCAGATCCAACCAGCGCTTTTGAAAGTAATCTCTGATTTGAATGGTCGGCGCCAATAGCTGACAGTAGCCCTTATCGGTGGAGACGATCGTCGCCTGATGCCCGGACTCCGCGACTTTGCAGGCCAACGTCGCCGCCAGATCGTCGGCTTCATTGCCGGGAGAATGCCAGCTTGTTACGCCCATTGCGGCAAATGCGGCGCGGATTTGCGCAAGCTCCTGCTTAAGGTTATCCGGCATGGGGGAACGCCCGGCTTTGTAGTCGGGTAATATTTGATGACGCCAACCGGCGCTTCGATCTTCATCATCAAAGACGGCGACGGCATGGGTCGGCCGACTGTGTTGCAGCAGTTGGTTTAGCGCATGCTGGCAGGCGGTGACGCAGGGGGAGCCTTGTACCGCATGAATCCGACGTATCAAGTTCAGCGCATCGACAATCAGCAAATGTACAGGCATAGGCGTGTTCCTCAGGTGTCGTCCGTGTCTGCGGGGAAGGTTCGCTTCCCCGCGCGGGTTTTCGCCGACGGCTATCTAGCGACGGGTGGGCTTGCCGGCATTAAGCGCAGATTTCATAGCAGGGGATATACGCGCTGCCGGGGAGTTTCATACGTTGCTGGGCAACGAACCCCTGAAGCAATTTGTCCATGCTTTTCATGATCTGCGTGTCGCCATGGATCTTATAAGGCCCTTGCTGTTCGATGGCCTGGATCCCCACTTCCTTCACATTGCCGGCCACAATCCCGGAGAACGCGCGGCGCAGAGCGGCGGCCAGTTCCTCAGTGGGTTGATCGAAGTGCAGATTGAGGTTGGCCATATTTTCATGGCTGGGATCGAACGGCATCTGTAGGTCGGGGGCGATACGCAACGACCAGTTAAAGCTGTAGGCGTCGCCTGTATGTCGGCGGCTTTCCTTGACCAACGGCATCGCTTTTTTCATTTGGCGGGCGACTTCCGCGGCATCATCAATAATGATGGAATAATAACGGCGCGCCTGACGTCCTAAGGCGCCGACAATAAACTCATCCAATACGCGGAAATAATCGGCGCTCTCTTCCGGCCCGGTCAGAATGATCGGCAGCACCTGTTCGCTGTTTTCCGGATTCATCATAATCCCCAGCAAATAGAGGAATTCTTCCGCCGTACCGACGCCGCCGGGGAAGATGATGATGCCGTGACCGATACGCACAAAGGCTTCCAGCCGTTTTTCAATGTCCGGCATGATGATCAGTTCATTGACCAGCGGGTTCGGCGGCTCGGCGGCAATGATGGACGGTTCGGTCATGCCGATAAAACGTCCGTCTCTGTAGCGCTGCTGGGCATGCCCGACGGCGGCGCCTTTCATCGGCGCCTCCATGGCGCCGGGGCCGCAGCCGGTACAGATGTTCAGCTCGCGCAGACCGAGCTGGCTGCCCACTTTACGGGCGTAGAGATATTCGGTTTCATTGATTGAATGTCCGCCCCAGCACACCACCATATTCGGCTCTTCGCCAACGTGCAGCGCTCTGGCGTTACGCAAAATAGAGAAAACCAGATTGGTGATATGGGCGGAGTTTTCCAGGTTCAGGTTGTAGTAACGACCGGCGTCGGTGATTTGCCCGTTAACAAACAGAATATCGCGCAGCACGGCGAACAGGTTGGCCTGAAGCGAACGGATAATATAGCCGTCGACAAAGGCGTCTTCGGGCGGATTAACCAGTTCGAGCTTGACGCCGCGTTCACGGCGCAGCACGTTGATATCGAAGTCTTCATAACGGGAAAGCAGCTCTTTGCTGTTATCCGTCTGACTGCCGGAATTTAATACGGCCAGGGAACAGTTACGAAATAACCGATAGAGATCGCTGCTGGCGCTGCTTTTCAGCATGTCCACTTCCAACTGCGATAGCAGATCCATAGACCCCAGCGGGCTGATATGTGTAATCAATTTTGCTCCTTTAAACGCAGTATACCCGTCATCTTCCAGGCGCATATCGGGCATGAGTCCGTCTGTTTGACGATCGCATGTCCCGACAGTCGGAAGCGAGGCTCCCCGGTTGGGAGGTCATCCAATCGCTTTTGCTGGTTCATGAATGCCGACAGGCGGCATTCGTCTCATGCGGCGCGATGGGAACGTAATCTTTCTCAGTGCTCCACCTTAGCCTGCGGCCATCATTTTTTCCAATAATGATGGCCGCAGGCTACAGAAGTTGCGTAACGTTACGCATTTATTGACGCGGCAGACGCCCGACAGGCGCGGAAAACCGGACGTTGCTGCGCCACGGATTGATATCCAATCCGCCGCGGCGAGTGTAGCGGGCGTAGACGCTGAGTCGCTCGGGCTGGTAATAACGCATCAGATCGTTAAAAATTCGCTCAACGCACTGTTCATGAAACTCATTGTGGTGACGGAATGACACGATATAACGCAGCAGCGCTTCCCGGTTAATGCGTTTGCCGCGATAATGAATCTGTACCGAACCCCAGTCGGGCTGGTGGGTGATCAGGCAGTTGGATTTCAGCAAATGGCTGACCAGCGTCTCTTCCACCTGGGTATCATCAGCATCGTCCGTCGCCAGGTAGTCCGCATTGAACTCGTAGTTGTCGATGAGAATATCCTGATCGTCGATACACTCGCCGTGCAAGCCGGCAATCGGCTGACCTTCCAGCTCGCTGAGTTTAAATAACGTCAGATCGACCCGGCCCTGGGCGCACTGGCTCAGATCGTGGATTAACGTGGCGCGTACGCTGTCCCAGCTATCAAATACGCTCTGGTTGAAGCTGTTCAGGTAAAGTTTGAAGCTTTTGGATTCAACCAGATTCAGGCTGGCGGCATCCAGATGCATTTCGCCCACGGCGACCTGCGGCACGCCGTTTTTATTCAGCCAGGACAGCTCGTAAAGCGTCCAGATATCTTCCCCATGAAACGGCAGGTTCTGCGGGAAGATGCCGAGCGGTTCGCGGTTCAGGCTACGCGGCACCGGTTGTAATAAACCGGCATCGTAGCGATCGTGATAAGGTGTCGATTTCCCGAGCGTCAGATTGCTTAGCGCCTGATGCTTGTCGTAAACGGACATACGGCTACCCTGATGTAAGAAAGAACGGATACGCGTAGTGTAACCTGACTAATAGAATGATGAGAAAAAATTATGGATTATGAGGTTCCTCAGGCCCTGGCCGCCTTTACCCAACGTTATGTCGAATTATGGCGGCAGGAAACGGGACGTCCGCCCGCGAGCGCGGCGCTGTACGGCGTTCCTTCCCCGTGTATTACCGACACTCGGGACGACGAAGTTTACTGGTTGCCGCAGCCGTTTTTGCCCGACGCAATGCTGGACGGCGTGGAGCGTGCGCTGGATATCAGTCTGCACCCGGATGTTCATGCTTTCTATACGTCGCAGTATGCCGGCGATATGACGGCGCAATTCGAGGCGATTTCGTGCGTGTTATTGCAGGTCTGGAGTGAGGACGATTTCACCCGCATGCAGGAAAATCTGATCGGCCATCTGCTGACGCAAAAGCGTTTAAAACTGCCCCCGACGTTATTTCTGGCGACAACCGACTCCGAAATGACGATGATTTCGCTCTGCAATGTTTCCGGGCAAGTGATTCTGGAAGAGTTCGGTACGAAGAAACATCAGGTGCTGGCGCCGACGCTGACCGATTTTCTGTCCAGGCTACGTCCGTCAACGATCTAATCATTAATCACGTTTCACTTTTGCTGTTGTGAGAGATCTCTTACATTTGCTGTAAGACATCTCTCATCTTTCACGTGAATATTAGGCTTTGTCTTTATTTTTTCATTATTAATTAGTCAATTAACGTTATTTCTTTTCTTTGTTCCCCGACGGAGATTGATAAACATTGTCCCTGGCCTCTTGCTGAATCCAAACAATTAATACATCTTATTACTCAAGTTAGTAAACGGTTGCTTGAGATTTAAGGATAATTATCAGGCGCCGATAAAAGGACAGGACGTTTCAGGATGAAATAAGGACACCTCCAGGAAGGAGATTGGGAGCCGGGCAGGAAGTCCTGGTGGGGCAGGAGCCTAAAGGATTGAGTCATGGATGATACAGGATGGGTAAGTCAGGAAGAAAGTTGGACGCCAGCAAGGATTGTCGGTTAGGAAGACCACCAAGGAAAAGTTTTCAAGGATGAGCAGGGACGCAAAGGTGTAGCGGGATGGCTATGAAACGAATCGGGGGTACTGAGCAATCAGTACCCCCATTTTTTTGCCTGCATAGTACGCCGGAATACGAATTTTGGGCGAGACTATTATCAATGCTATGCTTTGCCGCCAACCGCAAGCGGCTTCAATGGTGAGAAACGCATGAGTTTAGAAGATCAGGTTCGTCAGTCTTTGTTTGACGTCGAACGCGTGTTAAGAAACAGTCCTTTCTGGCAGCAATCGCCGCCGGAATCCGCTGCTTTTGCCAGCGATGAGCCCTTCTGCATTGATACCATGCGTGCCGAGCAGTGGTTACAGTGGGTGCTGCTGCCCCGTATGCATGCGCTGCTTGACAGCGGCGCGCCGTTGCCGATGGGCTTTTCGCTGTCGCCCTATTTTGAAGAAGCGCTGGAAGGCGCTGCGTCCGATATCGAGCCGCTTCTGGCGCAGATCGCCCAACTTGATGCGCTGTTTGGCGATCAGCCAAATTCAACCGACGACGACGGCGATGCTTGAGATTATTTATCAGGATGAGCACCTGGTCGCGGTAAATAAGCCCGCCGGTTGGCTGGTGCATCGCAGTTGGCTGGATCGCAAAGAAAAAGTGGTGGTGATGCAGACGGTGCGCGACCAGATTGGTCAGCGCGTTTATACCGTCCATCGTCTGGACAGGCCCACATCCGGCGTGCTGTTACTGGCTTTATCCAGCGATGTGGCGCGTTCATTGTCGCAACAGTTTGAGCAGCATCGGATGCGGAAAATCTATCATGCCGTCGTCCGTGGCTATGTGATGGATGATGGCGTGATTGATTACGCGCTGACGGAAGAGCTGGATAAAATCGCCGATAAATACGTCAATCAGGATAAGGCGCCGCAGCCTGCGGTGAGCCATTATCGCACGCTGGCCCAGGCGGAGATGCCGGTGGCCATCGGGCGTTATCCCACCTCGCGCTACAGCCTGCTGGAACTCGCGCCGCAAACCGGGCGCAAACACCAGTTGCGTCGTCACATGTCGCATCTCCGCCATCCTATTATTGGCGACAGCACGCATGGCGATCTGCGGCAGAATCGCGGTATGGGAACGCATTTCGCCTGCAACCGGCTGATGTTGCACGCCAGCAGACTGAGCCTGACGCATCCGGCGAGCGGGAGAGAACTCACGCTACAGGCGCGTTGGGATGCGCCATGGCAGGGCGTTATGACGCGGTTCGGCTGGCAGGACATTCTCCCTGACTTTGAAAGGGTTGAGTTTCCAGCGGCGTCGGGTCAGGATAGCGAATAGTATTTCATCTGGTATTAAATAAAAAAAGGGAGTCGGAAATCATGGCGCAGATTGGTATTTTTGTCGGCACGGTCTACGGAAATGCACTGCTGGTAGCCGAAGAAGCGGAAAATATCCTCAGAGAGCGCGGGCATGAGGTCAAGGTTTATGAAGATGCGTCGCTGGAGTCGTTTCTGAGCTACCGCGAGCACGACGTGCTGGTCGTGACATCAACCACCGGGCAGGGAGACCTTCCCGATACCATCGCGCCGCTGTACGCCGCTTTACGCGAACAGGGCGGCTATCAGCCGGAATTGCACTACGGGTTGATTGCGCTCGGAGACAGCAGCTACGAAAATTTCTGTGGCGGCGGCCGCCGGTTTGACGAACTGTTGCAGGAAATCGGCGCCAAACGCGTCGGCGAGAGATTGGAAATTGATGCGGTTGAACATCCGGAGCCGGAAGTGATTTCCTGTCCGTGGGTGGAGCAGTGGCTGTCGCTGGTCGAAGCCCGTCAGGCCTGAATGCGAAACGGGAGCGTCTCCGCTCCCGTTGTCGTTATCATGTCCGTCGCCATCAGCGATTTTTAGTCAGCTTTTCCAGATCGGCCTCGATCTCGGCGATTTTGTTCGATACCACGCTATCCAGGTGACGCAGGTCGTCAAGGATTTTGCGCTTCAGATCCACATCCGTCTGCTCGTTCTGACAGATTTGATCAAGCTCATCAATGACATAACGTAGATTAGGGCTGATTTCATTAATTTCTTTGTAACCCTGACCGGAATTATCCGCCAAAATGGTTTTACGCTGACGCGGGTATTTGAACTTCACGCTTTTGGCGAAAAATTCGCCCTTATCCTTGTGAAAGTAAATCTTCAGGATGTCATTACTGGCTTCCTGACGCAGGCTATAGCGATCAATATCATCTGGATTGGTAATACCGAGGCTTTTCAGATTGTCATACATAGTGCGACCTTTTTAATTTTAAAATAATTCAACCAGCATACTGTTAAACGACCGGGTTCATCTGTGATAGCCCACGATTTTTCAGGGTCGCCGCGACGGCAGGATAGAAAAACGGCGGGTTAACGATAACCCGCCGACAGGCCGTTTAGTCGATGGTGCGCAATAACTCGTTGATACCCACTTTACCGCGGGTTTTCGCGTCCACTTTTTTCACAATGACGGCGCAATACAGGCTGTAGCTGCCATCTTTAGACGGCAGGTTGCCGGAAACGACCACTGAACCCGCCGGTACGCGGCCATAATGTACTTCACCGGTTTCCCGATCGTAAATTTTGGTGCTCTGGCCGATGAAGACGCCCATAGAAATGACGGAACCTTCTTCAACGATCACCCCTTCGACCACTTCGGAACGCGCGCCGATAAAGCAGTTGTCCTCAATGATGGTCGGATTCGCCTGTAACGGCTCCAGAACGCCGCCGATGCCGACGCCGCCGGACAGATGAACGTTTTTACCAATCTGCGCGCAGGAACCTACGGTCGCCCAGGTATCAACCATTGAGCCTTCATCGACATAAGCGCCGATGTTGACGTAAGAAGGCATCAGAACGGTATTGCGGGCGATAAAGGCGCCCTGACGCACGCTGGCCGGCGGCACCACGCGGAAACCTTCGCGTTGGAAACGTTCCTCGTCGTAATCAGCGAATTTCATCGGCACTTTATCGTAGTAGCGCGTTTCCGCGCCTTCAATTACCTGATTATCGTTGATGCGGAAAGAGAGCAGCACGGCCTTTTTCAGCCATTGATGCGTGACCCACTGGCCGTTGATTTTTTCAGCTACGCGCAGCGCGCCGCTGTCCAGCAGGCCGATAACCTGATTGATCGCCTCACGCGTCACGGCGTCTACGTTGGCCGGCGTGATTTCGGCGCGGCGCTCGAAAGCGTTTTCGATAACGTTTTGTAGTTGTTGATGCATCCTGTTTTCTCTTTCCTGATTGTGAAAATTAACTCGATGTTACTTTATCGTTTGGGTTTAGGGCTTCTGTCAACCGTTCTTGCAGTTTAACGCGTAATTCCGGTTTCAGTGCGCGTCTATCGCTATCCGCCAGAATAAATAAATCCTCTACCCGCTCGCCAATGGTGGATATGCGGGCGCCGTGCAGCGAGAGATTAAAATCGGCGAAAATTTCGCCGACTCGGGCCAGCAATCCCGGCTGATCAAGCGCGATAAGCTCCATATAGCTGCGCCTGTCCGTATGGGTCGGCAGGAAATTGACCTCGGTCGGCACGCTGAAGTGGCGCAATTTCGGCGAAGATCGCCGCGCATGCGGCGGCTGATAATGACGTTGCGTCAGCGCTTGTTCAAGGGCATAGCGCGTGGTTTCGTGACGGTCCTGCGCCAGCGGGCTGCCGTCCGGCTCCAGCACGATGAAGGTATCCATCGCCATGCCGTCACGACTGGTGAAGATCTGGGCATCATGGACGCTGAGGTTTCGCCGATCCAGCTCGCCGGCCACCGCGGCAAACAGATAAGGCCGATCCGGACTACAGATAAAGATTTCCGTGCCGCCCCGGCAGGCATGCTGGCTGATTAATACCAGCGGCTTACTCATATCGTGCGCCAGCAAATGGCGGGCGTGCCAGGCGAGCTGGCTCGGCGAATGCCGCAGGAAATAGTCGGCGCGACAGCGGCTCCAGATATCGCGCAGCGCCTCTTCATCGACATTATCCATGCGCAGCAGCGCCAGCGCCTGTAAACGATGACGCCGCACGTGTTCGCGTAAATCCGGGGTATTTTGCATTCCCCGACGCAGTTGTTTTTCCGTCGCGAAATAGAGTTCGCGCAACAGACTCTGTTTCCAACTGTTCCACAGGGTTTCGTTGGTGGCGCAGATATCCGCGACGGTCAGGCAAACCAGATAGCGCAGGCGCGTTTCGCTCTGCATTTCGATGGCGAACTGCTGAATAACGGCCGGATCCTGAATGTCGCGGCGCTGCGCGGTGACGGACATCAGCAAATGACGCCGCACCAGCCAGGAAACCAACTGCGCCTCCCGTGAGCTCAGTCCGTGCAGCGTCGCGAACTCCAGCGCATCCTGGGCGCCGAGCTCGGAGTGATCGCCGCCGCGGCCTTTGGCGATATCGTGAAACAGCGCGGCGAGCAGCAGCAGTTCAGGCTGAGGGATCCGCGGATACAGTTCCACGCACAGCGGATGGCGGGTACGGTTTTCCTCATCGGCAAAGCTTTCCAGTTTCAGCAATACCCGCAGCGTGTGTTCATCGACGGTGTAGGCATGAAATAAATCAAACTGCATTTGCCCGACGATATTGCCCCACTGCGGCATATAGGCCCATAACACGCTGTGACGATGCATAGGAAGCAGGGCGCGTTTTACCGCATGCGGATGACGCAGGATATTCATAAACAGCTGCCGGGCCTCGGGGATGGCGCACAGCGGGCTGGCGAGGTGTCGACGCGCATGACGCAACTGGCGCAGCGTGCTGGAGTATATGCCCGTAATTTCCTGGTTGCGCACCATCAGGTAAAACATGCGCATGATCGCTTCGGGCTTACGGACGAACAAGGTTTCATCACGCAGGTCGATCAGGTTGCCGCGCAGTTGAAATTCGTCATCGATTGCGCGGGGTTTTTCATTGGCCTCCAGCGCCAGAATCGCTTCATCAAACAGTTGCAGCAACATTTGATTCAGTTCGCTGACGCGGCCTGTTACGCGGTAGAAATCTTTCATCATGCGCTCTACCGGCGTATTGCCTTCCCCCTGATATTGCAGGAGATGCGCGACGTTGAGCTGATGGTCGAAAAGCAGGCGGTTGTCGTAGCGCGTCACTATCAAATGCAACGCAAATCGGATGCGCCATAGAAAACTCTGGCATTCGTTGAGCTCTTTGCGCTCCGCTTCCGTCAGGAAACCGAAGCCGACCATTTCATCCAGCGAGGTGGCGCCGAAATGGCGATGGGCGACCCACAGCAGGGTGTGGATGTCGCGTAACCCGCCGGGGCTGCTTTTGATATCGGGTTCAAGGTTGTAGCTGGTGCTGTGGTAGTGCTGATGCCGTTCGTACTGCTCGGCGATTTTTGCCGGAAAAAATTTCGCCGAAGGCCAGAATGTATCGCTGAACACCTGTTTTTGCAGATTGAGAAACAGCGCGACATCGCCGCAGATCATGCGCGATTCAATCAGATTGGTCGCGACGGAAATATCGGCGCGACCTTCCTGCAAACACTCTTCCAGCGTTCTGACGCTGTGACCGACTTCAAGCTTGAGATCCCACAGCAGGGTAATAAACTCTCCCGCGCGCTGCGAATCCCGTTGGCTGAGTTTTTCCTGGCTGAGCACCAGCACGTCGATATCGGAAAGCGGGTGCAATTCGCCGCGCCCATAGCCGCCCACGGCCAGCAACGCAGTTTGTTCTATTTTATCAAAGCCATAGAACAGCCACAGTCGTTGCAATAGGTGATCGATAAATTGTGTTCTGGCCTCGATCAAGGTTTCCGCGCTGACGCCTGATTTAAACTCGGTTCCCAGCCAAACCTGAAATTGCTCCAGCCGTTGCTTCAGCGCCTGACAATTCAGCATCTCGTCGCTGTAATTCAGGGGCGAATCGGGAAGCGGTGAGACCGAAGCGGATTCAACAGGAATATATTGCGAAAGGTTTTTTTGGATCATATGCGCAGCCCATAACAAATCGCTGTGAGTGATGACAACGCCCGAACTGACAGGTTCGTTATCGCGCCGCGCCCGCCGTCATTCCCGCTGCTCCCCGCTTCCACGAGGAGGAATCTCAAGCAACGCCGGGTCGTCAGTGAAAGCCGATCCCCGCCTACTGCCGCAGGGACGACGAGATAGCGCCAACCAGCTAAACTGGCGCGATATTATGCCTGGTGCGTAATGATATTGGGAATGGTGTCGTCTTTCCGCAATGTCATTATCTCGCAGCCGTTCTCGGTGACCACCAATGTGTGCTCGTATTGCGCCGACAAGCTGCGATCTTTGGTTTTTACCGTCCAACCGTCTTTCATGGTGCGGATACGATAGTCGCCGGCGTTCACCATTGGTTCGATGGTGAACGCCATGCCCGGCTGCAAAACCACGCCGCCGTCGTCCGCATCGTAGTGCAACACCTGCGGTTCTTCATGGAAGCCTTCGCCGATGCCGTGACCGCAGTATTCGCGCACCACGGAAAAGTCCTGCGCTTCAACGAATTTCTGGATCTCTTTGCCCAGGGAACGCAGACGGATGCCGGGTTTCACCATCTTTATCGCCAGATACAGGCTTTCCTGCGTAATGCGGCACAGGCGTTCGCCGAGGATGGTGGGTTTGCCGGCGATGAACATTTTCGAGGTGTCGCCATGAAAACCATCTTTAATGACGGTGACGTCGATGTTGACGATATCGCCGTCTTTCAGCCGTTTTTCTTCGCTGGGAATGCCGTGGCAGACCACTTCATTGACGGAAATGCATACCGACTTCGGGAAACCGTGATATCCCAGGCTGGCGGAAATCGCATGTTGTTTATTGGTGATGTGATCGTGGCAGATTCTGTCCAGTTCACCGGTACTGACGCCGGGCACGACATAGGGTTCGATAATTTCCAATACTTCGGCGGCCAGGCGTCCGGCGACGCGCATTTTTTCGATGTCTTCAGGGGTTTTGATTGATATAGCCATTAAATATTGTCCGCAGGTGTCGTATTAAACGACGAATTAAGGTTGTTCGGTAAGTAATCACGTATGTTATCAGCCCAGCCATTGGCTTGCCACATTATCATTTGGCGGCGGGCGAGCGAGACAACAAAAGTTGGTGTCCCGGCGGGAATTATGGTATAAAGCGCGCCGGTGATCCGGCTGGCTGGGTTTAATCTCTTTCTTTAATACCGTCCTGCTGAATCAACTAAACTCACTTTGTGTATATAACACACACGTGTCGGCACATTCGCCGGGGTGCTCCAAGGGTTTTCAACCTGCGGGGTCGGCGCAATGGGACACGTGGAGGCATAACCCCATACTTAATTAATAGAGGTAATCATGGCAACTGTTTCCATGCGCGATATGCTCAAGGCTGGCGCACACTTTGGTCACCAGACCCGTTACTGGAACCCGAAAATGAAGCCGTTCATCTTCGGCGCGCGTAATAAAGTGCATATCATCAACCTTGAGAAAACCGTACCGATGTTCAACGACGCACTGGCCGAGCTGAGCAAAATCGCTTCTCGCAAGGGCAAAATTCTGTTCGTTGGTACTAAACGCGCTGCAAGCGAAGCGGTAAAAGACGCTGCCAGCAGCTGCGATCAGTTCTTCGTGAACCATCGCTGGTTGGGCGGTATGCTGACTAACTGGAAAACCGTTCGTCAGTCCATCAAACGTTTGAAAGATCTGGAAACTCAGTCTCAGGACGGTACTTTCGACAAACTGACCAAGAAAGAAGCGCTGATGCGCACCCGTGAACTGGACAAGCTGGAAAACAGCCTGGGCGGTATCAAGGATATGGGCGGTTTGCCGGATGCGTTGTTCGTTGTTGATGCCGATCACGAACACATCGCAATTAAAGAAGCCAACAACCTGGGTATCCCGGTATTCTCTATCGTTGATACCAACTCCGATCCTGATGGCGTTGACTTCATCATCCCTGGTAACGATGACGCGATCCGTGCAGTTAACCTGTACCTGAACGCTGTTGCCGCCGCCGTTCGTGAAGGCCGTTCGCAAGATCTGGCTGAGCAAGCGGAAGAAGGCTTAGTTGAAGCTGAATAATAAGGCTGGCTCCTCCGAGCCCTTATTAACCAGGTATTGACATATGTTGGTTAGGGGGCCTGCTAAGGCCCCTTTTTTACTTATCTCCCCCACGAGATAACCGAGGAAAAGATAATGGCTGAAATTACCGCTGCCCTGGTAAAAGAACTGCGTGAGCGTACTGGCGCAGGCATGATGGAATGTAAGAAAGCGCTGGTTGAAGCGAATGGCGACATCGAGCTGGCTATCGACAACATGCGTAAATCTGGCCAGGCGAAAGCCGCCAAGAAAGCAGGCCGCGTGGCTGCTGAAGGCATCATTCTGACCCAGATTTCCGCAGACGGAAAATACGGCGTCATCGTTGAACTGAACTGCGAAACCGACTTCGTCGCCAAAGATGCCGGCTTCAAGGCGTTCGGCGAAGAAGTCGCCACTGCCGCGCTGAACGATCGCATCGCTGATGTCGAAGCGCTGAAAGCAAAATTCGAAGAACAACGTACCGCGCTGGTAGCGAAAATTGGTGAAAACATCAATATCCGTCGTATCGCGATTCTGGAAGGCGACGCGCTGGGTTCATATCTGCACGGCGCGCGCATCGGCGTTCTGGTTGCCGCAACGGGCGCGGATGAAGAGCTGATCAAGCATATCGCCATGCATATCGCCGCCAGCAAACCGGAATACGTTAAAGCTGAAGATGTGCCGGCCGACGTTGTTGCCCGCGAACACCAGATTCAGTTGGATATCGCCATGCAATCCGGCAAACCGCGTGAGATCGCAGAAAAAATGGTTGAAGGCCGTATGCGTAAATTCACCGGCGAAATCTCTTTGTCCGGTCAGCATTTCGTGATGGATCCGAGCAAAACCGTTGGCGATCTGCTGAAAGAGCATAAAGCCGACGTCACCAGCTTCGTCCGCTTTGAAGTGGGTGAAGGTATTGAGAAAGCTGAAGTCGACTTTGCTGCTGAAGTCGCAGCAATGAGCAAGCAATCTTAATAATAAAAAAAGGAGCCGCCTGTTGGCGGTTCCTTTTTATCCAGCCAAAATAAGTTCAGTGCATTTATTTGTGGTTTACATTCTGGTAAATCGCGCTAAGTGTGACAGTAACAACTCCCAATACGATGACAGCCTGTAGGACAAAACACCATGGCAACCAATGCAAAACCCGTATATCAACGAATCCTGCTTAAGCTCAGCGGCGAAGCTTTGCAGGGAACCGAAGGTTTTGGTATCGATGCGAGCATTCTGGATCGCATGGCTCAGGAAGTGAAAGAACTGGTTGAGTTGGGCATTCAGGTCGGTGTGGTCATCGGCGGCGGCAACCTGTTCCGCGGCGCCGGCCTGGCTAAGGCGGGCATGAACCGCGTGGTGGGCGACCATATGGGGATGCTGGCGACGGTCATGAATGGTCTGGCGATGCGTGATGCGCTGCATCGTGCTTATGTGAACGCGCGCCTGATGTCCGCTATCCCGCTGAACGGGGTGTGCGATAATTACAGTTGGGCTGAAGCCATCAGCTTATTGCGCAATAACCGCGTGGTGATTTTTTCCGCGGGTACCGGTAATCCTTTCTTTACTACCGATTCGGCAGCCTGCCTGCGGGGTATTGAAATTGAAGCCGACGTCGTTCTGAAAGCGACGAAAGTGGATGGCGTTTATTCTGCCGATCCGGTACAGGATCCCTCCGCAATTTTGCATGAAACCCTGAGTTACCAGGACGTGCTGGAGCGTGAGTTGAAAGTGATGGATTTAGCCGCTTTCACGCTGGCGCGCGATCACAACCTGCCTATCCGCGTGTTCAATATGAACAAGCCCGGCGCGCTGCGTCGCGTGGTGATGGGGGAGAAGGAAGGGACGTTGATCAGTAATAACGGATAACCCTAAAAATAGGGTAATATTCGCTTCTGGTAACCAGCAGTATTGCCATATACCGCCAGCTTTTGCTGGTATAAATTATTCACCGGGTCATGCCATTGATGCATGGCCTGTCAGGCAACCAGTTTTCAAGGGTTCACAACGTGATTAATGAAATCAGAAAAGATGCTGAAACGCGCATGGAAAAATGCGTAGAGGTTTTCAAAAACCAAATCAGCAAAATTCGTACTGGCCGCGCATCGCCCAGCATTCTTGACGGTATTCAGGTCGAATATTACGGCAGCGCGACCCCGCTGCGTCAGTTAGCCAACATCGTGGTGGAAGATTCCCGCACGCTGGCGATTACGGTATTTGACCGTTCGCTCAGCCAGGCGGTGGAAAAAGCCATCATGTCTTCCGATCTTGGCCTGAATCCTTCTTCCGCCAGCTCGGTTATCCGCGTTCCGCTGCCCCCGCTGACGGAAGAACGTCGTAAGGATCTGATCAAGATCGTGCGCGGTGAAGCGGAGCAAGGGCGCGTATCCGTGCGCAACGTGCGTCGTGACGCCAACGATAAGCTGAAAGCGCAATTGAAAGATAAAGCGATCAGCGAAGATGAAGAGCGTCGCGCGCAGGACGACGTGCAGAAACTGACCGATCTCTACATCAAAAAAGTAGACGCCGCGCTGGCGGAAAAAGAAAGCGAGCTGATGGAGTTTTAATCAATCCGCTTATTATAAGCGCCGCAGGAAAGTGATGATGCGTATCGCATCATCCAACCGGCGGCGCTTTGTTTTTTTGATGCAGGCCAGCCTCCCTGGGCGGTGAATCAATTTGCGATGAGTTTTTGCGATAAATAGCATAGACACTTCATGGCAATCGTCTCAGACTAGTACGCCTTCCTGTGATCAAATCCAGTTATTCAGAGCATTTTAATGAAGCAACTGACAATACTTGGCTCGACGGGTTCTATTGGCGTCAGCTCGCTGGCGGTCATTAATCAAAACCCGGATAAATTTGCCGTAAAAGCATTATCGGCGGGAAGAAATGTCGAACGGATGCTGGAACAATGCTTAACTTTTCGTCCGGCTTACGCATCCATGGCGGATGAAGCATCCGCCAGATTATTACGTCAACAGCTATCACAACACGGCTGTCGAACCGAAGTGTTATCCGGCGAGCAGGCGGCATGCGAACTGGCCGCGCTGGATGATGTCGATCAGGTAATGGCGGCCATCGTCGGCGCGGCGGGTTTGATGCCGACGCTGGCCGCCATTCGCGCGGGCAAACAGGTATTGCTGGCGAATAAAGAATCCCTGGTCACCTGTGGACGTCTGTTTATGGATGCCGTCGCGCGGAGCAGCGCGCAACTGTTGCCCATCGATAGCGAACATAATGCGATTTTTCAGAGTTTACCTGAGCAAATTCAACGGCAGTTAGGCTACTCTTCTTTGGAGCAGTATGGCGTTGAGCGTATTATTCTGACCGGCTCAGGCGGCCCGTTCCGTGAAACGCCGGTCGGCGCGCTGGCCGCGATGACGCCCGATCAGGCTTGCGCTCATCCGAACTGGTCGATGGGGCGTAAGATATCGGTGGATTCCGCCACCATGATGAATAAAGGACTGGAATACATCGAGGCGCGCTGGCTGTTTAATGCTTCCGCCGAACAGATGGAAGTGATCATCCATCCGCAGTCGATGATTCATTCCATGGTGCGCTATGTTGACGGCAGCGTGCTGGCCCAGTTGGGATCGCCGGATATGCGTACGCCGATTGCTCATGCCATGGCCTATCCCAGTCGCGTGCGGTCGGGTGTGAAAGCCCTGGATTTCTGTCAGTTGGGCGCGTTGACGTTTTCAGCGCCGGACTATGCGCGTTACCCTTGTTTGCAATTGGCCATCGATGCCTGTAATCACGGTCAAGCGGCGACGACGGCTTTAAACGCGGCCAATGAGATTGCGGTCGCCGCTTTTTTACAGTTGCGCATTCGTTTCACAGACATTGCGGCTGTGAATCAGCAAGTGGTTGAGCAACTCACATTATCAGAGCCAGCCAGCGTTGATGAGGTTCTGTGCATCGACCGCTGGGCCAGACAAGCCGCGGCGCAGATACTCACCCAGTATGAGCGTTAGGTATGGTTATTCACATAGCACAATTTGTTCACGCGTGGTTGAGGTGGTATAGTCTGCGCCACTCGACAGCTGGCTAAGCGAGGCTTTGGCGCCAGCGGTGAAGTTAAGCCGTGATCGTTCACGGCTTTTTTGCGCTGACAGGGTCTGATGTTACGGAAGGTCTGTTGTATTTCTTGCTTGAGGATATAAGTACTCGTTATGCCGTCCGATAATCAAAAAAGTGCTGATAATCTGTCATTCGCCGGGCCTCGGCATGTCGCCATCATCATGGATGGAAACGGCCGCTGGGCTAAAAGCCGGGGAAAACTGCGGATTTTTGGCCATCAGGCTGGCGTTAAATCCGTACGCCGGGCGGTGAGTTTTGCCGCCAGCCATGGACTTGAGGCGTTAACGCTTTATGCATTCAGCAGTGAAAACTGGAATCGTCCCGCGCAGGAAGTGACCGCCTTGATGGAGCTTTTTGTCCGCGCTTTGGATAGCGAAGTAAAAAGCCTGCATAAGCATAAAGTTCGCTTACGCATCATCGGCGATATCAGCCGTTTTAGCCTGCGTTTACAGGAGCGTATCCGCCGCTCTGAAGAATTGACAAAAAATAATCCGGGCCTGACGCTGAATATTGCTGCGAATTATGGCGGGCGTTGGGATATCATTCAGGGAGTGCGGCGGCTTGCAGAGCAGGTACAGGAGGGAACGCTGCGTCCCGACAGTATCAATGAAGATTCATTATGCCAATATGTTTGCCTGAATGACCTGGCTCCGGTTGATTTAGTGATCCGAACCGGCGGAGAACATCGCATAAGTAACTTCCTGCTATGGCAAATCGCCTATGCCGAGCTTTACTTTACCGATGTCCTTTGGCCTGATTTTGATGAACAAGTTTTTGAAGGTGCGCTGAATGCATTTGCACAACGCGAGCGTCGCTTCGGGAGAACAACACCTATCGATGCGGATGCATCCTAGGGGGAACTTTTGCTGAAGTATCGCCTGATTACTGCTTTGATTTTAATTCCGATTGTTGTCGCAGCGCTATTTTTGTTGCCCCCGCTGGGCTTTACCCTGGTGACGCTGGCTGTCTGCATGCTGGCGGCTTGGGAATGGGGACAACTTTCCGGATTCGCCTCATACGGGCAGCGGCTCTGGCTGGCGATCCTATGTGGCTTTCTGCTGGCGCTGATGTTGCTGACGCTGCCGGCGTACCATTATTCGATACATGTCCCGCAAATCAGCGGAACACTCTGGACCTCGCTGGTCTGGTGGGGCGTCGCTCTGTTTTTGGTTCTGTTTTATCCTGCTTCCGCATCGCTATGGCGTCATTCACGGATCCTGCGGCTGGTGTTCGGCGTGGTGACGATTATTCCCTTTTTCTGGGGCATGGTCGCGCTTCGCCACTATAACTATGATGTCAATCCCGACAGCGGCGCGTGGTGGCTGCTGTATGTCATGTTGCTGGTATGGGGGGCGGACAGCGGCGCCTATATGTTTGGCCGACTGTTCGGCAAGCGTAAATTGGCGCCGAAGGTGTCGCCGGGTAAAACCTGGGAAGGGTTGATCGGCGGGTTGGTCACCTCCGCGGTGATTTCCTTACTGTTCAGTCGCTATGCGCCTTTGACCATTTCTCCGACGACGCTATTAATCTGTTCTATTGTTGCGGCGCTGGCTTCGGTATTGGGCGATTTGACGGAAAGCATGTTCAAGCGCGAGGCGGGCATAAAAGACAGTAGCCATTTGATTCCGGGACATGGCGGCGTGCTTGACCGTATCGACAGCCTGACGGCGGCCGTACCGGTATTTTCCTGCCTGATGCTGTTGATGTTTAAAGCCGTTTAGGATGAGACATTAGAGAATATTTATGATGAATTTCCTCTGGAGTTTGGCTGCATTTATCATTGCGCTGGGTGTGTTGATCACCGTGCATGAGTTTGGTCACTTCTGGGTTGCTCGTCGCTGCGGCGTCAAGGTTGAGCGTTTCTCCGTCGGGTTCGGCCGCGCTTTATGGCGCCGTCGCGATCGTCTCGGCACCGAATACGTTATCGCGCTGATTCCGTTGGGTGGTTATGTCAAAATGCTTGATGAGCGTGTTGATACCGTATCGCCGGAATTTCGTCATCAGGCCTTCAATCATAAAACGGTGTGGCAACGTGCCGCCATCGTCAGCGCAGGGCCTATCGCCAATTTCATTTTTGCCATTGCGGCGTATTGGCTGGTGTTTATTATCGGGGTTCCCGGCGTGCGTCCGGTGGTTGGCGAAATATTACCCAACTCCATCGCTTCGCAGGCTGAAATGTCCGCTGGAATTGAACTAAAGTCGGTTGACGGTATCGAAACGCCTGACTGGGATACGGCGCGTTTGGCGCTGATCGGTAAAATCGGCGACAGCGATGTCGTGATTGGCGCCGCGCCTTTAGGCTCGAACCAGGTCGTGTTGAAAACGCTGGATCTGCGCAACTGGCAATTTGAGCCGGATAAGCAAGACCCCGCCGCCTCATTGGGGATTATTCCCAAAGGGCCGCAGATTGAGTCGGTATTAACTCAGGTTCAACCAGGGTCGGCGGCGGAAAAAGCGGGTTTACAGGCAGGGGATAGGATCGTTAAAGTCGATGGTCAGGTTTTAACGGACTGGCGATCTTTCGTTATTGCCGTGCGCGATAATCCCGGTCAAAGTATTGCGTTGGATGTAGAACGAAGCGGAGCGACATTGCCGCTGACGTTGACGCCGGATAGCAAGTCAGCCGGCAACGGCAGGACAGAGGGGTTCGCCGGCGTTATGCCGAGCGTAACGCCGCTTCCGGAGGAGTATCGAACGGTACGCCAGTATGGGCCGTTTAGCGCGATCTATCAGGCGACGGATAAAACCTGGCAACTGATGAAGCTGACCGTCAGTATGTTGGGGAAACTGGTAACGGGCGACGTCAAGCTGAACAACTTGAGCGGTCCGATTTCGATTGCCCAGGGAGCAGGAATGTCGGCAGACTATGGATTGATTTATTACCTCATGTTTTTGGCCTTAATCAGCGTCAATCTGGGGGTCATCAATCTGTTTCCGCTGCCGGTATTGGATGGTGGACACCTGCTCTTTCTGGCGGTTGAAAAACTGAAGGGCAGGCCGGTTTCTGAGCGTGTGCAGGACTTTAGTTATCGCATTGGCGCGGTGTTGCTGATGTTGTTAATGGGACTCGCACTTTTCAATGATTTCTCCCGCCTTTAGGCGTGGGATTAGGTTAGGAAAAACGCATAACAACGATGGCGATGAAAAAGTTGCTCATAGCGTCGCTGCTGTTTAGCAGCGCCACCGTATACGGTGCAGACGGGTTCGTAGTGAAGGACATTCATTTCGAGGGCCTGCAACGGGTTGCCGTCGGAGCGGCACTACTCAGTATGCCAGTGCGCGTTGGCGATACCGTCAGCGATGATGATATCGGTAATACCATCCGTGCTTTGTTCGCGACCGGAAATTTTGAAGATGTTCGTGTCCTGCGCGACGGCGAAACGCTGATTGTGCAGGTCAAGGAACGTCCGACAATCGCCAGCCTGACGTTTTCCGGCAATAAGTCGGTAAAAGACGACATGCTGAAACAGAACCTGGATGCGAGCGGCGTGCGAGTCGGCGAAGCGCTGGATCGCACGGCGCTTTCCAGTATCGAAAAAGGACTGGAAGATTTCTATTACAGCGTCGGCAAATACAGCGCGTCGGTCAAAGCCGTGGTTACGCCGTTGCCGCGTAACCGTGTTGATTTGAAGCTGGTGTTTACCGAAGGGGTTTCCGCCAAGATTCAGCAGATCAACATCGTCGGCAATAAGGCGTTCGGCACCGATGAGCTGATTTCCCATTTCCAACTGCGCGATGAAGTGCCGTGGTGGAACGTGGTCGGCGATCGTAAATACCAGAAACAGAAACTTTCCGGCGACCTGGAAACGCTGCGCAGTTTTTATCTGGATCGCGGTTATGCGCGCTTCAGCATCGATTCCACGCAGGTGAGTCTGACGCCCGATAAAAAAGGCATCTACATCACCATTAACCTGACCGAAGGCGATCAATACAAGCTTTCCGGCGTTGCGGTTAAAGGGAATCTGGCCGGTCACTCCGCGGAAATCGAAGGTCTGACGAAAATCGAACCGGGCGAGCTGTATAACGGCACCAAAGTTACCCGCATGGAAGAGGACATCAAAAAGCTGTTAGGCCGCTATGGCTATGCCTATCCGCGCGTGGTCACCCAGCCTGAAATCAATGATGCCGATAAGACGGTCAAGCTGGATATCAATGTCGACGCCGGTAACCGTTTTTCCGTGCGCCGTATCCGCTTCGAGGGCAACGACACGTCCAAGGACTCCGTTCTGCGTCGTGAAATGCGCCAGATGGAAGGCGGCTGGCTGGGTAACGATTTGGTCGAGCAGGGTAAAGAGCGTCTGAACCGGCTGGGCTACTTCGAAAGCGTCGATGTCGAAACGCAACGCGTTCCCGGCACCGCCGATCAGGTTGATGTGACGTATAAGGTCAAAGAACGCAACACCGGTACATTCAACTTCGGCGTGGGCTTCGGCACGGAAAGCGGCGTGAGTTTCCAGGCCGGCGTTCAGCAGGATAACTGGCTGGGTACCGGGAATTCCGTCGGTATCAACGGGACGAAAAACGACTACCAGAGCTATGTCGAGCTGTCCCTGACCGATCCGTACTTTACGGTTGACGGCGTCAGCCTCGGCGGTCGTATTTTCTATAACAAGTTTGAAGCCTACGACGCCGATTTGTCCGACTACACTAACGCCAGTTACGGCATCGGCAGTACATTAGGCTTCCCGATCAACGAGAACAACTCGCTGCGTCTGGGGCTGGATTACGTTCACAACGACCTGTCGGATATGAAACCGCAGGTGGCGATGTGGCGCTATCTGAATTCCGTCGATGTTAAGCCGGAAGTGGTTGATGAAGGGAATAAATCCAGCGCCGATTTCAAAGCGAACGATTTCTTCCTGAACACCGGCTGGTCGTACAATAATCTGGACCGCGGCTATTTCCCGACCAAGGGGACGCGGGCGTCGGCCAACGCTAAAGTGACGATTCCCGGTTCGGACAACGAATACTATAAATTGACGTTTGATTCGGCGAGCTATTATCCGTTAAGCGACAGCGGCCTCTGGGTCGGCATGGTCCGCGCCCGCGCCGGTTACGCCGATGGTTTGGGCGGTAAGGAAGTGCCGTTCTACGATAACTTCTATGCCGGCGGTTCGAGCACCGTGCGCGGCTTCCAGTCCAATACCATCGGGCCGAAGGCGGCGTATTATAAATGCAACGGTCAAACATCTTATGCCGATTGTCCGATCGATAAAGACAATCTGGACGATGCGGTGGGCGGTAACGCCATGGCGGTGTTGAGCGCGGAGCTGATTGTGCCGACGCCGTTTATCAGCGAGAAATACACCAGCTCGGTGCGGACGTCGTTCTTTGTCGACGGCGGTACGGTATGGGATAGCAACTGGGAAAACACGCAGGCGACCATTGATGCGGGTGTTCCTGATTACAGCAAACCGGGCAACTTCCGCATTTCCAGCGGGATCGCCCTGCAATGGATGTCTCCGCTTGGGCCATTGGTGTTCTCCTATGCCCAGCCGGTTAAAAAGTACGATGGGGACAAGTCGGAACAGTTCCAGTTTAATATTGGCAAAACCTGGTAATGTAACGTCGTTAGATCGTATATGGCAGGTTGCATCGGCGTATGTCGTGTCCAGGGGCTGATGGCTTTGCCCGCATGATGACGCCATGCACATCAAAATGTGCTCAGGCACAAACAGGTCAGGTTGAGGAGTTTATAGTGAAAAAGTGGTTGTGTGCTGCAGGTCTCGGTTTAGCATTGGCGGCTTCGGCCGGCGTTCAGGCTGCCGACAAGATTGCCGTCGTTAACGTATCCAGCATTTTCCAGCAGTTGCCGCAGCGTGACACGGTGGCTCGTCAGTTGGAAAATGAATTCAAAGGCCGTGCGTCCGAATTGCAATCCATGGAAAAAGATCTGCAAACTAAAATGCAAAAATTGCAGCGCGACGGCTCTACCATGAAGGCGAGCGAACGCAGCAAAATGGAAAAAGACATCATGGCCCAGCGCGATCAGTTCTCCGCCAAAGCACAGGCGTTTGATCAGGATAATCGTCGCCGTCAGATGGAAGAACGTAATAAAATCCTGAGCCGTATTCAGGACGCGGTGAAATCCGTTGCCAGCAAAGAAGGTTATGATGTGGTGATCGATGCCAACGCGGTAGCTTATTCCGCCAATGCCAAAGACATTACCGCCGACGTGCTGAAACAGGTTAAATAATTCATGTATTCGATTCGACTGGATGCGTTGGCACAACAGTTGGATGCGCAATTACACGGTGACGGCAGCATTGTCGTCACCGGCGTTGCTTCTATGCATTCAGCAAAGTCCGGGCAGATTACTTTCCTATCCGACAGTCGCTATCGTGAGCAATTGGCGGAGACCAAAGCCTCGGCTATCGTGCTGACGGAAGCGGATTTACCTTACTGTCAGGTCGCGGCGCTGGTGGTTAAAAATCCCTATCTGACGTATGCGCGTATGGCGCAGTTGATGGATACCACGCCGGCTCCGGCTACGGATATCGCGCCCAGCGCGGTTGTCGCGCAGGATGCGGCCCTGGGGCGGAATGTGTCTATCGGGGCGAATGCCGTTATCGAGTCCGGCGTGCAGCTGGGCGATAACGTCAGCATCGGCCCTGGCTGTTTTATTGGCAAGAACGCGCGTCTTGGCGCCGGAACCCGCTTATGGGCGAACGTCACGGTTTATCATAACGTCGAGATGGGCGAAAAGTGTTTGATTCAGTCGGGAGCGGTCATCGGTTCCGACGGTTTTGGTTATGCCAACGATCGCGGCAACTGGGTGAAGATCCCTCAGTTAGGTTCGGTCAGAATCGGCGATCGGGTCGAGATCGGCGCGAGTACCACGATCGACCGCGGCGCATTGGATGATACGATCATTGGTGATGGCGTCATCATTGATAACCAATGCCAGATTGCGCACAACGTGGTGATTGGCGACAATACGGCAGTCGCCGGCGGCGTTATCATGGCCGGCAGCCTGAAAATCGGTCGCTATTGCATGATCGGCGGGGCCAGCGTGATCAACGGTCACATGGAAATCTGCGATAAGGTTACGGTGACGGGAATGGGCATGGTGATGAGACCGATCACCGAACCTGGGGTATACTCTTCAGGCATTCCTTTGCAGCCCAATAAAGTTTGGCGCAAGACCGCCGCGCTGGTGATGAATATTGACGATATAAGCAAGCGGTTAAAAGCCGTTGAGCGGAAGGTCGATAAAAGCTAAACCACCGGCGTTGCGTCTGATTAGGTGCAAACGCATAGTCTGGATGTAAATGAAAGGTCCGGGTGTGAGAAAGTCGTGCTCTGTTATTGAATAGCGTCAGCGCACCTGCGTACTAATCCTTATTTGCGGCCTGCCTGAAGATCCCCTTTTGGGTCTGAGCAGGCCGTGTTGTTGATGGCATCAGTTTTATGGACAGGAAGAGTATTTTGACTACTGACACTCATACTCTGCATATTGAAGAGATTTTAGAATTATTACCGCACCGCTTCCCGTTTTTACTGGTTGACCGTGTACTTGATTTTGAAGAAGGAAAATTCTTACGGGCGGTGAAAAACGTCTCTTTTAACGAACCTTTCTTTCAAGGACACTTCCCGGGCAAACCTATTTTTCCGGGCGTATTGATTCTGGAAGCAATGGCGCAGGCAACGGGTATTCTGGCGTTTAAAAGCGTCGGCAAGCTTGAGCCTGGCGAACTGTACTACTTTGCGGCAATTGATGAAGCGCGTTTTAAACGCCCTGTAGAGCCAGGGGATCAGATGATCCTTGAGGTTGAATTCATAAAAGAGCGTCGCGGCGTTGCACGTTTTAAAGGCGTTGCTAAAGTAGATGGCGAGATCGCCTGTGAAGCGTCAATGATGTGTGCTCGTCGTCGGGAGGCCTGATACCGTGATTGATCAAACCGCCTTTGTTCATCCTAGCTCGATTGTTGAAGACGGTGCCGTCATTGGCGCTGGCGTACATATCGGCCCATTCTGCTATATCGGTTCTCAGGTTGAGATCGGTGCGGGTACTGTGTTGAAGTCGCATGTTGTGGTTAATGGCGTCACCAAAATTGGCCGCGACAACGAAATCTATCAGTTCGCCTCCATTGGCGAAGTGAATCAGGATCTGAAATATGCAGGAGAGCCGACTCGCGTCGAGATCGGCGATCGTAACCGTATTCGTGAGAGCGTTACCATTCATCGCGCTACGGAACAGGGCGGGGGGGTGACCAAAGTCGGCAGCGACAATCTGTTTATGGTCAATACGCATATCGCGCATGACTGTATTATCGGCAACCGCTGTATTTTTGCCAATAATGCGACGCTCGGCGGACACGTTTCCGTTGATGATTTCGCCATTATCGGCGGTATGACGGCGGTGCATCAGTTCTGTATCATCGGCGCTCATGTCATGGTCGGCGGATGTTCCGGCGTTGCGCAGGACGTTCCTCCTTACGTTATCGCGCAGGGAAATCACGCCACGCCGTTTGGTTTGAATATTGAAGGATTAAAGCGCCGCGGTTTTGAGAAAAACACGCAGCACGCTATCCGCAATGTCTACAAACTGATTTACCGCAGCGGTAAAACGCTGGACGAGGTAAAACCGGAAATTGAAGCGCTGGCGCAGCAACATCCGGCCGTGCAGGCATTTGTTGATTTCTTCGCGCGTTCCACCCGCGGTATCATCCGTTAATCTATGTCGCGTCCCCTGGTTATCGGATTGGTTGCCGGAGAAACCTCCGGCGACATTCTCGGCGCCGGATTGATCCGCGCGCTTAAAGAAAAAGTACCCGACGCCCGCTTTGTCGGCGTCGCCGGGCCGCGTATGCAGGCCGAAGGTTGTGAAGCCTGGTATGAGATGGAAGAGCTGGCGGTGATGGGCATTGTGGAAGTGCTTGAGCGTTTGCCGCGTTTGCTCAACATTCGACGGGACTTAACCCGGCGTTTTAGCGAACTGAAGCCGGATGTTTTTGTCGGCATCGACGCGCCGGATTTTAATATCACGCTGGAAGGCAATCTGAAACGGCGCGGTATCAGCACGATTCACTATGTCAGCCCGTCCGTTTGGGCCTGGCGTCAAAAACGCGTTTTCAAAATAGGTAAGTCGACCAATCTGGTTCTGGCATTTCTTCCTTTTGAAAAAGCATTTTACGATCGTTTTCACGTTCCCTGCCGCTTTATCGGTCATACCATGGCCGATGCCATGCCGTTGCACCCGGACAAACAGGCCGCCAGAGCAACCCTGGGGATCCGAGCCGATGCCCGCTGTCTGGCGCTGCTGCCCGGCAGTCGGGGCGCGGAAGTGGATATGCTCAGCGATGTCTTTTTGCGTACCGCAACGCTGCTGCGCCAGCGTTTTCCCGATCTGGAAATTGTGGCGCCGCTGGTCAACGGCAAACGCCGTGAACAGTTTGAACGGATAAAAGATAGCGTCGCGCCCGATCTGCCGGTACGTATTCTGGACGGGCAGGCGCGTGAAGCGATGGTGGCCAGCGATGCGACTTTGCTGGCTTCGGGAACCGCCGCGCTGGAATGTATGCTGGCGAAATGCCCGATGGTAGTGGGTTATCGCATGAAGCCCTTTACATTCTGGCTGGCGCAGAAGCTGGTAAAAACCCCCTGGGTCTCCCTGCCTAATCTGCTGGCCGGCAGAGAGCTGGTGACGGAACTGCTGCAAACGGATTGCACGCCGGATAAACTGGCGGCGGCGTTGACGCCCTGGCTGGCGGATGAGCATAAAATCGCCGAGTTGCGGGCCACATTTCTGGATTTGCACCGGCAGATTCGCTGTAATGCCGACGAGCAGGCTGCGCAGGCCGTATTGGAATTGATAAAATCATGAGTGATGCATTTATCTACCCGCAGGCGTATTGCCGTATCGCGGGTATTGATGAAGTCGGGCGCGGGCCGTTGGTGGGCGCCGTCGTCACCGCCGCGGTGATTCTCGATCCCGCCAGGCCGATCGTCGGGTTGGCGGACTCGAAACAGCTAAGCGAAAAACGCCGGCTGGCGCTCTATGATGAAATAAAAGAGAAAGCGCTGTGCTGGAGTCTGGGACGGGCTGAACCTGAAGAGATTGATCGGTTGAATATTTTGCATGCCACCATGCTGGCGATGCAGCGGGCGGTGGCCGGTCTGTCATTGGCGCCGGACTTTGCGCTGATCGATGGTAATCGTTGTCCCCACTTGCCGATGCCGGCGCAGGCGGTGGTGAAGGGCGACAGCCGTGTGGCGGAGATTAGCGCGGCCTCGATTATGGCGAAGGTGACGCGCGATCGTGAAATGGTCGCACTGGACAAGCTTTTCCCGGATTATGGTTTCGCCAAACACAAAGGCTATCCGACCGCTTTCCACCTGGAGAAACTGGCGGCGCTGGGCGCTACCGCGTTTCATCGCCGCAGTTTTGCGCCGGTTAAACGGGCGCTGGGATTAGCGTGAAATACCACCATCGTTGATGTAGCCTGCTGGTTCCGGGTATTGCGGTTCCGACATTCGTCGCCGTTGCTGGCGACCGGCCGTCTTGGCGCAGGCGCGGGATGCGGGCATGACGATAACCAGGGGCGTCATTGAGCTCATCATTAACTTTCACTGCGGCGATAATCTTCATTACCGCGTTGACTAATCGATAAATTCTGGGATCTGGATATGGCCGAACCACGTTTTGTTCACCTGCGTGTTCACAGTGACTATTCCATGATCGATGGGCTGGCAAAGGTCGGGCCGCTGGTAAAAAAAGCGGCGGCGCTGGGCATGCCGGCGCTGGCGATTACCGATTTCACCAACCTTTGCGGGCTGGTCAAGTTCTATGGCGGCGCTCACGGCGCGGGTATTAAGCCCATTGTCGGCGCAGATTTCTATGTCGCGAGCGAAGAATTGGGCGATGAACTGGCTCAGCTCACGATCCTGGCGATGGATAATGAGGGTTACCAGAATCTTACGCTGCTGATTTCCCACGCTTATCAGCGTGGTTACGGGGCGGAAGGGCCGACGATCGATCGCGACTGGCTGATTGAATACCGCAATGGCTTGTTGCTGCTATCCGGCGGCCGCAACGGCGACATCGGCAAATTCCTGCTGCGCGGCAATCAGACGCAAGCCGAACAGAGTCTGGCTTTTTACCAGCAACATTTCCCTGATTGTTATTATCTGGAGCTGATCCGTACCGGACGTCCGGATGAAGAAAGCTATCTGCACGCCGCGGTGGAGCTGGCGACCAAATACAACTTGCCGGTGGTGGCGACCAATGATGTGCGTTTCATCAGCGAAGAGGATTTCGATGCGCACGAAATCCGTGTGGCCATTCATGACGGCTATACGCTGGACGATCCCAAACGGCCGCGAAATTACAGTCCGCAGCAGTACATGCGCACGGAAGATGAGATGTGCGAACTGTTTGCCGACATTCCCGAAGCGTTGGTCAACAGCGTTGAAATAGCCAAACGCTGTAACGTGACCATCCGCTTAGGCGAATATTTCCTGCCGCAGTTCCCCACCGGCGATATGTCCACTGAGGATTATCTGGTCAAACGCGCCAAAGAGGGGTTGGAAGAGCGTCTGGAATTTTTGTTCCCCGATCCGGAAGATCGGGCGGCCAAGCGCCCTGCATATGATGAACGCCTGGAGATCGAACTTCAGGTGATCAACCAGATGGGGTTCCCCGGTTACTTCCTGATCGTGATGGAGTTTATCCAGTGGTCGAAGGACAATGACGTACCCGTCGGGCCGGGACGAGGGTCGGGCGCCGGTTCGCTGGTGGCCTACTCGCTGAAAATCACCGATCTGGACCCGCTGGAATTCGACCTGCTGTTCGAACGATTCCTCAACCCGGAGCGTGTCTCCATGCCCGACTTCGACGTCGACTTCTGCATGGAAAAACGCGACAGGGTGATCGATCACGTCGCCGATATGTACGGTCGCGATGCGGTATCGCAGATCATTACCTTCGGTACCATGGCCGCCAAAGCGGTGATCCGCGATGTGGGCCGGGTGCTCGGGCATCCCTATGGTTTTGTCGATCGCATTTCCAAACTGGTGCCGCCCGATCCGGGGATGACGCTGGAAAAAGCGTTCGCGGCTGAACCGCAACTGCCCGAAATCTATGAGGCGGATGAGGAAGTCAGAGCCTTAATCGATATGGCGCGCAAGCTGGAAGGCGTGACGCGTAATGCGGGGAAACATGCGGGCGGGGTGGTTATCTCCCCGACCAAGATCACTGATTTTGCGCCGCTGTATTGCGATGCGGAAGGCAACCACCCGGTTACCCAGTTCGATAAAAGCGACGTTGAATATGCCGGTCTGGTGAAGTTCGACTTCCTGGGACTGCGTACGCTGACCATCATCGACTGGGCGCTGGAGATGATCAACGCGCGGCGCGCCAGGCAGGGGCTTGAGCCGATCGATATCGCCGCCATCCCGCTGGATGACAAGAAGAGCTTCGACATGCTGCAACGCTCGGAGACCACGGCGGTATTCCAGCTTGAATCGCGCGGCATGAAAGATTTGATCAAGCGCCTGAAGCCCGACTGCTTTGAAGATATGATCGCGCTGGTGGCCCTGTTCCGGCCCGGCCCGTTGCAGTCCGGCATGGTGGATAACTTCATCGACCGTAAGCACGGTCGGGAAGCGATTTCCTATCCCGACATCGAGTGGCAACATGAGTCGCTGAAACCGGTGCTGGAACCGACCTATGGTATTATCCTGTATCAGGAACAGGTGATGCAGATCGCCCAGGTGCTGGCGGGCTATACGCTGGGCGGCGCGGATATGCTGCGCCGCGCCATGGGTAAGAAAAAGCCGGAAGAGATGGCGAAGCAGCGCTCGGTGTTTAAAGAGGGCTCGGAAAGGATGGGCATCGACGGCGAACTGTCGATGAAAATCTTCGACCTGGTGGAAAAATTCGCCGGTTACGGGTTTAACAAGTCGCACTCCGCCGCCTATGCGTTGGTGTCTTATCAGACCTTGTGGTTAAAGGCGCACTATCCGGCCGAGTTTATGGCCGCGGTGATGACCGCCGATATGGATAACACCGATAAAGTGGTGGGTCTGGTGGATGAATGCTGGCGTATGGGATTGAAAATCCTGCCGCCGGATATTAACAGCGGACTTTATCATTTCCATGTGAATGATGACGGCGAGATCGTTTACGGTATCGGCGCGATCAAGGGCGTGGGCGAAGGGCCGATTGAAGCCATTATCGAGGCGCGCAATCAGGGCGGCTACTTCAGGGAACTGTTCGATCTCTGCGCTCGTACCGACATCAAGAAACTGAATCGTCGGGTGCTGGAAAAGCTGATTATGTCCGGGGCGTTCGATCGTCTGGGGCCGCATCGCGCCGCGCTGATGAATTCGCTGGGCGATGCGCTGAAAGCGGCCGATCAGCATGCCAAGGCCGAGGCCATCGGCCAGGTGGATATGTTCGGCGTGCTGGCCGATGCGCCCGAGCAGGTCGAGCAGTCTTACAGTACGGTTCCGCCCTGGCCGGAACAGGTGGTGCTGGACGGCGAGCGGGAAACGCTGGGGCTGTATCTGACCGGCCACCCGATCACCCAATATATTAAGGAAATAGAACGTTATGCCGGCGGCGTACGTTTAAAAGATATGCACCCGACGGAGCGGGGCAAAATGACCACGGCCGTCGGCCTGGTGCTGGCGGCCCGGGTCATGGTGACCAAGCGGGGAAACCGGATTGGCGTTTGTACGCTGGACGATCGTTCCGGTCGTCTGGAAATTATGCTGTTCACCGATGCGCTGGATAAATACCAGCATTTATTGGAAAAAGACCGTATCCTGATCGCCAGCGGACAGGTCAGCTTTGATGACTTCAGCGGCGGACTTAAAATGACCGTCCGGGAGTTAATGGATATCAGCGAAGCGCGGGAAAAATATGCGCGCGGGCTTGCTATCTCGCTGACTGACAGGCAAATTGATGACCAGCTATTAAACCGTCTCCGTCAATCGTTGGAACCACATCGTTCGGGGACGATCCCAGTGAACCTCTATTACCAGCGTGAAGATGCGCGCGCTCGGTTGCGTTTCGGTGCGGCATGGCGGATAACGCCGACCGATTCGTTGCTAAATGATCTGCGCTCGTTAGTGGGTAATGAACAGGTGGAACTGGAATTTGACTAATATAGGAATACTATGAGTCTGAATTTTCTTGATTTTGAGCAGCCGATTGCAGAGTTGGAAGCGAAAATTGACTCGCTGACCGCAGTCAGCCGTCAAGACGAAAAATTGGATATTAATCTGGACGAAGAAGTTCAGCGTCTGCGTGAGAAGAGCGTTGAACTGACGCGCAAGATTTTCTCCGATCTGGGCGCCTGGCAAGTCGCCCAGTTGGCGCGTCATCCGCAGCGTCCTTATACGCTGGATTACATCAAACATATCTTTACTGATTTTGATGAGCTGGCGGGCGATCGCGCTTATGCCGACGACAAAGCGATTGTCGGCGGCATCGCGCGCCTGGACGGGCGTCCGGTGATGATCATCGGTCATCAGAAAGGGCGTGAAACCAAAGAAAAAATTCGCCGTAATTTTGGTATGCCGGCGCCGGAAGGCTATCGCAAAGCGCTGCGTCTGATGGAAATGGCGGAACGCTTTAAATTACCGATCATTACGTTTATCGATACGCCGGGCGCTTATCCGGGCGTCGGGGCGGAAGAGCGCGGCCAGTCCGAAGCTATTGCGCGCAACCTGCGGGAAATGTCTTGCCTGCGAGTGCCTATCGTCTGTACCGTGATCGGCGAAGGCGGCTCCGGCGGCGCGCTGGCGATTGGCGTCGGCGACAAGATCAACATGCTGCAATACAGCACCTACTCGGTGATTTCGCCGGAGGGCTGCGCCTCTATTCTGTGGAAAAGCGCGGACAAGGCGCCGCTGGCCGCGGAAGCGATGGGCATCACCGCGCCGCGCTTGAAAGAGCTGAAGATGATTGACAGCGTTATCCCTGAACCGTTGGGATCCGCGCACCGCGACGTGGCGGCGATGGCCGAATCGTTGAAAGCGCAGTTGCTGTCCGATCTTCAGGATCTGGATGCGCTGGATGAAGAAGAGTTGCTTAATCGTCGCTATCAGCGTCTGATGAATTACGGCTACTGCTGATCTGTTCATCGAATAGTCATCCAAAGGTCCGCTGTCAGCAATGAGAGCGGACTTTTTGCTATGATTTTTCCGGCGCGGTTTGAAGCGCGCCAATCCACCGATCAATCGCTGCGATTTGCAGACGACCTGGCCCGAACATCATCAATCAACGTGGGAAGCTATGCTGAAACTCATTGATACGCATCACATTGCAATTATTGCTTCGGACTATCAGCGTAGTAAGGCTTTTTACTGCGGGGTGCTGGGTTTTACGCTGATTAATGAGGTGTATCGCAGCGCGCGCGATTCCTGGAAAGGGGATTTGGCGTTGAACGGGCGCTATGCCATTGAACTGTTTTCATTTCCGGAACCGCCGCCTCGCGTCAGCCGCCCCGAAGCCTGCGGTCTGCGCCATCTGGCCTTTTCGGTTGAAAGCGTGGAACAGGCTATCGCCACGCTGACGCAGGCGGGGGTGGTTTGCGAGCCGGTGCGCGTCGATCCTGAAACGCAGCGGCGCTTTACCTTCTTTAGCGATCCGGACGGATTGCCTTTAGAACTGTACGAGATTTGACGCCGTGAACAGCCCCCAGCCTGACGACCTGTTACTGACTTCGCTTGCTGCGCAAACCGCCGGATATCGGCGCTTCCTGGTGGCTTACAGCGGGGGGATGGATTCCAGCGTGCTGCTGCATCTGATGGCGGCGTTACGTCAACGCCGTCCTATTGACGTGCGCGCGGCTTACGTGCATCACGGCTTGAGTCCGCTGGCGGATAGCTGGGCCGAACATTGTCGGCGGCAGTGTCGGCAGTGGCGGGTGCCGTTTACCCGGCTCGACGTCACGGTCGATGCGCAACATGGGGGAATTGAAGCGGCGGCCAGGGAGGCGCGTTATCGGGCGCTGCATGATCATTTGCGGGATGATGAGGTTTTACTGACGGCGCAGCACCTTGACGATCAAAGTGAAACCTTTTTACTGGCGCTCAAACGCGGCAGCGGTCCCGCCGGGCTTTCCGCCATGGCCGCAGTGACAACATCAGGCAATCATCCGCTGCTGCGGCCGTTGCTCGGTTTTTCTCGCCGACAGTTGGAAGCCTATGCGCGTTTCCATCAACTCACCTGGGTCGAGGATGACAGCAATCAGGATGAACGCTTCGATCGTAACTTTCTGCGCCGGCGCGTTCTCCCTCTGCTAACCGAACGTTGGCCGCATTTTCCGGCGGCGGCGGCGCGCAGCGCGCAGCTATGCGCCGAACAGGAACAACTGCTTGATGAACTGCTGGCCGAGTCATTACGGGCGTTGTGTCGCCCGGATGGCGCCCTGAGCATCGACGGGCTGGCGCCGCTCAGTCCGGTGCGGCGATTTGCGTTGCTGCGTCGTTGGCTGGCGGAACGGGGCGTGCAGATGCCCGCCCGCGATCAACTGCAACGGTTGTGGCAGGAGGTTGCCGTCAGCCGGCAGGACGCCGACCCGGCGCTACGGCTCAACCAATGGCAGATCAGACGATTTCGTCAGCATCTTTATGCGTTGCCGCTGATGCAATCGTTGAAAGAATGCGTATTAAGCTGGCAACCGCTCTCCGGGCCGCTGGCGTTGCCCGATGGGGCCGGCGTGTTATCGCTGGCGGCAGACGGCACGCGGGTACGGCGGCCGGGGGCGGCGGAGCAGGTCAGTATTCGCTTCAGCGCCGCGGGGCGCATACATCGAGTGGGACGGGCCGGCGGCCGGTCGCTGAAAAAACTCTGGCAAGAGCTGGGGGTGCCGCCGTGGTGGCGCGATCGGACGCCGTTGGTTTTCTATAACGACCAGTTGATTGCGGCGCTTGATCGGTTTGTCACCCTGGAAGGTCAGGCGCAAGAGGGGCTGCCTGACTGGCATATTGACTGGGTGAAATGAAAACGGACGACAAGCGTCGTCCGTTTGAGAGAGAAGCCGAGAAAAATCAGGATTCGCTGACCACCACTTTCCCGATTCCCGGGTGGCTGAAGCTGACGATGTGATCGAGACGAAGCTCGCGCGTCGAGCCGGACTCTTCGATCACCAAATATTCAACGTGTTTACGCGAGATCATGTCGCTGGCTTTGCCGATAACGGTTTCACCATTACGCAGCTCCAGCGTCAGGATCAAATTCTGCTGGCAGGTGGCCTCCAGATTATCGTAATCATCACAGTTGATGGGTTGATATTCGTTACTCATTGACATAATCGCTCACCAATAAGTTAGCAGCGGCATAAGCCGCCTGTTCCCTGACAGAGGACGGCAGTTCGTCGTTGGCGGCAATGCCATCCAGGGTTTTCAATACACAACCCAGCGAGTCGGGTATATAGCCCAGATCGCCGCTGGCGATCTCCGCGTATACGCGGCGTACTAATTCACAGTATTCTTGCACTATATCCTCCCCTGAAAGTTTAACCCGGTAGACATTCATGCATCCTCGTGTTACTGCGACAGATGTTGTAAACCTACGAAGATAAACTCTATTTATCAAATCGACTATAGCATAGGCTCAATCAGGATATCAGTATTCCAATCACGCCGTTGCGTCATTGCGATCGCCTTTGCTGTGAGGATGGGCCTAACTCAAGTACACTGTGCGCGGATAAATATGAGGTAACAGATGGCATTAAAAGCAACGGTGTACAAAGCGGCGATCAATATTGCGGACATGGATCGCCATTTTTTCTATGACGCTAGCCTGACTATCGCCCAGCACCCTTCAGAGACGGAGCAGCGGATGATGTTGCGTTTACTGGCCTGGATCTGTCATGCGGATGAGAATTTACGCTTCACCAAAGGGTTAAGCGCGGATGATGAGCCGGAAATCTGGTTGCGTAACGACACGCTGGAGCTGGAGCAGTGGATCGAACTGGGGTTGCCGGATGAAAAACGATTAAAAAAAGCCTGTAGCCTGTCCCGTTCCGTCGTGCTGTATGCCTATAACGAACGCGCGGCGCAGGTCTGGCGGCAAAGTATCGCCGGCAAAGTCGCGGGCTATAAAAACCTGACGATATATTTTATTAACGACAATCAACTCTCGCAACTCGCCACTTTAGCCAAGAGAAATATGACGTTACAGGCTACATTACAGGAAGGCACCATCTGGTTGTCGGATAGTGAGAATAGTCTGGAAATCACTTTTGCCGACTGGCAAATCGCGCATCAAGAGGAATGATTACGCGCGGCGTTGATGAACAGTAGAATAATTTATCAGTAAAATAACTGGCTATAAAAACAGGCCAATCCTGCGGGAGAATAATAGTGAAGAAACTGGCGATTGGTGCGCTGCTGGTTGCGGTCATATCTGTACTGATTGGGTGTCACACTCGTTCGCTGATGCAGGAAGAACCATTAAAACCGATGGCGCAGAGCTATCGCGGCATATTGCCTTGCGCTGATTGTGAAGGCATTGAAACGTCGTTATTTTTGTCCAAAGACGGCACTTTTATTTTGCGGGAACATTATCAGACGACGCGCGAGGGAACGACCACCTTTGCTGAGTACGGCCAGTGGCGACGTACGGCGGACAAACTGGTGTTAACCGATAGCCGTGGCGACAAACGTTATTTTCGTCCGCAGGGAAACGATCTGGAGATGCTGGATCAAGAGGGTATTCCCATTGATTCCCCGCATTCTTACCGGTTGAACGCCACCGATCTGGCTTTGCCGGATACGCCGATGCCGATGAAGGGGATGTACCGTTATATGGCCGATGCCGCCGTGTTTGCTGATTGCGCCACGGGAAAAACGTTTGCGGTGGCGCATGACGCCACGCTGGAACGGCAATATATGACGGTCAGCACGGAGGCGGGCGCGCCGGTATTTATGGAGTTTAGCGCGCATTTCGCCGTGCTTCCCGCCATGGAGAAAGGCAAGCTGACGACAGCGCTGGTGCCGGACGGCGGCAAGGCCCGGATGAATACGCGACAGCATTGCGATCCCATTTCGGAATAACCCTGAGGGATAAAAAAGGCGCTGAGTTTTCAGCGCCTTTTTTGTTGCGGTAAGCAATATCGCTACAGCATCTTCTTCAGGCGATAGAGCCAGTCCAGCGCCTGGCGCGGCGTCAAAGTATCGGGGTCGATAGACTCCAGGGCTTCGACGGCGGGCGACGGTTCTTCATTGCCCAGCAGCGTAAGCTGTGCGCCGTCGATATGGCTTGTCGAGGCGTTGTTCGACAGGGTTTCCAGCTCTTTCAGCTTTTTCCGCGCCCGTTTAATAACATCTTTCGGCACGCCGGCCAGCGCCGCAACGGCTAATCCATAGCTTTTGCTGGCCGCGCCGTCCTGTACGCTGTGCATGAATGCGATGGTATCGCCATGCTCCAGCGCATCCAGATGAACGTTCGCCACCCCTTCCATTTTTTCCGGCAAATTGGTGAGTTCAAAATAGTGGGTGGCGAACAGCGTCATGGCTTTGATCTTGTTGGCCAGGTTCTCCGCACAGGCCCAGGCCAGCGACAGGCCGTCATAGGTCGAGGTGCCGCGGCCGATTTCATCCATCAATACCAGACTGTTTTCCGTCGCGTTATGCAGAATATTGGCGGTTTCCGTCATTTCCACCATAAAGGTTGAACGGCCGGAGGCCAGATCGTCAGCCGCGCCGACGCGGGTGAAAATACGGTCGACAGGGCCGATAACCGCCTGATCCGCCGGAACGAAACAGCCAATGTGCGCCATCAGTACGATTAACGCCGCCTGACGCATATAGGTGCTTTTCCCCCCCATATTGGGGCCGGTGATAATCAGCATACGGCGCTGCGGCGACAGCGACAGCGGGTTGGAAATGAAAGGCTCGCTGAGAACTTGCTCCACCACCGGGTGACGCCCGCCGATGATTTTGATGCCGGGTTTATCGCTGAGCGTCGGACACGCATAATTCAGCGTATAGGCGCGTTCCGCCAGATTAGCCAGCACATCCAGTTCGGCCAGGGCCGACGCGCTCTGTTGCAGCGCCGCCAGGTGCGGCAGCAACAGATCGAACAATTCGTCATAGAGCGCTTTTTCCAGCGCCAGCGCCTTGCCTTTGGAGGTCAGCACCTTGTCTTCGTATTCTTTCAGCTCAGGGATGATATAGCGTTCGGCGTTTTTCAACGTCTGGCGGCGGACATAATGTATCGGCACCAGATGGCTTTGGCCGCGGCTGACCTGAATGTAATAACCATGTACGCCATTAAAGCCGACCTTGAGCGTATCAATGCCCAGCTTTTCACGTTCGCGGATCTCCAGCTTGTCCAGATAATCGCTGGCGCCATCCGCCAGCGCCCGCCATTCATCCAGTTCCGTATTGTAGCCCGGCGCGATAACGCCGCCGTCGCGCACCAGCACTGGCGGCGCTTCCACTACCGCGCGTTCAAGTAAATCGCGCAGTTCGTCAAACTGTCCAATCTGCTCGATAAGCTGACGAATATAGTCGGTTGCCAGCGGCGCCAGCAGCGCGCGGATATCGGGAAGCTGTTGAAAGGCGTGACGCATGCGCGCCAAATCGCGCGGGCGGGCGGATCGCAGCGCCAGACGCGCCAGAATGCGTTCCAAATCGCCGACCTGTCGCAGATAAGGCTGTAATTCCGCGGCAAGATCCTGCAATGCGCCGATGGACTGCTGACGGTGGGTCAGCGTATTCATGTCGCGGCTGGGCATATGCAGCCAGCGCTTTAGCATACGGCTGCCCATTGGCGTGACCGTACAGTCCAGCACCGCGGCCAGCGTATTTTCCGTACCGCCGGACAGGTTTTGCGTCAGTTCCAGGTTGCGCCGCGTGGCGGCATCCATAATGATGCCGTCCTGCTGGCGTTCCATGGTGATGCCGCGGATATGGGGCAACGAGGTGCGCTGCGTATCCTTGGCGTATTGCAACAAACAGCCGGCGGCGCGCAGCGCGAGTTTCGCCTGTTCAACGCCGAATCCGGTCAGGTCGCGGGTGCCGAATTGCAGATTTAACTGCTGGCGGGCGGTGTCCAGCTCGAACTCCCAGAGTGGACGACGGCGCAACCCATGTCGATGTTCAATCAACGACATGGATTCAAAAGATTCGGGGTAGAGCAGTTCCGCCGGATTGGTTCGTTGCAGCTCCGCCACCATCGTTTCCTGATCGGCCGGTTCGGTCACGCGGAAACGGCCAGAGCTGATATCCAGCGTAGCGTAGCCAAAGCCGCGGCCGTCCTGCCAGATGGCGGCTAACAGATTGTCCTGTTTTTCTTGCAGCAGCGCTTCATCACTGATGGTGCCGGGCGTCACGATGCGCACCACTTTACGCTCGACCGGCCCTTTACTGGTCGCGGGATCGCCGATCTGTTCGCAAATAGCGACCGATTCGCCCAACTGCACCAGCTTCGCCAGATAGTTCTCGACGGAATGGTGGGGAACGCCGGCCATCGGAATGGGTTCGCCCGCTGAAGCCCCTCGCTTGGTCAGCGAGATATCTAACAGCTGGGATGCCCGTTTGGCATCGTCATAGAACAACTCATAAAAGTCGCCCATACGGTAAAACAGCAGAATTTCCGGATGCTGCGCCTTCAGCTTGAAGTACTGCTGCATCATCGGCGTGTGGGCGGTGAAGTCCTTATCGGTAGACTCAGTCATATTGATTTTACTCGGTTTTTACTCTGTCTGTTAGCTCGAAAGGGCGCTGGTAAAAGGGTCGAACACCGTATCTTACCACCGACGACCCCCGTTCTTCACCTGTAAGAGACAGGGTGAAAAACAGCGCAATCCAGAATACCGGATTCAGCGACGGATTGATTGCGGCAGACGCGGCGCCTGCGGCGGTAAGGCATCCCAGGAAGTTATCAGAGCCACGATTGGAAATGTATCTGATTTTGCCAATATCGGTCAGGCCCGCGAAACGGCTCGCAATTTTAATGCGCGTATGGCGCAGGAAGCGCCGTCCGGGGATTCATTAAGTACGACTACTGGAAGAGGGACTGCGCTCCAGCATTTGCCGTTCGCGTATCCGGCCTGCTTCGCACTCTTTTTGTGCATTATTGTTGATTTTTTGCGCTAATGGCGCTGCGGCTGACGCTGACGGCGAAGATAATCCTCTGATTTAGTTTGCTTTGTAATATGGCGCGCTTTTTGCTTATTAAATCGACCACCCGTTGAAAATACTTTGTTCCCTTTCGTCCAGACAGAGGTTTCCTGCAATGGAATTGAAATGGTTTGAAGATTTCCTCAGTGTCTCACGTTGCTACAGTTTCACTCGTGCGGCCAATGAGCGCCATATTACGCAATCGGCCCTGAGTCGCCGTATTCGCCAGTTGGAAGAGTGGCTCGGCGTGCCGTTATTCGACCGTAAAACCTATCCGGTGACCTTGACGCCGGAAGGGCAGGCGTTTCTGGCTACCGCCAACGAAACCGTATTCGCCATGGCGCATTTACGCAGCAATATGAGTCAGCGCTACGAGAAGCGTACCGCCGTGATGCGTTTTGCCATGCTTAATACCCTATCGCTGACCTTTTTCCCCGAATGGTTTAAGCGTATCAACAGCCAGCAGTGCATGGGCTATATCCGTTTGTGCGATCAAAAGCCGACGTTTGTCGAACATATCTCTTTGCTGCACAGCGGCGAAACCGATTTTCTGCTGACGTACGCCCATGATTCCGTTTCGCTGATCAAGCAGCTTTCCGCTTATCCCATGCTGACGCTGGGCGCCGAGCGGGCGATTGCGGTTTGTCGCCCCGACGGCCGGGGACGGCCGCTTTATCCCATCGGTTTTTCACGCGAGGCCGTTCCCTGGCTGAGCTATGGCAAGCACTCGTTTTTTGCCCATGCGCTGGCGCAAATGCTGAGCGTCAAGCCGCTGCCGCTGGAGACGATTTATGAAAACGGCATGTCGATTAACCTTAAGGCGATGGCGCTGTCCGGCAATGGCGTCGCCTGGCTGCCGGAAAGCCTGGTGAAGGAAGAGCTCGCCGGCGGTGAGCTGGTGCGCGCGGGCGACAGCCACTGGGACGTGCCGCTGGATATTCGTTTGTACCGACAGCCGGCGCTGCGCAACCGGCAGAGTGAAGCGTTCTGGCGGCTTGCCGCGGCTTCGCTTCAGCCCGAGCTGGCGGTGGGGTAACCCTTCCTCCCGCTTTTCCTTCGCCTGCGTTCCGCGTCCGTCTGTTATTCGTCGCCATGATTGATGCCGATTCGAAGACGGTTTCGTATGCCGCAATACCGCCATTTTTATACGCGCCCGCCGTTTTGTCCGATGCGGCGCACGCCTTCGCCGCTTCCCCTCGGGCCATTTTGAGTCCGCCGTTTCCTCAACCTGATTTTTTACGCCGGATAACGGTAAAAACCGGCAACGGCCCTGCATTCGTGATCAAGAGCCAGGGACGCCCATCATAAAAATTCACCGACGGATGGACGCCAAACTATGAATTTTTGGAATGGGGAGTGTGAATTGCTCATTGGCATTGCCGCTTGTTTTTGTCGCATGCTGAAGACCTCCGGGGCCTGATGCGCCCGTCGTCCCACCCAACGGTAAATTCTGGGGATTGTCATGCAAAATAAAGAGTTAGTCTGGAAATTGGTGGATGAAAGCAAGGCTGAATTTTGCGACCTGAGCGATCGCGTCTGGGGGATGCCGGAAATCTGTTATACGGAATATCGCTCGGTCGCCGAGCACACGGCGATGCTGAAAAAACAAGGTTTCCGCGTGACCGAGAACGTGGCCGACATTCCGACCGCGGTGATGGGAGAAGCGGGAGAAGGCGGCCCGATCATCGCCATTCTGGGCGAATACGACGCCTTGCCGGGGCTGAGCCAGGCATCCGGCGTCGCCAGGCCGTGTCCGCTGCCGGGCGACGGCAACGGACACGGCTGCGGCCACAATCTGCTGGGTTCGGCGGCGATGCTGGCCGCGACGGCGATAAAAGCGTGGCTGGCGCAAACCGGCCGTCCGGGACGGGTGCGTTATTACGGCTGTCCGGCGGAAGAGGGCGGGGCGGCCAAGTCATTTATGGTGCGTGCCGGCGCGTTTGACGGCGTGGACATCGCCATTACCTGGCATCCCAACGCCCATCATGAAGTGGCGAAGCCGCGCTCGCTGGCCAATACCCGCATGGATTTTCGTTTTACCGGCCGTTCCTCGCATGCCGCCGCCTCGCCCCATCTGGGCCGCAGCGCGCTGGATGCCGTCGAACTGATGAATGTCGGCGTTCAGTTCCTGCGTGAACACGTGCCGCAGGATTGCCGTATTCACTACGCGATGCTCGATTCCGGCGGTATCGCCCCGAATGTCGTGCAGGCCAAAGCCGCCGTTCGTTACGCGATTCGCGCCCGCGATGTTCACACCATGTTCGATCTCAACGAACGGGTAAAACGCGTGGCCAACGGCGCCGCCATGATGACGGATACCCAGGTGGACATCAGCATCATGAGCGCCGTCGCCAATTTGCTCG
Source organism: Brenneria sp. g21c3 (assembly GCF_040240345.1). NCBI lineage: Bacteria > Pseudomonadati > Pseudomonadota > Gammaproteobacteria > Enterobacterales > Pectobacteriaceae > Brenneria > Brenneria sp. g21c3. The sequence goes on along the minus strand of NZ_JBEIAB010000001.1, from coordinate 493,773 downwards.
GCAACCGCCCGCTGGAAGAGGCGATGCAACGCAATTTCGATGCGCTGGGGCCGGTGCCGTTCGACGATGCCGATAGGGCTTTCGCCGCGGAAATCCAGGCCACGCTGAGCCAGGAAGAGATCGCCAGCGATTATCGCCGCGCCGGTATGAAGCCGGCCGAATTAAAACCGCTCAGCGATTACATCATTCCGCTGGACGTACACGGCGAAATCATGATCGGCTCCACCGACGTCGGCGACGTCAGTTGGGTGATCCCCACCGTGCAGGCGCATGTGCCGACGATGGCTATCGGTACGCCGGGCCATTCCTGGCAACTGACCGCTCAGGGAAAAATGCCTGCCGCGCACAAAGGGCTGGCGCATGTCGCCAAAATCATGGCCGCTACCGCTCTCGACGCGCTGACGGACGAGGCGCTGCTGGCGCGGGTGAAGGCGGCCCACGTCAAACAGACGGAGGAAACGCCTTACCGCTGTCCTATCCCGGCCGAGGTCAAACCGCCTATTCAGCCGCGCCCGGAAAACCTTTAATCCTTTCTTTTGCAACAGGCTGGAGTACGTTCGATGATAAAACTCAATACGATTACCGCAGCATTGGTGTTTTCCGGCGCGATCGGCACGGCCGTCCATGCCGCCACGCCGCCGGACTCGCTGGTGATGGCGTGGAATATCGACGCCATCAGTACCTGGGATCCGGCGCAGATTGGCGAAGTGGTCACCAATGAAATTGTGCTGAATACCTGCGATTCGCTGGTCAAGTTTGACGCCCAGGACGAAAAAAAGGTCGCCCCCCATCTGGCGAAAAGCTGGGAGGTGTCGCCGGATCATCAGCAGATCACCTTTCATTTGCAGGATAATCTGAAGTTTCCCGACGGATCGCCGGCCACGGCGGGCGATCTCGCCTGGTCGATGCAGCGCGTCGTGAAACTGGGTTACGGTAACGCCGCCGCCATCACCGAATACGGCTTCAGCAAGGAAAACGTCGACCAGACGATCGTCGCGTCGGATGATAAAACGCTGATCCTGAAGCTGGATAAGCCTTATCCCACCAATCTGGTGTTGCAGGCCATCGCCGCGAACGTTGTCTCTACCTTGCAGAATCGCAAACTGCTGGAAAAAGAGGCGGTGAACGGCGACTTCGGTCATAAATATCTCTCCACCCGCACCGCCTGCGTCGGCCCCTATCAACTGGTGCGCTGGAACGCCGGCGAAGGCGTGGTGTTGCAGGCGACGGAGCATTACTGGTCGACGCCGCCGGCGCTGAAACGCGTGTTGATTCGCCATGTGGCGGAAACCGGCACCCAGCGCTTGTTGCTGACGCAGGGGGATGTGGACGTGGCGCGCGATCTTTCCGCCGACGATCTGAAAACGCTGGATGAAGGCGGCAGGGTCAATGTGGTGAAGGTGCTGAAGCCGCAGCTCTTTTTCTGGACCTTTAATAACGAAGATCCGATCTTCAAAAACGAGAAAGTCCGTCTGGCGATGCGTTATCTGATCGACTACGACGGCCTGGCGAAAAACGTGATGCCTTACCTAGGCGTTCCCCGCGCCAGCTTCGCTCAGATCGGCGCGTTCGGCGCGCTGGATGAACAACAGGGCCAGCCCTTCAAACTGGATCTGGAAAAAGCCAAACAGTTACTGAGCGAGGCCGGCTATCCCAACGGATTTTCCTCCAGCGTGATTTTCGGCACCCTGCCGCACTCCGCGCCTATCGCGCAAAGCATTCAGCAAAATGCCGCCAAAATCGGCGTTACGCTGAAGCTGGAGCGCATGGCGAATGCGCAACTGTTCAGCCGGGCGCGCGGGCGTGAGTTCGCCAGCGCCATGATGGCCTGGCAGACCTCCGTGCCGGATGCCCACGGCAACGCCTCCCGTCTGGTGTTCAATCCGGATAACCGTAAAGAAGCGCGCGCCACGCAGTATCCCAGCTGGCGCGCCGCGTTTTATAACGCGGATTTGAATAAGCAGGTGGAGGCCGCGCTGCTGGAAGCCGATGAAACCCGGCGTATCGAAAAGTATGCCGAGCTTCAGCGCGCCGTGATGGAGCAAGGGCCGATGGCCATTATGTTCCAGATGTATAACACCGCGGGCATCAGTCCGGCGGTGAAGAACTGGACCTGGAATGGTTTCCGCGTTTGGTACAACACCGCAAGCAAATAGCCGGAGGCGCGTCAATGTCGCAGGTATTCTCGCAACAATCGATGAACCTGGTAGGGTCGCTGCGCTATCGCCGTTTGATGCGGCTGATAAAAGGCGCGATCTCCATCTTCTGTACGCTGCTGGGACTGGCGGCCCTGACCTTCTTTATCGGCCGACTGCTGCCGATCGACCCGGTGGTGGCGGTGATTGGCGATAACGCCAGTCAGGAAGCCTATGACACCATGTACGTTCAGTTGGGGCTTGACCAGCCCCTCTGGAAGCAGTTTGCCGATTATCTCTGGCAACTGGCGCATCTTGATTTCGGCATTGCGCTAACCACCAGCCAGCCGGTGGTTCAGGATATCGCTCGCGTTTTCCCCGCTACGCTGGAGCTGGCCACGCTGGCGGCGATCGTCGGCACCGGACTGGGGATCCCCGCCGGCGTGCTGTCCGCCATGTATCGCAACTCCTGGTTTGATCACCTGATCCGCTTTATCGGGCTGCTGAGCTATTCAACGCCGAATTTCTGGCTGGGGCTGATGGGGCTGCTGCTGTTTTATGCGACGCTGGGCTGGATTGGCGGGCCGGGACGCATCGATTTCATCTATGAATTCGATCTGCAACCCGTCACCGGTTTCTGGCTTATCGACAGCGCGCTGGCCAATAACTGGGCGATGTTCCGCAACGTGTTCGGCCACATTGTCCTGCCGGCCTCGATTCTCGGCCTGAGTTCGCTGGCCTACATCAGCCGCATGACCCGCAGTTTTATGATCGACCAGCTCTCGCAGGAGTACATCATTACCGCGCGGGTGAAAGGCCTGTCCTGGGCGCGCTGCGTCTGGGTACACGCGCTGCGTAATATCGCCGTTCCCACCCTGACGGTGGTGGCGCTCTCCTGGGCCTGGCTGCTGGAAGGCGCGGTGCTGACCGAAACCGTGTTCGCCTGGCCGGGATTCGGCCGTTATCTGACCAATGCGTTGCTGGCCGGCGATATGAACGCGGTAGTGGGCTGCGCGCTGCTGACCGGCGCGATATTCGTCGTGCTCAACCTGATTTGCGATTTGCTCTATCGCCTGTTTGATCCCCGTACCCGGCAGGAGGACCAATGACCGATGTAACCAACAAATCCTGCGCCGCCCGGCCGCGTTCATCACTGCGCAACTGGTTGAATGCGCCGGCGCCGACCACGCCGTTTCAGGCGCGCATGCAGCAGATGTGGATTCAATGGCGCCGTTTTTGCGCCAATCATTCGGCGCTGTTCGGTCTGATGGTGCTGTTGGTGATTGTTTTCGCGGCGCTGTTTGCCCCGTGGCTGGCTAGCCACGATATCTATACGCAGGATCTGGCTAATCGCCTGCAAACGCCCAGTCTGGAAAACTGGCTCGGCACCGATGAACTGGGGCGCGATATCTACAGCCGGCTGCTGTACGGCGCGCGCATCACGCTGTACATCGCGGGGCTGACCGCCGTTATCATCACGCCGCTCGGTCTGGTGATCGGCACCACGGCCGGTTACCTGGGCGGCTGGGTGGATACGGTGCTGATGCGGCTGGTGGACATTTTTCTGGCGTTTCCCAGCCTGATTCTGGCGCTGGCGTTCGTCGCCGCGCTCGGGCCGGGCATCGAAAACGCGATTATCGCCATTTCCCTGTCGTCCTGGCCGCCGATTGCGCGTCTGGCGCGGGCGGAGACGTTATCGATTCGCAAGATGGATTACATCGCGGCGGTACGCTTACAGGGGGCTTCCTCCTGGCACATTATCCTGTTCCACATCATTCCCATGTGCCTGCCGTCGGTGGTGGTGCGGGTGACGCTGAACATGGCGGCGATCATTCTCACCGCGGCGGGGCTGGGTTTTCTCGGCCTGGGGGCGCAGGCGCCCAGCCCGGAGTGGGGCGCGATGCTGGCGTCGGGACGCGAGTTTATGCTCAATAACGGCTGGATCGCCGCGATTCCCGGCTTAGCGATTCTTTTCACCAGTCTGGCCTTTAACCTGCTCGGCGACGGCCTGCGCGACGTAATGGATCTCCGCCATGAATGATATTCTGCTGGATGTTCAGGATCTGAACATTGTGTTTAAAGGCGCCCACGAGGATAACCACGCGGTGCGGGACGTCTCTTTTCAGGTAGGGCGGGAAAAAGTGGCGATTGTCGGCGAGTCGGGATCGGGCAAGTCGCAGACCTGCCGCGCGCTGCTGAAACTCACGCCGAAAATCGGCCGCGTCAGCGCGAAAGCCATGCGCTTCGGCGAGTTCGATCTGCTGAACGCCAGCGAAAAGCAGATGCGCGCCATCCGCGGCAATCGCATTTCGATGATTTTGCAGGATCCCAAATTTTCGCTGAACCCGCTGATGCGCATCGGCCATCAGATCACCGAGGCCTATCGTCTGCATACGCGCGTCAGTGGCAAGATCGCGCGTGAAAAAGCGTTGGCGATGCTGGCGTCGGTGCATATTCGCGACTGTGAAAATGTCTTTGAGCGCTACCCGCACGAGATCTCCGGCGGCATGGGACAGCGCGTGATGATCGCCATGATGCTGATCCCGGAGCCGGATTTGATCATCGCCGATGAACCGACTTCCGCGCTGGACGTTACCGTGCGCCAGCAGGTGCTGTCGATCCTGGACGAGCAGTTGGCCCGGCGTAATACCGGCTTGTTGTTTATCACCCACGACCTGAATCTGGTTTCGCGCTTTTGCGATCGCGTGCTGGTGATGTACGCCGGGCGCGTAGTGGAAGAGATCCTCGCCAGCCGTCTGCATGAAGCCCGTCATCCCTATACCCAGGCCCTGCTGGCCAGCCAGCCGCGGCTGCATCATCCGGTGGCGACCCTGAGCGTGCCGACGCGCGATCCGGACTGGCTGACCGGCCCCAGCTACCGTAATGGAGTCGCCTTATGATCATTCCAGCCTCACAGCGCAGCGTGGAAGTCGTCGATTTGAATATCGCCTTTGGTGAGGGCGTGATGCGGCGGCAGGTGGTCAGCGATGTCAGCTTTACGCTGGCGGAAGGCGAAAGCTACGGGCTGATCGGCGAATCCGGCTGCGGCAAGTCCACCATTCTGCGCGCCCTTGCCGGACTGAATAGCGATTATCAGGGGGCGATTCTGTTCGCCAACCGCGAGCAGCATCCGGTGCGGGATAAAGCCTTTTATCGCCAGGTGCAGATGGTGTTTCAGGATCCCTACGCCTCGCTCCATCCGCGCAAGATGGTGTACAGCACGCTGCGCGAACCGCTGCAACTGCATGGGCTGGATCGCCACGAGGCGCGCATCAGCGAGGCGCTGAACGCCGTCGGTTTGTCGGATGCCTTTCGTTATCGCTATCCGCATCAGCTCTCCGGCGGTCAGCGTCAGCGCGTGGCGATCGCCCGGGCGTTAATCATGGAGCCTTCCGTGCTGCTGCTGGATGAACCCACCTCGGCGCTGGATGTGTCGGTACAGGCTGAAATTCTCAACCTGCTCGCCGGCATGCGCCGGCAACGCAAACTGACCTACCTGATGGTGACGCACGATCTGGCGGTGGTGACCCACCTTTGCCAGCGGGTGGCGATTATGCATCAGGGCAAATTGCTGGAAGAGCTGAGCGCGGACGCCCTGCGGCGGGGAGACGCGCGCGAAGCCTATACCCGGCATTTTCTCGCCGCCAGCGAGGCGTAACGCGCCGCCATCGCGGCGACTTAATCAATATTCTCAGGGGACAAACGATGACGGTGATTGAAACTATCGCCGCCTGGTGCGTGCGCAAACCGCCGTTTAGCCAGGCTGCCGGACAACTTGCGCGCGAGGCGATCATTGATACGCTGGCGTGTCTGTACGCCGGGCATAACGACTTCTCCAGCCGCGCGGTGCGGCAGGCGTGGGCGGCCTACCAGCCCCGGCCGACGGCGGTGGACGCGCTGATTAACGGCACCGCGGCGCACGCCATCGACTACGATGATAATTTTACGCCGGGCATGAGTCATGCATCGGCGGTGCTGGTGCCGGCGTTGCTGGCGACGGGACTGGCGGAAAAGCGCGGCGGCGCCGATCTGATCGAGGCTTATCTGATCGGTTTGCAGGCGCAGGCGTTCGTCGGGTCGGTGGTCGGTTCATCGCATTACACGGCGGGATGGCACGGCACCTCTACCGTGGGCTGCATCGGCACCGCCGCCGGCGTCGCCTGGCTGAAAGGGCTGGATGAACAGGGCATCGCCCGGGCGCTGAGTATCGCCGTCAGCCTGGCCGGCGGGGTGAAAGGCCAGTTCGGCACGCCGTTGAAACCCTTCCATGCGGGTATGGCCGCGCGCAATGCGGTGGATGCCGTCGAGCTGGCCGCCGCCGGCATGTCCGGCCGTCTGGATATTATTGAAGGCGAGCAGGGATTTTATCAGCTATTCGCCGGTCGGCATTTTCAGCCCGCGCAGATCGAATGCTGGCTGACCCGGACGAAAAACGTGATTGAAACCGTCGGCGTCCTGCCGAAAAAACACCCTTGCTGCGGATCGACGCACCGCATCCTCGACGCTATCGGCGATTTGCAGGCGCAGCACGCGTTCAGCGCCGACGATGTGCTGCAAGTCGAGGCGAAAGTCGGCATCGCCAACCAACGTAATCTGGCTTATCCCTTGCCGAACGATGAGATGCAGGCGCGTTTTTCCATGCCTTATTGCGTCTGCGTTCTTTTGGAGAAAGGGGCGCTGAGCGTCGCGGACTTTACGCCTCGGCAGGTGGCCCGGCAGGCGGCGGCGGACAAGTTGGCGCGGGTGAGGATGACGAGCTGGAGCGAGGCGGAGGAAGAGGAAAATGACAATCTGCCGCATAGGGTGACGATCGCGCTCAAAGACGGCCGCAGACTGAGCGCCGAGCGCTTAACGGCGAAAGGCGATATCAGCGACCCGTTCAGCGATGCCGATCGCCGGCGCAAGTTTGCCGACTGCTGCGCGGGGCTGGCGGATGCCGACGCGCTGTATCAACGCTTAACCCGGCTTGAGCAGGAAACCTCGTTGACGTTTTTACGCGTCATGATGATGTGAAGCCGATATAGCGACGGCCCGTCAGGGTGGCGGCCATGGATGGCTAGCCACAAAAAACTTGTTGGAGAAGTTTTCGACGTCGCTTTAGCGACGGCCCGTAGGGTGGCGGCCATGGATGGCTAGCCACAAAAAATCCGGCACAATCGCCGATCTTCATCTATAACCATCATGCCGACGTGGTTAATCCGTGCCAGGGAATAACCCGCCGGCGAACGCCGTCATTTAAATGGCGATTTTTTATTTTCCGGTGTTGATTGGAAATACCGTTAAAAGATGGGTTAGAGATATATGGGATATTACGGCTTCGTATTGGTAAAATTTGTTATTGGTTTCGTTATTGTCATTATGCACCTGAATCTTTCAGGTAAAACCCAGCTTTCGCAGATGACGCCGGTTGATTTTATCGGCAACTTTGTTCTCGGCGGCATTATCGGCGGGGTTATCTACAGCGACAGCATACCGCTGCATCAATATATCATTGTGCTCTTTATCGGCGTCGGGCTGATATCGTTGCTGAATGCCTTTAGTAAACATGTTCATTTATTCCGCTCTATCGCCATCGGGGATCCGTTGCCGATTGTGAAGAAAGGGCGTTTTCTGATGGATAATATCCTGCGCAGAAAAAATAAAATCGATATCCTGAATGTCGCCTCTCAACTTCATGCTCAGGGAATCAATTCATTCCAGCAGGTCAGCTATGCCCAAATAGAGCCCAGCGGTCAACTTACCGTGGTTTGCGGCGACGCGAAAATGCCGTCCGTGATCATTATGAAAGACGGCAGGATCCGGCATGACGAGTTGGAGCAGCAAATAGAAAAAGACGAAGACTGGCTTAAACAGCAACTGGCCAGTCATGGACTTAAGGAAGAGGATATCTTTATCGCCGAGTTCTGGGACGGCAAAGTCATGTTCATTTTGCATGACGGCAAAATAGTGAAGTGATCCAACGCCGGCCCAAGAGATGGCTACTCTCCGCGCGAATAAAACGTTAAAATAGCCGTAGCTGGCAACAGTATTATTGATTTTATTGGTTTTTTATCTCATTTTTTACATTTTCAGGAATTTTATCATGCAACAGCTACCTAATTGTCCTAAATGCAACTCTGAATATACCTGGCAGGACAACGAACTACTGAACTGTCCGGAGTGTGGGCATGTATGGGCATTGGGCGGTGATTCAGCGGCTGAAGAAGACGGGCTGATCGTCAAAGACGCCAACGGCAATCTGCTGGCGGACGGCGATAGCGTAACTATCATTAAGGATTTGAAAGTTAAAGGAAGTTCTTCGTCGCTGAAAATCGGCACGCGCGTTAAGGGCATTCGGCTTGTCGAAGGCGATCACAACATCGATTGCAAGATTGACGGTTTTGGCGCGATGAAGCTGAAATCTGAGTTTGTGAAGAAAAACTAACGCTCAGACGCGTCCCGTATCCCACCGAGTCGGGACGCAGATTTCAGTTTTTTCGCGTCGGGCAATGCTTTACCATAACGGTTACTTTTCTCTCACTCGGTGACACGGATATCTGATGCGTCATTTGGCCTCTCTTCTTCCAGTGTTTGCGCTCCTCTCAGCCTGTAGCAGTAAACCGACGCCGCCGCCCCCAGCGCCTCAGGGCAACCCTTTCAAAGGCGGTTTTTTGCTGGAGCCCGCTCATACGGGGCATCTGTTGAGCGGTGATTTCGCGTTTAATCCGGCGACGAGTCGCTTTGTCGATAAAATGGTGAATGAACACGGCTTCGACCGTCGGCAATTGCATGATGTGCTGGCCCAGACGCAGCGTCTGGACTGGGTCTTGCGGCTGATGGACAAACAAGCCCCCACACCGGCGGTTCCGGGGCCGTCCGTTCCTAACGGCGCCTGGCTGCGCTATCGCAACCAATTCATTACGCCGGATAACGTGCAAAACGGCGTGGTTTTCTGGAACCAGTATCAGGATGCGCTGCAACGCGCCTGGGAAACCTACGGCGTGCCGCCGGCGATCATCGTCGGCATTATCGGCGTGGAAACCCGCTGGGGCAGGGTGATGGGGAAAACCCGCATTATTGATGCGCTGGCGACGCTGGCTTTCGACTATCCACGTCGGGCCGAGTACTTTACCGGCGAGCTGGAAACCTTCCTGCTGATGGCCCGAACGGAAGGAAACGATCCGCTCAGCCTGCGCGGTTCTTACGCCGGCGCGATGGGATACGGCCAGTTCATGCCGTCATCGTTTAAAAACTATGCGGTCGATTTCGACGGCAACGGCCATGTCAATCTGTGGGATCCGGTGGACGCCATCGGCAGCGTCGCCAACTACTTTAAAGCGCATGGCTGGGTCAAGGACGGTCTGGTGGCCGTACCCGCGCTGGGTCAGGCGCCGGGGCTGAAAAACGGCTTCAATACGCGTTACTCGCTCGCCGAGTTGCAGGCCGCCGGGTTAAAACCGCTGAGCACGCTGGGCGGTTATGCCGAGGCCAGCCTGTTGCGTCTGGACATCGGCAGCGGCTATCAATACTGGTACGGCTTGCCCAACTTTTACGCGATTACCCGTTATAACCACAGCACCCATTATGCGATGGCGGTGTGGCAGCTCGGCGAAGCGGTCGCTCGCGCCAGACTGGGCGGCGCCTACTGATATTCAACGCAGTTCCGGCCCCGATTCTTTGCCCTGTAGAGCGCCGCATCCGCTGAACCGTAGAGCGTATCAAAGCAGGTTTGGGACGGCGCCCAACTCACGCCGAAACTGGCCGTTACCGTCTGCTGGGGCAAAACCGGCAGCGGGGCGTCATTCAGGCTGTAATGGATACGCTCGGCGATAGCGACGGCCTGTTCAAGGGCGAAGTCATCCAGCAAAATCGTGAACTCTTCGCCGCCCACCCGGCCTATGCTGCCGCTCCCCTTGAGCACCTCCCGCACCCGTGACGTCAGCGCGCAGATCACGGCATCTCCCGTAGGGTGGCCGAAAGCGTCGTTGACCCGTTTAAAGTGGTCGATATCCAATACGATAAGCGCGGCCTGATTGCGTTTCAGCGTCTGATTGACGCGCTCAATGATCGCGCCGCGATTATAAACGTTGGTCAACGGATCGTGGCTGGCTTTGTATTCCAGTTCGTCCGCCAGTTTGTGCAGTTGCGCGTTCAGACGATTCAATTCCCTTTCTGCGCGGTCGCTGCGGGAAATCAGCCGGTGCGATTCCCTGACCAGACGTTGGTAGTGCTCGGTCAGCGTCAGCAGCGTATCCCGATAGACTTCGGCCGGCATATTCTGCTGGTTGGCGACATTGCGCGTCGCGATGAGAATATCGTATTCCGGCGTGAACAGTTCAAACGCACGCATAGTCGGTTACTCCAGAACATGGCTGTGGAAGTCAAGCGCGGGAAAATCGATGTGCAACTCTTCACCGAATTCTTGCGCAATGTCGTCGTCTTTGTCGTAATACCAGTGCAACGTAATCGGCAGTCCCTGTTCCGCCGCCTGGTTCAGCGCGTTGAACAGGCTGAACAGCATTTTGGTGCTGGAACTGTTGAAGTAAACCAGCGACACATGGAATTCGATGGTCGACGGCGCGTCCGCCTGTGCGGCGGCGCTTTTTGCCGTTAACAGCCGGAGATAATCCTGAAGCCGTTCAAGCAACGGGCGATAAAACGCCGCCGCGTTTTCAGGGTAGGATTCGCCGGCCAGGGAAAGCCGATGCGTATCAAAGTAAAAATCGACGGTTGGTGTACAGGGCGTCCCTGCGATGTGGAGATTTTCCATATGAATAGTGTTCGCCATTTCAGATGATCGCCTTCAGATAAAACGTTGACAGCCCTGTTAGCGCATCCACCCGAAAGGTGAACTGCAACGGTTCGCTGGCATCGCGCGCAACGGTCAGTAATCCCATATCCGCCCCTTTGCTCCAGGCCGGCGTTTCATCGCGCAGAGAGGCTTTATAGGCGAGTTTGATTTCATCAAGGGTCATGTAACGCAACGGTTCAAGCCGGACGCGCAGTTTTTCAATATCGTCGGGGTGAACCTGATTGGCGCAAAGTAAAAAATATTTCCCGTTTTCATGACCGACGCACACCGAGCCGTGGCGTACTTCATGCGTCTGGTCGGCGGCGGTTAAAGGCGCGGCTGAATAGCGGGTGATGTTCTGTACCATTTCAACAAACGCGGAGAATAGCTTGCGGCGCACGCCGGCCGGCACCTGTTGCTTTTCAAGCTGCAAGCGCACGGTTTCAGCCAGCGAGCTGATGATGTTTTGCGAAAAATACCCGACGTAATACAACGTGATGTCGCGTTGATGCGTGGAGTCGAAAAATTCGGCGTATTTGGTCTCTGGCATAATCCCGATTCACCTGATTAAATCAATGTCGAACAATGTCGGAAGCCCCAAAAGGTCAGGTCATCCCGCCTTACCTGATCGCCCTGATAGTCCCTGTGCGTCTGAAGCAACTGTTCGGCGAGGGCTTGCATGGGCCGCTGCCGCTGACTCAGCAGCAGCGCCTGGAGCCGGCGTTTGCCGAACATAGTCTGCCGCTCGCCGCCGATTTGGTCGGTCAGACCGTCGGTGGTGGTGAAAAAGAGGTCGTTGTCGTCCAGCGCTAACCGATGACAAGGCCAACGGTAATCGTAGGGCGTGTCGGTATAGCCGACGCCCGTGCGGTCGGCGGCGAGCGCCTCCAACTGGCCCGTTCGCTGTTTGAGCACAAAGGCGGCCATATGGGCGCTGGCCCAGACGAGGGTATTTTTCGTGGTATCGCAGAAGATCAGGATGGCGTCGCAGCCGTCGTTCGAGGCGGGCTGATGCCGCTTTTCGCTGCGCTGGCCCAGGGTATCCTTGATATGGCGGTTGATGCTTTGTAGCAATCGGTCGGGCATCTCCGGGCCATGTTGCGTCAGCGCCTGTTCCAGCGCCGAGGCGAAAATCAGGGTCATGAACGCGCCGGGGACGCCATGTCCGGTACAGTCCGCGACCACGGCCAGCCAGCCGTTTTGATAGGTTTTAAAGTAATAGCAGTCTCCGCCGACGCAGTCTCGCGGCTCCCATATCAGGCACCAGTCTGTCAGCGAGCCGGACATCGCGCGTCGTGACGTGGTCAGCATCGCTTCCTGGATCACTCTGGCGTATTCAATGCTTTGCATGATCTGCAAATGCTGCTGCGAATGCATGTCGGAAACCGCCTTGATCAGATCGATGCCGAGTCCGATGCCGATATATCGCTCATTTTCCGTAATGATGAAGCCGTCCGTCAGCGATTTATCCCCGATGATCACCGTTTGCGCGGCCACGTCATTCAACGAGGACGCCGCATCGACAATCAGCGGGTTTTTATCCATAAAAGCGATGCAGCTCTTTTTATCGTACAGCTCGTGATAGAAAGGGCGGGACATTTGCGACATGAAGATATGGCGGCTGATGAGCCCGAAGGGGCGGCCGTTTTCCACCACCGGCAGGCTGACCAGCTCCTTGTTTTTACTGAAGAGCTGCAATACCGCGGCGTTATCGGTGGCGGGAGAAACGACGGGAACCGGAATGCAGAGATCCAGCGCCTTGGTCGGCCCCCAGAGATAGTTTTGATCGCGTGAGACGGATAGAGAAGTCATGGGCCCTGTTTTAAAAGCTGATCATCCTTAACGGTAAAAAATAGCCGATGTTTATGAACGAATAATGACAACGCGTGGCAGGAACGGCATTATGTTATACTCCATCCAAATTGGATGACTTGTTGCGTTATTGGTCCTGCCAATTAATGGCTGCGGTAGTGGAATGGATGAAGGAACGGGGTGATATGCGGTTATATCAGCAAATAGGCGGTAACATCCGCGCGGAAATTCTGAATGGGAAATATCAGATCGGCGATCGTCTTTCTCCTGAACGCGATATCGCCGAGGCCTATGGCGTCAGCCGCAGCGTCGTGCGCGAAGCGCTGATCATGCTGGAACTGGAAAAATTGATTGAAGTGCGCAAGGGTTCCGGCGTTTATGTGATACAGATCCCCGACGAGCGGGAAAAGGATAACGCCGCCGACAGCGGTTACGGCCCGTTTGAACTGTTGCAGGCGCGTCAACTGCTGGAGAGCGAAGTGGCGGCGTTTGCGGCGATGCAGGCCACCAAGAGCGATATCGTCAAGATGCGTCAGGCCATTGAGCAGGAGAGGCTTTCTCTGGAAAACGGCAGCGTGGATGAGAGCGCGGACGAGCAGTTTCATTGCCTGTTGGCGCAGTCCACCCAAAACAGCGTGCTGGCCAATATGGTGTATGAAGTGTGGCAGGCGCGCAAACGCAGCCCGATGTGGCAGGGCATCCATTCCCATACCGATGATTTCAGCTATCAGCGGCAGTGGCTGGAAGACCATCAGAAAATCCTGCGGGCGGTATCGCGGCGGGATGCGAAAACGGCGCGTCAGGAAATGTGGCTGCATCTGGAAAATGTGAAAGATAAGCTGCTGGAGATCTCCAATATCGACGATCCGGCGTTCGATGGTTACCTGTTTGAATCCGTTCCTTCCCGCCTGGAGTCCTGACCGATTTCCGCCGCCGTCGCCCATTATCATCAAGCCCGAACCGGTCGGGCTTGGTCGGCTGGCCCATACTGAACTATAACAAAGCGGCAACCGCGGCTTTGGCGCCGTGCCGCTGAAGCGCGGCGTATGCCTGAATCAGCTGGTTAACGAAGGTTTCATTTTGCGGCAACGCGTCGCCAAATACGGCGTTCAGCGTCAGCAGCGCCCGCACGCGGGGCTCGCCGTCCTCGGTCGCGTCGACGATCTGTTGAAGCCGCTCGGCCATGGGGTCGCGCACATCGATGGTCTGCCCGGCGTCGTCAACGCCGCCGACGTAGCGCATCCAGCCGGCGACGCCCAGCAGCAGGCAGCGATAATCGCTGCCGTGGCTGATGTGCCAGCGGATCGAGTCCAGCAGCCGCTGCGGCAGTTTCTGGCTGCCGTCCATCGCGATTTGCCAGGTGCGGTGTTGCAGCGACGGGTTTTCATAACGGGTAATCAGCTGATTGGCGTAGTCCGCCAGATCGACGCCGGCAACCCGCAGCGTCGGCGCCTGCTCATTGAGCATCAGGCGGCGGGCCGCCCGGCGGTAATGGTCGTCCGTCATGCAGTCATTGATGTGCTGATAGCCCGCCAGATAGCCGAGATAGGCGAGAAAAGAGTGGCTGCCGTTCAGCATGCGTAACTTCATTTCCTCGAACGGCAGCACATCGTCGACCAGTTGTACGCCGGCGATATCCCAGTCGGGGCGACCGGCGACGAATTTGTCTTCCACCACCCACTGGATAAACGGTTCGCAGGCAATCCCGCAGGGATCGTAGACGCCCAGCGCGTCGGCAATCTGCTGCAAGGTTTCCGGCGTGGCCGCCGGCACGATACGATCGACCATGGTATTCGGGAACGCGCTATGGGCGGCAATCCATGTCGCTAATTCGCCGTCTCTGAGGGCCGCCAGTTCGAGGACGGCGCTTTTCACCACCTCCCCGTTTTCCGGCATGTTATCGCAGGAAAGAATGGTAAAAGGCGCGAGGCCGCGTTCCCGGCGCACGCGCAGCGCTTCCACCAGCACGCCCGGCGCGGAAGCCGGCGCATCCGGCGTATCCAGATCCATCTTGATGAGCGCATTTTCCCGATCCAGTTTTCCGCTGCTGCGGTCGATGCAGTAGCCTTTTTCCGTAATGGTTATCGAGACGATGGCGACCTGCGGTTCGGCCAGTTTTTCTATCACGGCGGTGATGCCTTCCAGACGGGCATGCAGCGATTCGTTGACCGCGCCGATAATGACGGCCCGATTCGCGTTAGCGCCTTTTTCCAATACGCTGTAACGATGCGCCTGCCGTCTCAGGCTGTTAAACAGGTTCTCATTACCGAACAGGCTGACTTCACAGATGCCCCAGTCGCCTCCCTGGCGATTAAGAACGCGGTCGGTCAACAGCGCCTGATGAGCACGATGAAAAGCGCCGAAGCCGATATGTACGATGCGGCTTTTCAGGATCTTGCGATCGTAGCGCGGTTGTTGAACCTCATCAGGTAAAGCGACGTTGGCGATGTTGTCCTCTTCGCCAGTCAGGGGGTCATGCAATGTGTTTTTTCCAGCGATAGTCGTTTTCATACGGGTTCTCTGAGTCTCTTTCCCTTGCCATAAAGCGGTTTGTCCGCCGTTGGAAATGCAAACCTATCAGACCAAAATGCGTGCATGGATGAAAAATACACATTATGGCGTCTTTTTCAGTAGATAATGTAAGACTTAACGCCTGGAAAGAGAATTTGTTTGTCCAAAATAGGTGATTTTTGTGTAACGGATCAACCAATTTACTATTTAATTTGACACTAAAAGCTGTTGATGTAGGCTCTGGTTGTATTTCTTTGAGAATTGGTCTGACATGAATCCGGCCTGATATAAACTTGCTCTGATATCAACAATGGCTATAGCGAAAAGGTAACTCTGTATGGAACAAACCTGGCGTTGGTACGGCCCGAAAGATCCGGTATCGCTTGACGATATCCGGCAAGCCGGGGCCACAGGCGTGGTGACGGCGCTGCATCACATTCCCAATGGGGAAGTGTGGTCGATTGACGAAATTGAAAAGCGCCAAGCGGAATTAAAGGCGAAAGGATTGGTGTGGTCGGTAGTGGAAAGCGTGCCGGTACATGAAGAGATTAAAACCCAGACCGGCGATTACCAACGGCATATCGCGAACTATCAGCAGTCGCTGCGCAATCTGGCGCAGTGCGGCATTGATACCGTTTGCTATAACTTCATGCCGGTGCTGGACTGGACCAGAACCGATCTTGAGTATCAACTGCCGAACGGCGCCAAAGCGCTGCGTTTCGATCAGATCGCCTTCGCGGCTTTTGAGTTGCACATCCTGCAACGCGCCGGCGCGGAGCGGGATTACACGGCGGAAGAGCAGGCGCAGGCCGCGGCGTATTTCAAGGCGATGAGCGAGGAGGATATTGTGCGTCTGACCGGCAATATCATCGCCGGGCTGCCGGGCGCGGAAGAGGGTTACACGCTGGATCAGTTCCGCGCCCGACTGGCGGAATATGACGGCATCGATCACGCCGGATTGCGCGCGCATCTGGGGTATTTTTTACAGCAGATTGTGCCGGTTGCGGAAGAGGTGGGGATCCGTCTGGCGATCCACCCGGACGATCCGCCGCGTCCGATCCTTGGCCTGCCGCGCGTGGTGTCGACCATTGACGATATGCGCTGGCTGAAACAGACCGTCGACAGCATCAATAACGGTTTTACCATGTGTACCGGCTCGTATGGCGTGCGGGCGGATAACGATCTGGTGCGGATGATCGAAACCTTCGGCGATCGTATCCATTTTACCCACCTGCGAGCGACCTGCCGCGAAGAAAACCCCAAAACTTTCCACGAAGGCGCCCATTTGCAAGGGGATGTGGATATGGTGGCCGTGGTGAAAGCGATCCTGGCGGAAGAACTGCGCCGGCAGAAAGCCGGGGATCGTCGTCCGATCCCGATGCGGCCGGATCACGGCCATCAAATGCTCGACGATCTGAAAAAGAAAACCAATCCCGGTTATTCGGCGATCGGCCGCCTGAAAGGGCTGGCGGAAGTGCGCGGCGTTGAACTGGCGTTAAAGCGCATTCTGTTTCCCGAATTGAAACAGGAATAACGACGATCGCGATGTCCGCGCTGGCGGATATCGCAACCTTCCGCAACAGATTGAAAATACGTGACTTTTCTATCCTTCCGCCGGCCCCGCATGGGCCGGCGTTTACGTTATCGCCTGGCGCTGACTCATGACCTATATCAATGATTTTATGGCAAAAGCTATACAGCCATGCGGCGCTGGGGCATCATAAGCGCCGATGTCGGCCACGTCGCCGACGGACGATCGTTTATCACTCACCGGCGGCGTTCAGAAATGGATAACGCGGTTTCAGGAAGCCTGCCGTTTTAACATATTGGGTTATACAGGTTATGAAAAGGATATTTAACTCTCTGTTGGTGATCGTTTTTGTTTGTTTTTCTACGCTGGCGACGGCGGCGGAAAACTTGCCTCACGTGGTGATCCTGGCGACCGGCGGAACGATTGCGGGATCCGCCGCGGCGAATACGCAAACCACGGGCTATAAAGCCGGCGCGTTGGGCGTGGATACGTTGATTCAGGCGGTGCCGGAGCTGAAAACGCTGGCCGATATCAGCGGCGAGCAGATCGCCAATATCGGCAGCGAGAACATGACCAGCGATGTTTTGCTGAAGCTGAGCAAACGGGTCAATGAACTGCTGGCGCGCAGCGATGTGGATGGCGTCGTCATCACGCATGGTACCGACACGCTGGATGAATCCCCTTACTTTCTGAATCTGACGGTGAAGAGCGACAAACCGGTGGTGTTCGCGGCGGCGATGCGTCCGGCGACGTCAATCAGCGCGGATGGCCCGATGAACCTGTACGGCGCGGTTAAAGTGGCGGCGGATAAAAATGCGCGCGGCCGTGGCGTTATGGTGGTGCTGAACGACCGGATCGGTTCCGCCCGTTTTATCAGCAAAACCAATGCTTCGACGCTGGATACCTTTAAAGCGCCTGAAGAAGGCTATCTGGGCGTCATCATCGGCGATAAAGTCTATTTCCACAATCGGCTGGATAAAATTCACACCACCCGTTCCGTATTCGATATCGCCAAACTGGAAAAACTGCCGACAGTGGATATTATTTATGGCTATCAGGACGATCCGGAATACATGTATGACGCGGCCATCGCTCACGGCGTGAAAGGCATTGTGTATGCCGGCATGGGGGCAGGCACGGTGTCCAAACGCAGCGACGCCGGCATTCGTAAAGCGCAAAGCAAAGGTATTGTGGTCGTTCGCTCCAGCCGCACCGGCAGCGGCATTGTGCCGCCGGACGCCGCGCAGCCCGGTCTGGTTTCCGATTCGCTCAACCCGGCTAAATCACGTATTTTGCTGATGCTGGCGCTGACGAAAAGCTCGAACCCGGCGGTGATTCAGGAATATTTCCATCGCTACTGATATTCGTTGCGGATAAAAGATGATGGCCCCGTTATCTATTGCGGGGCCTTCTGTTTTAAGAAGCGGCTTTCATATTGCCGAGTTTTCTCGGTATGATTCAGCCATTCGTCTATATCCCTTCATCCTGAAATCTATTGGGTATAATAACCGTCTATCCGATAGCAGAATGATGTTGTTCAGTACGAGCTTGGTGAAAATAAGGAAACATCATTAGATGACACGACCCATTTTTATGGTTGGTGCCAGAGGTTGTGGTAAAACCACGATAGGAAAACAACTGGCGCAAGCGTTAGGGTATGACTTCGTCGATACCGATATTTTTATGCAACAGAATAGCAAGATGACGGTTGCCGAGGTTGTCGAGCAGGAAGGGTGGCATGGCTTTCGCCGGCGGGAAAGCCTGGCGTTGCAGGATGTGACAAAACCCGATCGCGTGATCGCCACCGGCGGCGGCATGGTGCTGGCGGAGGCAAACCGGCGATTCATGAACGACAACGGTTCGGTGATCTATCTGCGGGCTCCCGCCGAATTACTGGCTCAACGTCTGGTAAATAGCCCGCAGGCGCATCAGCGGCCAACGCTGACCGGGCGCCCCATCGCCGAAGAAATGGCCGAAGTGCTGGCGTCGCGCGAGGCGCTTTACCAGAGCGTGGCTCACCATATTATTGATGCGGCGCAGGATCCGCGCGCCGTCGTCGCGAATGTCATGCAGATTCTGCGTTTATCGATAGCCTAGCGTCATATTATTTGGATACCGCGCCTGCCGCTGGCAGGTTATTTCACCGGATAAGCCGTACTTATCGCCGAATAGAGAGTGACAGCGGCTCAACCTCCTTTTATGATGAATTTTTTCGACGATAGGTGCCTCAGCCATGCTGAATGTAAATGAGTATTTTGCCGGGAAAGTAAAGTCTATTGGTTTTGACAGCGATAGCATTGGCCGCGCCAGTGTCGGCGTTATGGAAGCAGGGGAATATACGTTCGGCACGGGTCAGCCTGAAGAGATGACGGTAATCAGCGGCGCGCTGAAGGTATTATTGCCGGGCGGAACCGACTGGCAGTTGTTCACCGCCGGGGATTCGTTTGCTGTTCCGGGGCAAAGCGAATTCAATGTGGAAGCGGCGGAACCCACGTCCTATTTATGTAAGTATCTGTAGTTGACCGGGGCGGTTTCGGCCACCTGATATTATCTACAAATAAGGGCTGCTTTATTCGGGTAAAGCAGCCTTTTTATATTATTTTTATAATATAAAAAATCAGTCAATTAAAAAAACATCCTAAAGTTTAATTATTACCAGGCCGATGAGGTTAGCCAGAGAATAAAGGAGTAAGTTCGGCGCTCTTTATCTTACTTACCTTAAATAATTCGCATCGCACGACAAACGTCGTCGTTTTGAACAGCGCGCCTGCGGCTTGAAGTATGCCGGGTATAAATAGTGATTTCTTATACCAGCAATGAAACGGTTTTCACTGAAAATAGTCATTTTTCTGGAAAGATAACCCAATGTTTTATCTCGGATTATATTTAATGACTGCTTTTTGTTTTTAATGCGCGATAACGCGCCACGCCTTTATTGCCAATTCGCCGTTTTAATCAACGCGCTGTTTTACCGGCTGTCTCAAGTTTCATTTTATTGTGCCGTTATGATTTGCATTCCCTTTGCATGTTGAGAGCCTCCGATGCTAAAAACGACCCGAGCCCGAATTTTGGCAGTTTGTACAACGATTGTGGTGCTGTCGCTGACAATTAACACGTTGCTTAATTACACCATCGTAAATAATGCGAATGAGAAATCCATCGACAATTTGCTGCATTCCGTCGCCAACAGCCATAGCATGGCGATTGGCGATTGGGTCGCGGCCAAAACATTGATGGTGACGTCGCTGCACGACGGCGTACTCACCGACGATAATCCTGTTGCCGTATTCCAGAAAATTGCCGCGGCCGGTGATTTTCTGAACGTCTACATGGGTTATGAGAACAAAACGGCGAAATTCTCCGATGCCGTCGGCATCCCCGCCGATTACGATCCCACCATCCGTCCCTGGTATCAGCAGGCGGTCAAAGAAGGAAAGCCTATTGTCACCGCGCCTTACGTCGATGTGTCGACCAAAGAGCTGATCGTCTCCTTTGCCGCGCCGGTAACGGAGGGCGGTTCGCTCAAAGGGGTGCTGGGCAGCGACGTGACGATGCAAAACGTGATTGAAAACGTGAAGTCAATCAACCCCACGCCTGCCAGCTTTGGGGTGCTGATAGGCCGGGACGGCACGATTATCGCGCACCCGGATGCCGCGCTGACGCTGAAAAAGATTGCCGAGATCGCACCGGATATCGATTTGAACGCATTGACGGCGGCAACGCGGCCGCTTGCCATTGATTTCAACGGCGTAACGAAACTGGTGCTCGCTCAGCCTATTCGCGGCACAGACTGGCAGATGCTGGTGGCGCTGGACAAAGCCGAAGCGACCGCGGGGATGCGCTCTTTGCTGGTGACCTCGCTGAGTACGCTGCTGGTGATCGCCTTACTGGGCTCGCTAGTCGTCGGCGTCATGATCACCTCGACGCTGAAGCGCTTGCTGCTGATTCGTGACGCGATGGACGACATCAGTCACGGCAACAATGATTTGACGCAGCGCCTGCCGGATGAAGGACATGACGAGGTCGCGCAGATCGCGCGCTCATTCAATCTCTTTATCGATAAGCTCGGTCAGGTGATGGCGCAGATCCGCGATATCAGCGCCTCATTGCAGCTGGCGGCGGATGAAATCTCGGCCGGGAATAACGACCTGTCGTCGCGCACCGAGTCCGCGGCAGCCAGTATTCAGCAAACGGCGGCGGCATTAGAGCAGATTTCCGCGGCCGTTACGCAGTCCGCCGGGTCTGCCCGGCAGGTTAATGAGAAATCCCTGACGCTGGCGAAAGAGGCCGGGGTCGGCGGAAAAGTGGTGTCCGATGTGATTGTCACCATGGAGGATATCGTGGCGGCATCCGGCAAAATCGGCGATATTATCGGCGTGATTGACGGCATCGCCTTTCAGACGAATATCCTGGCGCTGAATGCGGCTGTGGAAGCGGCGCGGGCCGGCGAGCAGGGGCGTGGTTTCGCCGTGGTCGCCGGAGAAGTGCGTAATCTGGCGCAGCGCAGCGCGCAGGCGGCGAAAGAGATTAAAGCGCTGATTGAATCGACCGTGACCAGCGTGACCGCCGGTTCGACGCAGGTGCGTCAGGCCAGCAGCACCATGAATGAAATTGTCGGCGGGGTATCGACGGTCACGACGGTGATGTCCGAGATCACCCATGCGGCCGATGAACAGATGCGCGGCATTCATGAAATAAACCAGGCGGTCGCGCAGTTGGATTCGATGGTGCAGCAGAATGCGGCGCTGGTGCAGGAGTCAGCGGCGGCATCCGCGGCGTTGCAGTCTCAGGCCGACGATTTGACGGCGGTCATCGGCCACTTCAAAGTGTAATCATAACGCCCGCCGCGGCGGGCTTTATTTCAGCGTAGAATGGCGGGTTAGCGCTGGGCTTCTCCGCCTAGCGCTTCGATCAGATTGGCGATCAGCGCGGCCAGTTCACTGGTCATCAGAATAAAATCGGCATCGAAACGCTGGGCAAAATCATCCCGATCGATATCGTCATTTTGCTCGCGCAGAGTATCGGAAAACTTCAGACGTTTCAGCGAACCGTCATCCGCCAGTACCAGTTGAACCCGTTCCTGCCAGTCCAGCGCCAGTTTGGTGACCAACTTGCCGGCTTCAATGTGAACGGCAATCTCATCGCAAACCAGATCCTGTTTTTTACAGCGGATAACGCCGCCATCTTCCAGAATCGCTTTCAGTTCCGCTTCATCCTGTAACGCAAAGCCCGCCGGCGGAGATCCGGCGCGCACCCATTCGGTCATCGTCAGCTCGATCGGATTTTCCATCGTCAGCGGAACAACCGGCAAAGACCCCAGCGTCTTACGCAGCAGCGCCAGCGTATCTTCCGCTTTTTTGGCGCTGGCGGCATCGACCATGATCAGGCCGTTGACGGTATCGACCCACAGCCAGACCTGGCTGAAGCGGCTAAAGGCGCGCGGCAGCAGGCTATGCAGCACTTCATCTTTCAGCGCGTCTTTTTCGGTTTTTTTCAGTTTGCGGTGTTGTTCCGCTTCCAACCGTTCGATTTTGGCCTGCAACGTTTGCTTAATGACCGGCGAGGGCAAGATCTTCTCTTCTTTACGCGCGCAGATGATGATCTGGCCGTTGACGACATGCGTCAGCGCATCGCTGTGGGAGCCCATGGGCGATACCCACCCCGTTTTCATCATGTCCTGACTACCGCACGGCGTAAAAGCAAACGCGCTTAACTGTTTTTCCATCTCATCCGCAGAGAGGGCGATTTCCCGGCTTAAGCGGTAAATCATTAAATTTTTAAACCACAGCATGGTGTTATCTCTGACTGGGCGTGCCGGCTGGCACGCAGGTTCATTGAGGCAGCGGGCATAATAGCGAATTCGGCCGCTTTGTGTTGAATAAAATGAGATTATTCATTATTCAACGCGTCGACTACAGCGCGAACTCCGGCGCTAAGCGGCTGATACCTAAACCATTAATTTTTTCGACCTTGATCTGTACCGGAATACGTTCCTTCATGGCTTCAACGTGGCTGATGACGCCGATGGTTTTACCTGATGCGTTGAGGTTATCCAGCGCATCCAGCGCGGCATCCAGCGTTTCGGCGTCCAGCGTGCCGAAACCCTCATCCAGAAACAGCGAGTCAATGCTGGTTTTATTGCTCACCAGATCGGAGAGCGCCAGCGCCAGCGCCAGGCTGACCAGAAAACTTTCCCCGCCCGACAGCGTGCGGGTATCCCTGATGGCGTCGGCCTGCCAGGTGTCGATAATCTGCAATTTGAGTTCGTCGTTGATCTGACGTTGCAACAGATAACGACCGTGCAGGCGGGCAAGTTGCAGGTTAGCCAGATAGACCAGATGATCGAGCGTCAGCCCCTGGGCGAATTTACGGAATTTATCGCCTTTTTGCGAACCGATCAGTTCGTTCAGGCAGCTCCAGTCGTCATAGTGCCGCTGACTTTGCGCAATTTCGTTCAGCAATGCCTGCTGATTCTGGCGATGGCGTTGGTCGGTGGTCAATTGCTGGCGTATTTCCCCCTGCTGCTGAAGATTGGTTTTTAACGCGTCGCCAAACTCTGTCAGCGCCTGCTGTATTGAGGGCAGGGCGGCGTCGGCCGCGAGTTTTTCCGGGCGCTGTTCCTGGTGCGCCGCCAGCAACTGTTCCGCCTGCTGATAAAGCGCGCGGGTTTGCTGCAACTGCTGGTACAGCTTTTCTTTCCAGTCGCGCAGTTCATTTCTTTCCTGCTCATCAAGCAGTGCGCGTTGGAATGCGTCTTCATCGGCAAAAATACTGCGCTGCAAAGCCTGGGTGAAATCTTGCGCGGCCTGTCGGCGTAATGCATCGACGCGGGTTTGCTGCTGTTCAATGCTGGTTAATTCGCCGGTGATGCGGCTCAGCGAGGATTCCGCTTGTTGGCGCTGTTCCTGCGCCTGCTGGGCGATCTGTTCATATTGCCGGCTGCGCAGACGCAACTGGTTGCCGACCTCCGCGGTCTGTTGGTCGCCAAAAAGCTGTCGCCGCTGCTGCCGCGCCGTCGTCAGCGCCTGCAACTGAGATTCATATTGCTGTTGTAATGTCAGTCGCTGTTGTTCGCTTTCTTGCAGCGATGCCGTGAGGTGGCGGCATTCGGCCGCCAGAGCCGTCAGTTGGTTCGAGAGTTGCTGCTCCTCCTGTTCAATCTCTTTCCACTGCCGCCATTCTTCGCCGCGCTGCGTCAGCCAGAGGGATTGATCCGACGTCGCCGGCGCGTTCAGGCCGAAAGCGGTCAGGTTTTTTTCCAGCGCCGACTGATGCTCCGCCTGCTGCGCCTGCGTCTGTTGCAGGGACTGCGCCAGTTCGGTTTGCGCGGCTTTCAGCGTTTTCTGCTGCTGAGTGTTCAGCGCTATCTGCTGCATTGTCTGTTGCAGTTGGGTATTCGCCTGGGTCAGTGAATCCTTACTTTCCTGCCATTGCCGCTGTATCTGTTCATTTGCCGAAATTTGCTGTTGCATGCGCTGCTCATGCGCTTCGCGCTGCGCCAGCCATGCGGCGACTTCGGCGAATTGTTCGGGCGCGAAGTCCCCTTGTAAGCGCTTACTGACGTCTTGCCACTGTTGCAGCAAACTTTGGTCTTCCTCGTCGAGACGCGCGCGCGTTTGCTGCCGCTGCTGAAGCTGCTGCCGACATGCGGCCTGTTGCGCGTCGGTGCGCGCCAGCGCGCTTTCCAGCGCAGTAACGTCCTGCCGTAGCTGCTGCAAGCGTTGTTGCGTTTCTGAGGGCTGTATCGCCTGATAACGCTCAACGGCCGGGTGGTGCGTCGAGCCGCATAGCGGGCATTCTTCGCCGGGTTGAAGCCGCCGTCTTTCCTCTTCCAGTTGAACGATGCGCTGCTCCAACTGGTTATGTTTATCCAGATCGATCAAATGCTGATGGCGCTGTTCATACGTTTGGCTTTGTTGTTGGCGCAAGGCGTCCAACTGTTCGAGCTGCGCCTGCGTTTGCGTCAGCTCGGTTTCCAACTGCCGCCGATTGTCGTTCTGCCGCTGAAATAACGCGCTGAGGGTGGCGAACTGCTGACGAGCCGGACGCAGGGCGATGGACTGACTGAGTTGCTGGTGCAGGTCGGCGGTGGACTGTTGCGCTTCCTGTTGTTGCCGCTGTTGCTGATGTTCGGCGAACCGCCGCTCTGCTTGATCGACTTCGCGCTGCCGTTCGGCGCGCTGCGCGGTCAGTTGAAGCGCCTGCTGATGCAGTTGCTCCGCCTGTTGCGCATAGTTCGCCTGCTTTTCTTTCAGCGTCGCCAGTTCGCGTTCCAACTGTTGCTGGCGCTGAAACTGCGTCCGCCATAGGGAAAGATTTTCCCCCCAGCGTTGATGATGCGGATGCTGCCGGCGATAGCGATGCAGTTGTTCGGTTCGTTGCTGTGCGAGCCGCTGCTGTTCTTCAGCCTGCGCCAGTTTGCGCTGCTCGTCCTGACGGCGCTTTTGCACCTGTTCCAGCTCTAGCCGTTGCTTGTCGCTTTGTTGGCGCAGACTGTCTATCTGGTGGTCCAGCGGGATGATTCGTTCGCGGATCAGCTCTTCCTGCCGTTGTCGCTCATCCGCGTGTTGACGCAAGTCCTGCAAGGCTTGCTCTTCCTGTCGGCGTAACGCGGTTGCCGCGGCTAGCTGCGTTTTCTGTTGTTCCAGCAGATGGGTCATAAGCTGAGACAGCGACGCGAATTCCTGCTGGTAACGCTCTCTGTTCTGCTGGAACGGACGGAGTTTTTCCGCCGGTTCATTTTGCGCCAGACGTTCGAGCCGCGGTTGCGCCTGTTGGATCGCCATTTCCGCGGCGTCGCGCCGCTCCTTGCCGGCGGCGAGCAATTGCTGATGCTGAGCGAGTTGTTCAAACCAACGCTGATAAGTTAGTACTTGCTCTCGCTCGGCAATGAGCGCCTGCTCCTGCTGCGTTAATGATGACAACTGCGTTTCCAGCGACTGGCGCTGCTCGTCATTCAATAACTCAATCCCGGATGCGCGCGCCTGTAGCGTATCCAACGCGATTTTGGCCTGTTTGTGGCGGTCGAAAACGCGCTCGGAAATCAGGCCGTAAATATCCGTGCCGGTCAGTTCTTCCAGCAGTTCGGCGCGGTCGTTGGCATCCGCATTCAGAAAGGCGGCGAATTGCCCCTGCGACAGCATCATCGAACGGGTGAATCGGCCGAAATCCAGTCCGGTGATTTCGGCGGTCATGCTCAGCTTTTCCGTGAGTTTTTCACTCAGTATTTTGCCGTCAGCCATCAGCGCCAGTTCCGCTTTCGGCGTTTGCAGGTTGCCGTCGGGGGAATTTCTGGCCCGGCGCTGGCTCCAGAACGCGCGATAACCGACGCCTTTGACCTCGAACTCCACTTCGGCCAGGCAGTCCGCGGCGTTGCGGGTCATCAATTCGTTCTGGCTGGCGGAGATGCTTTTTAACCGCGGCGTCTCGTGATACAGCGCCAGACAAATGGCGTCCAGCAGCGTGGTTTTCCCCGCGCCGGTCGGGCCGGTGATGGCGAACAGGCCGTTGCTGGAAAAGGGATCGCGGGTGAAGTCGATTTTCCATTCGCCTTGCAGGGCGTTGAGATTTTTTAATCGCAGACTGAGTATTTTCATTCGGCGCGCTCATCCTGTGCCAATTCTTCAATAACCTGATCGAACAGCACGCGCACGCGCTGTTGACGACTTTCCTCCAGATCGTCGGCCGTCGCCAGCCGCCGTTCAAAAACATCATGCACCGTCAGCTCGTTCAGCGTTTCCTTCTCCTGCCGCACGATGGTTTGCATGTGCTGTTCACGAGCTCGGCGCAACAACAGCACTTCGACGGGCAGGTCATCGGTTAGCGCCTGAATGCGTTTTTGTATGTCGTTGAGATATTCCTGCGTGGTGATTTCAATATCCAACCACACCGTTTTCTCCCCCTGATAATCGTGAAAGTCGGCGAGTTGGCGCTCTATATCGGCCAGATTGCCTTTGATCAACTGCATCGGCTGCGTCATGGGAACCGGAAGCGTCTCGATCGCCGGCGGGAGATCGGGCGTAAAACTGACCAGACAAACGGATTTGTCGCTGCCTAATTCGTCAAAACTCAGCGGAATAGGGGAGCCGCTGTAGCGAATATGTTCGCTTTTCGTCACGCGCTGCGGACGGTGGATATGCCCGAGGGCGATATAGTCCGCCGGCGGGAAAGCCTGCGCCGGGAACGCATCCAGCGTACCGATATAAATGTCGCGCACCGAGTCGGACGCGGTCGCGCCGACGGTGGTCAGATGACCGGTGGCGATGATGGGCAACGGCAGCCCTGCCGCCTCGCGTTTCCGGCAGGCCAACTGGTAACTCTGGTGGTAATGCGTGGCGATGGCATCCTGCAAGATCTGCTGTTTTTCATCGCCGGACTGGCCGGCCTGACTGGTGATCAGATCGCGCGGCCGCAGAAAGGGGATCGCGCATAATACGGCGCCGGGCCGTCCCTGACGGGTTTCCAGCACCATCACCTGTTGTTCGAGATCGCCGCCGGCGCTGGCGATGACCTGGGTATTCATGCAGGCCAGCAGATCGCGCGATTCATTCAGCGTGGCGACGGAATCATGGTTGCCCCCCAGGATCACCAGCCGACAGCCCGTGCGCTGTAGCTCGACCACGAAGCGGTAATACATTTCCCGCGCATAACTGGGCGGCGAGCCGTTATCAAAGATATCTCCCGCGACGATTACCGCATCCACCTGATGCTGTTCGACCTGAGCAATCAGCCAGTGCAGAAAGGCCTGATGCTCGGCTGCACGGCTCTTGGTGTAAAAATATTGCCCCAGATGCCAGTCGGCGGTGTGGATAATACGCATGGAACTCCTTGAACGATAAGTCTTCGCTGTGGCATCTAGTATAAACAGCCGCAGGCGTGCCTGTCCTTGCGAATACCCGACTTTGGAAATCGGCTCGAAAATATGCTGCGTGACGTTGAAAAATGCTCCTGCATTTTTTTACTCGCCCCGTCCATGGGGCTCGCCCTATGGGCCGTCACTGCGTGACGTTGAAAAATGCTCCTGCATTTTTTTACTCGCCCCGTCCATGGGGCTCGCCCTACGGGCCGTCACTGCGTAACGTTGAAAAATGCTCCTGCATTTTTTTCATAAATCTGTCACAAAACTGACGCATAATGCTCTGCGCATGCTAACAGCGACGATGATTAACGGCAGGATAAACAATGGCAAGACGCATATTGGTCGTGGAAGATGAAGCACCGATTCGTGAAATGATCTGTTTTGTACTGGAACAGAATGGTTATCAGCCTGTCGAAGCGGAAGATTACGACAGTGCGGTCATGCAATTGTCGGAGCCTTTTCCTGAACTGGTGTTACTGGACTGGATGTTGCCGGGCGGCTCCGGTTTGCAATTCATCAAGCATATGAAACGCGAGGCGCTGACGCGCGATATCCCCGTTATGATGCTGACCGCCCGCGGCGAGGAAGAGGATCGGGTGCGCGGGCTTGAGGTCGGGGCGGATGATTACATCACCAAACCTTTTTCGCCCAAAGAGCTGGTGGCGCGTATCAAAGCGGTGATGCGCCGCATTTCCCCGATGGCGGTTGAAGAAGTGATTGAAATGCGCGGATTGAGTCTGGATCCCTCCTCTCATCGGGTCACGACGGAAGATCTCGCGCTGGATATGGGGCCGACGGAATTTAAACTGTTGCATTTCTTTATGACGCATCCTGAACGGGTTTACAGTCGTGAACAGTTGCTTAACCACGTTTGGGGTACTAACGTTTATGTTGAAGATCGCACCGTTGATGTTCATATCCGCCGATTGCGTAAAGCGCTGGAAACCAGCGGTCATGATAAAATGGTGCAGACCGTTCGCGGAACGGGATATCGTTTTTCGACGCGTTATTGAAGGCTGCCGTAGCGGGGAAACATCAACGTGCTAGAACGTTTATCATGGAAGAGGCTGGCGCTGGAGCTGGCTTTCTTTTGTCTGCCAGCGCTCCTGTTGGGGTTGATCGTCGGCTATCTGCCCTGGTTTTTACTGGCAGCGGTTCTGATTGTACTCTGCTGGAACTTTTACAATCAGCTTAAACTTTCCTACTGGCTGTGGGTCGATCGCAGTATGACGCCGCCTCCGGGGCGCTGGAGCTGGGAACCGCTATTCTACGGCCTGTATCAGATGCAATTGCGCAACCGACGGCGGCGGCGAGAATTGGCGTTATTGATCAAACGCTTTCGCAGCGGAGCCGAGTCGCTGCCGGATGCGGTGGTGATCACCACCGAAGAGGGCGCCATCTTCTGGTGTAATCGCCTGGCCCAGCACCTGCTTAGCTTTCGCTGGCCGGAAGACAGCGGGCAGAATATCCTCAATTTGCTGCGTTACCCTGAATTCGCCGCCTATCTGAAAGGCAAGGATTTTAGCCGTCCGTTAACGCTGCAACTGAATAACGCCCATCACGTTGAGTTTCGCATTATGCCCTATTCCGAAGGGCAACTGCTGATGGTGGCGCGCGATATTACTCAAATGCACCAGTTGGAAGGGGCGCGGCGTAACTTTTTCGCCAACGTGAGCCATGAACTGCGCACGCCTTTGACCGTGTTGCAGGGATATCTGGAAATGATGCAGGATGAAACGCTGGATGGCGCTTTGCGCAGTAAGGCGTTGAATACCATGCAGGAACAGACGCGACGCATGGACGGATTAGTCAAACAGCTGCTAACCCTGTCGCGGATAGAAGCCGCCGCCGCCATCGATCTGAGCGAGAAGGTCGACATGCCGCTGATGCTGCGCGTATTGCAGCGCGAGGCCCAGACGCTGAGTCAGGCGCGTCACGAGATTGTCTTTCGCGTAAATGAAAATCTCCAGGTGTTCGGCAATGAAGAACAGCTGCGCAGCGCCGTTTCCAATCTGGTGTATAACGCCGTCAACCATACGCCGGCGGGAACGCGCATCGAGGTTTGCTGGCAAAAAACGCCGGCAGGCGCGCAGTTTCTGGTCAGCGATAACGGACCGGGGATCGCCGCGGAGCATTTGCCGCGTTTGACGGAACGCTTTTATCGCGTCGATAAAGCGCGCTCGCGGCAGACCGGCGGCAGTGGATTAGGTCTGGCGATTGTGAAACACGCATTGAGCCACCATGACGCCCGTCTGGAGATCATGAGTGAGGATGGTTTAGGTTCCCGTTTTGCCTTTACCTTGCCGAACAGGTTGATTGTGCCTGCCTCTCTGGCCGAGAATACCGCGAATCCTTCAGTCTGACGGAAAATGTTATTCATGAAATCCGGCTTGGTCTGGCGGCAATGGACAGCGCCTCTCGACGCTGAATTCGCACGGGGTATGAAAATGAATATTTTTCACCAGCAGTGAAAAATATTCCATTGCGCCGCTCGCGGCGCTGTGCAACGATAGCGCTCAATTATAGACGTCCAGATGTCCAATCTGTCTGCCGGCATGCGGCAGGTCGACGAATATTCCATTACCTCATTGATGCCGGCCGTCGCGTCTTGTGCGCGCCGACCGCTACCCGGGAGTGACCTATCATGGCTAACACACATCCTCCGTTTCGCGCCGATGTCGTCGGCAGTTTGCTGCGTCCGGCGGCCGTCAAGCAGGCTCGTTTACAGTATCAGGCCGGCGAGATTGATGCGTTGCAACTGCGGCAAATAGAAGATCGGGAAATCCTGCGCATTGTCGAGCGGCAGCGCGCCACCGGCTTGCAGGTGGTGACGGACGGCGAACTGCGTCGCAGCTGGTGGCACTTTGACTTCTTCGCGCAGTTGAACGGCGTTGAACGCTATGAAGCGGAGCAGGGGATTCAGTTCCACGGTATTCAGACCAAGTCGCACGGTATTAAAGTCACCGGCAAAGTGAGTTTTAATCCGCGGCATCCGATGCTGGAGGATTTTCGCTATCTGAACAGCATTGCTGGGGATGCGGTGGCGAAAATGACGATTCCCAGCCCCAGCGTGATGCATTTTCGCGGCGGTCGCGAGGCGATAGACCGTCGGGTTTATCCCGACCTGAACGCCTATTTCGCCGATTTGGCGCAAACCTGGCGCGATGCGATCCACGCATTTTATGATGCAGGCTGCCGCTATCTGCAACTGGATGACACCGTATGGGCCTATCTGTGTTCCGACGATCAAAAGCGTCAGATCCGCGAGCGGGGCGAGGATCCCGAACAACTGGCGCGCATATACGCCGAGGTGTTGAATCAAGCGCTGGCGGATAAACCCGCCGATCTGGTGATTGGTCTGCATGTGTGCCGGGGGAATTTCCGCTCTACCTGGATTTCGGAAGGCGGATACGAACCCGTGGCGAAAACGCTGTTCGGCGAAGTGAACGTGGATGCATTCTTCCTGGAGTATGACACGGAACGCGCCGGGGGTTTTGAGCCGTTACGGTTTATCAAACCGGGTCATCAGCGGGTGGTGCTTGGGTTGATCACCAGCAAAAACGGCGAGTTGGAAAATGTGGATAGCGTGCAGGCGCGCATTGCGGAAGCGGCGAAATTTGTGGATATCAACCAGCTTTGCCTTAGCCCGCAGTGCGGTTTCGCCTCCACCGAAGAGGGCAATAGTCTGACGGAAGAGCAGCAGTGGGATAAGCTGAGGCTGGTGGTCGAGATAGCCCGTCGGGTTTGGTGATCGTCTCGCTTTTATACTGAACATCGTCCGCGCCGGAAGCGACGTTGAAAAACGCGCCCGGCGCGCGCACGAAACCCTCACCAAGTTGACAGACATTCCTTTCCCTGATTTGTGGCGATGCCTCAGGCACCCGGCGATTTTTTGCTGTATAAGATTATTTTATGGCTTCATCATGCATTTTTTATAATTTAATTACAGTTTATTGCAATGTTTCGCCGCTATATGCACAAATCATGTATCAGGTAATTATCGATAACTAATATTATATGTTGCTTGTGTTGATTAATTTGGTTTAAAGCTCCGGTTTTTCGCGATCGGCTTGTCTTTTTGCGCTATAAACGTTCTAATTGCCCCCCAATATGGCTGTGCGCCAAAAAATATACTCCTATAAATCTGCTCGCTGTTTCTGTCGACAACGATGGGCAGTCGTTAGCAGCACAGTTTTTCCTCTTTTTCTCGATTTATACAGGCAACGCGACATAACTATGAGTCATCGTTTAACTTCCAAAGATATCATGGCATTGGGTTTTATGACCTTTGCCCTGTTCGTCGGCGCGGGGAACATCATTTTCCCCCCCATGGTGGGTCTGCTGGCGGGTGAACATGTCTGGATCGCCGCGGTTGGCTTTCTGCTTACCGCCGTGGGGCTGCCGGTATTGACCGTTATTGCGCTGGCGCGCGTCGGCGGCGGTATTGATGCATTAAGCTCCCCGATCGGTAAAAACGCGGGCCTGGTATTGGCGACGGTCTGCTATCTGGCGGTCGGCCCGCTGTTCGCCACGCCACGCACGGCGACGGTCTCGTTCGAAGTCGGGCTTGCGCCGCTGCTCGGCAATGGCGACTCCCCGCTATTGATCTATAGCCTGATCTACTTTTCGGTCGTCATCGGCATTTCGCTGTATCCGGGACGCCTGCTGGATACCGTGGGTCATGTGCTGGCTCCGCTGAAAATTATCGCCCTGGCGGTACTGGGCGTCGCCGCGGTGCTGTGGCCGGCCGGTTCGCCTCTGCCGGCGACGGAAACCTATCAGCATATGCCGTTCTCCAACGGTTTTGTGAATGGCTATCTCACGATGGATACCCTGGGCGCGATGGTGTTCGGCATTGTTATCGTCAATGCCGCCCGCTCGCGCGGCGTTGAGGACACCAGACTGCTGACGCGTTACACCATATGGGCCGGCCTTATCGCGGGTATCGGCCTGATGCTGGTGTATCTGAGTTTATTCCAGCTCGGTTCCGTCAGCGGTATCCTCGCGCCGGAAGCGCAGAACGGCGCCGAAATTCTGCATGTCTACGTCCAGCACACGTTCGGCAGCATGGGAAGCAGCTTCCTGGCGTTGCTGATTTTCATTGCCTGCATGGTCACGGCGGTCGGCCTGACTTGCGCTTGCGCCGAGTTCTTCTCTCAGTATCTGCCGTTCTCATACCGCACGCTGGTCTTTATACTGGGCGGTTTTTCCATGGTGGTGTCGAATCTGGGCTTGAGCCATCTGATCCAGCTTTCCATTCCGGTGATGACGGCGATTTACCCGCCCTGTATCGTGTTGGTTTTACTGAGTTTTACGCGATCATGGTGGAATAACTGCTCGCGTGTAGTGGCCCCGGTCATGTTGATTAGCCTGTTGTTCGGCATTATTGATGGGATAAAATCGTCGCACTTCAAACCGCTGTTGCCCGAGTGGAGCCTGCACCTGCCGTTAGGCGGACAGGATCTGGCCTGGCTGCCGCCATCCTTGCTGGTTTTGCTGGCGGCGGCGATTTACGACCGGCTGTGCGGCCGTCAGGAAGTCACTGTACATCAATAGCGCGGTGATCGTTGATTTATACGCCACAGACCACGGTCTGTGGTTTTTCTTTTTAACAGGGTTGCTTATTTATGGAACAACAATCCGCCAGGCTTAAGCGTGGATTAAGTACGCGGCATATCCGTTTTATCGCCTTGGGTTCGGCGATCGGGACCGGGCTTTTTTATGGTTCGGCCAGCGCCATTCAGATGGCCGGACCCAGCGTCCTGCTGGCTTATCTGATTGGCGGCGTTGTCGCTTATATCATTATGCGGGCGCTGGGCGAAATGTCGGTGAACAATCCGCAGTCCAGCTCCTTTTCCCGCTATGCGCAGGATTATCTCGGGCCGTTGGCCGGCTATATTACCGGCTGGACCTACTGCTTCGAGATGCTGATTGTCGCCATCGCCGATGTCACCGCGTTCGGCATTTACATGGGCGTATGGTTCCCGGCGGTGCCTCACTGGGTGTGGGTGCTGAGCGTGGTGTTGATCATCGGCGCCATTAACCTGATGAATGTCAAAGTCTTTGGCGAACTGGAGTTCTGGCTCTCTTTCTTCAAGGTGGCCACCATCATTATTATGATTTTGGCGGGGATCGGCATTATCGTCTGGGGCATCGGCAACGGCGGCGAACCCACCGGCATCCATAACCTGTGGACCAACGGCGGATTCTTCAGTAATGGCGTGATGGGGATGATCCTCTCGTTGCAGATGGTGATGTTCGCCTATGGCGGGGTGGAAATTATCGGCATCACGGCGGGTGAAGCCAAGGAGCCGCACAAATCGATTCCGCGCGCCATCAATTCCGTACCCTGGCGTATTCTGGTGTTCTATGTGGGTACGCTGTTTGTGATCATGTCGATTTACCCCTGGAATCAGGTCGGCACCAACGGCAGCCCGTTTGTCCTGACGTTCCAGCATCTGGGGATCACCGCCGCCGCCGGTATCCTGAATTTTGTGGTGATTACCGCCTCGCTGTCGGCGATTAACAGCGATGTGTTCGGCGTCGGCCGCATGTTGCACGGTATGGCCGAACAAGGCCATGCGCCGCAAGTCTTTACCCGCATTTCCCGGCGCGGCATACCCTGGGTCACGGTGCTGGTGATGATCACGGCGCTGCTGGTGGCGGTGTATCTGAACTACATCATGCCGGGTAAAGTCTTCCTGGTTATCGCTTCGCTGGCGACTTTCGCCACCGTTTGGGTCTGGATTATGATCCTCTGCTCCCAGATCGCGTTTCGCCGCCGCCTGAGTCAGGAACAGGTGAAGGCGCTGGCGTTTCCGTTACGGGGCGGCGCGGCGACGTCGATATTCGCGATCGTCTTCCTGTTTTTTATCATCGGGTTGATTGGTTATTTCCCGGATACCCGCGTGTCGCTTTATGTCGGCATTGTCTGGATTGTATTGCTGCTGGCGGGTTATGCGATCAAGCGGCGATATCAGCGGCGCTAGGCTGAACATCGACAAGCATACGGGGATGAAGATTTCATCCCCGTTTTACTTTGCGCGCGCGGCGGGCTAACGGGTCGTCACGACCTGCCGCGCCAGCGCCTGCATGTCATAGCCGGTCGGCGTCTGATGCACGCGCAAATCGAACTCCGGCATCACGGCGAAGATATGGTCGAAGATGTCCGCCTGTATGCTTTCATATTCCACCCAGGCGGTGGTATTGGTGAAGGCGTAAATTTCCAGCGGTAAGCCTTCCGGCGTCGGCGCCAGCTGGCGCACCATCAACGTCATGCCTTTATGAATCCCCGGATGCGCTTGCAGATAAGCCTGAAGATAGGCGCGGAACGTCCCCAGGTTGGTCAGCCGGCGTCCGTTGAGCGGCGAGGAGAGATCGAGGTCGTCCTGCGCATTATGTTGTTGCAATTCATTGGTTTTTTGGGCGATATACGGCGAGAGCAACCTGCTGCGCAGCAGCCGCTGCTGTTCGTCTTCGGTCATAAAATGCACGCTGGTGGTATCGATGTTGACGCTGCGCTTGATGCGGCGGCCGCCCGATTCCGACATGGCGCGCCAGTTTTTGAATGAGTCCGATATCAGGGCGTAAGTGGGGATGGTGGTGATGGTATTGTCCCAGTTTTTGACCTTAACCGTGGTCAGACCGATATCGATGACCGCGCCGTCCGCGCCGTATTTCGGCATTTCCAGCCAGTCTCCCAGCAACAGCATATTGTTGGCCGAGAGCTGAATTCCCGCCACCAGCCCCATAATCGGATCTTTGAACACCAGCATCAGGACGGCGGTCATCGCCCCCAGACCGCTGATCAGAATCAACGGCGATTTTCCGATCAGCAGCGACACCACCATAATGCCGATCACGATGGTGGCGATCAGCTTCAGGCTTTGAAAGATCCCCCGCAGCGGCAACTGGGTGGCGACTTTTGAACGCGCGGAAACGGTCAGCAGGATATCAAGCAGCGAAAACAGCGCCAGCAAAGCGAAAATCATAATCCAGACCTGGGAACAGATCACCAGCGCTTCACGGGTTTCACTTTGGGACGGCAGCCACAGCACCACCTGAATATTGAGAATGATGCCCTGGAGCAGAAAGGCCAGGCGATTAAACAGGTTATGCTGCGTTAACGCCTGCTTCCAACCCGTGGCGTCGGTACTGTTCGCTTTGTTTGACGAGCGCAAGACCATCCTTTTTAGCACCACCTGATGGAGAATCAGATGAATGACGGCTGAAATCAGCAATATCAGCCCCAGAACAATCAGTAGCGCAATGATGCCGGTGTGTTGCATTCCCGCGTTTTCCAGCCACAGAGCAAGATTTTGTTGCATGCGTCCCTCTTTGATATGCCAGCAAACCGGCCAGATGTTAACGATAGCTATCGTTTAAGGCTAAGGATTTGGCGCACTCAGTCAACTTTTTGTTTTGAAGACGCGGAATAGCGGGGTTGAGCTGGGGGACGATTTAACGGGCGATGAGAACGTCGTCGGAAAGCAAAGAAGCCAGCTGCTGCGGGCAACTGGCTTCGGCGGGATGACGTACGGGGCGATTACAGTTTGTCGGCGTTTTCCGACAGATATTTCGCGACGCCGTCCGGGGAGGCGCCCATGCCGGTTTTACCTTTTTCCCATTGAGCAGGGCATACTTCGCCGTGTTCTTCATGGAATTGCAGCGCATCGACCATACGCAGCATTTCATCAATGTTGCGGCCCAAAGGCAGGTCGTTGACCACCTGATGGCGCACGATGCCTTCTTTGTCGATCAGGAACGAGCCGCGCAACGCCACGCCGGCTTCCGGATGTTCGATACCGTAGGCTTTCTGTATCTCGCGTTTCACGTCGGCGACCATGGCGTATTTCACTTCGCCGATGCCGCCTTTGGCGACCGGCGTTTGACGCCAGGCGTTATGCACGAACTCGGAGTCGAAGGACACGCCGACCACTTCAACGCCGCGCTCCTGGAATTCAGCATAGCGGTGATCAAACGCGATCAGCTCCGACGGGCAAACAAAGGTAAAATCCATCGGCCAGAAGAAGAGCACCGCCGGTTTTCCATTGATGTGTTTTTTCAGGTTGAAATTTTCAACGATTTCGCCACTGCCGAGAACGGCTGCGGCGGTGAAGTCAGGGGCTTGACGCGTAACCAGGACCATAATTACTCCTGTAATTTATTGTTAATAATGGATTGATGTAAAAAACAATAGCGATTATAGGGACTTTGCCCGAGTGAAGACAGGTAAAGAGACCAATCGATAAGATAGTTTTTAGCTATCGATCTAATCGGCGGTTTATATCATAACCTTATATACCCGTCATCTTGCAAATTGCCGGCGCGCGGGCCGGGCAATTTCGTTCCAGACGAATTCGTCGCTCGGCGCGCCTCGAAATCTATTGGGGGCTGTTCGTCGGTCGCGCCGTTAAATTTGCCGCGATTGCGCCAGTTTCATCATCCTGGGATAAAACTGCCAGAAGAGCGTTTCAAATTGCGGATAGTGTTGTTCAATATCGCCGAACGAGCCGGAAAGCGCCGCCAGTTTAGGGCGACGAATCGACATTCTGTGCAGCACATCGGCAATGAACGGCAATTCGGCGTAGCGTTCCAGCCAGCGTTCCGGCCATAGGTAGCGATTCAGATTCTGAAAACGATCGGGCGTTTGCGCCAGATGCGGCGCGATCTGCGACTGCGCCCGCTCGACAAACGAAGACAGCGGGATCAGTGGTTCAAGCTGGAGCCAGTGGCGGGCGAGAAAGTGATCCCACAAGACATCCAGCGTAATCGGCGCGACGCGGCGGTAATCGGCGCTGAAATACTGACGGGCCTGCTTCACTTCCGGCAGGCTGTCGGTCAGGGTATCGACCCGGCGGTGCAGACGGATGCCCGCCACGATATCGTCGGAGTAGCTGTCCTGAGGATTTCCACGGACAAAATCCGCCATCAGATTACCTAACAGCGAGCTGTCGGCCAGCGTGGCCAAATGCAGGTGAGCAAGAAAATTCATCCGCACAGTATAAAGCATTCCGCTTTCCGCGTGCTTATTTCTTGCAGCCGGGTGCTTGCGGCTCTAGACTAGGCCGCCTTTTTTAATCAATAAACAGCTAAGTGAATTGTCATGCGCGTCGCCGATTTTTCGTTTGAACTTCCCGAATCGTTAATTGCCCATTATCCGCAGGCTCAGCGTAGCGGTTGCCGTTTGCTGTCGCTGGACGGGCCGACGGGAAATCTGACGCACGGCGTATTTACCGATTTACTGAATAAGCTGGAAGCCGGCGATCTGCTGGTATTCAACAATACGCGCGTGATCCCGGCCCGGTTGTTCGGGCGCAAAGCCAGCGGCGGCAAGCTGGAAGTGCTGGTTGAACGCGTGCTGGATGAACATCGGGTGCTGGCGCATGTGCGCGCCTCAAAAGCGCCAAAACCCGGCGCCGAACTGCTGCTGGGCGATGACGACAGCGTGCAGGCGACCATGACCGCCCGCCACGATGCGCTGTTTGAGCTGCGTTTCGACGACGCGCGCGACGTATTGTCGATTCTGAATGATATCGGCCATATTCCGCTGCCGCCTTATATCGACCGGCCGGACGAAGAATCCGACCGCGAACTGTATCAGACGGTCTACAGCCAGCGCCCCGGCGCGGTGGCGGCGCCCACCGCGGGTTTGCACTTTGATGAGCCCATGCTGGCCGCGCTGCGTGAAAAGGGGGTGGAAATGGCATTCGTCACCCTGCACGTCGGGGCCGGCACATTCCAACCGGTGCGCGTAGAGACCATTGAAGACCATATCATGCACGCCGAATACGCCGAAGTGCCGCAGGAGGTGGTTGACGCGGTGCTGGCCTGCAAAGCGCGCGGCAACAAGGTGGTGGCGGTCGGCACCACCTCGGTCCGTTCGCTGGAAAGCGCCGCGCAGGCCAGCGGCGGCGAACTGATTGCCCCTTTCTTTGGCGACACGCGGATCTTTATCTATCCTGGTTATCACTACCGGATTATCGATGCGCTGGTGACCAATTTCCATCTGCCTGAGTCCACGCTGATTATGTTGGTATCGGCCTTTGCCGGCTACCGGCACACCATGTCGGCCTACCGGCAGGCGGTGGCTGAGCAATATCGTTTTTTCAGCTACGGGGACGCGATGTTTATTACGCGTAACCCGCAGGCTGAGCAGGAGAAAATCGGCTAGTTTTTGGTCCGAACCTGTTGCGTACGCCGCAGACCAGGCTCTGTCAGGCGTTTATCTGGCATTATCAACATCAACATCAGACTGTTTTTCTGATGCTGGAGGCTAAGTGAAGTACGAATTACAAAAAACCGATGGCCGCGCCCGGCGCGGCAGATTGATTTTTGAACGCGGCGTGGTGGAAACCCCGGCGTTTATGCCGGTAGGCACCTACGGCACGGTAAAAGGGATGACGCCGGAGGAAGTCAAGGATACCGGCGCGCAGATCCTGCTGGGCAATACGTTTCACCTGTGGCTGCGCCCCGGCCAGGAAATTATGAAATTGCATGGCGATTTGCATGATTTCATGCAGTGGCACGGGCCGATCCTGACGGACTCCGGCGGTTTTCAGGTGTTCAGCCTGGGCGATATCCGCAAGATCACCGAGGAAGGCGTCCATTTCCGCAATCCCATCAACGGCGACGCCATCTTCCTTAGCCCGGAAAAGTCGATGGAGATTCAGCACGACCTGGGCTCCGACGTGGTGATGATCTTTGACGAATGCACCCCTTATCCCGCCGATTGGGACTATGCCAAGCGCTCGATGGAAATGTCGCTGCGCTGGGCGCAACGCTGCCGCCGGCGTTTTGACGAATTGAATAATAAGAACGCGTTGTTCGGGATTATTCAGGGCGGCGTTTACGAAGATTTACGCGACGTGTCGGTAAAAGGACTGGTAGACATTGGCTTTGATGGGTACGCTGTGGGCGGTTTGGCGGTGGGCGAGCCTAAAGAAGATATGCACCGTATTCTGGAGCATGTCTGCCCGCAGATCCCGGCGGATAAACCACGTTATCTGATGGGCGTCGGCAAGCCGGAGGATTTGGTGGAAGGCGTGCGTCGCGGCATTGATATGTTTGACTGCGTGATGCCGACGCGTAACGCGCGCAACGGCCATTTATTTGTTACCGACGGCGTGGTTAAAATCCGTAATGCGAAGCATAAGGATGATGTGAGCCCGCTTGATGAACATTGTGATTGCTATACCTGCCGCAATTACAGCCGGGCATACTTGCATCATCTTGACCGTTGCAACGAAATACTCGGCGCGCGACTCAATACCATCCATAATTTGCGTTATTATCAGCGTTTGATGGCGGGTTTACGTCAGGCCATCGAAGAGGGTAAATTAGAGCACTTTGTGGTGGATTTTTACCAACGTATGGGTAAACCGGTTCCGCCGCTTGCTGAAAAAGACGTTGCCGACAGCGACTGACTGCCGGTATTGCGGTGATTTTTATTCACTTTTGTCATACCTATAACTTATCTTTTTGATAACAATGAGGAAATTTAAATGAGTCTTTTTATCTCCGATGCTGTAGCCGCGACTGGCGCTTCGGCTCAGGGAAGCCCGTACTCTCTGGTTATTATGCTGGCCGTATTTGGTCTGATTTTTTACTTCATGATCCTGCGTCCTCAGCAAAAACGCGCCAAGGAACATAAAAAGTTGATGGATTCCATCAGCAAGGGTGATGAAGTCTTAACGACCGGCGGTCTGGTCGGGCGTGTGACGAAAGTGTCTGAAACCGGCTATATCGCTATTGCCTTGAATGACACCAATGAAGTTGTTATCAAACGTGATTTCGTGGCTGCCGTGCTGCCGAAGGGCACTATCAAAGCCCTGTAATTTTCGATTTTCCCGAAGGGAACTGCCGTGTTAAACCGTTATCCTTTGTGGAAGTACCTGATGCTGATCGTGGCTTTGGTCATCGGTCTGCTCTATGCGCTTCCTAACCTGTATGGTGAGGATCCGGCGGTACAAATTACTGGCGCGCGAGGCATCGCCGCCAGTGAAACGACGCTGATCCAAGTCCAAAATGTATTAAAAGAGCAAAACATCACCAGTAAGTCGATTGCATTGGAAAATGGTGCGATTCTGGCTCGCTTCTCCAACCCGGATATTCAGATCCGCGCGCGCGAAGCTCTCCTCAATGAGCTGGGCGATAAGTTTGTCGTGGCGCTTAACCTTGCTCCCGCAACCCCGACGTGGTTACGCGTCCTGGGGGCCGAGCCGATGAAGCTGGGCCTTGATTTGCGCGGCGGCGTTCACTTCCTGATGGAAGTGGATATGGATACCGCGCTGAGCAAGCTGCAAGAACAATCGATGGATTCTCTGCGCAGCGATTTGCGTGAAAAAAATATTCCTTACGCCGCGGTGCGTAAAACCGATAACTATGGCGTTGAAGTGCGTTTCCGCGATGCGCAGACCCGCGACGCGGGTGTGAGTTATCTGACGAGCCGCCACCGCGATCTGGTCATCAGCACCAGCGGCGGCAATCTGCTGCGCGCGGCAATGAGCGATGAGCGTCTGCGTGAGGCGCGTGAATATGCGGTGCAGCAAAACATCAATATCCTGCGTAACCGCGTCAACCAGCTTGGCGTCGCCGAGCCGCTGGTTCAGCGCCAGGGCGCCGACCGCATCGTGGTTGAATTGCCGGGCATTCAGGATACCGCTCGGGCGAAAGAAATTCTGGGGGCGACCGCCACGCTGGAATTCCGTCTGGTCAATAGCGACGCCGATGTGACCGCCGCCGCCAATGGGCGTGTGCCGGGCGATTCCGAAGTGAAGAACATGCGCGACGGCGCGCCGGTCGTGCTGTTCAAGCGCGTGATCCTGACCGGCGATCACATCACCGACTCCACGTCGAGCAATGATGAATACAACCGTCCTCAGGTGAACATCTCGCTGGATAGCGCCGGCGGCAACGCCATGTCCAACTTCACCAAAGACAGCATCGGCAAACCGATGGCGACGCTGTTCGTCGAATATAAAGACAGCGGTAAGAAAGACGCCAACGGTCGCTCGATACTGGAGAAACAGGAAGAAGTGATCAACGTGGCGACGATTCAGTCTCGCCTGGGCAACAGCTTCCGCATCACCGGTATCGATAATCCGAACGAAGCCCGTCAGCTTTCCCTGCTGCTGCGCGCCGGCGCGCTGATTGCGCCGATCCAGATTGTGGAAGAGCGCACCATCGGGCCGACATTGGGTATGCAGAATATCACCCAGGGGTTGGAAGCCTGTCTGTGGGGTCTGATCGCCTCCATCGTCTTTATGGTGGTTTACTACCGTAAGTTCGGCGTGATCGCCACCACCGCGCTGATCGCCAACCTGGTGATGATCGTCGGCGTGATGTCGCTGCTGCCGGGCGCCACGCTGACCATGCCGGGGATTGCCGGGATCGTGCTGACGCTGGCGGTGGCCGTCGATGCCAACGTGTTGATTAACGAGCGTATCAAGGAAGAGCTGAAAAACGGACGCAGCGTCCAGCAGGCGATTCATGAAGGGTATAAGGGCGCGTTCTCCAGTATTGTGGACGCCAACCTGACCACTCTGATCACCGCCGTTATCCTTTACGCTGTCGGTACCGGTTCGATCAAAGGCTTTGCCATCACTACGGCTATCGGGGTAGCAACGTCGATGTTTACGGCGATCGTCGGTACTCGTGCCATCGTTAACCTGCTTTACGGCGGCAAACGCATTAACAAGCTGTCTATCTGAGGAGTGCGTTGTGGCACAGGATTATACTGTTGAACAACTGAACTATGGACGCCGGGTCTATGACTTTATGCGTTGGGATAACGTCGCGTTTCTGATATCAGGAACGCTGCTGATCCTTTCGCTGATCGTGATGGGCGTACGGGGTTTTAACTGGGGATTGGATTTCACCGGCGGTACGGTGATTGAAATCAATCTTGAAAAACCTGCCGATCTGGATTTGATCCGTGATTCGTTACAGAACGCAGGGTTTCACGATCCGCTGATCCAAAACTTCGGCAGCAGTCGCGACGTGATGGTGCGGATGCCGCCGAGCGTCGGCACCTCCGGTCAGGAACTGGGTAATCGCGTACTGAGCGTGATTAATCAGGGTACCGAACAGCATGCGACGGTAAAACGTATTGAGTTTGTCGGCCCCAGCGTCGGGAGCGATTTGGCGCAGGCGGGCGGCATGGCGCTGCTGAGCGCGCTCATCTGTATCCTGATCTATGTCGGCTTCCGTTTTGAATGGCGGCTGGCGTTAGGAGCGGTGCTGGCGTTGGCGCATGACGTGGTCATCACTATGGGCGTGCTGTCTCTGTTCCATATCGAGATCGATCTGACCATCGTCGCATCGTTGATGTCGGTGATTGGCTACTCGCTGAACGACAGCATCGTGGTCTCCGACCGTATCCGCGAGAATTTCCGTAAAATTCGCCGCGGCACGCCTTATGAGATCATGAACGTTTCCCTGACGCAGACGCTGAGCCGTACCATTATGACGTCGGCCACCACGCTGGTGGTGGTGCTGATGCTGTATATCTTCGGCGGCGCGATGCTGGAAGGCTTTTCGCTGGCGATGCTGATCGGCGTATCCATTGGTACGGTGTCCTCTATCTATGTCGCTTCGGCTTTGGCTTTGAAATTGGGCATGAAACGCGAGCATATGCTGGTGCAGAAAGTCGAGAAAGAGGGCGCCGATCAACCCTCGATTCTGCCTTAATAAAACCAATGCAATCGGCGTTTTAGCATCGTCGAAAACATGGCGTTGTCCGCCCCATCCGCGCTCCCTGAGTCGGGTGGGGGGGAAGACGGTTCGCCGGTAGTCTGAAACCCCATGGTATGGGGTTTTTTTTATGGCGAA
Organism: Brenneria sp. g21c3; assembly: GCF_040240345.1. Classification (NCBI taxonomy): domain Bacteria; kingdom Pseudomonadati; phylum Pseudomonadota; class Gammaproteobacteria; order Enterobacterales; family Pectobacteriaceae; genus Brenneria; species Brenneria sp. g21c3. Next base: position 450,325 of record NZ_JBEIAB010000001.1, on the reverse strand, counting down.
CATTTCCGTCCGCCACTCTCAACGCCGCTGCCGGCGGCGTTGAACATCGCACCCCGCATCAAGGCGCTTCGATAGCGGCGACCGGCGGCGGCGTCTGTTCTTCCTCGATTACCTGATACAACCGGACAAACCCCAGCTGTTCCGGCGTCAGCCCGCTGAGTCGAAGTTCAATCACGGCCGCGGTTTTTGGCAGCAATGGCGGCAGGAATTTGAACGCCTGCGTTTGCGTATCGTTGGTTAACGGTTTACCACTCACGGGGTCGATTTGCCCCCAGTCGATGTGCGCGCTGAACGCGGGCAACCGCGCCGTATCAAGCGTGCGGATATGCAGCAGCGCACGCGTGCCGTTGGCTTCCGCTTCGATATTATCGAGCGATACGCCGAGTTGGCCGATAGCGCTCTGCAATAGGGCGCGGTTTTGCGCCTCGGGCAATAAATACACGCCGGCGTCCGATTGCGCATTCAGCGCATTTTGCCGTTCCAGCGCCGTAGCTTGATCGGTCAGCGTTTGTAACCGATGGTTCAACTGACTCAATTGATTTTGCAACTGCGGCGTCTGGCGTTGTTGCGCACAGCCGGCCAGAACGGCCAAAACCGGTAAAACGGCGAGCATACGGTATCGGGTTGTCATTTCTGTTTTTCCCCCTGCGTGGAATCCTTCGGTGTTCTTTTTTGACAGTGTAGTCGCGATTGCAGGCGAGACATATACCCCAGACGACTTCGACGGCGGTTTCCGGTTTTTCGCGCCGCTCGCGGCGGCGGCGGCCTGGTATTTTCATTCTATTGCCGGGGGATGCGAATCGGTTCGCAACAACACTCAGGAGTTTTGGTTAGTCTGATAATTCAGGGTAAACTGTCTTTATGTTAAGGATTACTGGTCAGGACGCATTATGCATTGCCCATTTTGTTCGGCTGTGGATACCAAAGTTATCGATTCCCGTCTGGTTGGCGAAGGTTCTCAGGTACGCCGGCGTCGGCAGTGTCTGGTTTGTAATGAACGTTTCACCACGTTTGAAGTGGCGGAGTTGGTGCTACCCCGGATTATAAAAAGTAACGACGTACGCGAACCCTTCAATGAAGATAAATTGCGCAGCGGCATGCTCAAGGCTTTGGAAAAAAGGCCGGTCAGCTCCGATGATGTCGAAATGGCGATTAATCATATTAAATCCCAGTTGCGCGCCACCGGTGAACGTGAAGTGACGGCCAAGATGGTGGGCAATCTGGTGATGGATGCGCTGAAAAAACTGGATAAGGTGGCTTATATCCGGTTTGCGTCGGTGTATCGCAGTTTTGAAGATATCCGGGAGTTCGGCGAAGAGATTGCGCGTTTGCAAGATTAAGCCTGATGTTGAGAATATCGTCAGTAGAGAAGGGGCGCAGGGAATGGTGGGGCAGCAGGACGAATTAGTACTTCCGCAGGATGAACGCTATATGGCGCTGGCGCTTGAGCTGGCGCGTCGCGGGCGGTTTACCACCTCGCCTAATCCCAATGTCGGCTGCGTGATAGTGAAAGACGGCGTGATTGTCGGGGAAGGGTATCATTTCCGCGCCGGCGAACCGCATGCGGAAGTTCATGCCTTGCGTATGGCCGGCGATCGGGCGCGCGGCGCAACCGCCTATGTCACGCTGGAGCCGTGCAGTCATCACGGCAGAACGCCGCCTTGCGCCGATGCGCTGATTGCGGCGGGCGTTTCCCGCGTCGTCGCCGCCATGCAGGATCCGAATCCTCAGGTGGCCGGGCGAGGGCTGCATCGTTTGCAACAGGCCGGCGTCCTGGTCAGCCATGGGGTGATGGCGTCTGAAGCGGAGAAGATCAATCAGGGTTTCCTGAAGCGCATGCGCACCGGGTTTCCCTATGTGCAGCTTAAAATGGCCGCCTCGCTGGACGGACGAACGGCGATGGCCTCCGGGGAGAGCCAGTGGATCACCTCTGCGCAGGCGCGGCAGGATGTGCAGCGCTTTCGGGCGGAAAGCGCCGCGATACTGAGCAGCAGCGCGACGGTATTGGCGGACGATCCCTCGTTAACGGTGCGCTGGCAGGAACTGGATGCCGAGACGCGGCGGATTTATCCCGTCGAACATCTGCGCCAGCCGGTGCGCGTTATCGTCGATAGCCGACAGCGGGTGACCCCGCGACATCGGATCGTTGCGCAGCCGGGGCGAACCTGGCTGGCGCGCCCGCTCGCGGATGAACAGGCGTGGCCTGAAAACGTTGAGCAGCTTGGGCTGCCGCTGCACAATGGCGGCATTGACCTGGTGGCGCTGATGATGGTGCTGGGCAAGCGGCAGATTAATTCCGTCTGGGTTGAGGCCGGCGCGAACCTGGCGGGCGCCCTGTTGCTGGCGGGCGTGGTGGACGAGCTTATCGTCTATCTGGCGCCGAAACTGTTGGGCGACGATGCGCGCGGGCTTTGCGTCCTGCCGGGATTGAGTCAATTGTCGCAGGCGCCTGAGTTTACGCTAACCGACGTACGCCAGGTCGGGTCAGATTTGCGGCTGCGCTTAAAACCGAATACGTAACCGGAAGAATATGATAGAATCCGCCCCCCTGCGGGGTATAAAGACCAGATAAAGGAAAGCTATGAACGTTATTGAAGGTGTTGTCGCTACTCCTGATGCCCGCGTGGCGATTGCAATTGCTCGTTTTAACCATTTTATCAACGACAGCCTGTTGGAAGGCGCGATTGATGCGCTGAAACGCATCGGTCAGGTTAAAGACGAGAATATTACCGTGGTTTGGGTTCCTGGAGCCTACGAGCTGCCGTTAGCCGTTCGCGCGCTGACCAAAAGCACGGCAAACGGCGGTTATGATGCGGTGGTTGCGCTGGGAACGGTTATCCGCGGTGGAACAGCCCATTTTGAATTTGTTGCCGGCGAATGCAGTTCCGGTTTGTCTCAGGTCGCAATGAGTAGCGATGTTCCTGTTGCCTTCGGCGTATTAACCACCGAAAGCATTGAACAGGCCATTGAGCGCGCCGGCACGAAAGCGGGTAATAAAGGCGCAGAAGCCGCCCTGACCGCGCTAGAAATGATTAATGTATTGAAAGCTATTAAGTAAGCCTGATTAAGTAAGGGGAATTCCGTGAAACCTGCTGCTCGTCGCCGCGCCCGTGAATGTGCGGTTCAAGCGCTTTATTCCTGGCAGTTGTCTAAAAATGATATTGCCGATATTGAACACCAATTCCTGAGCGAGCAGGATGTCAAAGACGTCGACATCACCTATTTCCGAGAGCTGCTGGCTGGCGTCGCCACTCAGGCTGAAAAGCTGGATCAACTGATGGCGCCTTTCCTGTCCCGCCAGCTTGACGAACTGGGTCAGGTTGAAAGAGCGATTCTGCGTTTGGCGATGTTTGAACTCAGTAAACGCGACGATGTTCCTTACAAAGTCGCCATCAATGAAGCCATCGAACTGGCGAAGGTGTTTGGCGCTGAGGATAGCCATAAGTTTGTGAACGGCGTGCTCGACAAGGCTGCGCCTTCCGTGCGGAAAGGTAAGAAGTAAATGAGTCAGGGCCGGATATCCGGCCCTGGTCTTTTGAATTAAACGCTGGCTGGAAAGGTTATGGTTGAAGGTGAGTTTGACCTTATTGCCCGCTATTTCAATCGGGTCAGAAATTCACGTCGGGATGTTGAGTTGGGCATCGGCGACGATTGCGCATTGCTGTCGGTGGCGGAGAAACAATTACTGGCGGTGAGCACCGATACATTGGTGTCCGGGATTCATTTTTTGCCGGATATCGATCCTGCCGATCTGGGTTACAAATCACTGGCGGTCAATTTAAGCGATTTAGCCGCCATGGGCGCCGATCCCGCCTGGCTATCCCTGGCGATTACCCTGCCTGAAACGAACAGCGACTGGTTGGCAAAATATAGCGACAGCCTGTTTGAACTGCTCGACTATTACGGCATGCAGCTGATCGGCGGCGATACCACTCGCGGCCCGCTGAGCCTGACGTTGACGATTTATGGTTTAGTCCCTGTCGGCAGAGCATTAACCCGCCGGGGCGCGCGGATCGGGGACTGGGTTTATGTGACCGGCTCGTTAGGCGACAGCGCCGCCGGGCTGGCGATCCTACAGAATCAACTGTCGCTCGATGATGGCGATGCCCGTCAGGCATTAGTTCAACGCCACCTGCGCCCGCAGCCCCGAATATTGCAAGGTCAGGCGTTGCGCGGTTTAGCCAGCTCGGCGATTGATATCTCAGACGGCCTGATTGCCGATTTACAGCACATTCTGAAAAGCAGCGAGTGCGGCGCCCGCATCAATCTGGACGCTATTCCTCACTCTCACTGGCTGCGCGATCTGGTGGACGAAGAACAGGCGCTGCGCTGGGCGCTATCCGGCGGCGAAGATTATGAACTGTGCTTCACCGTACCTGAAATTAATCGCGGCGCGCTGGATATCGCCTTAGGCCATTTGGGCGCCGATTATACCTGTATCGGGCAAATCGCGCCTTCATCCGAAGGATTGCGTTTCTTCCGGAACGAGCAAGAGATCGAACTGAACTGGAAGGGATATGACCATTTTAGCCGGCAAAACTGAAGGGGCGCAGACGGCGAAAAGTCGGCTGAATTTGCGCAATCCGTGGCACCTGCTGGCGACGGGATTCGGCAGTGGTTTGGCGCCCTGGATGCCAGGCACGTTCGGCTCGCTGGCGGCGATCCCGCTGTGGTATGCGCTGTCGTTTCTCCCTACCGAACTTTATTCGCTGGTGGTGATGTTCAGCATCTGCATCGGCGTCTATCTGTGTCATCGAACGGCAAAGGATATGGGCGTTCACGATCACGGCAGTATCGTCTGGGATGAATTCGTCGGTATGTGGATTACCCTGATGGCGATACCGGTTAATGACTGGCCGTGGGTCGCCGCCGGATTTGTGGTGTTTCGCTGTCTGGATATCTGGAAGCCCTGGCCGATCCGCTGGTTCGATCGCAATGTGCATGGCGGAATGGGCATTATGATCGACGATATCATCGCCGGGGTGATTGGCGCAGGCATGATTTATTGGGTGGGCCACCACTGGCCGTTATTCTAAATCCTGTCCAGACTCCCTGCGCGGACAACCTATTCGTCACAGGAACAGCAAGCGCATCGCCCACTCTTCATACGTCAATCTTGACTTACCAGTCGTAGCCTGATTCCTGCCATTCCCGCTGGGCGGCCTTTTGCCGATCAACGGTGGCGCTGGCAATCTCATCCATCGATACCGCATTGAAAAAATTGCTGGAATAGCGTGTGCTGGGATCTTTGGCGACGTTTTTCTCATCGAACATATGTTGCGTCTCACCGCTGTCGTTGATCCAGTCGAGCAGCTCGACGCCGATCGGGGGAATGCCTTCTTCCTGCATAAACTGTGAAACTTCGGCGCTGGTGACGTGTTTGATGTGATGCAACGCCTGGGATCCTGGTAAAGGATCGGCATTTCTGGCAATTTGATATAGGGCGGGAAAATCAGGATTACGATTGTGCGCTTGCGCCAGCGTTACCGCCGTTGGGAATCGAACCCAGGGATCCACCACAACGGTGTGTTGATCGCCCCAGAACTGATCGCGCGGATCGCCAATCAATACATATTCGTGGTCCCAGTTTTTATCGGACACATATTGCACGGGCGCATTGACCCGTTGTCCGGCCAACAGTGTGTAGCTCAGTTCCGCCTGTTCCCCGCAATTTCCTGCCTGATGGCGGGCCACTTCTTTGGCATTGACCACAGGAAACGGCGAAGCGGCTCGTTCTCGCAGCATCAGCAGACGCATGGCGCTTTCTCCCTTGGTATAAATCACGTCCGCCTTTTGGTTTCCTGCGCCGTAGGGCAGCATTCTTTTCACCTTGCGCAGCGTTTCCTGCGCCAGCTTAAGATTTTCCATCGTCGATGCATCAACCCTGATATTCTTGCCTGTAAACCGGGTGATGCCGAGGTAATCCGCGCTCACCACGTCGTGTAATTTCACCACCGATTCCTGCCTGATATCAGCCAGAGGATCGACGGTACTCTCGCCGCTGAAATAACGGTTATGTACAGGGTTCATCATCAATGCATCCTTGTTGTCGCTGAACGTTTATTACGACGCCGTATCGTTGTTCATCGCGGGGAACCTGGGCGGTACGGTATCGTCGGCCATTTTCTTAGCGCCAGTCGAGCTGGTCATCTGCTGGTGTATCCAGACTTTGAGGGTTGATACCGTTTCAATGAATGTGCTAACCAACTTATGGGTTTCGCCTTCGTCCAGTTCAATGAGCGGTTGGCGAGATGAAAGCGTGACTTTCTTCTTGCGCGTATCAATAGCAAGCGTAAAAACGGGATGCCTGGCGTTCCAGTTATTCATGGACAAAAGGGATAACAGGACGTTGGCCGGCGGGACGACGTCGGGTTCCAGAGAGATAAAAGGGCTCATTATATTCAGATAACCCGGCTGATTGCCCATCAGGAAGATTGGCGTTTCATCGTCCAGCGTAATAATGTAAACGTCATGCCCTTTCTGTTCTGCTTTTGCCGTATCGATATGGTACGGCTTCATCAATCTGGATATGACGATGTGAAAAGCGCGGTTATGATTCATTTATCTCTTCTCGGTTTTTTCTTCTGAGTAGAGAAAACGGTCTGCGGGTTCCCTGTACTGCGTGAATTAAAAGTGAGATACCGCGGTTGTGGCGACAGGCGCTAAAGGCCGGGCGCTTTATCAGATGGAAATATGTTTGATATCAGCGGGGTTGCCGATGTGGGGAAGGCAAGGCAGGCCGGGCAAAACCCGACCTGCTTATTTTATTGCGCCAGCCATTGGCTGATGCTGAGTTCAATGCCCGCGGCGTCCAGTCCCATATCCGCGCGAATTTCTTCCTGTCCGCCCTGGGGTACGAATCTGTCCGGCAGGCCGAGGTTCAATACGGAAACGGCGATACGTTTCGCCATCAGTAATTCGTTCACGCCGCTGCCTGCGCCGCCCATAATCGCGTTTTCCTCCAGCGTCACCAGCACGTTATGGCTGCCTGCCATTGCCAGAATCAGCGCGTCGTCCAGCGGTTTGACGAACCGCATATCCACCAGCGTGGCGTCCAGTTTATCCGCGACTTTTTGCGCTTCCGGCAACAGCGTGCCGAAATTAAGGATGGCGATCTCTTTACCCTGACGGCGAACCACGCCTTTGCCAATCGGCAATTCGTCCAGCGGCGCCAAAGCCGCGCCGGTGCCGCTTCCGCGCGGATAACGCACCGCCGCCGGCCCTTTATCATAGTGATAACCGGTATACAGCATCTGGCGACACTCGTTTTCGTCGCTTGGCGTCATAATCACCATGTTGGGAATACAGCGCAGGAACGACAGATCGAAAGCGCCCTGATGCGTCTGCCCGTCGGCGCCGACAATGCCGCCCCGGTCGATGGCGAACAGCACGGGCAGGTTTTGAATGGCGACGTCGTGGATCACCTGGTCGTAGGCGCGCTGCAAGAACGTGGAATAAATCGCCACCACCGGACGGTAACCGCCCACGGCGAGGCCGGCGGCGAAGGTCACCGCGTGTTGTTCGGCAATCGCCACGTCAAAATATTGCTGCGGGTATTCACGCGAAAACGGCACCATGCCGGACCCTTCGCGCATGGCGGGGGTGATAGCCATCAGTTTGCTGTCTTTCGCCGCCGTTTCCTGTAGCCATTGGCCGAAGATCTTGGAGTAGGTCGGCAGATTGTCTTTGCTTTTCGGCAAGGTGCCGCTGGCGGGGTCGAATTTGGGCACCGCATGCCAGCTTATCGGATCCTGCTCCGCCGGCGCATAGCCTTTCCCTTTCTTGGTCATGATGTGCAGCAACTGCGGGCCTTTCATGCTACGCATATTTTTCAGCGTTTGCGCCAGCGCCTGCACATCGTGACCATCCACCGGACCGATATAATTAAAACCCAGTTCTTCAAATAGGGTGCCGGGAACCACCATGCCTTTCAGATGTTCTTCCGTCCGCTTGACCAGTTCCTTAATAGGCGGCAGTCCGGACAGCACCTTTTTGCCCCCTTCGCGCAGGCTGGCGTAGAGTTTGCCTGACAGCAATTGAGCCAGATGGTTATTCAACGCGCCGACGTTTTCTGAAATCGACATTTCGTTGTCATTCAGCACCACCAGCAGATCGGTGTTAATGTCGCCTGCGTGGTTCATGGCTTCAAAGGCCATGCCCGCGGTGATGGCGCCGTCGCCAATCACGCAAACGGTACGGCGGCCTTTTCCTTCACGCTCCGCGGCGACGGCCATACCCAGCCCGGCGCTGATTGACGTCGATGAATGGCCGACGCTCAATACGTCGTATTCGCTTTCTTCCCGCCACGGGAAAGGATGCAGGCCGCCTTTCTGGCGGATGGTCGCAATGCGGTCGCGGCGGCCGGTCAGAATTTTGTGCGGATAGGCCTGATGCCCGACATCCCAGATCAGGCGATCGAAAGGCGTGTTGTAGACGTAATGCAGCGCGACCGTGAGTTCGACGGTCCCTAACCCCGAGGCGAAATGACCGCTTGAACGGCTGACGCTGTCCAGCAGATATTGGCGAAGTTCGTCACACAGCTTCGGCAGACTTTCTTTCGGTAGCAGACGCAGTTCATCAGGTGTTTCCACTAACGATAATGTAGGGTATTTCGCTGTATCAAAACTCATTAGAGACTCATTCAGAGATTTTATTTGTTGCGCTCGACGATGAAATTCGCCAAGGCTTGTAATGGCTCAATATTCAATGGGATCGGGCTGGACAGGGCTAAATCATCCAGCGACGCCAGTGATTCCCGGTAAAGCTCCCTGGCTTTTTCCCGCGCGCCTGCCAACCCCAGTAAAGCGGGGTAGGTGCTCTTACCCAACTGCTGATCGGCGCCCTGACGTTTTCCCGTCGTGGCGCTGTCGCCGACGACATCCAAAATATCGTCCTGCACCTGAAAGGCCAGGCCGATAGCGTCGGCATAGCGATCGAGATAGGGCATCGCGGCCCGGCCCGATTCACCGGCCGCCAGCGCCCCCAGTCTAACCGCGGCGCGGATCAGCGCGCCGGTTTTATGACGGTGAATTTGCTCCAGCGCCGCCAAATCGACCTGATGACCCTCCGCCGCCAAATCCAATGCCTGGCCGCCGCACATGCCGGCGACGCCGCTGGCCTGCGCCAGCTCGGACAGCATCGCCAGACGATTCTGCGCCGTGACGTGCGGCATCGGCGCATCGGCTAAAATCGAGAATGCTAAGGTTTGCAAGGCATCTCCGGCTAAAACGGCGCTGGCTTCGCCGAACTTGATATGACAGGTCGGCTGGCCGCGGCGCAGATCATCATCGTCCATCGCCGGGAGATCGTCGTGGATTAATGAATAGGCATGAATGCATTCCACCGCCGCGGCGGGCGCATCCAGACTTTCCAGCGGCATGCCGAACAGTTCGCCGGTAGTATAAACCAGGAATGGACGCAGCCGCTTGCCGCCTAACAATGAACCATACCCCATGGCATTAACCAGAGGACTACTCTGAAAGGGCAGCGCGGAAATAAAATGGCTTAAGATGCGATTCGTCCGCCGGCAGTGCGCGGTTAATTGTTCGGAGAAATCTGTCATAGCTATTCACTGTCCGGCGTAAACGGCGACAGCGCCGCATCCGGCTCATCACTCAGCAGAATCTGTACCCGTTGTTCCGCCTGTTGCAATTTTTGCTGCCCCTGACGCGCAAGCTGTATGCCATGCTCAAATTCATTCAGCGCCTCTTCCAACGGCAATTCGCCAGACTCAAGGCGGGTCACGATTTTTTCCAGTTCGTTCAGGGAGTTTTCAAAGCTCACTGGCTGCTCGGTTTTCTTGGGCATAGTATTTTCAGAATCCTGGTTTATACGCTGCTGCGTTGCGACCGCACAGCGCTATCTTACATTTGAATACCAACCAATGCCGATGGATTATACGGCTAAAGCGTGCGGTAATCTCTATACGTCGAGTATTTGTCGCCGTCGCGTTGTCGGCCGCAACGCCAATTACTTTGGGTATAGATAATGATATACTCCGCGCCCTGGATGCTATTGGTAAAATCATCCCGTTCGGATGAGTTTAGCGATAACGTGATTTTAGCGCTCAGGGTGAATTTATTTACACCTTATCTGATCAAGTAACGACAGCCACCATGAAGTTTATCATTAAATTGTTCCCGGAAATCACTATCAAGAGCCAATCTGTGCGGTTGCGCTTTATCAAGATCCTGACCGGGAACATCCGCAACGTCTTAAAATCTTATGATGAAACGCTGGCGGTTGTCCGTCACTGGGATCATATCGAAGTTCGCGCGCAGGACGAAAGCCGGCACGAGGCGATTCGCGATGCGCTGACGCGTATTCCCGGCATTCACCACATTCTGGATGTTGAAGAGCGCACCTATACCGATGTTCACGACATTTTTGAGCAGGCGCTGGCGCTGTATCGCGAGCAGGTGGAGGGCAAAACGTTCTGCGTACGGGTAAAACGCCGCGGCAAGCATGAATTTAGCTCGCAGGACGTGGAGCGATATGTCGGCGGCGGTTTGAATCAGCACATCGAAAACGCCCGGGTGAAGCTGACCGCGCCGCAGGTTACCGTCCATCTGGAAATCGATCAGGATCGGCTGTTGCTGGTTAACGGCCGCTATGAAGGGATCGGCGGTTTCCCCATCGGCACGCAGGAAGATGTTTTGTCGCTGATCTCCGGCGGCTTTGATTCCGGCGTCTCCAGCTATATGCTGATGCGCCGCGGTTGCCGGGTGCATTACTGTTTCTTCAATCTGGGCGGCGCGGCGCATGAAATCGGCGTTAAGCAGGTGGCGCATTATCTGTGGAATCGCTTCGGCAGCTCGCACCGGGTACGTTTCATCGCTATCGATTTTGAACCGGTGGTCGGCGAGATCCTGGAAAAGGTCGATGACGGCCAGATGGGCGTGGTGCTCAAGCGCATGATGGTGCGCGCGGCCTCCAAAATGGCCGAGCGCTACGGCGTACAAGCACTGGTGACCGGCGAAGCGTTAGGGCAGGTTTCCAGTCAGACGCTGACCAACCTGCGTCTGATTGATAATGCTTCCGATACGTTGATTCTGCGGCCGCTGATTTCCCATGACAAAGAGCACATCATCAAACAGGCGCGTGAGCTGGGAACCGAAGACTTCGCCAAAACGATGCCGGAATACTGCGGAGTGATCTCCAAAAGCCCGACGGTGAAAGCGGTGAAAGCCAAAATCGAGCATGAAGAGAGCCGGTTTGATTTCTCCATTCTGGAGCGGGTGGTTAGCGAAGCACGGAATATCGATATTCGCGAGATCGCCGAGCAAACCCGCGAAGAAGTGGCGGAAGTGGAAACCGTGGCGGCGTTTGCGCCGACGGATATCCTGCTGGATATCCGCGCGCCGGACGAGCAGGAAGACAAACCGCTGGCGTTGGATAATGCCGAGATTAAATCGTTGCCGTTCTACAAACTGAGCACTCAGTTCGGCGATCTGGATCAGAGCAAAACCTATCTGCTCTACTGCGAACGCGGGGTGATGAGCCGCTTACAGGCGCTGTACCTGCGCGAGCAGGGGTTCAGCAATGTGAAGGTGTATCGTCCCTGATTGACTTGTCGATGCCGCCGATATCCGGCGGCATCGCGTATTGTCGGTTAAAACCGATAATCCTTTTTATCAATGCCGTATTTCTTCATTCTCAGGTAGAGCTTCTTACGCGGCACCTGAAGGTATTCCGCCACATCGTTAATCCGCCCCTGATGAATATCCAGCGCCTCGGTAATGATCTGACATTCGTATTGTTCGATGCGATCGTCCAGCGGGGTGGGATTGGCGTTTTGACTCAGCCACGCCTTTTTTTCGCTGACGATAGGCATCACGCCGACGGCGAACAGTTCCGCCGCATTGCGCAACGCTTTGATATTCCCGCTCCAGTCGCGCCGACACAGGCTTTTGGCAAAGGCGTCGCTCAGCGTGGGATATTCCCGGTTGAGCCGTTGGCAGGCCAGCTTCAAATAGTGGCGGAACAGCGGTTCAATATCGCCCGGACGCTTGCATAACGGCACGCACTCTATCTGGGTCATGGAAAACAGATAATAAAGCTCCGGTATGATTTTTTGCTGCGTCGCCAACAGGGTTGCGCAATACCGGCCGATCGCCAGCAGTCTGAAAGCGCTCTCCTCCGCGTTTTGTCTCTGAGCCAGAAAATATTGCTGCTTGTGGCTGAGTTGTTCAATATTACGTACGATCAGCGTGCCTTGTCGCACCTGCTCGCATTGTTCTTCCAGCGTTTCCGCCGGGTCGCTGGCGGCGTCAAAAATGATCAGCGGCAAATGACGGTTCATGCTGAGCTGGTGCAGATGGCGAGCCGCCAGCGCCCGGCCCGTACCCAGTTCGCCATAAAAGAAAGCGGACATCCGCGTTTCGGCCAATACGCGCAGCCGCTCGCGCAATTGCTTGCTCCATCCGCTCACGCCAATAAAATTTTCCGTCAACTGGTTGCGTTGCCAGTGGCGGCGTTTGATCAACTGGCGGCGTTCTTTCAGCGCCTGCTGCAAACAGTGCAGCAGTTTTTCCGGCATGACGGGTTTTTCGAGAAAATCGTACGCGCCTTTTTTAACGGCCTCGACGGCCATAGGCACATCCCCGTGACCGGTGATCAGCAATACGGGCAGCTGTTTATCCCGGTTTAATAAATGTTCCAGCAACGACAGGCCGGAAAGTTGCGGCATATAAACGTCGCTGATGACCACGCCCGGCCATTCATCCGGGATCATATCAGCGGCGAACTGGGGCGTGTTACAGGGAACGACCTGATAGCCCGCCTGCTTAAGCATCTGACAGTAGGCATCAAGCACATCGCTATCATCATCAATTAAAAGGACTTGTTGTTCTTCAGTTAACGTCATCTGATTTCCTGAACCGTAGAATGACCAGAGCATGCCGATCTAACGTTGAGGCCAGATACAGTTCTCCACCGCATTGTTGCATGATGGATTGACTGATGGATAGGCCGATACCCAGACCGATATCCTTACTGGTGGTAAAAGGTTTCAACAACCGGGGAGCCAATACCAGCGGCCAGCCGGGGCCGTTGTCTTCGATCAGCAACAGGCTTTCGTCACCTTGCGTGATTTGGTTGATGGTGATGCGCGGCGTGGTCTCGGTCACCGCTTCCAGCGCGTTGGTCAGCAGATTGACCAGGATCTGTTGCACCCGGATAGTTTCGCCAATCACCCGATCCAGCTTCTCCGGCAGGATTAACTGAGCGTTGAGCGGCTGATGACGCAGGGCCAAGAGTTCCCAGGAAGAGAGGATGTCTTGATGCAAATCGATGGGACCCAGCGGGGTATCGCTGTCGCTGCGGCGCGAAAACTGCCGCAGATGACGAATAATGCCGTCAATACGTTGCAATAAACTGCGCATTTTCGCGAGGTTAGCGGATACGGTGTCCCGATCGCGCCGTTTCACCGCCTGTTCGCTGGTAAACAGATACAGAGAAAGGGCATTGAGCGGCTGGTTGATTTCATGCGCCAGGGTGGTCATGGTTTGCCCGACCGTCGCCAGTTTGGCCGCCTGAATCAACTCGTCCTGGGCGGTACGCAGATTATTTTCAATGGCCTTACGCTCGGTAATTTCCTGTTCAAGTTGCGATCGCTGATGTTTGATCTGCGCCAGCGTGTTGCGCAATAAGCCGGCAATGCGCCCCAGTTCGTCTCGCCCATATACCGGGATCGCGGCATTCAGATCGCCATAGCCCAGGCGGCCGACCGCCTGATTAAGCAGGGTGAAGCGTTTAATCAGCTTCGAGCGGATATAGACATGGTTAAGGATAAAAGCGAACAGCAACGCCAGCAGCGTGGCGATCACTATCACCATGCCGCTGATATTCATAATCTGTTCAAGGCGCAGGTTAAAGGTCTGCAATTGCTGGTGGCTATTACCCAACTGCTGTTCAATCTGTTGGCGAAACTGGTTTAGCGCCACGTCCTTGCTGCCGGTCGTTTGCCGCAGAGCCGTCTGAATCTGGTTTCGTCCGTTCAAAATGGCCGGTAATTTGTTTTCACTCAGTCCCAGCGCAAAGAGTTCATCGATGGTTTGCCGCAGCGTGATGGTGCTGGGATGGCGGGATAATGATTGAATACGTTCATCGGCGGATTGCTTGAGATAATTCAGATAGCGGATATGGCTGTCTTTGTTTTCACTATTTTGATCGGCCAACTGTTCCCGCAAATCGTCGACGATCTGGTTTTCGATATGCGCTAATGCGTAAATCAGTTCCAGTTCATCCTGAATATTTTGTAACGTGGCCTGCAAACGCTGGTTGTTATTTGCTTTCGGATTTTGGGTGAACTGATCCAGCAATGAGCTCTGCTGCCAACTGATATCCTGGGATAACGACGTTAATTCAAGATTAAAATCATCATGCAGCCAGTTAATGCGGGTGGTAATTTCATTCGCTTTTTCCCGGACGACAAAACTGGCCGCCAATATATCGTCAAGCCGGGTCAATAGACTGTACATTTGCTGGAGGGTCGCATCCAGAGAATGGCGATCGTCCAGGGTTAATTGCCGGCTGGCTTGGCGAATGATATCGAGTCGGGAAACAATTTGTTCCCGCCGCTGTAGTCTGAGGCTGGTGCTCTCCGCCGTCAGAAATTCGTTCAGCTCTTTAATCAGAATATTAAGATTATCCTCAAGCTGAAAAGAGGCCTGAATCTTGGGGAAATAATCGTTCAGCGCATAGCGAATCTGCGAGCTCTGTTCACGCCATGAATAAAGGCTGACGGCGCTGACGGCGAGCGTCAAAATGGCGCCAAAAGCAAACGCCCAGCGTAAGCTGCTGCTGATGGTCATGGTTTTAAAGAATTTAATCACTGCGCCGCCTCCAGTAGCTGAAGCGCCGACTGCTGTTGATGCTGAAAAAACTGTTGCCATTCTATTAAGCGTGATTCAAGCGGCGCGGTATTGTCCGTCGACGGGTTGAACTGCCGCAGGTATTCGGCATCGTCGGCTTGTTGCGCGCTGACGGGCATGGCAGTCAGTAGGGCGCGAATGTCGGGCAACGGGCGATGAAGACGCGCTTCCGCGTTATGCAGCGCTTTCCAGACATCCTGAGACTGATTCAGGCGGAAGGTAATGGCGGTATCGAACAGCCGCTGAACCAATTTCTGGCGTAGTAAAATGCGGCGGTAATCGGGCGGCGATGATTGCAGCAGAATATATTGTTGCTGGGCGCGCGGATTGGTTGTCGGCAGAGGAAAAACCGGGAATTTACCCGTATCGGTATCGGAGAGGATCTCCTGCCCCTGTTTGCCGAGTAAAAAGTGAATAAAACGTATCGCCTGCTCTTTATTCACGCTATTACGGGCAACGGCGATAAACGTAGGGGCGGCGCCGGAGTGGGGAATATAACGAAATATCAGATAGGGATCTTTTAACAGCGGCGTGGCGTAATTATCAATTATCGGACCGGCCATGCCCAACCCGGTTTTTATTTTGCTGGCGACGCCAAAACTGCGTGAGGAAATGGTCGCCAGGTTGCCGGAAATTTCCATTAGCGTCGACCAGCCTTCTCGCCATCCTTGTTTTTGCAGCAACATTTCAATCATCAGATGGCTGGTATCCGAGCGGGAAGGGTTGCTCATCAGAATCAACGACTGATAGCGAGGATCTTTTAGCCGATCCCAGCTATCCGGCGGCGGCAGGTTTCTCTCTTGCAGCGCGGCGGCATTAGCCAGAATGCCGAACCCGGAGATGGCGATAGCGGCGGCGCTGCCGCGGATAGAGTCGGGAACCAGCCGCTGACTTTCCGGGGGAAGCGCCGGAAGCGGCGATAGCAGTTGCTGATCCTGTAAATGCTGCATCAGCATGGGGGATGACGTCAGGATCAGATCGACGCCGTCGTTTAATGGCGTATCCATCAAACGCTCCAGCGAAGAGCTGGTGCGGTTTAGCGCGCGAACAGGGATGGATGGCGATTGCCGTTGCCAGTGAGACAGAATATTCGCCGTTGCCTCGGGCGAGAAGGTGGTGGCGATAACCAATTCATTCGCCCACAGCGGCGACAACATCAGAAAGTTTATAAGCCAGAGCGTTACCAGCCGGAACGAACGCATTTTTACACCTGTTTTGTGTGACTCGCATCAAAAAAATAAAAAATAGAGAATAAAGGATTTAACGCGTATTTGTTCCATTTTTTACCATTTTAACCGGGGTGATGTGAAATAAAAAAATTGAATTGAGATAATATCGACGCGTGATTTTTTATTTTTGAGTCAAATTTGACTCAATATCGGGCTGTTGCATCCGCGCCGCAATCTATTCATGCTGTGCGCATGCCGTAGTGGAGTCGAATGAAACCTCAGTTTATGTGATTTTTATCTAGCTTCGTTTATTCCATTTATATTTCACCCAAGCGTTTTACTTGGGTTGATGGCTATTTGTCTTTATTATTAGTCGTACCAGGGGAAATTATGTTTTCATTTATTAAACCCAAAGTCGCAACGCATAAAGTTCCTGATAGTAAAATTATGGCGGTTTATCAGCGTAATCGAATTCAGGCGCTTTTGGGCGTTTTTCTTGGTTATTTATCTTATTATATTGTTCGTAATAACTTCACGCTTTCCACGCCGTATTTAAAAGAACACTTACATTTAAGTGCGACGGAGATTGGCTTGCTTAGCAGCTGTATGCTGATTACCTATGGCATCAGTAAAGGCGTGATGAGCAGCCTGGCGGATAAAGCGAATCCGAAAGCGTATATGGCTATCGGGCTGTTGCTGTGCGCGTTGGTCAATATCGGCATGGGCTTCAGCGGCGCGTTCTGGCTCTTCACCCTGCTGGTGATATTTAATGGCGTTTTCCAGGGTATGGGCGTCGGGCCGTCCTTTATCACCATTGCGAACTGGTTCCCCCGGCGCGAGCGGGGACGCGTCGGCGCGATGTGGAATATTTCTCATAATGTGGGCGGCGGGGTGGTCGCGCCGATAGTCGGCACCGCATTCGCTTTTCTGGGCAGCGAGCACTGGCAGACCGCCAGCTATATCGTACCCGCCCTGATTGCGATGTTAATGGCGGGCGTGGTGCTGCTGATTGGCAAAGGTTCGCCCGTTAGTGAAGGCTTGCCTCCGCTGCCCGAGATCATCAAGGACGAAGTTGTCATTGATGGCGCGAAACAGGTTCATGCCGCGCCGGAAAATATGACCACCTGGCAGATCTTCTGTACCTATGTGTTGAAAAACAAACACGCCTGGTACATCTCTTTTGTCGATGTCTTTGTCTATATGGTGCGCTTTGGCGTCATTAGCTGGTTGCCCATCTATCTGTTAAGCGAAAAACATTTCAGCAAAAGTGAAATGGGCGTCGCGTTTTTGTTTTTTGAATGGGCGGCGATCCCGTCAACCTTATTCGCCGGATGGCTGTCGGATAAATTATTCCGTGGACGTCGTATGCCGTTGGCGATGATTTGTATGGCGTTGATATTCATTTGTCTGTTCGGATACTGGAAATCGGATTCATTGCTGGTGGTCACTTTCTTCGCCGCGGTTGTGGGCTGCCTGATTTATGTGCCGCAATTTCTGGCTTCCGTGCAAACCATGGAGATTGTTCCCAGTTTTGCCGTGGGGTCTGCGGTCGGCCTGCGCGGATTTATGAGCTATATCCTGGGGGCCAGCCTGGGTACCAGTCTGTTTGGTTTTATCGTCGATAAGTCAGGCTGGCATGGCGGTTTTTATCTGCTGATGGGCGGCGTCATTTGCTGCATTATTTTCTGCTATCTGTCTCACCGGGGCGCGCTGGAATTGGAACGGCAACGCGCCCGATAAAACAGCATGATGATTGATTAATGCCGCCTCGCCTGTGGGGCGGCATTGTCGTCCCTGGCGAGTCAATCTGCAAAGTTATAGATACCGGGCGGCAGAATCAGCTGCGCCGCTACCTCGGCCGCTTTCGCTTTGCCCAGCAGCAGGTCAATCAGCTTCAGGGCGAAATCCATGCTGGTACCCGGCCCTTGCGAGGTCAGCAGGCTGACGCGCGGATCGTAGACCACCCGTTTATCCATCCATTTCTCCGGCGCGATTTTATCCTGCAACGCCGGGTAACCGGTCATGTTTCCGACAGGAAACAGCTGGTGATGTTCCAGCACCAGCGCCGGGCTGGCGCATATCGCGGCGACGATTTTTCCTTCCTGATGCATCTGACGAATGCACTCCACCAGTAGCGGACTATCGCGAAAACATTCGGCGCCCTGTAGCCCGCCGGGTAAAACCAGCGCGTCGAAATGGCGATCGGCAACAGCGACCAGCGGGGCGTCGGCCAACAGTCTGACGCCGCGGGAACAGGTTATTTCAAGGTCGCCGTCGCTGGCCACGCTGGCGGTGGTGACCTGAATACCCGCCCTGACCAGCAGATCTATCGTCGTGACCGCCTCGGTTTCTTCGCTACCAGGAGCCAGACACACCAGTGCTGATGCGCTCATATTCATTTTCCTTACGCTTGATGGTTTCAAACAGGCGGCTATTTTCGGGCAGCGTCAGGCCGTGAATACGCGCCCGCCGCAGCAGATAACCGGTGATATAGTCAATTTCGGTATGCCGCTGCGCCAGGATGTCCTGTAGCATGGACGACGTATTGGCCGCGGTGTTCTGAAGGATCTGATTAATGTAGATCAGCAGACTCTCCGTTGAGGTATGAAAGCCTTCCCGCTCCATCACTTCCACAATTTCCTGACAAAGCGACGCTAATTGCGGCTGGCGATCCCGCAGGTCGCCGTTTTTGCAATGATAGAGGACGGTGAGCGGGTTGATGACGCAGTTAGCCGCCAGCTTCAACCAGCAGGTCACGGTAATGCTGTTATGCCAGGCGACGTCGGGTAAGGCTTGATGCAGAATCTCCGCCAGGCCGCTTTGCGCATCGGCATTGTTAAGCGAATTAACCGAACCGATGTGGGTGGTGCCTGCGGCGACATGAACGACGGTCGTGGCATCCCGGCGAGCGGCATGCGTCGTCACCCCTAAAATGACCGGTTGACTGAGCGGCGGCAGTTCTTCATACGTCCCCATCCCATTGTGTAATAACAAAATAGTGCAATGCGGATTCAACTGCGGCAGTAATGAGATAATGGCATCGGAAACCTGCCAGGCTTTTAGCGTAACCAATAACAGCTCGCTGTGCGCCAGATGATCGGGATCGTTCGCGGTCAGATTCAGATTACAGTGCTGTCCATTCAGTTGGACCACATTAACCGGGCAAAAAGGTTGTGGAATACGCAGCCACCCCTGAACATCATGACCCTGTTGATGCAAGGCCGCCAGCCATAGCTGCCCGATCGCACCGCAACCAAGAACGGTTATTTTCATGTGATTCTCCCTTAATTGACTCGGGAACAAGCGTTCTTAATATAGGCTACTATCCGTTTATAACCTTCACCTTTCAAGCTGCGGGTGTCTTGGCTCCCCGAATGTCCGGCGTCAGGGATATGCGCATTTGACGCAGTCTCGCATCATGAAATCTGTTGGGTATAGAGAAAAGGAGCGGTTATTATGCTTGCCGGTCAAAATTGTCAGGAGATTGATTATGCCATCTTTCGATATTGTTTCGGAAATTGATATGCAGGAAGTCCGTAATGCGGTGGATAACGCCACGCGTGAGCTGAGCACCCGTTGGGATTTCCGCAATGTGCCGGCCAGCTTTGAACTGAACGAAAAATCACAAAGCATCAAAGCCGCCAGCGAATCGGATTTTCAGGTTCAGCAACTGGTTGATATTTTGCGTGAAAAGCTGTTGAAACGCGGCATTGAGGGCAGCGCGCTGGAGGTCCCTGAAGAGATGGATCATAGCGGCAAAACCTATAGCGTCGACGCCAAATTGAAACAGGGCATAGAAAGCGCGCTGGCGAAAAAAATCGTTAAGCTGATTAAAGACAGCAAACTGAAGGTGCAGGCGCAGATTCAGGGCGAGCAGGTGCGGGTGACCGGGAAATCGCGCGACGATTTGCAAAGCGTGATGGCGTTGGTGCGCGGCGCCGATCTGGGGCAGCCTTTCCAGTTTACCAATTTCCGTGATTGAGTCTTTATTGGCCGCTATCATCGCGCGCGGACGGTTGCGAAACCACGCCGCGCAAGCGGAACGGTGAGGACGGGGGGAAGCGTACAGAGAGATAAGGCGCTGAACGTTAGCTGCGCCGTCCTGCAAGGGAGAATCCCAGGGATGAGATGGCAGTCGGCGTAAGGGGAGATTCAACGCGTCGGGCGAACCATCACGGTTGGCCCGACGCCTGGGGTTTGAATCATTCGCTCATAGCGTCATCAGACGGGTGTTTCCTCCCGCCGCGGCCGTGTTCACACAGGTGGCGCGTTCGATAAGAAGACGTTCAAGACGGATAGCCGTTTCGCCGCTATTCAGCCCTTGCACCGACACAATCGCGCCCTTGCGTTCGGCGACCTTGATGCAGACAGCTTGCCGCGATGCCGCGTCGCCGTGGTGTATCACCGAGTCAAAGTCGTGTGTGAAAAGCGTTGCCTCAGGCACAATATCAACAATCTCTTTAACCGCATCAGGCAATGAGTTATAGGCCGCCTTATTCTGTGCGCTATCCGGCCACAGGACCCGGCAACCCACGCTGGTTACCGCAGCCAACTGCGTCAGCAGGTCTTGCTGGTTTGCCGCCAGACATAACACCCGCTTTCTGGGCAACAGTTTATAGGTGTTTTCTTCTCCGGTTGGACCGGGTAAATGGCTATTGGTGTAGCTCGCGCTGTTTTCTTTGAACGCCTGGCATAACTGATGGATTTTACCGTCGTGTTGCTGCGACCATGCCAAGAGCGCGGTATGCGCGCGGCGTTGCGCGTATCCGGCGTCCAGTTTTTCCGGCTCGGATACGGCGGTATAGCGCAATCCTTGTATTTGCGCGTCGGCAGGACACTGCGCCAGTAAGCGATAAACGTAGAGCGGCCCGCCCGCTTTCGGCCCGGTTCCGGATAAACCTTCGCCGCCGAAAGGCTGAACGCCGACCACGGCGCCCACCACATTACGGTTAATATATAAATTACCGACGTTGATCCGTTTGGCCACGCCGCCGATGGTGTCGTCAATCCGCGAATGAATGCCGAAGGTCAGGCCGTAACCTAATCCGTTAATTTTTTCAACCAGTTCGGGAAGCTGCCGACTGTCATAACGCAGAAGGTGAAGTACCGGGCCGAATATCTCTTTATTGAGGTCTTCGATGGTTTTTATTTCAATTAATGTCGGCGTGATAAAATAGCCCTGTTTTTTCTCCGCATTATTCCGCTCGGCGTTATGGCTGGCCTGATAAACATAAAAACCTTTATTTTTCATCTGGTCGATATAGGACTCAATATTGCGCATGGCGTCCGCATCGATGACCGGCCCGATATCGGTGGCGATTTGTTCCGGATTCCCCATCCGGTATTCAATCATGGCGCCGCGTAATGCGGTTAACATCTGGTCGGCAACGTCGTTTTGCACGCAAAGCAAACGCAGTGCCGAACAGCGCTGACCGGCGCTGTCGAATGCTGAAATGATGCAGTCATTGATGACTTGCTCCGGCAGCGCCGAAGAATCAACAATCATGGCGTTAATGCCGCCCGTTTCCGCGATAAGCGGTATCGGTTTTCCCTGCGCGTCTGAACGAGTGGCGATCTTTCTTTGAATAATGGCGGCGACGTCGGTAGAGCCGGTAAACATAACCCCGTTCACGCTTGCTGCCGTAATCAGTTTTTCACCAACCGTTTCACCCTGACCGGGCAACAGTTGCAGCACATCAATCGGAATGCCGGCCTCGTGCAGAATTTTTACCGCCAGATAAGCGATAAGCGGCGTTTGCTCGGCGGGTTTGGCGATAACGGTATTCCCGGTCGCCAGCGCGGCTGCTATTTGCCCGGTAAAAATGGCTAAGGGGAAATTCCAGGGGCTGATGCAAACAATCACCCCCAGTGGGATATGCGTATCATTGGAAAATGCGCTTTTCACCTGTTCGGCATAGTAATGCAGGAAATCCACCGCCTCGCGGATTTCGGCGATGGCATTAGTGACTGTTTTTCCTGCTTCCCTGACCAGCACGCCGATCAGTTCGCACATGCGCTGTTCCATCATGTCGGCGGCTTTACCCAACATTTCCGCCCGTTGCGCGGGGGCGACGTTTGCCCAACCAGCGCAGGCCTTTGCCGCCGCCGTCAGCGATGTTGAGATATCGGTATCGGTCGCTTCGCTCACGAAGCCAATTATGTCTCGCGATTCCGCGGGATTGATAACCGGCGTTCGCGGCGCGAGCGCGGATTTTTCCGCGGCGATCGGTTCCGCGTTAACCGGCGTCTGAGCGCTTTTTAGCAATATCGCGGCTAAATGACGCAGGCATTTTTCGCTATATAAATTCAAACCGGAAGAATTCTTTCTGCCCGCGCCATAAATATCTTTGGGCAATGGAATCCTGGGATGCGGCAAGCCAATGGCGTTCTCGTGCCTGGCTAAATTTTCAACTTCCGCCACCGGGTCGGCGACCAAATCATCAATTGAGATCGCAGGGTCGGCGATTTTGTTGACGAAGGAACTGTTCGAACCATTTTCCAGTAAGCGCCGAACTAAATAAGGCAGCAGGGTTTCGTGTGAGCCGACAGGCGCATAAATACGGCAAGGACGGTTCAGTTTTTCACTGCCGACCACTTCCTGATAAAGCGGTACGCCCATGCCATGTAAACATTGAAATTCATATTGCCGGGGATGATAGGTCTCTCCGGCCAGATAATAGACGGCGGCAAGCGTGTGGGCGTTATGCGTGGCGAACTGCGGATAAAACCATTCGGGCGCCGACAGTAACGAGGCGGCGCACGCCAGATAGGAAACATCGGAGTAGACCTTGCGCGTAAACACCGGATAGGTGTCGAGCCCGGCAATCTGCGCCCGTTTTATTTCGCTGTCCCAATAGGCGCCCTTAACCAGACGCACGCGCAGTCGCCGCCGGCTTTTTTGCGCCAGGTCTTTCAGAAATTCAATGACGTAAGCGCAGCGTTTTTGATAGGCCTGAACGACAAAACCAATTCCGTCCCAGGACTGAAGTTCGGGTTCGTTGCACAGGCGAGTCAATAAATCCAATGAAATATCTAAGCGATCGGCTTCCTCGGCATCAATCGTGATGGCGACATCATAGGATTTGGCCAGCAGGACTAACGACTTCAACGTCGGATAGATTTCGTCAAACAGCCGGTCATATTGATGGCGGCTATAGCGCGGATGCAGCGCCGATAGCTTGAGTGAAAATTCGGCGCCGGAATAGATATCTTTGCCTGCGGAATATTGACCGATCTCGTGTAACGCGTTCTGGCAGCGCTGAATATAATTTTCCGCATCGCTTTGCGTTAACGCCGCTTCACCCAGCATGTCATAGGTGTAGGTGAATCCCTGGCGCTCTATGCTGGATGCGCACTGCAACGCTTGCGATATCGTTTCTCCGGTAACAAAATGTCCGCTCATGATATGCATGGCGGCGTCCATCGCCTTGCGGATAAGCAGGGATGAACCATTGGCGACGATTTTTTTTAAACTGCCCGACATCGCTTTGGGGTCATTGTAACGCACCAGCGAGCCGGTAATTAATAATCCCCATGTCGCGGCATTAATAAAAAGAGATCGGTTTTTGCCGAAGTGGGCTTTCCAGTTTCGTCCCATGATTTTGTCGCGGATTAATAAATCACGGGTATAGTCATCGGGGATCCTGAGTAAGGCTTCGGCCAGGCACATCAGGGCCACGCCCTCTTTTGAAGAGAGCGAATATTCCTGTAATAAATTCTGGATTATTGACGCGCGATCCGTGCTGACTTTTTTATTGCGTAATGATGAGGCAAGCGAATGCGCAAGATGATGCGTTTTTGTATTTTGATCATCAGACATTTTAGCCTGATGAAAAAGACGCGTGACGACGTCCTGTTCCGGCAGTTCCCATGCCTGCGTGATGGCTTCTCTTTTCTCATCCTGCTCAGTCAGTTGCAGCGCGAATGCATTGAACGGCGCATATTTTTCCACGCCCTTATCCGGAACGTCCGTTTTATCCGTACTGATAATCATAAAAAACCTCATTCTATTTATTAATCAATTCGTGAAATTAATAGTCAGACGCGGTAAATATGTTTTTAGCCTGATTCCGGCAATAGCGGCGCTCGCTTACCTTGTTATCTTGATAAGTATATCCCAGGCATATCCACTCGCCATTTGACGCTGTTTTTAAATGAATTATCGCGATGACGCGCTAATCAAAGATTAAGATGATTAAGAGCATGCTTTTGACTATGAAGAAATTTTTCTAGTCTTACATCCCTGGAATGATGAATTTCATTCGGCGTGCCAATGGCGAGAATATTGCCATCTTCCATAAAGACGATGCGATCGGAGATTTTGAAAGCAAAAGACATCTCGTGAGTGACGATAACCATGGTCATGCCCTCTTGCGCCAGATCCTCGATAACTTTCAGCACTTCGCCGACCAGTTCCGGATCTAAAGCCGATGTCGGTTCGTCAAACAACATGATCGACGGTTTCATGGCCAGCGCGCGGGCAATGGCAACGCGTTGTTGTTGCCCTCCCGATAACTGATGAGGATATTTGTGCGCATGTTCAAGCAGGCCCACCTTTTTCAACAATATTAACCCTTGCATCTGGATGTCTTCTTTGGCGCCCAGGTGATGGTATAGGGGGGCGAACGTCACGTTGTCCAACGCCGTTTTATGCGGGAAGAGGTAAAACCCCTGAAAAACCATGCCGATTTTATCGGCTTGCTGATAGTAGTTTTTATCCGGCCGGCCATTGGCGGTAGGCTGAAGGAAAAGTTTATCATCAAGCATAATCAGGCCTTCATCGAGAGGCTCCAAGCCATTCATAGCCCGGATTAAGGTCGTTTTTCCTGAACCCGACGGACCGATAATCGAGATAACTTCGCCTTTTTTAACATCGAGATTGATATTCTTCAGGACGGTTTTATTGCCATAGCGTTTGCTTACATCGTTAAGTTGCATGGTGACGCGATGCTTGCTGCTATCAAATTTCCTCGCCTCCTGAAGGACGGGCGCCGTCGGCTGCGCTTCAACCAGCGCCAGTTCCCCGGCGCTGAGGGACTTGTGGCTTTTTTGGCTGGTATCCATCCATTTCTCAAGCAGATAGACGATTCGGTCAAAAACAGTAACGATAAGAATGTAGTAACACGAAACCGCGAGTAATGTTTCAATCACTTTGAAGTTCTGCGTGTAAAGCCGTTGCCCCACAAGCAGTATTTCGCCTAATGAAATAACGGAAACTAATGAGGTCAGCTTGACGATAACAATGAATTCATTAGCCAGCGAAGGCAGCGCGATGCGTATGGCCTGGGGAATGATGATGCATCTTTGGATCCCGAGGTAGTTAATATTGAGCGATTTCGCCGCTTCAATTTGTCCTTTATGCACCGACATCAGCCCGCCGCGATAAATTTCGGCGATAAAGGCGGATTCACATAAGATTAATGATATTAATCCGGCGATGAACGGTGATGAAAGCAAGTCCGACGTCGAGGTGAAGAACTGAGGCAAGTTGT
The DNA here is from genome assembly GCF_040240345.1 of Brenneria sp. g21c3. Lineage (NCBI taxonomy): Bacteria > Pseudomonadati > Pseudomonadota > Gammaproteobacteria > Enterobacterales > Pectobacteriaceae > Brenneria > Brenneria sp. g21c3. The sequence goes on along the minus strand of NZ_JBEIAB010000001.1, from coordinate 424,792 downwards.
AGATGAGGATGATTAAGACCAGCAGCGGCAGACTGCGGAAGAACCAGATATATAATTTTGCTATGGCGCTGATTACGGTGAAATGGGACTGTTTTGCCAGCGCAAGAATAAGTCCTAATAGGTTGCCGCCGATCCACGAGGAGATGCTTAATGCAATGACGACCAGCGTCGCTTGCCAAAAGTCATAATAAGAAAATAGCTCTATGAAATAATGAGTATCAAAATCCATAATTCATCCTGTTCTGAAATAACGCCAATCATCATTCGGCGGCGCAGGGCATCTGATTGGGATTAAATATCGCCCAAGAAGATTTAACAGCGCTTATCTGCTGATAAATATCGCATGGCTCTTATTACGGCGTCAGGAAACACCGTTGTTGTGGCCAGTCGTTATCCGAAACAGACTCATATAGGGTAAAAATTGGATAAATTCACCCTGTGAGAATGTCCGTATCGTTATGGTTTAAAAAAATACTCCCGAGGCGTCATTACCGTCCCGACAGGATTTATTAATTAAATGCCGGCGGCTAATAAGCCCTGTTAACCGGCATGTTCTCCTTTACTGAAGCGTGCCGTTGAGTGCGGCTTCAACCTCGCTCGGCGAGGAAGCCGTAAGATTATAATTGGTCAGCAATGTTTTATATTCTGGCGACTGGACGACTTTTTTTACCGCCGCATCAAGCGTTTTATAGGTCTCTTCGTTACCTTTTTTCACGCCCAGTCCAATGAGGATAGGATAAATAATGCCGCTGCTTACGGTCAGCCGCTGCGTTTTTTTGGCGACATCGAATGCCACCGCCGAATCGTCAAACTGCACATCGACAGCCCGGGACATGACGGCCTGACTTGCTTCCGGGGCCGTTGGAAACTCTCTGATATCAATCGGTTTCAGCCCCTTATCGACACACAGGGTTTTAGATTCCCGGGCCATTTTAAACACCCACGCGGCGCCTTTGATTGAGCTGACTTTTTTACCGCATAGCATGCCGAGCTCCGTCGGCTGAAAGGCATCGCCTTTTCTGGCGATTAATACACCGCCGGTTTTTACATAGGGAATAAAGTCGATCTGTTTTGCTCGCTCTGGCGTCATATATAATGAAGAGGCGATAACGTCAAATTTTCCGTTGTTCACTCCCATAATAAGATTAGCGAAGCGCGTGTCGATAAATTCCGGCGTTACGTTAAGTTCTTTTACCACCATGCTGATAAATTCCGCATCAAAACCAGCCGCTTTATGATTTTCAATATAATTATAAGGCGGGTAGGTGAGGTCTGCGCCCACCTTCAGCGATTCCGCGAATACGGGTTTTATTAGTGCGGATAACAGCGCGGCACACACGGGAATCGTATATTTTTTCATAAAATATGTTTTTTTCTCGGATAAATTTTCGTCCATGTCATTCCCCTTGATAGGCTGGCGGTTTAAGTTATTCCTTTGTTGAAAAGCATATATCATGCCACCTTATAAAATAAGAAATTATTATCTATGTAAACCCGGACATAAACTTAACTTATTTCACTGTCTCTATGCGCAATATATCGGGGGCGATAGCCAATAATAATGGCTGATTTTATTTTTATGGCGCAGCCGATAACCGGTGAATTTTCGTCTGACTGCGGGGGTTTTGTCGATTGACAGGATTGATAAGGGCTTTTAATGTTCGATACCGGAGCAGTTGCACAATGACGGTGCGGACGACCGTTAATCCCTATTTTAAAATAGGGATACGGCGGTCATTAAGCTGATTTATCAGATGATTGATTTAGCCCTTGCGCGCTTTCGTGAATAGGATATTGCCAGATGAAACAAGGATATAGGCGTTTAATGCGAACTCAGGGTCAGCAGCCACTGTTCTAACTGCTGTCGGTTGATTTTCTTATTATCGATCTTGACGTAAGCGCTGCGCTCATCCGGCACGATAATCACCTCCGCCACGCCGGGCTGGGTACGCATTTGTTGTTCGAGATCGCGGTGATGCAAAGCCAAATCGGAGAGGGTAATTCTCAGACTGCTGAGGTAGGGCGGCTCCTGCATGGTGAAGCCGATAAGCAGCCACAATACGGCGATGCCTGCGCCGGCCGCGAAGACGACCGCCGCGCCATAGAGTTCAAACAGGGCGCCGCCCAGACTGCCGCCGATAGCCACGCCAAGAAACTGTGTCGTGGAATACACGCCCATCGCGGTGCCTTTATAGCCGGCTGGCGATTCTTTGCTGATCAACGACGGCAATAGTGCTTCCATCACGTTAAACGCCAGAAAAAACAACTGCACGCCGGCGATAATCTGCCAGAGCTGATTACCCGCGCCCCACAGCGCCAGCTCGGCGGCGATAAGCACCGCAATGCAGCCGACGAATACCTGCTTCATACGTCGTTTCAACTCGGCGTAGATAATGAACGGTACGACGCCGGCGAAGGAAACCAGCATGGTGACCAGATAGACTTTCCAGTGATCCTGCGGCGCAAGTCCGGCCTGTTCCATTACGCGCGGCAACGCCACAAAGCTCGACATCAGCAGAATATGCAAACTCATAATGCCGAAGTTCAGTTTCAGCAGGCGGCTATTGGCTAAAACCTTATGAAAGCTGCCGCGTACGATGGCCGATTCCCGATTCAGCACGTGAGCCGGAGGGACGGGGATCAGAGTCATGGTGATCGCAATGCCCATCAGCGCCAGCGCGGCAATCCCCCAGAATAAGGCCTGCAAGCCAAAAGCATGGGTGACGATAGGGCCTGCCACCATGGCGATGGCAAAAGTGACGCCGAAGCTGACGCCGATAAAGGCCATCGCTTTGGTTCGATTTTGCTCGCGGGTAAGATCGGACAGCAAAGCCATCACCGCGGCGGAAATCGCCCCGGAACCCTGTAGCGCGCGGCCAAGAATGATTCCCCAGATGGAGTCGCTGAGCGCGGCGATGACGCTGCCCAGGGTAAAGACCAGCAGGCCAACGACAATCAAAGGCTTGCGGCCGATACGATCCGACATCAGACCAAAGGGAATTTGAAAAATCGCCTGCATCAGGCCATAAATGCCGATAGCAACGCCGATAAGCGATTCGCTGGCGCCCTGCAATGCCATGCCGTAGGTGGTCAGAACGGGCAGTACCATAAACATGCCGAGCATACGCAGCGAAAATACCGTACCTAGCCCCCACGTTGCGCGCAGCTCGCCGGGAGTCATTTTATTGTCGTTCATTAATACCTCTGGAAAACAGTCGGCGTTATTCTAGTGCGTTATTCGTCTTTGCGTAAACGACAGGTTTGTTACGGTATTTGCCATTGACGCCCTCCCCAGCGAAGGGGAGGGGCGGGGGGAAAGCCGGAAGGGTTGCTTGAGCGGCGTGCCGATGATTAACGTAAATAAGTCAGTAACACTTCCTGCGTCGGCGCGATGGAGTCAACGGACATCATCACGCTCAGCGAGGTAATGGCGACAATCGAGAAGATAAACAGTTTTTTCGCCCATACCCGGTCATCATTGGCGTTTTTATAGCCTGACAACGCCATGCCTAACCACCACACGCTGACGGCGGCGGCAACCACCAGGTATTTGTAACCCGCATAACCGCCCAGAGACAGCATCAGGGTGGCAATCATAAACGCCAGGATATACAGCGTGATATGGTTTTTCGCCACGGAAATGCCTTTCACCACCGGCAATACCGGAATATTGGCGGCCTGGTAATCCTTAAAGCGGAAAATGGCGATCGCGTAGGAGTGCGGCATCTGCCACAGGCTGAAGATCAGCAGCAGAATCAGCGCGCCTGCGTCGAATTGGTTGCTGACGGCGCAATAACCGATAACCGGCGGCGCGGCGCCGGACAGGCTGCCAATCAGCGTGCCGTAAACCGAATGACGCTTCATATACAGGCTGTAAACGCCGACATAAACCACGAAGCCCATCACCGCCAGCCACATGGCCAGCGGATTGGCGGCGATATACAGCAGCGCAAAACCGGCAATACCCAGCAGCGAAGCGTAAACCAGGGTTACCTTCAGCGAAATCAGACCCTTCACCAGAACCCTGTTTTTGGTTCTCTCCATTTTTTTGTCGATATCGCGGTCGATAACGTTGTTAAACACACAACCCGACGCAACGACCAGCGATACTCCAAACAGCGTGGAAAGGAACAGGGGGTAATCAATGCTGCCTTGCGCGGCGAGGAGAAATCCGCCGATAACAGAAATCAGATTACCGAAAATAATGCCTGGTTTAGTGACTTGCAGGTATTTAATCATCTTTTACGGCTCGGTTACTGGATCATCATATTGGCGTGCGTGTTCCACATAATCCATATGGAACCGACGACGACAATGGCGATAATCAGGACGGTAAACACAAGGGCCACCACGTTCCAGCGCTCTTCCGAGGCGGAACTCAGATGCAGGAAGTACACCAGATGAACCAGAATCTGGATAACCGCACATCCGACAACGGCCAGGATGATGACGTTATGTGAGGCTGAACCGGCCATGACCATCGCAAAAGGGATCACGGTCAGGATAACGGACAGAACAAACCCTATCAGATAGGATTTGGCGCTACCGTGGCTGGCGCCTGCATGATCGGTGGTTGAATGACTCATTACATCGCCCCCATCAGATAAACAACGGTGAACACGCAAATCCAGACCACGTCCAGGAAGTGCCAGAACAGGCTCAGGCACATCAGGCGGGTTCTGTTGACGGCGGTCAGCCCACGGCTGGAAACCTGCGCCATCAAGATGGCGAGCCAGATCAGACCGGCGGTCACGTGGATGCCGTGGGTGCCGACCAACGCAAAGAACGCCGACAGGAAAGCGCTGCGATCCGGGCCGAAACCTTCGGCGATCAGGTGGTGGAATTCATAGATTTCCATGGCGATAAACGCCAGCCCGAACAGGAACGTCAGTCCCAGCCAGAGATTAACCTGCGATTTATTCCCCTTGTGCATGGCGATCATCGCCATGCCGTAGGTAATGCTGCTGAACAGCAGAACGAAGGTTTCCACCAGTACGAAAGGCAGTTCGAAAATGTCCTTTCCCGTCGGGCCGCCCGCGGTACCGTTAACCAGCACGGCATAGGTCGCGAACAGAGACGCAAACAGGATGCAGTCGCTCATCAGGTAGATCCAGAAGCCGAATACCTTGGTGGCCCCCGCATCGTGGTGCCCATGCTCGGCATGGGCTGCGCTATGGTTAGTCAGAGTTTCAGTTGACATGTTTCAGACCTGCTTTGCTGATTTGATCAAAATTCTGATTCTCAATTTGCTCGATGTCTTTAACCGGCACGTAGTAGTCAACGTCCTGATTAAAGCTATGCACGATCCAGGTCACGACCATACCGGCGAAGCCGATAATCGCCAGCCACCAGATATGCCAGATCATGGCAAAACCGAACACCAGGCTGAATGCAGAGATGATCACGCCCGCGCCGGTATTTTTCGGCATATGGATCTCTTCGTAACCCGCCGGGCGCTTATAAGCCTGGCCTTTCTCTTTGTCGTCCCAGAACGCATCGCGATCGTTGACGTGCGGCACGGTGGCGAAGTTATAGAACGGCGCCGGAGAAGAGGTTGACCATTCCAGCGTACGGCCGTCCCACGGGTCGCCCGTCAGGTCGCGGTTCTGATGGCGATCGCGAATACTGACGTAGAACTGCATCACCTGGCACAGAATACCGATGCCGATAAGCACGACGCCCGCGGAAGCCACCAGCAGCAGAGGATGGAATTCCGGGTTGATTTGCTGACTTAGACGACGGGTCATGCCCATAAAGCCCAGTACGTACAGCGGCATAAAGGCAACGAAGAAGCCGATGATCCAGAACCAGAACGCGCGTTTACCCCAGGTTTCGTTCAGGGTGAAGCCGAACGCTTTCGGGAACCAGTAAGTGATGCCGGCAAAGCAACCGAACACCACGCCGCCGATGATCACGTTGTGGAAGTGAGCGATCAGGAACAGGCTGTTGTGCAGCACGAAGTTGGCGCCCGGCACCGCCAGCAATACGCCGGTCATCCCGCCGATGGAGAAGGTGATGATGAAACCGGTGGTCCACAGCATCGCGGAGTGCGACTGAATGCGGCCCTGATACATGGTGAACAGCCAGTTAAAGATTTTCACCCCGGTCGGGATGGAAATAATCATCGTGGCGATGCCGAAGAAGGCGTTGACGTTGGCGCCGGAACCCATGGTGAAGAAGTGGTGCAGCCAGACGACGAACGACAGTACGGTAATCGCGATGGTCGCCCACACCAGCGAGGTGTAGCCGAACAGCCGTTTTTTACAGAACGTAGCCACGACTTCGGAATAGATACCGAATACCGGCAGCACCAGAATGTAAACTTCCGGATGACCCCAGGCCCAGATGAGGTTGATATACATCATCATGTTGCCGCCCATATCATTGGTAAAGAAATGGGTGCCGAGGTAACGATCCAGCGTCAGCAGCGCGATGGTCACGGTTAAAATCGGGAAGGCGGCGATAATCAGCACGTTGGTACACAGCGCCGTCCAGGTAAATACCGGCATTTTCATCAATGACATGCCGGGCGCGCGCATTTTCATGATGGTGGCGAAGAAGTTAACGCCGGTCAGCGTGGTGCCTAAACCGGATATCTGTAGACTCCATATCCAGTAATCGACCCCGACGCCGGGACTGTACTCCTTACCCGAAAGCGGCGGATAGGCCACCCAACCGGTCTGGGCGAATTCGCCGACCCCCAGAGAGATGTTGATCAGAATGACGCCGGCGACGAACAACCAGAAACTCAGCGAGTTCAGGAAAGGGAACGCCACGTCGCGGGCGCCGATTTGCAGCGGCACCGCCAGGTTCATCAACCCCACAACGAACGGCGTCGCCACAAAGAAAATCATGATCACGCCGTGCGCGGTAAAGATCTGATCGTAGTGGTGGGCGTTGAGGAAGCCGGCTTCGCCGGCGGAGGCAAGCGCCTGCTGACCACGCATCATGATGGCGTCGGCGAAACCACGTATCATCATCACCAGCGCGACGATGACATACATGATGCCGATCTTTTTATGGTCTACGGAGGTAAACCATTCCGTCCATAACCATTTCCACTTGCCGAAATAGGTTAATGCCGCCAGCAGCGCCAGGCCGCCGACGATGATCGCCACCACGGTAACCATGATGATGGGTTCATGATACGGAATTGCATCGAGTGTAAGTTTTCCGAACATCTTATTATCCCTCGGCTCCTTGATGTGAGGCATGCTCACTCATGTTCACACCCTCACTGTGCGGCATGTTTTCGTCGTGCTTCATGCCGTCACCATGATGTTGCATGTTCATGTCGTTGCCTGTGAATTTGCGAATAATATTTCTGAACAAATCCGGTTGAACGCTGGAGAAGTATTCCACGGGATGGTATTCACTTGGCTGAGCCAGCTTATTGAACTCATCCATGCTGTCGAGCGTTTTGGTCGATGCACGGACGTTCGCCACCCATTGGTCGAATTCCTGCTGGGTGGGGGTGGCAATGGCGGTGAACTTCATGCCGGAGAAGCCTTTTCCGCTATAGCCGCCGGAAATCCCGTCATATTTTCCAGGTTCATTCGCGATCAAATGAAGCTTGGTTTGCATACCGGCCATGGCGTATATCTGGCCCCCGAGACGCGGAATGAAGAAGGAATTCATGACCGAGTCAGAGGTGATTTTGAATGCGACAGGAACGTTTGCCGGGAACGCCAGTTCATTAACGCTGGCAATGCCCAGGTCCGGGTAAACAAACAGCCATTTCCAGTCAAGGGAAACCACTTCGACGTTAATTGGCTTAACGTCTGATTCCAAAGGCTTATAGGGATCAAGCGAATGGGTTGTCTTCCAGGTGATAGCGGCAAGGATCGCCACGATAATAATCGGCACGGTCCAGACAACGGCTTCAATCTTGTTGGAGTGCGACCAGTTGGGGGTATACTTTGCCTTTTCATTGGAAGCTCTGAACTTCCAGGCAAAGGCGATCGTCATAATGATGACGGGAACAACAACGATCAACATCAGCCCGATGGCCGTCAGTATTAACGATCTTTGTTCTAACCCGACTTGTCCTTTGGGATTCATCAGTGCCATATCGCAGCCGCTGAGTAGTACGGTAGCTGCAAATAAAGACAACATCCCAAAAATTTTATTGTAGTTCCTGAGTCTCATCTAGCGACCTCAATTACAAGGGCTCTATTGTCATTTCACGCGAGCGGGCATTTTACGGGAAGGTTACTGTACTGTAAACATGATTAAGGTTATGTCAGCCAGTTGTTGCCGCTTTTTGCACGGATTGTCACAAAGTCAGCGGTGAATAAAAATGGTATTTAAAAACAGGGAATTATCTCGTTACCCAAGCAAAAGTATGGATTGATAATAAAAAATTACAACCGCTAGCCGCTTTTATTTTCAAAGCGGCGAAAATTCCCGCCACAGCGAGACTTCTCGCCGTAGAAAATTTGTTTCGGCGAAATGTTTGGCGCGATGAAATAAATCTTTTCATTACGACATTATTCAGAATAAAAATAATTTAATAAGGGGAAAACAGCACAATAAGGCGCTTTTATCCCCTTAAAGCGTTCAACCGGAACGCGTTAAGGGCGCTCGCAACGCGAGATAATCCAGCAGGCTGCCCAGAATAATGCCCAGCAGCGCCAATCCGCCGCCCGTCATCAGCAAGTAATCAGCCAGCCGCGGCAGGATGGTCCAGCCGATGGCGTTGGTAATCAGCAATGCCAACCATAACCCCAGCAAGCCTGCGCCGATAGCCAGCGTGCGTAACGCCCCGGCATAATAACGGGAAAAAGCGTTGCGCGGCAGAAAATCGTCGGTTTGTTGCGTGTATTCCAGCGTTCCCCGACACACCATCAACAGCGCCAGCCCCGGCAGGGCGGCGAAGATGGAAAACAGATAAAACCACGCCCAGCCGTAGGACTCAACAAACCAGCCGGCAATCGGGCCGACATAGACCCGCCCCACGGCGGAAAGGGCCGACAGCAGGGCGAATTGCGTGGCGGAAAACGATCTGTTGCACAGCGTCATCAACAACGCCACGAACGCCGAGGTACCCATCCCGCCGCACAGGTTCTCCAGAAAGACGGCGCTGGCCATGGTGAACATGTTTTTATCGGTGACGGATAACAGCCAGTAACCCGCATTGGAAACCGCCTGCAAAATCCCGAACAGCATTAACGCCCTGAACAACGTTAGCCGCTGCATCAGCAGTCCGCCATAAACGGCGCCGACAATAGTGGCGAACAACCCGAGCGTTTTGTTGATCAGACCGACATCGCCGGCATTGAAGCCGACGCCGCGAATAAGGAAGGTGGTGGTCAGGGTGATGGCGAAGGCGTCGCCCAATTTATACAGCACGATTAACAGCAATATCAGCCAGGCATTGTTGCGTCCGAAGAAGTCACGCAACGGCGCGACGATCGCCTGCTCAATGGTGCGGGGCGCGGGTTGGCTGTTATGCGGTTCCGGCGCCAGCAGGGTGGCGAGCGCGCCGATGAGCATCAACCCGCCCATCAGCCAGTAAGTGGCCTGCCAGCCTAATACCCGGTCTGCAATCCATAGCGCCAGTCCGCCGGAAACCAGCATGGCCAGGCGATAACCCAATACCGAAACCGCCGCGCCGGTTCCCCGTTCTTCCGGCGGCAGCAGGTCCGTTTTGTAGGCGTCGAAAACAATATCCTGCGAGGCCGAGCAGAAAGCCACCAGCACCGCCAGCGCGGCCAGCCACCACAGGTGGTCCGCTGGATTCATAAACCCCATGGCGATAATCGCGCCAACCAGAGAGAGCTGGCTGAGCACCAACCATCCCCGGCGTCTGCCAAGGAACGGCGGAGTATAGCGATCCATCAGCGGCGACCACAAAAATTTGAACACGTAGGCTTGCCCGACCAGGGAAAAAAAGCCGATGGTTCTCAGATCGACGTTTTCCACCGTCATCCAGGCTTGCAGCGTGCCGGACGTCAACGCCAGAGGCAGACCGGAAGCAAAACCCAGCAGCAGAAGGAAAAGTGAATTACGCTGACTAAACAGATTAACGATACGACTAAGCATGAAAAGTCCTTTCCCTTGCTCCGCAGGGAAGGTTGCGGAGCAAAGGAAGCGGAATGGAAAGATTAACGGGCGTTTTCTTTAATGAAGGCGCTGACGCTGGTGTCCTGCGCCATGTCATTGATGACATCGGCCAACACCGTATTGACCGCATCGGTGATTTTATCGTTGGTCGCCGTGAAAGCGCCCTGAACATTATAGGTTGAACGATAGTTCTTAACCTGTTTGTTGCCGTTGGCGGCCTGGGAGATGATGGAAATGTCGGCTTTGGTCGTGATGTTGTAACGCAGGTTTCCTTCGGAGACGTCGGCATACAGATTGTTGACCACGATCTGTACAGCGACCGGGCCGCCGGTACCGATCATATAGCCCCGGGCGGTCATCTGTTTTTCCAGCGCTTCCTGCAACAGGAAACGCAGGTCGCGCGACGGGGTCAGGGTAACCAGTTGTCCCTCGCGGTTTACTTTCGCCAGAGCCTGGTCGGCGCGTTGATCTGCGCCATTGATACTGATCGTCACGCCCATCAGCGTCGGATCCTGTGAAGGAAGCGTAATCTTCGGCGTCACGTTAAGCGTGTTGCTTTTACTTGCGCAGCCGGCAAGCATCAGTACAGCTAAAAGCGGGAAAAATAATTTTTTTAACATGCGTAATTTCTCAGTAATGATTAGGGTGGTTAGCTGACAAAAATTGCTGGTATCATATCATTGCCGCCGACGGGGGAAAGAGCGGAGTCGGGGTAAATTTTTCTGAAATTTATCTTTATTCCCGTCATCGTTGTCGTTATCACGTCAGCGTCGGTGAAGATACGCCATTTAGCTGCTATTTATTATCTGCCGGCAGCGAGGCGTCAGCGATCATAACGGCTTGAAAAATAGCTAAGATTGAAGCGGACGGCCAGTCTGTCAACGACAGAGACGCCGGGCTGATACCGAACTTTTCAGCGTCGAAGGGGAAGCCGTATGATGCGTCAGGTTATAGAGGAAAAATTGCGGGCGGAATTCGAACCGCTTCACCTGGAAGTGATTGATGAAAGCTATCGTCATAATGTACCCGCCGGTTCTGAAAGCCATTTCAAAGTCGTTATCGTCAGCGACCGTTTTGCCGGGGAGCGGATGTTGGGACGTCATCGGGCTATCTATGCGGTGCTGGCCGCGGAACTGGCGAGTTCGGTGCATGCGTTGGCATTACATACCTACACGGCCAAAGAGTGGGATAGCCTGCAAAATGCCGTCCCTTCGTCACCGCCCTGCGGCGGCGCGGGCATCATGTCCTAGATTTCGGATCCAACCCGTTTCCGGACGGGTTGGATGAAAAAGAGCGCTAGTCCCTTTGAATAGTCTATCCGCCGTCCTCGACTCATCCTATCTATACCGCTATAATGCGGCGTCTATTTTTCCGGAATGTATTCGGGACGCTTCTGACTACAGGGAACAAGGGTCTGGTAACAACATGGTAGCCGTCCCGGTTCTGTAAGGTTTTTTTCCGTCGAGCGCTGCTGGCGCCTCGTTTGGAATTGAGCTTTGCTGTTGTGAGAATAGTTTTGGGGTTGACCGAGCACTGTGATTTTTTGAGGTAACAAGATGCAAGTTTCTGTTGAAACCACTCAAGGCCTTGGGCGCCGTGTAACGATTACCGTTGCTGCTGACAGCATTGAGAGTGCAGTTAAGAGCGAGCTGGTCAACGCGGCCAAAAAAGTACGTATTGACGGCTTTCGCAAAGGCAAAGTGCCGATGAATATTGTTGCTCAGCGTTATGGTGCATCCGTGCGTCAGGACGTGCTGAGCGATTTGATGCAGCGTAATTTCGTTGATGCCATCATCAAGGAAAAGATTAACCCAGTTGGTGCGCCGAACTATGTTCCGGGTGAATATCAAGTGGGCGGCGACTTCACTTACTCCGTTGAATTCGAAGTGTATCCAGAAGTTGAACTGAAAGATCTGGAATCAATCGAAGTCGAAAAACCGGTTGTTGAAGTGACGGAAGCCGATGTCGATACCATGCTGGAAACGCTGCGTAAACAGCAGGCGACCTGGAAGGAAAGCGACGGTGCGGCGACTGCTGAAGATCGCGTGACCCTCGATTTCACCGGTTCTATCGATGGCGAAGAGTTTGAAGGCGGTAAAGCTTCCGACTTCGTACTGGCGATGGGCCAGGGTCGTATGATCCCTGGTTTTGAAGATGGCGTTGTCGGTCACAAAGCCGGCGAAGAATTCACGATTGATGTGAACTTCCCTGAAGACTACCACGCGGAAAACCTGAAAGGTAAGGCGGCTAAATTCGCCATCGTGCTGAAAAAGGTCGAAGAGCGTGAATTGCCTGAACTGACTGAAGAATTCATCAAACGTTTCGGCGTGGAAGATGGTTCTCAGGAAGGTCTGCGTGCCGAAGTTCGCAAAAATATGGAACGTGAGCTGAAAGGCGCGGTACGTAACCGTGTGAAAACCCAGGTTCTGGATGGTCTGATCAAAGCGAACGACATCGACGTTCCGGCTGCGCTGATCGACGGCGAAATCGACGTTCTGCGTCGTCAGGCTGCGCAGCGTTTCGGCGGCAACGAAAAACAGGCGCTGGAACTGCCGCGCGAACTGTTTGAAGAGCAAGCCAAACGCCGCGTTGTTATTGGTCTGCTGCTGGGTGAAGTCATCAGCGCCAATGAGCTGAAAGCTGACGAAGAGCGCGTTAAAGTGTTGATCGACGAAATGGCTTCCGCGTATGAAGATCCGCAGGAAGTTGTCGAGTTCTACAGCAAAAACAAAGAACTGATGAACAACATGCGCAACGTTGCCCTGGAAGAACAAGCGGTTGAAACGCTGCTTGCCAAGGCAAAAGTGGTTGAAAAATCCGTCGGCTTTAACGAGCTGATGAATCAGACTACGACAGCATAAGCATCATTATCTTTGTTTTTCAGGGGATTTTTTCCCCTGTCAAAAAAGCCCGTAGCCCTATGGCGCGGGTTTTTTCTATTTAAATGATAGCCTGATCATCGGTTGGTTTTTCAACGGAATGCCTTAAAGTACACTACTATAAAAAGAGTATGTCGCGCCGGCTGGTTGGACGTTGACGTTATCGCCGATAACACTTTAATGTAAAACAAGGGATAGTGTAAGCTTGAAAAAACGGTGCGGATACCCCAAATAACTGAAGAGAAAAAGAGGCATCATTAGGGATCTCCGGCCAATCGTGTTTGTCCCTTGGATGAATGAAGCGCATGCATCGGCATGGTCATCATCATTTATCTAAAGTAGAATCGGACAAGAATGATGCCGGACGTATTTTATTTAGGAGACGTGAATGTCATACAGTGGCGAACAAGAAAGACAAGCACCGCACATGGCCCTGGTGCCGATGGTGGTTGAGCAAACCTCTCGTGGGGAACGTTCTTACGATATTTATTCCCGTCTGCTTAAAGAACGGATCATCTTCCTGACCGGTCAGGTCGAAGATCATATGGCGAACCTGATCGTCGCCCAGATGCTGTTTCTGGAAGCTGAAAATCCGGAAAAAGACATTTTCCTGTACATCAACTCCCCTGGGGGCGTCATTACCGCCGGCATGTCCATCTACGATACCATGCAGTTTATCAAGCCGGACGTCAGCACCATCTGTATGGGACAGGCTTGTTCCATGGGGTCGTTCCTGCTGGCCGCGGGCGCGAAGGGCAAACGTATCTGCCTGCCCAATTCCCGGGTAATGATTCACCAGCCGCTGGGCGGATTCCAGGGGCAGGCAACGGATATTGAAATCCATGCCAAAGAAATATTGAAAGTGAAGGCCAGAATGAATGAATTGATGGCCAAACATACGGGTCAGCCTCTTGAAGTGATAGAAAGAGACACTGAGCGCGACCGTTTCCTCTCCGCCAATGAGGCGGTAGACTACGGTCTGGTAGATTCTGTATTCACTAATCGTCATTGATGTTTTGCGATGTGAGCAGTTTATAGTGGCTGAAAAATCAGTGTTCGACCGATAGTCTGTTGTGCAGTGTATGCTTGCGCGTATTGGCTATAAATGTCGGCGTTCGCTGTAGCGATATCGCTGTGGTTGGCCTGCGGGCAAAAGACTAAGAAGAGGTTTACTGATGACAGATAAGCGCAAAGACGGTTCAGGAAAGTTGCTGTACTGCTCTTTCTGCGGCAAAAGCCAGCATGAAGTACGCAAGCTGATTGCCGGGCCGTCAGTGTATATCTGCGATGAATGTGTTGACTTGTGTAACGACATTATTCGCGAAGAAATTAAAGAAGTGTCTCCGCATCGTGAGCGCAGTGCGCTACCGACGCCGCATGAAATCCGTCACCATCTTGACGATTACGTCATCGGTCAGGAACAGGCCAAGAAGGTGCTGTCGGTCGCGGTATATAACCACTATAAACGGTTACGCAACGGCGACAGCAGTAACGGCATCGAATTGGGCAAAAGTAACATTTTGCTGATCGGCCCGACCGGTAGCGGTAAAACATTGCTGGCGGAAACGCTGGCGCGTTTTCTGGACGTACCGTTCACCATGGCCGACGCCACTACGCTGACCGAAGCCGGTTATGTGGGCGAGGACGTGGAGAACATCATTCAGAAGCTGCTGCAAAAATGTGACTATGATGTGCAGAAAGCGCAGCGCGGGATTGTCTATATTGATGAAATCGACAAGATTTCACGTAAATCCGACAACCCGTCGATTACGCGCGACGTGTCCGGCGAAGGGGTTCAGCAAGCGCTGCTGAAACTGATCGAAGGGACCATCGCCGCGGTGCCGCCGCAGGGCGGGCGCAAGCATCCGCAGCAGGAGTTTTTGCAGGTTGATACCTCCAAGATCCTCTTTATTTGCGGCGGCGCGTTTGCCGGTCTGGACAAGGTTATCGAGCAGCGTACCGACACCGGACGCGGCATCGGTTTTGGCGCGACGGTAAAAGGGACGTCGGAAAAGGCGACGGAAGGCGAGCTGTTAGGCCAGGTCGAACCCGGCGATTTGATCAAGTTTGGATTGATCCCTGAATTTATCGGTCGTTTGCCGGTGGTCGCCACGCTGAAAGAACTGAGCGAAGATGCGCTGATCCAGATTCTGCGTGAACCGAAAAATGCGCTGACCAAGCAGTATCAGGCGTTGTTCAACCTGGAAGGCGTTGAGCTGGAGTTTCGTGATGAAGCGCTGACGGCGATCGCCAAGAAAGCGATGGCGCGTAAAACCGGCGCGCGTGGTTTGCGCTCAATCGTGGAAGCCGCATTGCTGGATACCATGTACGACCTGCCGTCACTGGAAAGCGTTGATAAAGTGGTGATTGATGAGTCAGTCATCGCTGGTCAGTCCGAGCCTTTGTTGATCTACGGTAAGCCCGAAGCTCAGCAGGCATCCGGCGAATAGTTAACCAAAAAAACGTCTTGCAAGGCAAAAATGGGGGATTTTATCCCCCATTCGCTTTTACACGGATTCTGATCGTTGAATGTAAGATATTTATCCCCATATACTCAATTACCTATTTGGTGAAACCCGTGAAGATCGTGTTTCACGAGATTCCCTTAACCTGGCGGAAACGAAACTAAGAGAGAGCTCTATGAACCCTGAGCGTTCCGAACGCATAGAAATCCCCGTATTGCCGCTGCGCGATGTGGTGGTTTATCCGCACATGGTGATTCCGTTGTTTGTTGGTCGGGAAAAGTCAATTCGGTGCCTTGAAGCCGCGATGGATCATGATAAAAAGATCATGCTGGTGGCGCAGAAAGAAGCTTCAACGGATGAGCCAAGTATTAACGATCTTTTCTCGGTAGGGACGGTAGCCTCGATTCTTCAAATGCTGAAACTGCCGGACGGCACGGTGAAAGTGCTGGTTGAAGGGTTGCAGCGTGCGCGTATTACGACACTGTCTGACAGCGGCGAACATTTCACCGCGCAGGCGGAATATCTTGATTCCCCGGCGATTGACGAGCGTGAGCAGGAAGTTCTGATGCGCACGGCAATCAATCAGTTCGAAGGTTATATCAAGCTGAATAAAAAGATCCCGCCGGAAGTGCTGACATCGTTGAACAGCATTGACGATGCCGCGCGTCTGGCCGATACCATCGCCGCCCATATGCCGCTGAAGCTGACGGATAAGCAGTCGGTGCTTGA
The DNA here is from genome assembly GCF_040240345.1 of Brenneria sp. g21c3. Lineage (NCBI taxonomy): Bacteria > Pseudomonadati > Pseudomonadota > Gammaproteobacteria > Enterobacterales > Pectobacteriaceae > Brenneria > Brenneria sp. g21c3. Next base: position 408,654 of record NZ_JBEIAB010000001.1, on the reverse strand, counting down.
AATGTCCGATATAACGGAACGTTTAGAGTATCTGATGGCGATGATGGAATCCGAAATCGACCTGTTGCAGGTTGAAAAGCGGATCCGCAGCCGCGTCAAGAAGCAGATGGAGAAGAGCCAGCGCGAGTATTATCTGAATGAGCAAATGAAAGCGATTCAGAAAGAACTCGGCGAAATGGATGATGCGCCGGACGAACATGAAGCGCTGAAGCGCAAGATTGAAGCGGCGAAAATGCCGAAGGAAGCGCGCGAAAAAACCGAAGCGGAACTGCAAAAGCTGAAGATGATGTCGCCGATGTCTGCTGAGGCGACGGTGGTACGCGGTTATATCGACTGGATGGTGCAGGTTCCCTGGAATGCCCGCAGCAAAGTGAAGAAAGATTTGCGCAAGGCGCAGGAGATGCTGGATACCGACCATTATGGCCTTGAGCGCGTCAAAGAACGCATTCTGGAATACCTTGCGGTGCAGAGTCGCGTCAGCAAGATCAAAGGGCCGATCCTGTGTCTGGTCGGGCCGCCGGGGGTGGGTAAAACCTCGTTGGGGCAGTCTATCGCCAAAGCGACCGGTCGTCAGTACGTGCGGATGGCGCTGGGCGGGGTGCGTGATGAAGCGGAAATCCGTGGTCACCGTCGTACCTATATCGGTTCCATGCCGGGTAAATTGATCCAGAAGATGGCGAAAGTCGGGGTGAAAAACCCGCTGTTCCTGTTGGATGAGATCGACAAAATGTCTTCCGACATGCGCGGCGATCCCGCTTCGGCATTGCTGGAAGTGCTGGACCCGGAACAGAACGTGGCGTTTAACGACCACTATCTGGAAGTGGATTACGATCTGTCGGATGTGATGTTTGTCGCAACATCCAACTCGATGAACATTCCTGCGCCGCTGCTTGATCGTATGGAAGTGATCCGCCTTTCCGGCTATACCGAAGACGAAAAGCTGAACATTGCCAAACAGCATCTGCTGCCGAAACAGATTGAACGCAATGCGCTGAAGAAAAACGAGCTGGTGGTTGATGATAGTGCGATTGTCGGCATTATCCGTTACTACACGCGTGAAGCAGGCGTGCGTAGTCTGGAACGGGAAATTTCCAAACTATGCCGCAAAGCGGTGAAAACGCTGTTGATGGATAAATCGGTTAAGCATATCGAGATCACCGGCGACAACCTCAAGGATTTCCTTGGCGTACAGCGCTTCGATTATGGTCGGGCGGATGATGAAAACCGTGTCGGTCAGGTTACCGGATTGGCGTGGACGGAGGTGGGCGGCGACCTGTTGACCATTGAAACCGCCTGTGTTCCTGGTAAAGGCAAGCTGACGTATACCGGGTCATTGGGCGAGGTCATGCAGGAGTCGATTCAGGCCGCGCTCACCGTGGTGCGCGCCAGAGCCGATAAGCTGGGCATCAATGCGGATTTCTATGAAAAACGCGATATCCACGTGCATGTTCCCGAAGGCGCGACGCCGAAAGACGGCCCGAGCGCCGGGATTGCGATGTGTACCGCGCTGGTCTCCTGTCTGACCGGGAATCCGGTGCGGGCTGATGTCGCCATGACGGGGGAGATTACCTTGCGTGGTCTGGTGCTGCCCATCGGCGGTTTGAAAGAGAAACTGCTGGCAGCCCATCGCGGCGGTATCAAAACGGTATTGATCCCGGATGATAACAAGCGCGATCTTGAAGAGATTCCGCAAAACGTCATCGCCGATCTGGACATCCATCCGGTGAAACGGATCGAGGAAGTTCTGTCGCTGGCATTGCAGAATGCGCCGTATGGTATGCAGGTTGTTACCTCTACGGCCAAGGCGAAATAGTGATATATCGCAAAAACCCTTGAGAAAATCAGAGCTGGTAAGTGAAATCGTGCTTGCCAGCTTTTTTTTGTACCGCTAAGTTAGAGCACTGTTGGTTTTAGCGGTAACTTGCTAAGGTCTGACAGGATTGTTATAAATTTGGTGTCGTGTTTTGGGAATTTCAGCGCGACCATAGAATTCCAAAGGGGATGAAAGAGTGAACAAGTCACAATTGATCGACAAAATTGCCGCAGATGCTGACATTTCCAAGGCAGCGGCAGGGCGTGTGTTGGATGCAATTATTGGTTCCGTAACTGAATCTCTGAAAGAAGGAGATGATGTTGCTCTGGTTGGTTTCGGTACTTTCTCCGTACGTGAACGCGCTGCTCGTACCGGTCGTAACCCGCAGACGGGTAAAGAAATCAGTATCCCGGCAGCAAAAGTACCAGGCTTCCGTGCCGGTAAGACGCTGAAAGACGCCGTTAACTGATTATTACGTCACAGGTTTGGCGGGTAGCCAAACATTACCTGACGCAAAGATAATGGTAGGGTAAGATACGAGGCGCATCATTTTATGATGTGCCTTTTATTATGACGGGCCGTTTTGCCCACCGCCTCTGGGGCTGCCGCACGCGATGTTCAACATTGCTCCCGGCGATCTTTTATGCCGGTTATTCGCGGCGGCGTGCTTTAGTGGTCATTGTGGTGCAATGTTAAAGAACATTCCTGATGTTTTTTAGCGGGTAATTCAGGTTACTATTGTCAGATAAAGATTAAACTCGCCCTAGCCTTGTTTGTGGAGGATGCATGGTTTTACCAGCGCAGGGAGTGTTATTCATTCTACAGCGGAGTGTTGTCACATTATGATGGACAATTTACGCGCGGCCGCTAATAACGTCGTGCTCAAAATTATTCTTGCCTTAATCATTGCATCGTTCGTTTTAACCGGCGTCGGCGATTATCTTATCGGCGGCTCCGGAAACTATGCCGCGAAGGTTAATGGGCAGGAAATTTCCAGTGCTCAGCTTGAGCAAGCCGTACAGAACGAGCGTAACCGCCAGCAAAACGCGTTAGGTGAAAACTTTTCCATTCTGGCGGGCAACGAGGGCTATATGCAGCAACTGCGCCAGCAGGCGCTCTCTCAGCTGATTGATGAAGTCCTGTTGGATCAATATGCCGACACCTTAGGGCTGAACATCAGCGATGAACAGATCAAGCAGGCGATTTTCGCTGTTCCGGCATTCCAGACGAATAACCGTTTTGATAATGAAAAATATCTGGCTCAGGTTCGTCGTCTGGGTTTGACGCCCGATGGCTATGCCGAACTGCTGCGCAAGCAATTGACTTCCCAGCAGCTGATTCGCGGGTTTGGCGATACGGCGTTCATCCTGCCGCAGGAAATCGACAATCTGGTCAAGCTTGCCGCCCAGGATAGGGTAGTTCGTCTGGCGACCATCGATATTGACGCCGGCGCTAAAGCTCAAACCGCTTCTGATGAGGAAATTCAAAGCTATTACGACCAGAATAAGATCCGTTTCATTGCGCCGGAAGCGTTCAAGGTCAGCTATATCACGCTGGACGCCGCGAGCCTGATGGATAAAACCGTGGTCGATGATGCGGCTATCGCTGATTTTTATGAAAAAAATAAAAACGACTATACCCAGCCCGAACGCAAGAAATTCAGCATCATTCAGGTAAAAACCGATGCGGAGGCGCAGTCTGCGCTGGATGCGCTTAAACAAGGCGCAGACTTTGCGACCCTGGCGAAAGAAAAGTCGACGGACCCGATTTCTCGTCGCAACGGCGGGGATTTGGGATGGATGGATGAAAACGCCATCGTTGACGATCTTAAGCAAGCGAATCTGACGGAGAAAGGGCAGCTCTCTGCGGCAATCAAATCCTCGGTGGGATATTTGGTCGTGCGTCTGGATGATATCCAGCCGTCTCAGGTTAAACCGCTTGGCGAAGTGCGTGACGAGATTGCCGCCAAGGTTAAGCATGAAAAAGCGCTCGATGAATATTTTGCCTTACAGCAAAAAGTCAGCGAGGCCGCCAGCAACGACAATGAGTCTTTGGCTTCCGCCGAAGAAGCCGCCGGCGTGAAGGCGACGCAGACTGACTGGTTTACTCGCGAGCAGGTACCTGCCGCCTTGAATTTCCAGCCTGTGACTCAGGCCATTTTTGATGGCGGACTGATTGGCGAAAGCGGCAGCCCCGGAAGCAATTCCGACGTGATCAGCGTTGACGGCGATCGTGCCTTTGTCATCCGGGTTACCGATCATAAAGCGGAAAGCACGCGTCCGCTGGATCAGGTGCGCGATCAGGTCATTCAGACGGTTAAACGTCAGAAGGCGGAACAGCAAGCCCGCGTGGACGCTGAAAAAATTCTGGCCGACCTGAAACAGGGCAAGGATGATGCGCTAAAAGCGGCGAAACTGAGTTTCGGCGAGCCGAAAACCCTGTCTTCGCTTTCTCAGGGGGACGTGATGGCCGAGTCTGTTTTTGCTCTGCCTCATCCTGCCAAAGATCAATCATCTTACGGCATTACCCAGGATCAGGCGGGTAATGTGGTGTTGGTGGCGCTCGACAGCGTGAATCCGCACCCATTGACCGATCAGCAGAAAGAGCAGTTCGCCGGTCAGATACAGCAAAGTACGGTAGGATCGCTATTTGATGCCTTACTGATTAGCTTGCGCAGCGAAGCGAAAATTAAGCAGGGTTCCGCCGCTCAGGAACAGCAATAAGCTCCGCATAAATTTGCAAACCGTTGCAACGCCAAAAGGCCGCTTTCGCGGCCTTTTCCACATTGAGACAAGGCCATTTGCGGTGCGACAAGGCTTGCGGCAAGGTAGCCGGGCTGTCAAACACATGGAGGAAACAGCATGAAAAAGTCTGGAGTAAGAGCGCTTTGTCTGATCGTCGGCATGAGTTTGTCGGGGTTGCCGCTATTGGCGCAGGCGGCGCCAAAAAACGAAAATGCCGGTATTGAAGCGAAGTCAGCCCCGGCCTCTCAAAAGACGGAAAAGGCATTGCTTCCCGCCGCTGAAGAGGATGAAGTAAGCATTAACACGGGGACGGCGGAAGATCTGGCGGGCGTGATGAACGGCGTCGGTCTTAAAAAAGCGGAAGCAATCGTGAGTTACCGTGAACAAAACGGCCCTTTCACGCAGATAGAGCAGTTGCAGGAAGTTCCGGGGATCGGCGCCGCGTTGGTTAAGCGTAATTTGTCGCGTTTAAAACTGTGATGCTTTTCGCAACCGGTGGAAGTTCTACCGGTTGCGAACTGCTCTGCGGCGCATAGCCAGGACAGGTCACCGAGATGGACACGTCGTTCCAACGTGATGGCGGGCAAGCGTGTGATAGGGGCCGTCGACCTTGCCTGATTTTTATTGACGATGGTTATCGTAACCCGGTTTTCTGCTTCAGCGCCGCCATTATTGCGGCCGGATCGCGCTGATACGCCTGCAAGCCGTTGGCCCGTAGATGACAGGCGGCGCAATGACCGCAGCCATCGCCTTTAATACCGTTATAGCAGGTCAGGGTGTGATGACGGATGGTATCCAACTGCTGATAATAGTCCGCCAGCGCCCAGGTTTCCGCCTTATTGAGCCACATCAAGGGCGTGACGAAGCGAATGTCGCGCGCAATACCCAATACGACAGCCTGATTCAATGCCTTGACGAATTCGTCCCGGCAGTCCGGATAACCGGAGAAGTCCGTTTCGCACACGCCGGTAATAACGGCTTCGGCGCCAACCTGATAGGCATAGATAGACGCCAGCGTCAGGAAAAGGATATTCCGCCCTGGGACAAATGTACTGGGAAGTCCTTGCGCATCGCTGTCATAGTCGGGTACGGGAATGTTGTCGCGCGTCAGACTGCTGGCGGCCAGTTCATTCAGTAAACCGACATCCAAAACTTTATGCGCGGTTGCGCCAAGTTTCCGTGAGAGCTCACTGGCTATCTCGATTTCCGCACGGTGACGTTGTCCGTAATCGAAGGTAATACAGTGAACTTCATCATAGTGCTTCAGAGCCTGAATCAGGCAGGTTGTGGAATCTTGTCCACCGCTGAAAACGACAACCGCGCGCTTCATTTTTCATTTACCTTGATGCAATTGGGGCCGCAACGTGGGTAGCATGCGTTGGGCATAAAGTCGGTATGTTACCTGAAAATTTGTCGTCATTCAGCGATCGCTGGCATCGCGGCAAGCGACGGGCATCGTGACGAGCTTTGATTACCCGCTTTCTACCGGCGTTGGATTGATTTTTGCCGAAAAAAGTTGCCTTTTTATCTTTAATGCGGGGAAATTGGAGAAAACTTTCCTACGGAATGGCGCCATGTTAGATAAAATAGATCGTACCTTGTTGAGTTTACTGCAACAGGACTGCACGCTTTCACTGCAAACGCTGGCTGAGTCGGTCAATCTCACGTCCACCCCTTGCTGGAAAAGATTGAAGCGGCTGGAAGAGGAAGGCTATATCCGCGGGCGCGTCGCGTTGCTGGATAATGAGCGGCTGGGTCTGGGATTAACGGCGTTTGTATTATTGAAAACCCAGCAACATAACAGCGTCTGGTATCAAACGTTCACCCGCGTCGTGTCGGAAATGCCTGAAGTATTGTCTTTCTATCGGATGGCCGGAGAGTATGATTATCTGATGCAAGTACAGGTTGCTGATATGAAAAGCTATGATGATTTTTATAAGCGGTTGGTGAATGGTATTCCGGGACTGGTGGATGTGACGTCCAGTTTCGCGATGGAGCGCATCAAGTACACGACGGCGCTGCCGTTATCTCTCTAATTCATCGGTCATAAGCTTTCTGTATAATCATTTTCCCGGGTTGATACCCGCACTTCTGAATATTGGAATCAAAACTGCGTGAGACTGTTTGCTCAACTAAGCTGGTATTTTCGCCGGGAATGGCGACGCTATGTAGGCGCGGTGCTGTTGTTAATGGTGATCGCCATCCTGCAATTATTACCGCCGAAACTGGTCGGGGTGGTGGTGGACGGCGTGACGCAACACACTATGACAACAGCCGGGGTGATGCAGTGGATCGGCCTGATGTTGCTTACCGCCGTGATGGTGTATCTACTGAGGTGCGTATGGCGCGTCTTGCTGTTTGGGGCGTCTTACCAACTGGCTGTTGAACTGCGTGAGGATTTTTATCGTCAACTCAGCCGCCAGCATCCCGCCTTTTATTTACGTCATCGTACCGGCGATTTGATGGCGCTTGCCACCAACGACGTTGACCGGGTGGTCTTCGCCGCTGGCGAAGGGGTGCTGACGCTGGTGGATTCCATGGTCATGGGCTGCGCCGTTCTGGTTATTATGTGTACCCAGATTAGCTGGCAGCTGACGTTGCTGGCATTGTTGCCGATGCCCATCATGGCGCTGATCATCAAACATTACGGCACGCAGTTGCATCATCGCTTTAAATCGGCTCAGGCGGCGTTTTCCTCGCTTAACGATCAGGCTCAGGAGAGTTTGACCAGCATTCGAATGATTAAATCATTTGGTCTGGAAGACTATCAATCAGAGCGCTTTGCTCAGGTTGCAGAAGACGCCGGCGCCAAAAACATGTATGTCGCACGGGTTGATGCGCGTTTTAATCCCACCATTTATATCGCTATCGGATTGTCGCACCTCCTGGCTATCGGCTGGGGCAGTTGGATGGTGGTCCATGGCTCGCTGACGCTGGGCATGTTAACCAGCTTTGTTATGTACCTTGGCCTGATGATATGGCCGATGCTGGCATTGGCATGGATGTTCAATATCGTTGAGCGCGGAAGCGCGGCATATGGGCGAATTCGCAAGCTGTTGTCGGAGGAGGCGGTCGTTATGGACGGTACGCAATCCCTGCCTGACGAACGTGGCGCTCTGGTCGTGAATATTCATGATTTCCATTATCCCGAAAGTTCCGGCAGCGCGTTAAAAGAGGTCGGTTTTACGCTAAAACCGGGGCAAATGCTGGGACTATGTGGTCCCACGGGATCGGGTAAAAGCACCTTACTGGCGCTGATCCTGCGCCATTTTGACATTCAGTCGGGGGATATTCGCTACCACAATCTTTCTTTGTCTGACATCCGCCTCAATGAGTTGCGCCATCGCTTTGCCGTCGTGGGCCAAACGCCTTTTCTTTTTTCCGATACGGTCGCGAACAACATTTCTCTGGGACGACCGGATGCGACCCAACGGCAGATTGAACAAGCGGCTCGCCTTGCCAGCGTGCATGATGACATTTTGCGGCTGCCGCAAGGCTATGATACCGAAGTCGGCGAGCGCGGCGTTATGTTGTCCGGCGGCCAGAAGCAGCGCATCGCCATCGCGCGCGCGCTATTGCTGGATGCGGAAATTTTGATTCTGGATGACGCATTATCCGCCGTTGACGGTCGAACGGAACACCGGATCCTACAGAATCTTCAACAGTGGGGAGAGCAACGGACGCTGATTATCAGCGCTCATCGTCTTTCAGCCCTGACCGAAGCCAACGAGATTCTGGTACTACAGCATGGGCGCACCGTTCAACGAGGCAACCATCGGGATCTGGTCGCTGAAGCCGGCTGGTATCGGGATATGTATCGTTATCAACAATTAGAAGCCGCGCTGGATGATGTGCCGTTGGCGGAGGGGGAAGAGCGTTAATGAATAACCCTAAACAGCTTTGGCCCACATTAAAACGGTTATTGTCCTACGCCTCACCGTGGAGAAAGCCGCTGACGCTGGGAATGCTGATGCTATGGATAGCCGCGGCGGCCGAGGTTTCCGGGCCCGTACTGGTGAGTTACTTTCTTGATAACCTGGTTGCGAAAGGCGAGTTTCCTTTGGCATTGGCGGCAGGATTGGCCAGCGCCTATCTTCTGTTACAGATTTTGGCGGCGACGCTGCACTATTTTCAGGCGTTGTTATTTAATCGAGTGGCGGTCGGCGTGGTGCAGCAATTACGTATCGATGTGATGGACGCCGCGCTGCGGCAACCGCTCAGCACCTTTGACACTCAGCCGGTAGGGCAACTGATCTCGCGCGTCACCAACGACACGGAGGTGGTGAAGGATCTGTATGTCATGGTGGTATCGACCGCACTACGCAGTGCGGCGTTGATCGGCGCCATGCTGGTGGCGATGTTCAGCCTGGACTGGCGGATGGCGCTGGTCGCGCTGACGATTTTCCCGGCGGTATTGATCGTCATGTTGATTTATCAGCGCTACAGCACGCCGATTGTTCGTCGGGTGCGCGGTTATCTGGCCGACATCAACGATGGCTTTAATGAAGTCATCAACGGGATGGGGGTCATTCAGCAATTCCGTCAGCAGGCCCGATTCGGTGAGCGATTGAGCGCCGCGAGTTGGGCGCATTATCGGGCGCGGATGGAAACGCTGCGTCTTGATGGTTTTCTCTTACGTCCATTGCTCAGTCTGTTTTCGACCATGGTGCTGTGCGGGTTGCTGATGCAATTTGGTTTCGGCTCCGTCGGTTCGGTCGGCGTCGGGGTGCTGTATGCGTTTATTAATTATCTTGGGCGTTTGAATGAGCCGCTGATTGAGATGACGACTCAGCAATCCATGTTGCAGCAAGCCGTCGTCGCCGGTGAGCGCATTTTTGAACTGATGGATGGCGCGAAGCAGGATTATGGCGCCGACGAGCGAACGCTTCCCCACGGACGCGTCGAGATTGATGATGTGTCCTTCTCTTATGGTTCGGGAAAAAGGGTTCTGCAACATATTTCACTGACGATTCCGGCGCGGGGATTTGTCGCGCTGGTCGGTCATACCGGCAGCGGCAAGAGTACGTTGGCTAACTTGCTGATGGGGTATTACGCGCCCGATGAAGGCGAGATCCGGTTGGATGGCCGTCCGCTGCCTACGTTATCGCATCAGGCATTACGCCATAATGTCGCCATGGTGCAGCAGGATCCGGTGGTGCTGGCCGAATCAATGTATACCAACGTCACCTTGGGGCGCGACATCAGTGAAGAGGAAGTATGGCGCGTGCTTGACATTGTTCAGCTATCTGAGTTGGTGCATGGGTTTCCTGATGGTTTACATACCCCGATTGGCGAGCAGGGGAATAATCTATCAACCGGGCAGAAACAGCTGTTGGCGATTGCCCGGGTATTGGTGCAAACCCCTAAAATTCTGATATTGGATGAAGCGACGGCGAACATTGACTCCGGTACGGAGCAGGCGGTGCAAAAGGCGCTGAATATTGTTCGGGCTGAGACGACGTTAATCGTTATTGCTCATCGATTGTCGACGATTGTTGATGCCGATACGATTATGGTGCTCCATCATGGACAAGCCGTTGAGCAGGGGACTCACGGGCAACTATTGCGCCGGCAGGGACGTTATTATCAGATGTATCAATTGCAGTTGGCGGGAGAAGAGCTGGCGGCGGCGGGGACGCCTGAATCTGTTTCCGCATCGTAAGCGGTTTGCACTCTCAAATACAATCGCCGGCGGACGGCGGTTGTTTGCTACGCACCATCACTAAGCATATTCATTCTGTTTTTAGCCTCGATGCACCAAATTTACCCGATGCGCACCAATGTGGTGCGTCTGATGCCCGCTTTTTTAAGTTTTTCTTTTCCTGACAGCATGTTCCCTACCGTTAACAGACCTTAACCGCGTTCTTCTGGCTGATATCTTTCAGATAAATCATTTATGGCACACCCTTTGCTTTATCCATTGCGTGAAGATAATTCGAAATGATGGAAATCCGAGATAGCAGCGGGCGCAAGTCTGAACTTAACGGTTAGGGGGATGATGAATGAAACTGGTTACTGTGGTTATAAAGCCATTCAAGCTGGAAGATGTGCGTGAAGCATTATCTTCCGTTGGCATTCAGGGACTAACTGTCACTGAAGTTAAAGGGTTCGGACGCCAGAAAGGGCATGCTGAACTGTATCGCGGCGCAGAGTACAGCGTTAACTTTTTACCTAAAGTAAAAATTGACATCGCAATAGCTGATGATCAACTGGATGAAGTCATTGATGTAATCAGTAAAGCGGCCTATACCGGAAAAATTGGTGACGGAAAGATTTTTGTCGCTGAATTACAAAGGGTTATTCGCATTCGTACTGGCGAAACCGACGAAGCCGCACTTTAACACCTGACTTAGATGCGTAAATAGGGATGGATGAAAATGAAAAAACTTGTCTCCTCATTGAGTCTTGGTGTGGCTGCTTTGCTCCCGTCCTGGGCTATGGCTGCCGCACCAACGATCGATAAAGCAGATAATGCTTTTATTATGATTTGTACCGCTTTGGTACTTTTTATGACTATACCTGGGATTGCGTTGTTTTATGGCGGTTTGATTCGTTCTAAGAACGTACTTTCCATGTTGTCGCAGGTGTTTGTTTCTTTCGCGCTGGTTTGCATCTTATGGGTTGTTTATGGCTATAGCCTGGCCTTTAGCGAGGGTAACGCTTTTTTCGGCGGCTTTTCCAACTTCCTGCTGAAGGGCATTGCCATTGATGCGATCAGCGGTACGTTCTATCAGTATGTTCACGTTGCTTATCAGGCCTCTTTCGCCTGTATCACCGTAGGGCTGATTGTCGGCGCCATTGCCGAGCGTGTTCGCTTCTCCGCGGTACTGATTTTCGTCGCGCTGTGGCTGACTTTCTCTTACCTGCCGATGACTCACATGGTATGGGGCGGCGGTTATCTGGCTGCTGACGGCGCTCTGGACTTCGCCGGTGGTACGGTGGTGCATATTAACGCCGCTGTTGCCGGTCTGGTCGGCGCTTACCTGCTGGGCAAACGCGCCGGTTTCGGTAAAGAAGCGCTTAAACCACACAATCTGCCGATGGTGTTTATTGGTACGGCGGTGCTGTATATCGGCTGGTTTGGCTTTAACGCCGGCTCTGCCGGTGCTGCAAACGAAATCGCGGGTCTGGCTTTCCTGAATACGGTTGTCGCTACTGCGGCCGCTATCCTGGCATGGGTTGCCGGCGAGTGGATGGTGCGTGGCAAACCTTCGCTGTTAGGCGCCTGTTCGGGCTGTATCGCCGGTCTGGTCGCCATTACGCCGGCGGCGGGTTTGGTGGGCGTCGGCGGCGCGCTGATCATCGGTATCGCCGGCGGCATCGCTGGCCTGTGGGGCGTAACCGTTCTGAAAAGATGGCTGCGTGTTGATGACCCTTGCGACGTGTTCGGCGTGCATGGCGTCTGTGGTATCGTAGGTTGTATCCTGACCGGCGTATTCACCTCCGCCTCTCTCGGCGGCGTGGGTTATGCGGAAGGCGTGACTATGGCTCACCAGGTTTGGGTGCAGTTGTTCAGCGTGATTGTCTGCTTCGTGTGGACCGGCGTTGTGTCTTTCATCGCTTTCAAAATTGCTGATATGGTGGTTGGTCTGCGTGTACCGGAAGAACAGGAACGCGAAGGTCTGGACGTCAACAGCCATGGCGAGAATGCTTACAACCAGTAAGTGTGTGAACCTGAATTGATAAACAGGGCGTCGGATAACTCCACGCCCTGTTTTTTATAGCTGTTACGCCGAACGTCGCAACGATGTTAAAAATCGTCCAGACGAGTTTCGTCCGCTCGCTGGTTTGGAGTATTGCAAACGGCGCTTAAACGCGCTCTCGGCGTTTTTAATGGGGGGCGCGACGTATCACCCCTTCCTGCACGCTGGATGCAACCAGCACGCCTTCCCGGGTATAAAATTGCCCGCGCACGAAGCCTCTGGCGCCTGAAGCGGAGGTGCTTTCTACGACATACAGCAACCAATCATCCAGACGGAAATTCCGATGGAACCACATGGAGTGATCGATGGTAGCGACTTGCATGCCGGGTTCCAGAAAACCAACCCCGTGCGGTTGTAATGCCGTTAACAGAAAATTGCAGTCGGAGGTATAGCCAAGCAGATACTGATGGAGCCGTTCATCATTCGGCAATGGCCCGTCGGCGCGACACCAGACATGCCGTACCGGTTCTTCCACTTTTCCTTTTAGCGGGTTATGAAACTTTACCGGACGAAACTCAATGGGCCTGGGGCGAGTGAATTTGTCACGGAGTTGCGGCGGCAATGAATGCGCGATGCTTTGCGCGATCTCCATCTCGGACTTAAGCGCTTCAGGTGGCGTCACTACGGGCATGACATTTTGATGTTCAAACCCTGCTTCGTGACTTTGAAACGAGGCCATCATATAAAATATCGGTTTACCATTCTGAATGGCGTTGACGCGACGGGCGCTAAAGCTATTGCCATCGCGCAGGTTTTCCACATCGTAAATAATCGGTTTTCGGCTATCTCCGGGCAGGAGAAAGTAGCTGTGAAATGAGTGGATACGACGATCTGCGGGTACGGTTTGTTTTGCCGCCGACATCGCCTGGCCGACCACTTGCCCGCCAAATACCTGACGTAGCCCTAAATCATCACTTTGCCCTCGGAATAATCCTTCCTCGATTTTTTCCAGGTTAAGCAGATCGAGAAGATTTTGTAACGCCTGGCTCATGGTGTCGGCCTCATTGGTTGAGCCTCTTTAAATTAAGGGCTAACGAGTTGAACTCAGTAATTTAAATTATTGAACAGGAAAATATCAGAATTTTGTACCATCATTATTCTATAGGGTGACTCATACTACTTATACCCCTTGTTTTTAAGTCGCAGGGGGGATGACCTACTGGACCTTGAAGTGAGTTGGGTATCTGAATGCCGGTTTTCTGATGCCGGTAGTCTGACAATAATAAAAGGAGACTGACCGAATGAAATTATGGCATATCTTAGGCAGTATCACGTTATCAATGGTTCTGGCAGCCTGCGCGGACCGGAGTGGACCGGGTGTTTCCCCAGAAGCCGGCGCGCCGCCGGTCAGCGGCAATGCCGCTCAGGCGTCTGCAATATCCCAGCCCGCCGTCACCGGGACCGTGAATATTCGTCAGCGCATTGCTTTACCACCGAATGCGGCGTTGACGGTTACGGTATCCGATGCCTCATTGGCCGATGCGCCGTCAAAAGTGATTACTCAGCGCGTCACGCGTACCGGGGGAAAACAGGCGCCTTTTACATTCGTGTTGCCGTATAACCCGGCTGATATTCAACCCCACGCCCGTATTCTGCTTAGTGCGGCTATCGCGATAGATAACAGGGTGGTGATGGTGACGGAAAATGTCTTACCGGTTATCACCAATGGTGTGAATAGCGCCGATCTTATTTTGACGCCGGTGACCTCCGTACCCTTGCCCGCGCAAGGACAAACAACCGGCGCGCCGATTTCCGCGCCCTTGACCACGCAACCGTCACAGCCCGCTTGGTAACGTAGCCTGAGGCCGCGTGCGTCATGGTGTCATGGCGCATGCTGCCAGCGGAACACGGCAAGATCGATTTTCCCCTGTTTGTTAAAGATGACTCCCTCAGCCTGTAATGCTGATTTCTGGCGTTGGCGATCGTCACCGATAAGCGATATTTCACCTTTTCGGTTTATCACCCGGTGCCAGGGGAGTTTACTGCCTTTGGGTAAACGCCTCAGTACGCCGCCAACTTGCCTAGAGGCCCGGGGGGATCCAGCCATCAGCGCTACATCTCCATAGGTCGCTATTTTTCCATAAGGGATTGCGGCCACAATCTGAAAAACACGTTGTTGAAACGTGTCTATTTCTCCTGTCATCAACGGAACCTTGTATGTCAATCGGTTGAAGTATAGTGGTATCTCATGCTGGATAAGAAAACAACGGTTGGCGTATGTTAGCTTGCAATTGATCTACCCATCACCCATAATGCCCACCGCTCTATATTAATGAGTAGTTAGTTAGAGCTGTCAATGGGGGCCCTGTCGGTTCTCCCGCAATGCTAACCTGTGAACTCGGTCAGGTCCGGAAGGAAGCAGCCGCAGCAGGAGACGCGTGTGCCGGGATGTAGCTGGCGGGGCCTCCACCAATTTCCCCCATTGATATTCTTTCTCTCGTTTGAAAACCGCTCAAAACAGTTTCGTGACGCCGATGGCTTACGTCCGTCGCTCCCTTTATCCATGCTGCAATGTCGCGCTTCCCGGTTGGCTTTCGATGGTTTGATTTTCCTGAAATTCCACTGGCGTTAGTTGCGTGCGTAACGCCCGCAAGAGAACGCGACGTAGCCATTTTCCGGGTACAATATGTTTGTGAAACGCGATACGGCATAACCGTAATTATTGTAATAGGTTTTGCAATGATATTGTGGAGGGGCGACAGATCGCGGTTTTATAAAACTCAGTGTTCTAATTATTTACATTATATGAAATACAATTTGTTACAATCAGGGTTTTATTAAAGCGTTAAAAAGACAATAAAAACAAAGGCCGATAATGCTATCGGCACAGTGTATTAATTTATATCAGTGTTTGTATACGTTGCGTCGAGGAATTAACGGACGTATTTCCATACGGCAGTGGGAACTTTGTCATAAAGTTTGTTCATCGTCAGTTCTGCCAGACGATGATCCGCAGCGGAATAGAACATCTCCAGTTCATCGTTGGAGAGTTCATACTTGTTTTTCTCAATAACGCGTTCCAGCGTGTCTATGGTTGTGCATTTACGTAAACGCATCAAATAATCGATTTTTTTCATGTTGGCCTTTATGCTAACAGTACCTGGTGGTTAATAAATATAAGATAAATTATTGCTTAAGTTTTAGCAGGCGTACAGATACCCGGTTCTGAGAACATTCCGAATAATCTTTCTTTAGATTTCTTCCATCCTCGCAATTCAGCATCATTGATGCCGTAGTTGCTAAACAGGACATAGGTGTCATCTAAATACTTTTCAACCCGCTGAGAAAGTTCGCTTTCGTCAGGATATTTTATTTTAAATGTGAGAATAAATGTAGCGATATGCTCAATAAGTTCATTTAACTGGAGATTGATCGCAGATGTCGGGTCATTGACCCAGCCATGACTGCTATCGCCTAACGTTGCTATGCTTTCGTCGCATAGATTCTCACATAAGAATCTGAGTTGGGCAATATCATAATGTTTAGGAGTGTACTCATCCATATCAATCCCTCCGTTAAGCCGTTATTCAGTGTTACCGAGGTTAACACCGGGTAAACAGGCAGACTGACAAACTCGTAAAGAATAGCCTTAACCATGCTTCTACAATCATGATGCCTACATGCAAGCGTTCAACGTCTGGGATTTAGACAACCACAATCAGCCCACAATGGTTTTACACCTCCCGATGGCGACAGCGTATCTTTTCATTTTAATGCAAACAGGAGACGTCTACATTATGCCATTTTGATACGTATCGGTCGTTCTGTATATAACTATAGCAAAAGAGTCGGTAAGATTCGCGGACATTAGATGAGGTTTTCAATGCTATTTATCAGGATTAAATCACAAAACTTCAGATAGCGGAATAGTTTCGGAATAACCATGAGATTAGTCTATCAAATTAATTTGCGGACCGGCTATGATTTCATAACTTAAGAAAGCAAGCGTTACGGGGTAGTGTAAAGACGTGTATCAATAAGGGTTTTTTATCCTATTGTTTTTACTGTTTTTATTTGGACAATAAAAAAGCTCTGTTACATATATCACAGAGCTGTAGGGAATTGTTACGGAAAAGAATTAACCCTTTTTCTTTTTTCTGCCCTGTACGGCTTTAAAGCGGGGGTTGGTTTTGCATATCACATAGATACGTCCGCGACGGCGGACCACTATGCAGTCTTTATGACGGTTTTTGGCTGAGCGTAGGGAGCTAAGTACCTGCATTTGAATATTCCTCTTTACCTATCATCTGTCCGGTTACAGCGATATGACTCTCTTCATTGACTCGTTTCCTGGTCGACGTTATTTGCCTGAAGTGCCGGCGTCATGCCAGTTTCTGAGCTATTCAGGCGTCGTTTATTTGAAAAAATTGCCAAAACGCTGCTGGAAGCGCGCCGTGCTGCCCTCTTTGGCGTACTCTTTTTGTTT
The DNA here is from genome assembly GCF_040240345.1 of Brenneria sp. g21c3. NCBI lineage: Bacteria > Pseudomonadati > Pseudomonadota > Gammaproteobacteria > Enterobacterales > Pectobacteriaceae > Brenneria > Brenneria sp. g21c3. The sequence goes on along the minus strand of NZ_JBEIAB010000001.1, from coordinate 391,968 downwards.
CCCGGTATAGTAAGGATGGGAAGCGGAAGAAACATCAATGGTGACGTAGGGGTAACTGACGCCATCCAATTCAATGGTGCGCTCAGTTTTGATGGTTGAACCGATTCTATAGTATGTATCGGCGCTGGTATCATGAAACACCACCGTCCGATAATCCGGGTGAATGCCTGCTTTCATATTTCCTCAATTTGTTATGTTATAACATAACTTAATGTTGCGCTTTTTTGTTGTCGAGATCAACCCTGTAATTTATAGGGATATGACGGGTTCAGGGCATGGATTACGCGAGGTAGGGGCAAAGGGGAAGGGGAGTATCGGTCATAACAATCGTTATAAAAAAGGCCGCAGTCGCGGCCTTTTGAAATCAGATAGAGGATTAGTGATGCTCTATATGCTGATTAGGCTTTTCCGCCTCTTCGTTTTTCTTACCAAAGCGGCGGCGGACCACCACAAAGAATACCGGAACGAAGAAGATGGCCAGCACGGTTGCGGTAATCATCCCGCCCATTACGCCGGTACCAACGGCGTTCTGCGCGCCGGAACCTGCGCCAGAACTGATAACCAGCGGCACAACCCCGAGGATAAAGGCCAGGGAAGTCATCAGGATGGGGCGCAAACGCATGCGCACCGCATCCAGCGTCGCCTCGATCAGGCCTTTCCCTTCTTTTTCCATCAGATCTTTGGCGAATTCGACGATCAGTATGGCGTTCTTCGCCGATAGCCCAATGGTTGTCAGCATGCCCACCTTGAAGTAGACGTCGTTTTCCAGTCCGCGCATGGAGGCGGCAACCACCGCGCCCAGAATCCCCAGCGGCACGACCAGCATGACCGAGAAGGGAATCGACCAGCTTTCATACAGGGCGGCCAGACACAGGAACACCACAATCAGCGAAATGGTGTACAGCGCCGGAGCCTGGTTGCCGGACAGCCGTTCCTGATAGGACATGCCGGTCCATTCATAGCCAATGCCCTGCGGCAGCTTGGTGACGAACTCTTCCATCAGCGCCATGGCTTCACCGGTACTTTTACCCGGCGCGGCCGCCCCCTGAATCTGCATGGATGGCTGGCCGTTATAGCGTTCCAGACGCGGCGAGCCGAATTCCCAGTGGCTTGTCGAGAACGAGGAGAACGGCACCATCTGCCCATTGCTGCCGCGCACATACCAGTTTTTGATATCGTCCGGCAGCATGCGGAACGGCGCATCACCCTGAACGTAAACTTTCTTCACGCGACCGCGGTCGGTAAAGTCATTCACATAGGTACCGCCTAATGCCGTTGCCAGCGTGGCGTTGATATCCGACAGGGCAACGCCCAGCGCCTGCGCTTTTTCCTGATCGATATTAAGCCGGAACTGTGGCGTATCTTCCATGCCGTTAGGACGTACCTGCACCAGCGTATCCGACCGCTGCGCGGCCATACCCAACAGTTGGTTACGCGCCTCGGTGAGCTTTTCATGTCCCAGGTTGGCCTGGTCGATCAACTGGAAGTCAAAGCCTGTCGCCGTCCCCAGTTCGACAATCGCCGGGATGTTGGTGGCAATAACGATACTTTCCTTGATCTGGCTGAATGCGGCGTTGGCCCGGGCTGCGATAGCGGCAACCTTATTCTCCGAACCGCTACGCTCGTCCCAGTCTTTCAGACTGACAAACGCCAGACCGGCGTTCTGACCGCGTCCGGCGAAACCGAAGCCATTGACGGAAAACACCGATTTGACCGTGTCTTTCTCATTTTCCAGATAGTGCTTAGTTACCTTATCCAGCACTTTCTGGGTGTTTTCCTGCGTTCCCCCGGCCGGCAATTGCACGATGTTAAGCAGCACGCCCTGATCTTCTTCCGGCAGGAAGGAGCTGGGCAGGCGCATAAACAGCAAGGCCAGACCGATAACAATCAGCAGATAGAGCAACAGATAGCGGCCGGTGCTGCGCAGAATATTGCCGATGCTGTCGGTATAGTGATTAGTACTTTTCTCGAACAGGTTGTTAAACCAGCCGAAGAAGCCCGTTTTGGCGCCGTGATCGCCTTTGGCGACCGGTTTTAACAGCGTGGCGCACAGCGCCGGCGTTAGAATCAACGCCACCAGCACCGACAGCGCCATCGCGGAAACAATGGTAATGGAGAACTGGCGGTAGATGGCGCCGGTTGAACCGCCGGTGAACGCCATCGGCACAAATACCGCCGACAGAACCAGCGCGATACCGACCAGCGCGCCCTGTATCTGCCCCATCGATTTTCTGGTGGCCTCCTTGGGCGGCAGGCCTTCCTCCACCATCACACGCTCGACGTTTTCCACCACCACAATGGCGTCATCCACCAGCAGGCCGATCGCCAGGACCATCGCAAACATGGTTAGCGTGTTGATGGAATAGCCGAATGCCGACAGGATGGCGAACGTCCCCAACAGTACGACAGGCACCGCGATGGTTGGAATCAGGGTGGCGCGGAAGTTTTGCAGGAACAGATACATCACCAGGAACACCAGCACGATGGCTTCCACCAGCGTTTTCACCACTTCGTTAATGGAGATTTTAACGAAAGGCGTAGTGTCATAGGGGTAAACCACGTTCAGTCCGCTTGGGAAGAACTCCTGCAAACGAGAGAACTCTTCCTTTACCGCCGATGCGGTATTCAGCGCGTTGGCGCCGGTCGCCAGTTTAATCCCGATACCGGCGGCAGGCTGGCCGTTGTAGCGCGCAATCAGGTCGTAGCTTTCACCGCCAAGCTCAACGCGCGCCACGTCTTTCAGGCGTACCTGCGAGCCGTCGGCGTTAACCTTCAGTAAGATATTGGAGAACTCTTCCGGCGATTTCAGCCGCGTTTGCGCGATGATCGAGGCATTCAACTGCTGGCCGGCGACCGGCGGCGAACCGCCTAACTGGCCGGCGGCAATCTGGTTGTTTTGCACGGTAATGGCTGAAGTGACATCGCCGGTCGTCAGTTGATAGTTGTTCAGTTTGTTCGGATCCAGCCAGATACGCATGGCGTACTGGGCGCCGAACAGTTGAGCGTCGCCGACGCCGTTGGTACGACTGATGGGATCCAGCACGTTGGCGGCCGCATAGTCGGCAATATCCTGCTGGGTCATTGTGCCGTCCTCGTTGATGAAGGCGGCGATCAGCAGAAAGCTGCTGCTGGACTTCTGAACGTTGACGCCCTGTTGCTGAACTTCCTGCGGCAACAACGGCATTGCCAACTGGAGTTTGTTCTGCACCTGGACCTGTGCGATATCAGGGTCGGTTCCCGCTTCAAAGGTCAGCGTAATCTGAACCGTACCTGATGAGTCGCTGCTGGAAGCCATATACATCAGGTTATCGATGCCGTTCATATTCTGTTCGATAACCTGGGTTACCGAGTCTTGCAGCGTTGAGGCGTCCGCCCCTGGATAGTTTGCTGTAATTTCAATCGCCGGAGGCGCGATTGTCGGGTATTGGGCGACGGGCAAATTCACAATCGCCAGCGCACCGGCCAACATCACCACGATGGCGATTACCCATGCAAAAATGGGTCGATCTATAAAAAAATTAGCCATTAATTACCGGCTCCTGTTAAGACTTCGCGGGTTCAGCCTGGGACGGCTGCGGCTGTTCGTTATCTTGAGCGACTTCTTTTCCTGTTACCTGAAGGCCGTCTTGGATCTTTTGCAATCCGGTCACAATGATACGATCGCCCGCTTTTAAACCGTCGGTGACGAGCCATTTATTACCCACCGCTTTAGAGGTGGTCACGTTGCGAGTCTCAACCTTATCATCTTTACCGATGATCATGGCGGTTGCCTCGCCGCGCGCATTACGGGTAATGCCCATCTGTGGAGCCAGCAATGCGTCGTCTTTCACGCCGGAGTCCAGGCGAGCGCGGACAAACATGCCGGGTAAAAGATCGTGCTGCGGGTTAGGGAAAATTGCCCGCAAAGTAATCGAGCCTGTCGTTTCGTCAACGGTAACGTCGGAAAACTCCAGCGTGCCGGGATGCGCATATTCAGAACCATTTTCCAGCAGCAGGCGCACGTTGGCTTTGCCTTCGCTTTGTTTCAGCGTACCGTCTTCCAATTCTTTTTTCAGACGCAGGAAGTCATTGCTTGATTGGGTTACATCGACATAAATCGGATCAAGTTGTTGCACGGTGGTTAAGGCGGTGGTCTGGCCTGTGGAAACCAGCGCGCCTTCCGTCACCGTGGATTTCCCCACCCGGCCGGATATCGGCGCGTTGACTTTAGTATAGGCGAGATTGATTTGCGCATTATCCACCGCGGCCTGGGCAGCCTGTACGCTGGCATTGGCCTGACGCGACGTGGCGACGGCCTGATCGTAATCCTGCTTGCTGATGTAATTGGTTCCCAGCAGCGGTTTATAGCGGTTAACCGTCAGGCGGGCGATTTCAGCGCTTGCCTGAGCCTGGGCCAATGAACCTTTGGCGCTATTGTAATCGGCCTGATAAGGCGCGGGATCGATTTGATACAGCGATGAGCCGGCCTGGACATCGCTCCCCTCGATAAAATTACGTTTGAGAATAATACCGCCGACCTGAGGGCGGACTTCCGCGATACGATAGGCGTTGGTGCGGCCAGGCAAATCAGTCGTTACATTAAATGGCTGAGTTTTCAATGTTACAATACCGACTTCAGGTGCTGCTTGTTGCGCTCCAGCCTGTTGTTTATCACTATTATCACATCCCGCGAGAATTAAGCCGCCAGAAAGCATCAGAACTGCCGCCAGAGGCGTTAGCCCTCTGTTTTTGTTCATAGATAAACCTCAAGTGTCCGATTTTAAATTGACCAATGGATCACGCGCTTTAAAACCCATTGCTGCGATAATCTTATGTTGATGCTATGTTACATACATACTCGAATGTATGTAAATCATCCTTTGTTTCAAATACAACGATATGGCACGAAAAACCAAACAGCAGGCTCAGGAAACCCGACAACAGATACTGGACTCTGCCTTGAGAGTGTTCTCAGAGCATGGCGTGTCCGCAACATCGCTGGCTGACATCGCCGCCGCCTCTGGGGTAACCCGGGGTGCTATTTACTGGCATTTTAAAAATAAAGCCGAACTGTTTGATGAAATATGGGGTCAGGCCGAATCAAAACTCAATCAGTTTGAATTAGAGTATCAAACAAAATTTCCTGATAATCCACTGCATGTGATGCGTGAGCTGTTGATTTATATGCTTCGTTTAACGGTGAATGACCATCAGTGGCGATCGATGATGGAGATTATATTTCATAAGTGCGAGTTTGTCGGTGAGATGTTACCTTCTTTCAACGCCCGCAGGGAGCTTTATCTCGGCTGTTACTCGGATATTGAAAGCCATTTAATGCGCTGTATCCGCATGGGGTTGCTGCCGGGGAATATTCAACCTCGGCGAGCCGCCGTCGCGCTGCGCGCTTATTTTTCCGGTCTGATGGAGAACTGGCTGTTCATGCCGGAAAGCTTCGATCTTGATCGCGATGCGCCCGAACTGGTTGACGGCTTTATCGATATGCTGCGCTATAGCGAATCGTTACGTCACTAACAGCATGCTGATTCTGCACGTTGGCGCTATTTGGCGTTGGCGCTCGCATCGGCCTCGTTTTCTTTCTGCGCTTTTTTCAGGAAGTCCTGACGAACGATTTCCAACGCGGCCAGCACCACGTGCGGTTCGATGTCGTTCTCTTCCAGTAGCATAATAAGGTCGACCGCCAGTTTGATTTCTGGCGCGGCATTTTCTAGTGACATGGCTTTCCACCTTCCGCAACTCGAATTATTTAGTGTATAGCAGAGAACCTGGGAACGTCGCCACAACTTAAAAGCCTTGTTCTCTGCGCTCAATCGCGCGCTCCAGCCGCGTCAGCGCCTGACGACAGCGCGCCAACCGTCCTTCAAGCGCCGCCAGCTCTTTTTGCAGCCGTTGTTGTTCGCTGAACTTTGTCTGATCGTTCAGCAGACTTTCTCGGTCATGGATCATGGATAGCAGACGTCTCTCATAATCCTGATGTTCCGCCAGCTTGTGATAAAGATCCTGCGGCGCGCTTGCCGACGCCGGTTCCTGGCGTCGTAAAGATTGGGTCGCCAGTTCACGTTGCAGCGCCGTGATTTGCCGCACCAGTTTTTCCGCCATGAACGCAACCCGGTCGGTGCGTTGCTCGGAGACTAGCTGGCGGATGGATTGCAGATTCAGGGTCACTTCATTGAAATAGTCTTTTAGCCGCGTGCCGTAGCTGCTGAATAGCTGCCGATCGAAGCGCGACTGCGCAACGGGTTTATCCGCCAGCGGTTCGATCTCTTTTGCCAGAGAATCGATTTGTTGTTCAAGCGCGAGCAGCAGTTTGTGAGTATTCACACTGTTCCTTATTACCGATGAGTGCGCCGATTTATCTTTCGGGGCCAAGGTTGCGCATATTAAAACATGATTCGCGTTTTATCGCGTGATGCCGTTCGCTTCAGCGCGCACAGGTCGGTGCGGGGACGCTGATAACGCTTCTTGTCGGACTCTCTCGATGTTTAAACCAGCCGGAGAATGCAACGAGGAAAATAGCTTGCCATAGGCTAATGATGTCCGCCATTAACAAGCACTCAGTGTTGATGATAGAGTATTCGAGCCGGGGTGCGCTTTATTTGCCCAATCAAGGGTGGATTGACTAAAGGTGAATATGTATCGGGCATTGCTGATTGTCATGGGGTGGACGGCCGTCGTTCTGGCAACCTTGGGCGTTGTATTGCCTTTATTGCCGACCACGCCTTTTTTGTTGTTGGCGGCCTGGTGCTTTGCCCGTTCATCGCCGCGTTTCCACCATTGGCTGCTCTACCGCTCCTGGTTCGGCGGATACCTGCGCCACTGGCAGCGACACCGGGCTTTGCCGCCCGGGGCGAAATGGAAAGCCGTTGTCGTGATTTTACTGACGTTTGCCATCTCGCTCTGGCTGATTAAGATGATCTGGGTAAGGGTTTTATTATTGGTCATTATGGCGATTTTACTGACCTTTATGCTTCGTTTGCCGGTCGTCGATCCGGAGCGATAAACACGCGCTGAATCATAGGGAGCGGTTGCAATTATTAGCCAGTTTGACTAGATTTGAGCGTTTTCGTGCGCGGACCGCCGCTTTCCTGTTGCAGAAGCCGGCATTCCATCTGGGGAATGCCGGGCGTAATAGGCTGGCCGCGGCCAGCATTTGTACTATATCAGAACGTTTTATCAGGCACAGATATGATGACCTCAACTGCGCAGCAGTCAGAATTGATTAAAAACAGTATCAAAAGCATTCCCGATTATCCGAAACCGGGCATACTGTTCCGCGATGTTACAAGCCTGCTGGTTGATCCGACAGCCTACGCGACCAGTATTGAGATGCTGGCAAACCGTTATCGCGATAGCGGCATTAACAAAGTGGTGGGTACCGAAGCACGCGGCTTTTTGTTCGGCGCGCCGGTCGCTCTGGCGTTGGGCGTTGGATTCGTGCCGGTACGCAAACCGGGCAAATTGCCGCCGCCGACCATCAGCGAAAGCTATGAGCTGGAATATGGCACTGATTGCCTGGAAATTCACTCGGATGCGATCGGCCCGAATGATAACGTTCTGGTGATTGACGACTTGCTGGCAACCGGCGGAACGGTCGAAGCCACGGTAAAACTGATTCGTCGTTTAGGCGGAACGACGACCGACGCCGCATTTGTGATTAATCTGTTCGATCTGGGCGGCGCCGAGCGTCTGAAAGCCATCGGCGTGAATTGCTATAGTCTGGTTGACTTCCCCGGTCATTAATCATAACAGTCTCGCGGACACCCGCGCGGCTGTGTTAGCATGGCCTCCTCAATAACTCGACTATTGCGGTATTGATGAGCTATCAGGTTCTTGCCCGTAAGTGGCGTCCCCAAACCTTTGCTGATGTCGTCGGTCAGGAGCATGTCCTGACCGCATTAGCCAATGGCCTTTCTCTAGGCAGAATCCATCACGCCTATTTGTTTTCCGGCACGCGCGGCGTCGGGAAAACCACCATCGCCCGTTTGCTGGCGAAAGGGCTTAACTGCGAACAAGGCGTGACGGCGACGCCCTGCGGGCAGTGCGATAATTGTCGTGAAATCGAGCAGGGCCGCTTTGTCGATTTGATCGAAATCGATGCGGCTTCGCGCACCAAGGTCGAGGATACCCGCGACCTGCTGGATAACGTGCAGTATGCCCCGGCGCGCGGGCGTTTCAAGGTGTATCTGATCGATGAAGTTCACATGTTGTCGCGCCACAGCTTTAATGCGTTGCTGAAAACGCTGGAAGAGCCGCCGCCGCATGTGAAATTTCTGCTGGCGACCACCGATCCGCAAAAGCTGCCGGTGACGATTCTGTCGCGCTGCCTGCAATTCCATCTTAAGGCGCTGGATGTCGAGCAAATCCGGGCGCACCTGGAGAAGGTGTTGCAGGCCGAAAATCTGGCGAGCGAGCCGAGAGCGCTGCAACTGCTGGCCCGGGCCGCCGACGGCAGCCTGCGCGATGCGCTGAGCCTCACCGATCAGGCGATCGCCATGGGGCAAGGCCAGGTGACGACCGACTCGGTCAGCCAGATGCTGGGAACCCTGGATGATGAACAACCGCTGGCGATTATTGAAGCGCTGGTGAAAGCCGACGGCGCGAAAGTTATGTCCTTGCTCGACCAGGCGGCGGCGCGCGGCGTTGACTGGGAATCTCTGCTGGTTGAAACCCTGACGCTGTTGCATCGTATTGCGATGGTTCAACTGCTGCCGACCGCGCTGAGTAATGATTATGCGGCGGTGGAAGCCCGTTTGCGGGATCTGGCCCGGGTATTGCCGCCTGCGGATGTGCAACTTTATTACCAGACATTGCTGATCGGCCGTAAAGAGCTCTCTTACGCGCCGGATCGTCGTATGGGCGTTGAGATGACGCTGCTGCGCGCGCTGGCTTTCCATCCTAAACAGGTTATCGCCGCGCCGGCGCCCATCTTGCCGCAATCCGCGCCGGCCGCCATCTCTTCATCAAAATCGGCTCCGCCATTAACAACCGCGCCGCCGCAGGCCATGCGCGAAGAACATGCGGGCGCGCCGTCTTACCCGGACGAGCAAGGGGGCGCATTCGATGGCGCGGCCGCTTTTGAGCAACATACACCGCAGTTTACGGAATCGCCGCCCGATAGCGGGCTTTCCGATACCACCTCGCAGCTTTTACAGGCGCGTAGTCAGCTGTTGCGAAAACAGGGAGCAACCCCGCCAAAAAAAGCTGAACCGGCGGCGTTCAATAAAACGCGGCCGGCAAACTCGGCGCTTGAACGGTTAGCCTCGGTGGCTGAGCGCGGCGCTCAGCGGAAAAGCGCGAAAGACAGCGCGGCGGCTACGACAAAAAAACCGGAAGCCTATCGCTGGCGGGCGCAGAATAAAGTGGAGGAGGTTAAAGCCGACGTCACTACGCCAAAGGCGCTGCGTTCCGCGCTGGAGCATGAAAAAACGCCTGAGCTGGCGGCTCGCTTAGCGGAAGAGTCGCTGGAACGCGATGAGTGGGCGGCGGAAATTAATCGCCTGACGTTACCAAAACTGGTACAACAGCTGGCGTTAAACGCATTCAGGGAGTGTCCGGAAGCCGGTAAAATACATCTGCATTTGCGTTCTGCTCAGCGTCACCTTAATTCGCCGGCGGCGCAGAAAACACTGGCGGAAGCCCTGGCGACGCACTACGGACGGCCTATTGAACTGCTGGTGACGGAAGATGACAACCCGGCGGTGCTGACGCCGCTGGAGTGGCGGCAGGCGATTTATGAAGAAAAGCTGGCGCAGGCGCGCCAGTCGATTATGACGGATAATACGATTCAAACGCTGCGGCGTTTCTTTGATGCGGAACTGGACGAAGAAAGTATCCGCCCTGTTTAACCGCTGCGAGTGCGCAGCCGAAGCGATAGAGAGAAAATTATGTTTGGTAAAGGTGGAATTGGCAATCTGATGAAGCAAGCCCAGCAGATGCAGGAAAAAATGCAGCAGATGCAGGAAGAGATTGCAAATCTGGAAGTTACAGGTGAATCGGGCGCGGGCCTGGTCAAAGTCACCATTAACGGTTCTCATAACTGCCGCCGGGTGGAAATCGATCCCAGCCTGATGGAAGACGACAAAGACATGCTGGAAGATCTGATTGCCGCCGCATTCAACGACGCCGCGCGTCGTATTGCTGAAACGCAGAAAGAAAAAATGGCGTCGGTTTCCAGCGGCATGCAGTTGCCGCCAGGCTTTAAGATGCCGTTCTGATGCAAACCAGTCCGCTTCTTGAGTCATTGATGGAGGCCCTGCGCTGTTTACCGGGCGTCGGGCCGAAATCAGCCCAGCGTATGGTTTTTCACCTGTTGCAGCGCGATCGCAGCGGAGGAATGCGTCTGGCGCAGGCGTTGACCCGGGCGATGTCCGAAATTGGTCACTGCGCCGACTGTCGCACGTTTACCGAGCAGGATATTTGCTCCATCTGCGCGAATCCCCGTCGTCGGCAAACGGGGCAAATCTGCGTGGTGGAAAGCCCGGCGGACATTCATGCGATAGAGCAGACCGGGCAGTTCTCCGGGCGTTATTTTGTGCTGATGGGACACCTGTCGCCGCTGGACGGCATCGGTCCGGATGATATCGGTTTGGGGCGGCTGGAAGAACGCCTGCAAAGCGAAACCATCAGCGAAGTCATTCTGGCCACCAATCCGACGGTGGAAGGCGAAGCCACCGCCAACTATATCGCTGAACTGTGCGGGCAGTACGGCGTGATGGCCAGTCGTATCGCGCACGGCGTACCCGTCGGCGGCGAGCTGGAAATGGTGGACGGCACCACCTTGTCTCATTCGCTGGCGGGGCGACAGCCGTTCAAGTTTTAATGCTTCCGGCTGTTGGGCCTGCTGACCGACAGCCTTTTTATTGCTTCATTTTCTGGTGATTTTTCTCCGTTCCGTCTTTTATTGCCCCTTGAAATCATCTTTATCTATCCCCATCTCTTGCTCATCGTCAGTTTAATCAGCCTGAATAATATTAGGATTGAGGTAAGCAACAATGAGTATGAAAGGCCAAGAAACCCGCGGATTCCAGTCTGAAGTAAAGCAACTGCTGCACTTGATGATCCATTCACTCTATTCCAATAAAGAAATCTTTCTGCGTGAACTGATCTCCAATGCCTCCGATGCGGCGGACAAATTACGTTTTCGCGCGCTCTCCTCGCCTGAATTATACGAGGGCGACGGCGAGCTGCGCGTGCGCGTTTCCACCGATAAGGAAAAACGCACGCTGACGATCTCCGACAATGGCATCGGGATGAGCCGCGATGAGGTGATCGATAACCTCGGCACCATCGCCAAATCCGGCACCAAGTCGTTTCTGGAATCACTGGGCTCCGATCAGGTAAAAGACAGCCAACTGATTGGCCAGTTCGGCGTCGGTTTCTACTCGGCGTTTATCGTCGCCGATAAAGTGACCGTGCGCACCCGCGCCGCGGGCGCCGCCGCCGATCAGGGCGTGTTCTGGGAGTCCGCCGGCGAAGGCGATTACACCATTGCGGACATCACCAAAGAAGATCGCGGTACTGAAATCACCCTGCACTTGCGTGAAGGCGAAGATGAGTTCCTTGACGAATGGCGGGTACGTTCCATCATCAGCAAATATTCCGACCATATCGCGCTGCCGGTAGAAATCGAAACCCATCATGAAAGTGAAGAAGAGGGCGGCGAAGCCACGGTAACCTGGGAAAAAATCAACAAAGCCCAGGCGCTGTGGACGCGCAGCAAATCCGACATCAGTGATGAAGAATACACCGAGTTCTATAAACACATCGCACACGACTTTACCGACCCGTTGGCCTGGAGCCACAACCGCGTAGAAGGGAAACAGGAATATACCAGCCTGCTGTACATTCCCGCCCAGGCGCCGTGGGATATGTGGAACCGCGATCATAAGCACGGCCTGAAGCTGTATGTTCAGCGCGTATTCATCATGGACGACGCCGAACAGTTTATGCCGAACTACCTGCGTTTCGTGCGCGGCCTGATTGATTCCAACGATCTGCCGCTGAATGTTTCCCGTGAAATTCTGCAAGACAGCCGCGTGACTCAGAACCTGCGTAACGCGCTGACCAAACGCGTATTGCAGATGCTGGAGAAACTGGCGAAAGACGAGCCGGAAAAATATCAGACATTCTGGCAACAGTTTGGTCTGGTGCTGAAAGAAGGCCCGGCCGAGGATACCGCCAACCGTGAAGCAATCGCCAAACTGCTGCGTTTCGCCAGCACGCATAATGACAGCGCCGCGCAGACCGTATCGCTGGAAGAGTATGTCGGCCGGATGGTGGAAGGGCAGGAGAAAATCTATTACATCACCGCGGACAGCTATGCTGCGGCGAAGAGCAGTCCGCATCTGGAGCTGTTCCGTAAAAAAGGTATCGAGGTGCTGTTGCTCTCCGATCGCATTGACGAATGGATGATGAGCTACCTGACGGAGTTTGACGGCAAGCAATTCCAGTCCGTCAGCAAGGCGGATGAAGCGCTGGATAAACTGGTCGATGAAGAAAATGACGCGCAGAAAGAAGCCGAGAAAGCGCTGGAGCCTTTTGTTGAACGCGTGAAAACGCTGCTGGGCGATCGCGTGAAGGAAGTTCGTCTGACGCACCGTTTGACCGATACGCCGGCGATCGTGACGACCGACGCCAATGAAATGAGCACCCAGATGGCGAAGCTATTCGCCGCCGCCGGGCAGCAGGCGCCGGAAGTGAAGTATATTTTCGAACTGAATCCGGAACATGCGCTGGTTAAACGCGCGTCCGACGTCAGCGACGATGCCCAGTTTGCCGAGTGGGTTGAACTGCTGCTGGATCAGGCTTTACTGGCTGAACGCGGCACGCTGGACGATCCAAACCAGTTTATCCGTCGTATGAATCAGTTGCTGAGCGCCTGATGCATATTCAACCCCGGTTGATGCCGGGGTTGATTTTCCCCTGTTTTTTCCTTCATCCCCGTGACCTTGATGCTTGATTATTCGTCTGTCGCCAGGCGCTTATCGCCGCTGCCCGATGCCCGTGAAGCACTTTTTCTTTTGCCGCCGCCAGGCTGAAACGAGCCCGTTCCTTGAGGATAGCGGCCCGGAATGGTATGGTTTAGCGCTTTCAAATTTATTTTATAAATACTCTATAGCAAGGGGATTTACGCAATGCGTATTATTCTGCTGGGCGCTCCGGGCGCAGGCAAGGGGACTCAAGCTCAATTCATCATGGAAAAATACGGTATTCCGCAGATTTCCACCGGCGACATGCTGCGTGCGGCGGTAAAAGCCGGTACTGAATTGGGAAAACAGGCTAAAGAAATCATGGATGCCGGTAAACTGGTCACCGATGAACTGGTTATCGCTCTGGTAAAAGAGCGTATCACCCAGGAAGACTGCCGCAACGGTTTCCTGCTGGATGGTTTTCCGCGCACGATTCCCCAGGCTGACGCCATGAAAGAAGCCGGCATCAATGTGGATTATGTTATCGAGTTTGCGGTGCCTGATGAGCTGATCGTCGATCGTATCGTCGGCCGTCGCGTGCATCCGGCTTCCGGCCGCGTCTATCATGTGAAATTCAATCCGCCGCAGGTCGCGGACAAAGACGATGTGACCGGTGAAGATTTGGTTACCCGTAAGGACGATCAGGAAGAAACGGTGCGTAAACGTCTGGTGGAATACCATCAGCAGACCGCGCCGCTGGTCTCCTACTACCAGAAAGAGGCGGACGCCGGAAGTACTCGCTACGTTAAAGTCGATGGAACGCGCAAGGTTGCGGAAATTCGTGCCGAGTTGGAAACGATTCTGGGTTAATTTCCCCAGTCGCGTGTGTCAGCGAGTATTGTCGGGATATTTTACGGCAATACTCGCTGATATTTTATTTATATAAATCAATTTATTATCTTGCATTTAAACTTCAATCTCCGCCATTTTTCCGCTCTGTTCGTCAGAATGTTCGCTTTCTCCTATTAATAATATCGATTTCAACGTCGTTATCTTTCAATCGTTGCCGGGCGTTTTTCGCTACAATAGAAAACCTAATGGTACAGATAGGCGCGGGATAACCGGCTTGTCCACAAGAGGAAAGCAGTGATGACGCAAGAGAAGTATGGTGTGTTGATGGTGAATCTTGGTACGCCCGATGCACCCACCCCGCGAGCGGTGAAACGCTATCTGGCCGAGTTTCTCAGCGATCGGCGCGTGGTGGATACCTCTCGCTTGCTGTGGTGGCCGCTGTTGCGTGGCGTGATTCTGCCTCTGCGCGCGCCGCGTGTGGCAAAACTATATCAATCCATCTGGATGGATGGCGGTTCGCCGTTGCTGGTTATCAGTCGCCGTCAGCAACAGGCGCTGGCAAGCCGTATGCCCGGTATTCCGGTGGAGCTGGGGATGAGCTATGGATCTCCCAGCCTGGGTTCGGCGCTGGACAAGCTGTTGGCGCAGGGCGTCACGCAGCTGGCGGTGTTGCCGATGTATCCCCAATATTCCTGTTCCACCACGGCTTCCGTCTGGGATGGGCTGGCCAGAGCGTTGCGCCGTTATCGTCAACTGCCCGCCATTCGTTTTATTCGCGATTATGCCGAACATCCGGCCTATATCGCTGCGTTGAAAGTCCGGGTGGAGCAGTCATTCGCCGAGCATGGCGAGCCAGATCGGTTGGTGCTCTCTTTTCACGGCATTCCGGTACGGTATGCCAGCGAAGGCGATGATTATCCGCAGCGCTGTATGGCGACGAGCAGAGCGCTGATTACGGCCCTGGGATTACCGAAAGAAAAGGTGCTGGTGACCTTCCAGTCGCGTTTTGGCCGCGAGCCGTGGCTGACGCCCTATACGGATGAAACGCTGAAAGGTTTGCCGGGGCAGGGCGTGAAGCATATTCAGATTATGTGTCCCGGTTTTGCCGCGGATTGTCTGGAAACGCTGGAGGAAATTCAGGAGCAGAATCAGGCGATCTTCCGGCATGCGGGGGGGGAAACTTATACCTATATTCCGGCATTAAATGACGATCCCTTGCATATTGATCTGCTGAGACAATTGGTTGAGAAAGTAAAATAAGCGGTCAAAGAGAGGAATATTAGCGTTTGATGGCAGGATATTATTTCGGATAGCGATTTCCGCTTTTCTTCATTTCTTATTGCACAGGCTTCCCGTCTCTCCCGCCCAGGCCTCTCAAGGGGGCCGCCAGCGGCATTTTTATCAAGCGAAAATACGGCGACGAGGTTTTTACCAGCAGACTTCGCGTCATGTTTTCCTGATGATCATTGATCGATATTAAGAAGAAACCGATTTTGATGATCAAAAAAACCTGTTATTGACTATGCTTATATTCGGTGAATTTCAGGATGCAGGCGAACGGCAGGCGACCTTTTGATTTATATTTTTTGTCAGGGCTGAAAAAATATAAAATCAGGAAAATATAAAGGCCTGGCATATCCTCTCCATACATACGGCATTAGTGATAATTTATATATGCTTATTTGGATGGTATATGAATAAATATGACGATATTAAGCAGTTCAAAGAAAAGCTGGGTTTGGAACATATTGATTATAAAGACACATCGGAAAATAATGTACATCTGCCGTCGCAAGAGTGGGCGATTCTAAAACAGGTCGCCGGTGAGAATGGCAACGCCGCCGATAATGCGGCGCCGCCGGGAAAAGGCCGCCTCCCGGCGAGCCCGGTGCCGGTGAGTAAAGAAGAATTTCGTTCGCCCTCCCTGCTGCAAGCGGTCAGCCGGCAACTCCCCGCCGGCCGGGAGTCGACCACCGACCGTGCAACGGGGACGCCGCAGCCCGAAACGGTCTCAACATCGGCAAGCGCCGACCCTGCCCCTGACTACCCTGATGACCAGCCGCGTTTTCGGCGCTTGTTCAGACATAAAAATGTTTCCGTTGAGGACAATGACAAACGACGCAATACGCCGCTTAAACCACTGTTAGAGAGCATTGCCTTATGCCGTTAGTTTGCGTGTGCTCTCCCAAAGGGGGCGTAGGGAAAACCACGGTCGCCGCCAATCTGGCATGGACGCTGGCCAGCAGCGGACTCAAAGTCCTGGCCGTGGATTTCGACGTACAGAACGCCCTGCGTCTGCATTTCGGCGTGCCGATCTCGGACGGCCGCGGATATGTGGCGCAGGCCGCCTCGGTTTCCGACTGGGGACAGTTTATCCTGAAAGCGCATTCCAACCTGTTCGTTTTGCCCTATGGAGAAACCACGCAAGAACAGCGGACGGTCTTTGAACAGGCGATTGGCAGCGACGAACATTTTATCCAACGCGGTTTAAACAGCGTGTTGAACTACCCCGATATGGTGGTGATCGCCGATTTTCCTCCCGGCCCGACGCCGGCGCTGAAAGCGACTCGCGAACTGGCCGATATGCACATCGTGGTCATGCTGGCGGATACCGCCTCGCTCTCTTTACTGCCGCAAATGGAGAACCATCAGTTCCTCGGTTCGCCCCTCAATACCAAAGAACGGGAATATTACATCGTGAACCAGAGCGATATGCGTCGCCCGCTCAATCGCGATGTCACACTGTTTTTCGAACAGCGGCTGGGCGACAAATTGCTTGGCGCTATTCATCGCGATGAATGCGTACTGGAAGCCAATGCGTCGCAGCAATCCATTCACCAATTTAGTCCGGTATCCGCCGCCGCTTTCGATATTGATCTGATTAGCAAGAAAGTCGCGGCTATTCTGGACGTTAATGTCGGGGGTGGGGAATTCTATTCTGCGCCACAACACAGCCTTTACTAATCATTTTATCAGGCAAGCCAAAAAATGAATAAGTTCCTTTTTTCATTGCTGATACTGCTGCTGTCGCCGCTTATTCTGGTTATCGTCATCACGCCAATGGATAGCGATAAACAGTTTCTTTTCGGTTTGATCTCTATGCTCGCCGTCTTTTTACTTGGGCGAACGCGTAGCCGAAAAACCACCATCATTATCATGGTGATGTGTTTTTTAATGTCTTCGCGTTATCTCTACTGGCGCGCCACCGAGACGCTTTATTTTAACTCCGCGGTTGAAACGGTTCTGGGCATCGGGCTATTTCTCGCCGAGCTCTATGCCTGGATCATGATGCTGCTCAGCTACATACAAACCAGCTGGCCTTTGCAGCGCACTATCGAACCGCTGCCGAAGAACGTCAGCCTGTGGCCGACGGTCGATGTGTATATCCCCACCTACAATGAGAGCCTGAGCGTGGTGCGCGATACGGTGCTGGCCGCCCAATGTATTGATTACCCGAAGGATAAAATCAAGGTCTATCTGCTGGACGACGGCAAACGCAGCGAGTTCGCGGTATTCGCCGCCGACGCCGGCGTCGGCTACATTACCCGCAACGATAACAAACATGCCAAAGCGGGTAACCTGAATCACGCCATGACGCTGACCCAGGGCGAATTGATCTGTATTTTCGACTGCGACCACGTGGCGACCCGCGCGTTTCTACAGGCGACGGTCGGCGCTTTTCTGACCGATCTGAAACTGGCGTTGATTCAGACGCCGCACTATTTCTACTCGCCCGATCCGTTTGAGCGCAATCTATCCGTCGCCCGCCACGTTCCCGGTGAAAACGATCTGTTCTATGGCCCGATTCAGCAGGGCAATGATAACTGGGACGCCACTTCATTCAGCGGCTCGTGCGCGGTCATTCGCCGCAGCGCGCTGGAAGAAATCGGCGGATTCGCCGTCGAAACGGTCACCGAAGATGCCCACACGTCGCTAAAACTACAGCGGCGCGGCTGGCACGCCGCGTTTCTGGCCATTCCGCTCGCCGCCGGGCTGGCGACGGAGCGCCTGGCGCTGCATATCATTCAACGCACCCGCTGGGCGCGCGGCATGACGCAAATCTTCCGGCTGGACAATCCGCTGCTGGGACGCGGATTGAAATGGCAGCAGCGCATCTGTTATCTCAACTCGATGCTCTATTTTCTGTACGGTTTGCCGCGGCTGGTGTTCGTTACCGCTCCGCTGGCCTATCTGCTGTTTAACCAGAATATTATCGCTTCATCCGCGTCGATGATTTTCGCCTATGTTCTGCCGCATCTGGCGTTATCGATCTACGCCAATTCGCGCATCAATGGGCGCCATCGTTACTCGTTCTGGGGCGAAATATACGACACGGTGATCATGTTCCATATCATCATCCCGACGCTGGTTACGCTGTTTTCCCCCAAACGCGGCAAATTCAACGTCACCGATAAAGGGCGGCTGCTGGAAGAGGGCTACTTCGACTTCAATATCGTCCGGCCGCACATTATCGTCACCATCTTGTTGATTCTGGGGATTTGCTGGGGCAGCGTCCGCACGCTGACGGACCATTATATCGGCATGAATCCTCAGGTTATTTTTCTCAACGTATTCTGGGCCGGTTTCAATGTGCTGATCCTGTTGGCCGCGATCGCCGTTGCGCGCGAAACCCGCCAGGTGCGGCAGACCATCCGTATCGATGCCCAAATCCCGGCCATTATTCATTTCGCCAGCGGCATCTCGCTGCGCACGCGCACGCTGGACCTTTCCATGGGCGGCGTGCAATTGGCGACGCCGGACGGACGCTATAAGCACGACGTCATTGAAGAGGTCGAGCTGCTGCTACAGGCCGGCGCCGTCTGTATCCCGGTGCAGGTCATCGACGCGAGTGACGAGATCCTGCGGCTGGAATTTGAGGATATGCCGCTGTCGAAACGGCGGGAGCTGGTGCGCGTGGTGTTGACCCGCGCCGATGCCTGGCTTAATCCCCCTTATCCGCCGGATAACCCGTTCAAATCGCTGGCGGGGATTATTCGCTGCGTGCTGGCGCTATTTTGGTACGCGCTGCGCGGCAACAAACATCCCAAGACGTTGGCCGGCCAGGCGGCGAAAAGCGACGTACCGGGTGATGCGGTATGATGGGGTATCGGTCGCTATTCGCCTTACGCCGCGTATTGTTCGCCACGGCGCTGTTGCCGGCGTTGACGTTGGCGGCTTTGCCGCCTGATTTTCCGCCGTTGCCGCCGTTTGACTACTCTCCGGCCGGTTCGCCAACGGACGGCGCGCCGGAAAACGCCGATTCGGCCGCGCCGCCGCGCTTGCTGATCGCGCCGGGCAGCGAGCGCGCAAGCGAACAGTTAAGCCAGATTGATAACTACACCATCAGCGTGGCCGATATGGGTCAACGCGACGGACTGACCCTGAGCGGCGGGCAGATGCAGTCCGGGGTCCGCTTCACCTTGCCTTACGGTCAGGTGGTAACCCAGGCGAAACTCTACCTGGCGTTCAGGGCCTCTTCCACGCTGGCGGAGGAGGGCGATCGGTTGTCGCTGATGCTCAACGGCCAACCGCTGGGCGACATCCCCTTGGCGGAATCTTCGTTAACGGCGAATACCTACGAACTGGATATTCCGGCGGCGCTGGTGGTCAGCAATAACAATCTCAGCTTCAGCATTTATCGGCAGAACGATTTGCTCTGTGAAAACAGCGACGACAATCGTCGCCAGGTCAGCATTCTGCCGGAAACCCGTATCGAGATGGTTAACCAGCGGCTGAATATCGATAAGGATCTGGGGTATTTCCCGCGCCCGTTCTTCGATCTGATGGTGATGGGCAAAAGCGCCGTTCCGGTGGTGTTCGGCAGCGACCCTTCCGCGCCGACGATTACCGCGGCGACGATCGTCGCTTCTTATCTCGGCATCCGCGCCAACTATCGCGATATCTACTTCCCGGTTTATCAGGATACGCTGCCGGAAAATAACGCCATCATCTTCGCCATGCCGGGGGAAAAAGTTGCCGGCATGACCATACCGGCCGGCGACGGACCGGCGATCGAGATAATCGATAACCCGCTTAACCCGATATATAAGCTTCTGCTGGTTACCGGACGCAACGAGGAAGAACTGCGGCAGGCGGCTTACCGGTTGACCAGCGCGCCGCTGCCCGCCGGGCAGAATCGCCTGCTGGTGCAAAGCCAGGCCATCCCGCCGCGCCGGCCCTACGACGCGCCGCGCTGGATCAATACCGATCGGCCGGTCACCTTTCGCGAGCTGGTCAGCCGGCCGGACGATCTGATCGCCGAGGGGATATACCATGACAGCATTCACATCAATTTCCGCGCCGCGCCCGATCTGTTTATGTGGGACGGACAAAATATTCCGGTGCGCATCAATTACCGTTTCCCAACCGAAAGCTGGATCGACGAAGATTCATCGCTGCTGAACGTTTCCCTGAACGGCACTTTTTTGCACAATCTGCCGGTCAATAAAATCGGCCTGCTGGAGTCGGCCTGGCGCCGGTTGGGCGGCGATATCCGGCAGGAAAGTTACCGGCTGGAACTGGCGCCGTACCTGATTTATGGCGACAACCAGATGGAGCTGTACCATAGCATCAAGCCGAAACCCGGCACGCCTTGCGCAATGCTGCGCAGCGATAACATTAAAAGCACGATAGACGGCAATTCCTCGATAGATCTGAGCGCTTCCCACCATTTCTCCATGTTGCCCAACCTGTCGTACTACGTCGGGGCGGCTTTTCCATTCAGCAAAATGGCCGATTTTTCCCGCACCTGGATCGTGTTGGCTGAGAAACCCGCTACGGCGGAGATTGGCACGTTGCTTAATTTAGCCGCGCGCGCGGGCAATGCCACCGGCGTACCGCTCAGCCGCGCACGGGTCGGCCTGGGATTGACCAATGTGTCCGCGCTGGCCGATAGCGATGTGCTGATCGTCGCCTCATTAGCCCAGACGGCGCTGATGCGCCAACTACTGCACAGCTCCCCCTATCATATTGATAACGAAAGGCTCTCCCTGAAAACGCCCTCAGTCGGGGACAGGTTCCGGCGTTATGTATCCGGCCAGTGGTCGCAGCAATATCTGGCCGCCGATCGTTATTTGTCCTCGATCGGCGCCTGGCGCGGTTTTCTTAGTTTTCCTTCCCCCTGGGCGGAGAATCGTCTGGCGGTGGTGGTTACCGGCAGCAGCGATGAGCAGATCGAACGGCTCGATAACGATTTGAATGCGAAAAATATCAACGCCGGTATCCGCGGAGATATGGCCGTGATCACCTCCGACGGCGGCGTGAAGAGTTTCAGCGTCAGTCCGCGCTACCCTGACGGGCAGATGCCCTGGTATCTCATGATTATCTGGTATGCCAATCAGCATGTGCTGCTGCTGTCATTGCTGGCCGTATTGCTCTCTGTGGCGCTTGGCATCCCGTTGTACCGACTGCTGAGCCGTCATGCGCAACAGCGCCTTGCCCGGCCAAATCAAAACAATAAGCCAGACCGGCCTGTTTAATCAGCCTACGCTCAGGTAATCGCAATGATGAAAGTAAAACGAAAAATGAGGTGGAAAACGCGCTATCTGACGGTGGCGAGCCTGTTGATGCTGCCGATCGCGGCCGCGGCGGAGAACTCTCCGGCGATTAAGGCATTGCTGGATCAGGCTGCGTACTGGCATGAAAAGGCGCACAGCGATCTGACCAATGAGGCGTTAAACAAGATACTGGAAGTCGAGCCGAATAACGTCGATGCGTTGTACCTGTTGGCTTTATATGCGCAGCAAAACGGCGACGCCGCCGCCGCGCAGTCCTGGCGTCAGAAGCTCGCCGCCTCGTCGCCGGGCGATAGCCGGCTGGACGAGTTGGATAAGGCGCGCGCCTTGACGTCGGTGCCGCCCGCGCAATTGGCCAGAGCCCGCCAACTGGCGGCGCAGGGTAATTTTGCCCGCGCTATTGAAAGCTATCGCGCCCTGTTTAAAGGGGAGCGGCCGCTGGATAGTCTGGCGGTCGAATATTATCAGACGATGGCCGGCCTGCCGGCGTTGCGTCCGGAGGCCGTCAGCGGTCTGCAACGCCGGCTGACCACGCATCCCGGCGACGCTTCGGCCCAGCTTGCGCTGGCGCGTATTCTGACTTACGACGAAACGACCCGGCGCGCCGGGGTTGACCGTTTAGCCGCGCTGGCGGCGCAGAACGTCTCCGGAGCCGATCCCGCGTTGAAGCAAGCCCTGCTGTGGATGACGCCGCAGTCCGGCGATGAAGCCCTTTATCGCGATTATCAGCGGCGCAATCCCGCCGACCAGGAGGTTCTGGCGCATTATGAGAGCAATTTGGCGGGCATCGGCCTTGGTCAAGGGTACGCCGCATTGCAGCGTGGCGATCTGAACACGGCGAAAAGCCAGTTCGAGACGCTGCTGGCGCAGAAGCCGCAGGATGCCGATGCGTTGGCCGGACTGGGCTATATCGCACTACGTAACGAAGATTTCATCGGGGCGGAGAATTACCTCAACCAGGCGATCAACATCGGCGGATCGAACCGCGAACGCTGGGAGGCGTTGGCGCAGGACGCGCGTTTTTATGCCGAGCTCAACAAGGCGAAACAGACCGCGGCCAGCGGCGCGTTGGATGAGGCGCTGGCGCTGAGCGCGCCTCTCAGCCGGCAAAGCGGCGAACGCGGCATCGCCGCCCAGCTATTTCGGGCCGATCTGCTGCGACGCAAGGGCGATGCGACCGCGGCTGAACAGGCCTATCGCAATATTCTTGCCGGCGCGTCGGAGAACAACGATGCGCGTCTCGGTTTGTATTACAGCTTGCAGGCGCAGCAGAAAACGACCGAGGCGCAGCAGGTGCTGCAAAGCCTGCCCGCCAGTCTGCGGCCGCAGAGCGCCGGAGGCGTCGCCAGCGTCGAACCGCTGCGGCGCGACGCGGCGCTGGCGCTGCAAGCCGGCAACGTCGAACGCGCGCTGGCGCTGCTGCGACAGGCGCAGCAAAGGCAGCCCGGGAACGCCTGGGTGCGGCTGGATATGGCCCGCATTCTGCAACAGCAGGGCAACGACGCGCAGGCCGAGGCGATTATCTCGCCGCTCGCGCAGCCGGGCGCCTCCAGCGAAAACCTGTACGTGGCCGCGCTGTTTGCCGCCGATAATGAACGCTGGGCGGAATCCGATGCGCTGATGGCGCGCATCGCGCCCACCCGACGAACCAGAGAAATGACCGCGTTGGCCAGACGCGCGCAGTTCAATCAGAACATCGCCCAGGCGCGCGGTTATTTGCAGCAGGGCAACCGAGCGGCGGCCGCCATGCTGCTGAATGAGCTGGCGAAAACGCCGCCTGATGCGCCGGCGAGCCTCGGCAATCTGGCTTTGGCGCTGCAACAGGCCGGCGATAACGCCAATGCGGTACGTCTGGTGCGGCAAAATATGCAGAAGGGCGCGCAGGGCAACGCCGGCGATTATGCCGACCAGATCAACGTCCTGAATCAGGCCGGTCTGACGGAGGAGGCTAACGCCTGGCTGAACAATCCCGCCATCCAGAGCCGCAGCTCGCCGGTGGATATCAGCCGATTGCGTACCGGCTCAATAATCAACGAGGCGGATACGCTGCGCGAGCAGGGACAATATGCTCTTGCGTACGATAAATTGATTGTCGCTCTCCAGCAGGATCCGCAAAACGATGATCTCATGCTGGCGATGGGGCGGTTATATCAGTCCGGTAAAATGAATCGGGAGGCCGGTCAGGTCTACGATTATCTGTTGCAGCGCGACGCGCAAAATCAGCAAGCGCGGGAAGGCGCGGTGAATGTCGCGCTGGCCAATAGCGATGTCGCGCGGGCGAAAAGCCTGATGGCCGGCATGAGCGGGCCGCGCACGCCGGAACGCCTGCTGCTGGCGGCGCGCGTGGCGCAGGCGGAAGGCGATCGTCAGCAGGCGCTGGCGTTGCTGCGTTCGGCCAAAGGGAAGATGATGGGGTTGCAGGGCGCCGACGGCAACGCGACCATCGCCGGGCTGCCGATCACCGACAACCCGTTTATCAACCGGCAGACCCGTACCAGCCGTAGTCCGTCGGCCTATGGCATGGTGCTGCCCTGGCAACTCTCTCCGCGCCAGGCGGATAATCGTTACGATCTGAATAGCGGTACCGGACAGGTCGCGGCCAGTCGCGCGGAGAACTCGACGCTGAGTCAGGTCGATCGCCTGCTGGATGAGGTGCAGGGACAGGAAGCCAACTGGGCGCAGGGAAATGTCAGCGTGCGCGGACGCGACGGGGAAAGCGGACTGAGCGAACTGACGGAAGCGAAAGCGCCGCTTAGCCTGTCCGGCGTGCCTTTCGATACCTCGCGTCTGAGTTTTACCGTCACGCCGGTGACGCTGAATGCCGGCACGCCGACCGGCACCGCCAGCAATCGTTTCGGTACCGGCGCGCTACAGCAAGCGCAACTGGCGCAAGCGGTAGTGACTGAGGCGCTGGCTAGCCTGCTGTCTGCCGGTACAATCACCAGCAGCGAATGGGCATCGTTGTCCACCCATACACTCGGAGAGCTGCAACAGGATATGCAAACTCGCTATAACACCAATACCTGTAGCACTTCGACCAGCCCAAGCTGTGAGGCGTATTCGGCTATTACCGGCCTTAATCCTGATACCTTCAACGCCGACTCGCCCGGATCGCAAAAAGCCAACGGCGTTGAGTTGAATCTGGCGCTGGCCGGCGACGGTTATAAAGCGGACATCGGCACTACGCCGCTGGGTCAGGATCTCAGCTCGCTGGTGGGCGGCGTGCAATGGTCGCCGAAACTGAGCGACTACACTACGCTTACCCTGAACGCCGAGCGGCGGCCGGTGACCGATAGCCTGCTGTCGTATGTCGGCGTGCGCGACAGGTTCGAAGGCAAAAAGTGGGGCGCGGTTACGCGCAACGGCGGCGGCGTCAACCTTAGCTACGACAACGGCGACGCCGGCTTTTACAGCGGACTGGGTTATTACAGCTACCTCGGCGATAACGTCGCCAGCAATAAGGGGCTGACCACCTCATCGGGCGTGTATATCCGCCCTTACCGCTATGACGATCGGGAACTGAAACTGGGCGTCAACGTCAGCTATATGGATTTTTCCAAAAACCTGAGCTATTTCAGCTATGGCCAGGGCGGCTACTTCAGCCCGCAGGATTACATCAGCGTATCGTTCCCGGTGGAATACAGCCAGCAGTACGATAGCTGGAGTTATAAACTCAGCGGCGCCGTCGGCTATCAGTCATACTCGCAAAAAGAGAGCGCCTACTTCCCGAATAATCCGGCCTGGCAGTCCGAACTGGAGTCGCTGGTGGCGGCGGGTTATGGCTCGGAAGCCTGGTATCCCGGTAAAAGTCAGAATGGGATTGGCTATAACCTGAAAGCCGAAGGAAACTATAAACTCAATAAAAACATGATAATAGGCGGGCAGGCCGGTTACGATACCTTCGGTGATTATTCCGAGAGTACGGCTTTGGTCTATTTCAGGTACTTACTGGATGGGAAATAACTATGCAAGCGTATGACCCCGTGGCGCATCAGCTTGAGTATTATCAGTACAGGCAGCAAAAGCCAGGCTGGCAGGATCTATTACAGGTTGTTTTTTCGGGTATTTTTTCTGATGCGGACGAGAACGACGCCCGCGATTTCCTGCGCCAGGCCGGTAAGCATCTGGCGCGTCGATACCCCCTGGCCGCCAGTCTGACGCTGGGCGAACTGGAAGATCGCATCAATCAGCGCCTGGCCGAATTTGACTGGGGATTTGTCAGACTGGAGCCGGCGGAACGGCAAATAACGTTATTGCATCAGGCGTGGCCGGCGCGGCTGCCTTCGGAACAGCAGCAAAATGAAGAGCAAAGCTGGCGTCGCGCCTTCACCTGCGTACTGGAAGGCCTCTACGGCGAATGGATGCTGTCCCAGAGCGGACATCCCCATGTTGCGGTACGCAAACAATCGAGCGACGTCGCAGGGCAGACTTTGGTTTTTCTTTATAAAAGCGGTTTGTGAAGTCAGGAGAAATGGTCATGCCCATGCGATGGATGAAAGGGATTTCGTTATTACTGCTATGGAGTTTGCTATCCGGCGGCGCGCTGGCGCAGGATAGCGGCTGGGAGCAGTTTAAGCAGCGCTATATTTTGTCGGAAGGCCGGGTGGCGGATACCGGCAATCATAATATCAGCCATACTGAAGGGCAGGGGTTTACCCTGCTGCTGGCGGTGTTCAATGATGATCGGCGCGCTTTCGACAATCTGTGGCGTTGGACCAAAACCACGCTGTACCAGCCCGACACCGGTCTGTTCTCCTGGCGTTACGATCCGGCCGCGCAGCAGAAAGTCGGCGATAAAAACAACGCCTCCGATGGCGATACGCTCATTGCGTGGGCGTTGCTGCTGGCCGCGGATAAATGGCAAAAACCGGAATACCGCAGAGAATCGCGACAGATTCAGGCGGCGCTGATTAAACATACGGTGATCCCTTTTGCCGGCTATCAGATCATGTTGCCCGGTATGAACGGTTTTAATCACACCAGTTCCGTTATTCTCAATCCGTCCTATTTTCTGTTTCCGGCCTGGCAGGCCTTCTACCGCGACAGCCGCCTGAAAGTGTGGTCTGACCTACAGCGGGACGGGTTGCGCCTGTTGAACCAGATGACCTTCGGTCAGCCGCCGTTGCCCGCCGACTGGGTTACGCTGAGCATCGACGGCAAGGTGATGCCGGCCGCCGGCTGGCCGCCTCGTTTCAGCTTCGATGCGGTGCGCATCCCACTCTATCTGCGCTGGGCGCGCGCCGATGAGCGCGCGCTGGCGCCGTTTCGTGTGTATTGGCAGCGTTTCACGCGCGAAAAGACGCCGGCATGGGTTAACGTCGTCAGCGGCGAACAGGCGGAATATCCGCTTCCCGGCGGGATGATGGCGATTCGCGATATCACGCTGGGGCAGGATGGTCTGGTCAGCGACCGGTTGCTGCCGGAAGAGGATTACTATTCGGCCAGCCTGCATCTGCTGGCCTGGTGGGCAATGCGCTAGCCGGCATACCGGCGGCTTAGCAAGTAGAGGGCGGGTTTGACGGCCCGCCCTGCGAAGATCAGATCGGACACTCCTGCGGCGTTGCCGGTATTTCTTCGAGCTTGAGCAGGGTAATCATGCTGTTGGCGATTTCCCGCTCGCCCATCACCACCTGATTGGCGCCGTGTTCGGTTATGTAGCTGACTTCATCATCATAATGAGCGCGGGCGATAATCTCTAAATCGGCGCGTTTCTCACGCGCCGCCGCGACGATTTCACCTGCTTCATAGCCGTTGGGGATCGTCAGCAAGAGCCAGCGTGCGCAGTCCAGTCGGGCGATTTCCATAATTTCCGGTTTCGCGGCATTGCCGAGCACCGCCTTGATGCCCTGTTCGCGCAACGCGTCGACCCGCGCGCGCGAGTTTTCGATGACCACCACCGGGATGCCTGCCTGATGAAGTTTGGCGCCGATCAGGCTGCCGACCCGTCCGTAACCGACCAGCAGCGCGTGGTTGCACATATCGACGGGAATTTGTTTCTCTTCTTCGATCGCTTCTTCCACTATCTGTTCTTCAATGGTTTCATTTTTAGCCAGATAGCGTTCAAGGAGCGTGAAGAGCACCGGGTTGATCATGATGGAGAGGATCGCGCCCGCCAGCACCAGGCTGCGTCCTTCCTGGGACAGTAAGCCCAGGGCAATACCCAGACCGGCAAGAATAAAGGCAAACTCGCCGATCTGCGCCAGACTGGCCGAAATGGTTAACGCGGTGCGTTTGGAGTGGCCAAAAAGGCGCACCAGCATGAATGCGGCGGCCGATTTACCAAAGACGATGATCGCCAGCGTAACCAGTACCGCGATGGGTTCGTTAATCAGGATCATCGGGTCGAACAGCATGCCGACGGAAACGAAGAACAGAACCGCAAAGGCGTCGCGCAGCGGCAGCGTATCGTGCGCGGCCCGCTGGCTTAGCTCGGACTCATTCAGCACCACGCCGGCAAAGAACGCGCCCAACGCGAAAGAGACATCGAACAGTTTCACCGCGCCAAAGGCGATCCCCAGCGCCATGGCCAGCACGGCCAGCGTGAACAGCTCGCGGGAGCCGGTGCTGGCGCTCTTTGCCAGCACCCAGGGAACCAGGCGACGGCCGACGACGATCATCAATGTGATGAAAGCGATGACTTTACCGATGGTCCACGCCAGGTCGCGCAGCAATTTACTGGTATCGGCGTGTTCCGCGCTAATCATGTCGCCGAAGGCGGGCAGCAGCACCAGCGTCAGCACCATCGCCAGATCTTCGACGATAAGCCAGCCGATGGCGATTTGGCCGCGCTGGCTATCGATAAGCTGACGTTCTTCCAGCGCGCGCAACAGCACGACGGTACTGGCCGTGGAAAGGCAGAGACCGAATACCAGACCGTTCGGCAGGCTCCAGCCCAGCAGGGCGGACAGCCCGATGCCGAGCAGCGTCGCCACCGCGATCTGAGCGATGGCGCCGGGAATGGCGATCGATTTCACCGCCATGAGGTCTTTCAGCGAGAAGTGCAAACCCACACCAAACATCAACAAAATGACGCCGAGTTCCGCTAATTCAGGCGCCAGCGAGGTATCAGCGACAAATCCCGGCGTAAAAGGTCCGACAAGCACGCCGGCGACCAGATAACCAACAAGAGGAGAGATGCGCAGGCGGTTTGCCAGAATACCGAGAAGGAAGGCAAGCACGAGCCCTCCGGCGATTGTTGAAATTAGAGGTGTTGCAGCATGCATCCCGACTCCTTTTACCATGTATGAAACGTGAATGAGCGGACTTCTTACATAAATTCTATTGTATATGGAGAAATGTTGCTTGGGAAAAATAGGTATTTTGCTAAAAATGTTGGCTTATCAGCTTATTCTCATGATAACACAGATTTAATCATGGTTTCTTCAGATAGGCATTGATAAACATGCGTAATTATCAATAGGAAGCCTGCCTCTTAACGCGTATAGATCAGGGTTTCTCCGGTCGGTCAGTAAAAATACGCTATCAGCCGGCGGGAAACCGTAGAAAATAAGGAATAAAAGGGCTGATGACGGATTATTTGGATGAAGCATCCATATTATAAAAATTTCGTGACAGCAAGAAGACAGCCATAAGCAGACTGTTATGTGATCTTCATAAAGAAGTCTCTATTATTAACCTATGCCGTCAGGATGAAGGCTATTGTGTCAATGGCTTATCATTGCGCTTTACAAATTCGCTCAGGTAGAGTTTCTTTACGGGTATTTTTTAAGACACGGAGATTTTTTATGCGTTTTTCAACAAAAACACTGGGATGCGCTTTGGCGGTATCCCTGGTGTTGACGCCTTATGGCGCAATGGCCTGGGAAAAAGATAAAACCTATTCCATCACCATCCTTCATACTAACGATCATCACGGTCATTTCTGGCACAACGATCATGGCGAATATGGACTGGCGGCGCAAAAAACACTGGTTGATGAGATTCGTCAGGAAGTCGCCGGCAAGGGCGGCAGCCTGCTGTTGCTTTCCGGCGGGGATATTAATACCGGCGTTCCCGAATCCGATTTACAAGACGCCGAACCCGACTTCCGCGGCATGAGCATGGTGGGTTACGATGCGATGGCGTTGGGTAATCATGAGTTTGATAAACCGCTTTCCGTACTGCGACAGCAGGAAAAATGGGCGAATTTCCCGCTGCTTTCCGCCAATATTTATCAAAAGAGCACCAATCAACGCTTATTTAAGCCGTATGCGTTATTTGATAAACAGGGGGTAAAAATCGCCGTTATCGGTTTGACCACCGATGACACCGTCAAATTAGGCAACCCTGAATATTTCACCGATATCGAGTTCCGCAAGCCGGCGACGGAAGTGACACAGGTGGTTGAAACGTTACGTAAAGACGAAAAACCCGATGTCATTATCGCGGCGACCCACATGGGACACTATGACGATGGTAATCACGGCTCCAATGCGCCCGGCGACGTAGAGATGGCGCGCAGCATTCCCGCCGGCTATTTGGATATGATCGTCGGCGGTCACTCGCAGGATCCGGTCTGCATGGCCGGCGAGAATAAAAAGCAGGTGGATTATGTGCCGGGTACGCCTTGCGCGCCGGATCGTCAGAATGGCGTCTGGATTGTGCAGGCTCACGAGTGGGGCAAATATGTCGGTCGCGCGGATTTCACCTTTCGCAACGGCGAGTTGAAACTGGAACATTATCAACTGATCCCGGTCAACCTGAAGAAGAAAGTCGAAACGGCGGATGGCAAAACCGAACGGGTGTTCTACACGCAGGAAATCCCGCAGGATTCGTCAATGCTGAAACTGCTGACGCCGTTCCAGGAAAAAGGACATGAGCAGCTTGACGTTAAAGTGGGTAGCGTCAAGGGCAATCTGGATGGCGATCGCAAGCAGGTTCGCTTCTTCCAGACCAATCTGGCCCGGTTATTGTTGACCGCTCAGCTTGAGCGCGCGAACGCCGACTTCGCTGTAATGAGCGGCGGCGGTATTCGTGATTCGATTGAGTCCGGCGATATTACCTATAAAGACGTGCTGAAAGTGCAGCCGTTCGCCAACACGCTGGTCTACGTCGATATGAAAGGCAGCGAAGTCGAGCAATATCTGGCCGTGGTGGCGAACAAAGTGGTGGATTCCGGCGCCTATGCGCAGTTCCTTAACGTCAGCCTGACGGCGGACGGCAAAGGCGTACGGGATGTTAAAATCAAAGGCGAGCCGTTGCAGGCGGATAAAGTCTATCGGATGTCCACGCTGAACTTTAACGCGATGGGCGGGGATGCCTATCCGCGTATTGATAGTTTCCCCAGCTATGTGAACACCGGCTTTATCGATGCGGATGTGCTGAAGCAGTATATTGCGAAAAACTCGCCGCTGGATGCGGCCGCCTTTCAGCCCAAAGGCGAGATAGTTTATAAATAGCGGCAATCAGATACAGGCTGAGCCTTGCCCGGCCTGTATCCTTCCTCAGTCTGATAAAAGCCGGTTGCTGACGCGGTCAGACAGGCACAGCAACCAGGCTATCGCAAAGATGACGGACGCGAAAATGATTGCGGCATGCGCCCATGCACGAGCTCATAGCGGCGGCCACGCTGCGAAACCAGGCGCTAAGCCCGCGTCGAGCGTTCGTTCCCCCGTTCTTTGAAAGATACCGTTCACCGCAGGATTCTAACCGCTTAGCACGCTATTTTGCCGGATAGTGAAATAGCGGCGGTTTGCTCTCGCGCGCTGAAGTAATGTCCTGCCACCAGCGGTGTTTCGGTAGAACATGATGACAACTTCATTTCCACGTCCCTGCAATCCTGCGCTGAATCCGAAAGATTTACCGGCGCATCCGGCCAGGCCGTCCCGGTTCTCCATGCTGTTGCCGCTGCTGTATCCACACTATTCCTTTTCATCTGGGCCAGATACGTGATGACCTGGGTTATTGCGTTGATTTTATTTAAAAAATATCAAAACCAAATCATTATGACTTTTATGAAGGATGTCTTATGAAGAGCGGTACCTTTCTTAAACACATCCCCTGGATAATCTTAGCGATTATCGGGGCTGCTTGTCTGGGCGTGGTTGCGTTACGCCGTGGCGAGCATGTCAGCGCGTTATGGATTATTGTCGCTTCCGTCGCCGTCTATCTGGTGGCCTACCGTTACTACAGCCTGTATATCGCCCAGAAGGTGATGAAGCTGGATCCCTCAAGAGCGACGCCGGCGGTAGTGAACAATGACGGGCTGAACTATGTGCCGACCAATCGCAATGTGCTGTTCGGCCACCACTTCGCGGCGATCGCCGGCGCCGGTCCGCTGGTCGGGCCGGTACTGGCGGCGCAGGTCGGTTATCTGCCCGGTACGCTGTGGCTGTTGGGCGGCGTCGTGCTGGCCGGCGCGGTGCAGGATTTCATGGTGCTGTTTCTCTCCACCCGGCGTAATGGCGCCTCACTGGGAGAAATGGTCAAGAAAGAGCTGGGACCGGTGCCGGGCACCATCGCGCTGTTCGGTTGTTTCTTAATCATGATCATCATTCTGGCGGTGCTGGCGCTGATTGTGGTGAAAGCGCTGGCGGAAAGTCCGTGGGGCGTGTTTACCGTGTGTTCGACGGTGCCGATCGCGCTGTTTATGGGCATCTATATGCGCTATATCCGCCCCGGTCGCGTGGGCGAGGTATCGGTGATCGGT
Source organism: Brenneria sp. g21c3 (assembly GCF_040240345.1). Lineage (NCBI taxonomy): Bacteria > Pseudomonadati > Pseudomonadota > Gammaproteobacteria > Enterobacterales > Pectobacteriaceae > Brenneria > Brenneria sp. g21c3. The sequence goes on along the minus strand of NZ_JBEIAB010000001.1, from coordinate 360,049 downwards.
ATCGTGCTGCTGGTGCTGGCGATCTGGTTTGGCGGCGTGGTGGCGCATGACCCGTACTGGGGGCCGGCGCTGACCTTTAAAGACACCACCATCACCTTTACGCTGATCGGCTATGCGTTTATTTCCGCGCTGCTGCCGGTATGGCTGATCCTGGCGCCGCGCGACTATCTGGCGACCTTCCTGAAAATCGGGGTGATCGTCGGTCTGGCCATCGGTATCGTGATCCTCAACCCGGATCTGAAAATGCCGGCGGTCACGCAGTTTATCGACGGCACCGGCCCGGTATGGAAGGGGACGCTGTTCCCGTTCCTGTTTATTACCATCGCCTGCGGCGCGGTATCCGGTTTCCATGCGCTGATTGCTTCCGGCACCACGCCGAAACTGCTGGCTAATGAAAACGACGCCCGCTTCATCGGCTACGGCGCGATGCTGATGGAGTCTTTCGTCGCCGTGATGGCGCTGGTGGCGGCCTCTATCATCGAGCCGGGTCTGTACTTCGCCATGAACACTCCGCCGGCGGCGCTCGGCATTACCATGCCGGACCTGCACCGTCTGGGTACGGCGGATGCGCCGATGATCCTGGCGCAGTTGCAGGATGTCTCCGCGCACGCGGCGGCGGCGGTCAGCTCCTGGGGCTTCGTGATTTCTCCCGAGCAGATCCTGCAAACGGCGAAAGATATCGGCGAGCCTTCCGTTCTTAACCGTGCCGGCGGCGCGCCGACGCTGGCGGTGGGTATTGCGCACGTGTTCCACCAGATCATTCCGGGCGCCGATATGGGCTTCTGGTATCACTTCGGCATTCTGTTCGAAGCGCTGTTCATTCTGACCGCGCTGGATGCAGGCACCCGCGCCGGGCGCTTTATGTTGCAGGATCTGCTGGGCAACTTCGTGCCGTTCCTGAAGAAAACCGACTCGCTGGTCGCCGGTATTATCGGCACCGCCGGTTGCGTCGGACTGTGGGGCTATCTGCTGTATCAGGGCGTGGTGGACCCGCTGGGCGGCGTGAAGAGCCTGTGGCCGCTGTTCGGTATCTCCAACCAGATGCTGGCCGCCGTGGCGCTGGTGCTGGGTACCGTTATCCTGATCAAGATGAAGCGCGCGCAGTACGTTTGGGTGACGCTGGTGCCGGCCGTCTGGCTGCTGATCTGCACCACTTGGGCGCTGGGTCTGAAACTGTTCAGCGACAACCCGCAGTTGGAAGGCTTTTTCTATATGGCCAACATGTTTAAAGGCAAGATTGCCGAAGGCGGCGCGGACTTGACCGCACAGCAGATTGCCAACATGAACCATATCGTGACCAACAACTACACCAACGCCGGGCTGAGCATCCTGTTCCTGATCGTGGTCTACAGCATCATCGCGTACGGCATCAAAGCGGGGCTGGCTGCCCGCAAGAACCCCGAACGCACCGACCAGGAAACGCCTTATGTGCCGGTTCCGGAAGGCGGCGTGAAACTCTCTTCCGGCCACTAAGCCGGCGATATCGCCCGTCGGATTTCGCGAGGTCGCCGACATGACCGAGCAATGAAAGATGACGGGCGCAAATACCCCCTATAATATATAAATGTTATGCGGGGTATTTTTTATAAAGCGGCCGATGGCCCGGAGGTGATGATGTTCGGTAATCTGGGAAAGGCGGGCAAATATTTGGGCCAGGCGGCGCGCATGCTGGTTGGTATGCCCGACTACGATACCTACGTCGCGCATATGCAGACCAATCATCCGGATAAGCCGATGATGACTTACGAAGAATTTTTCCGCGAGCGCCAGCAGGCGCGTTACGGCGGCGACGGCAAAGGCGGAATGCGCTGCTGTTAGCCAATTGGAGCAGTTATGACTCAACCACTTTCTGTCACTATCCTGACCGGCTTTCTCGGCGCCGGTAAAACCACTCTATTACGACATATGCTCAATGCCGATCATGGCTATAAGATTGCCGTGATTGAAAACGAATTCGGCGAAGTGCCGATCGATAATGCGTTGATCGGCGAACGGGCAAGCAAAATCACCACCCTGAGCAATGGTTGCATCTGCTGTAGTCAGGCCAATGAGCTGGCCGATGCGCTGTTGGATTTACTGGACGGTATCGACGACGGGACGTTGGATTTCGATCATGTGGTGATTGAGTGTACCGGTATGGCCGACCCCGGCCCGGTGGCGCAAACCTTCTTTTCCCATGAGGTGCTCTGCGAACGCTTCCTGCTGGACGGCATTATTACGCTGGTGGATGCGGTACACGCTCAGCAGCAGTTGGATCGCTTCACCATTGCGCAGTCGCAGATCGGCTATGCCGATCGCATTCTGCTGAGCAAAACCGATATCGCCGGCGAAGACCCGGCCTTGATCCAACGCCTTCAGCGCATTAACGCCAGAGCGCCGATTTATCCCGTGGTGAACGGAGACATTGATTTAAGCGTCTTATTCAATATCGAAGGCTTTATCCTCAACGATAAGCTGGCGGTGACTACGCCGGTATTTCGCTTTATCGCCCCCGCGCAAAATGATATTCAATCGATCGTCGTTCAGCTTGATACCCCGCTTGAACTCGCCGCGGTGTCGGATTTGATGGAAAGTTTTCTGCTGAACCACGCCGAGAATTTATTGCGTTACAAAGGCATCCTGGCGATTAACGGCGATGCGCGCCGTCTGCTGTTTCAGGGCGTACAGCGTCTGTACAGCGCCGACTGGGACAGAGAGTGGCGGGATGACGAAGAAAGGCGCAGCGTATTGGTTTTCATCGGCCGGGATCTGCCCGAGCAGGAAATTCGCGACGGTTTTGCCCGCCTCACGGCGAACTGATATCGAACGCTGAGCGGCGGGTGATGCGCCCGCCGCGCGCCATGTCCGCGTCGGCCGGTACGGCAAACTCAGCCATCATGCTTGGCGACGTCGGCAAACTTCGCCTGTAACAGACTCGCCAGATCGCCGGCCGCCAGCTCGATATCCAGTCCGCGCTTGCCGCCGGAAATAAAAATGGTCTCGAAGCGCTGCGCCGTTTCGTCAATCACCGTCGGCAAGCGTTTTTTCTGCCCCAGCGGGCTGATGCCGCCGACCAGATAACCGGTGACCCGTTGAGCGATAGCCGGATCGGCCATATCGGCTTTTTTGGCCGACAGCGCGCGCGCCACTTTCTTTAAATCCAGCATGCCGGCGACCGGCGTCACCGCCACGGCGAGATTTTTTGCGTCGCCGTTCAGCGCGACCAACAGCGTTTTGTAAACCTGCTCTTTGTTCAGCCCCAGCTTTTTGGCCGCTTCCTCGCCAAAGTTCGTTTCGTCGCTGTCGTGGTGATAGCTGTGGACGGTAAATGCGATCTTGTTTTTCTCGAGCAGTTTAATTGCGGGTGTCATGATTCAAATATCCTTACGGGCGATATCCTGTTTTTTCTCGTCACGGGCGGCGGGTTGACGTCCTGTGCTTAGAAAATGGGTATTTCTCGCTCAATTAGCCTGTAATAACGTAGGTAGGTTGTCATCACCATATAAATGTAACGCGCCGACTGCAACCACATAGTTGCCGGGAGGCAGCGACCGGAGCTTTTGTTGCCAGAGGCGGTTGCGTTGATTCATCAGCAAATTATTCATTTCATCGCTGAACGTGGCGGGAAGCCGAACGGTCATTTTGCCCGGTTTACTGTCCAGCCACCAGCCGACCATGGTTTGCAACAGCCGGGCATTGGCATGCCAGTGCCTGATTGTATCCTGCAACAGCGGCAGGCCGCCCTGCGGCAGTTGGTGCAGTAAATCGATCTGCGTTTGTTGCCCTTCAAGCTCAATAATCTGCAACCCCTGGGCTTTCGCGGCGTTGATCAACTGATAGTCAATGCCGTAATCCGGGCGTAACCCCAACTGCTGCGCCTGGCGGGCCTGTAACATCAGCGCCGCCTGCCAGGCGGGAACGCGGTCGATGTAACTTTCGCTGAAAGACAGTTTTTCGCAGATTTGCCGCAGCTGACGATAATCATCCGGGCTGAGCCGTTGCGATAGCGGCGGCTCGGCCCCGGTCTGGTCGAAAGGGGAGCCGGTATCGGAAATATCGGCTTCGACAATCAGCGCGGTGGCGTTTTGCAACTGCTTCAGCAGCGTGTCGGGCAGGGGAGCCATATCCATGCTGCCCATATGAATGCTGCCGACCAGGTGCAGCTGACGCGCGTCCTCAAGCTGGACATCCACCGCGGGGTAGGCGTAAGCCAGCGGCGAGATAAAGCCAAGAAAAGTCGCAATGTTACGCAGCAGTTGCCCCATAGATCCTGTCTCCTGATTCTTGTCCGTCTATGCTAAACGTATCAGGCGACAAGTTGTACTGGTAATCGGCTGAAAATAGCGGCGGCGGTTAAAGAGAGGTCTCTGCGCATGTTGACCGCCGGCAGAGCATCAAACAAAGATGCCTGCCGGGTTGGTTACGCCTTCGGCTTAAAACGCAGCAGACGATTGGCGTTGCTGACCACGGTAATGGAGGAGAGCGCCATAGCGGCGCCGGCGACCACCGGGTTTAACAGGGTGCCGGTCAGCGGATAGAGGACGCCCGCCGCAATCGGGATCCCCAGCGAATTGTAGACGAACGCCCCCAGCAGATTTTGTTTCATATTGCGCAGCGTGGCTTTGGAAATGGCCAGGGCGTCGGCCACGCCGTGCAGGCTGTGGCGCATCAGCGTAATCGCCGCGGTTTCGATGGCGATATCGCTGCCGCCGCCCATGGCGATCCCCACATCGGCCTGCGCCAGCGCGGGAGCGTCGTTAATGCCGTCGCCGATCATCGCCACGCGTTTCCCCTGTTCCTGCAACTGCCGGATGGCATCCGCCTTGCCGTCCGGCAATATGCCGGCGATCACCCGGTCGATACCGGCCTCTTTGGCGATCGCGTTGGCCGTTAGCGGATTATCGCCGGTTAACATCACCAACTCATAGCCCTGATGGCGCAGGCGCTGTAAGGCCGCGACGCTGTCGGCGCGTAATGGATCGCGGATGAAGAACACGGCGGCGAGCTGACCGTCGGCCGCCAGCAATACCGGCGTGATGCCGCGCTGAGCCTGTTCATCGATCAGCGTTTCGCCGGCGGGAATATCAATATTATGCTGTTTCAACAACGCCGGATTGCCGAGCAGCAACGCGACGCCGTCAGCCTGTCCGCTGACGCCCAGACCGCGCAAGGTTCTGAACTGCTCGATCGCCGTCAGGCTCAGCCCTTCCGCCCGTTCGACGACGGCGCGCGCCAGCGGGTGGTTCGCGCCTTGCTCCAGCGACGCGGCCCAGATCAAAACCTGCTGTTCCGTCGCCGCGCCAAAGGCGTGAACCTCGACGACCTGCGGCTGGCCTTCGGTCAGGGTGCCGGTTTTGTCGAAAACCAGCGTATCCAGCCTGCTGGCCTGTTGTAAGGCATCGGCGTCGCGCACCAGCACGCCGAATTCCGCCGCGCGGCCCACCCCGGAAATAATCGACATCGGCGTCGCCAGGCCGAGGGCGCACGGGCAGGCGATAATCAGTACGGTGGTGGCGATCACCAGCGTATAGACAATTTGCGGCGCCGGCCCGGCGAAGAACCAGACCGCGCCGCTGATGACGGCGATCGCCACCACCACCGGCACGAAGACCGCGGAAATGCGATCCGCCAGTTGGCCGATGGCCGGTTTACTGCTTTGCGCCTGCCGAACCAGCCGGATGATACGCGAGAGCGTCGTCTGGCTGCCGATAGCGTCCGCGCGGAACAATGCGCTGCCGTCGGTCACCAGCGTGCCGGCGTGAACCGTATGGCCTTGATCTTTTTGCTGCGGCAGCGGTTCGCCGGTCAGCATCGCTTCGTCGACCCAGATTTCTCCTTGCAGGATCTCGCCGTCGACGGGAATACGGTCGCCGGTGGTCAGACGTAACGTCATCCCGGACCGCACGGCGGCCAGCGGCAGCGTTTTCTCGCCGTCCGGCGTCACTACGCGGGCGGTCGGCGGGGTGAGATCCAGCAGCTTTTCCAGCGCCTGGGAGGAACGCTGGCGGGCGCGTTGCTCCAGCGCATGACCCAGATTGATCAAACCGATGATCATCGCGCTGGCCTCATAATAGAGGTGACGCGCCGCCATGGGGAAAACGTCCGGCCACAGGTTGACGGTAATGGAATAGAGCCAGGCCGCGCCGGTGCCGAGCGCCACCAGCGTATCCATCGTGGCGGCGCCGTTCTTCAGGCTGCGCCAGGCGTTGCGATAAAAATGTCCGCCGGCGAACACCATCACCGCCAGCGTCAGCGCGCCGACAAGCAGCCACGGCGTGCGGCTTTCGGGCGTCAGGGTCATACTGCCGCCCAGCACGCCCCAGAGCATTAGCGGCGCCCCCAGCAGCAGGCCAAGCGCCGCCTGCCACTGAAAGCGCCGGATGCTTTGCTGCGAAGTTTGTTGCCGGCGCGCGCGGCGTTGCTCTTCATCCTGAATGATTTCCGCGCCGTAGCCCGCTTGTTCAACGGCGGCGATCAACGCTTGCGGCGTCGCGTGTCCGCTCACCAGCGCGCTGCGCTCGGCCAGGTTCACGCGCGCCTGCGTCACGCCGGTCACGCCCTGCAAGGCTTTTTGCACCCGGCTGACGCAACTGGCGCAGCTCATCCCCTGGAGCAGCATTTGTACATTATCATCATCAGGGGCAGCGTCGAGGACGGGAATTTCCTCAACGGCGGGAGAGGCCGGAACATTACTCTGGGCCGCTGGCAGCGTTTCCGGCGTGGTCGCTACCTGTGCCAGCGGCTCAGTTTTTGGGTGAGACGGCTCCGGCAATACGCTGGCCTGATACCCGGCCTGTTCTACCGCGCCGATCAGCGCGGCAGGCGCCGCATCGCCGTAGATATCGGCCCGCTCTTTTGATACTTGCGCCGCGACCACGCCCTGCACGCCTTCCAGCGCCTTCCGCGTTGAGGCGACGCAATGCTGGCAGCTTAATCCGGACAGTTGCAGAGCGATATCCGGGGCCGCAGCCTGGCTTGCCTCGTATCCCGCCTGTTCGATACTGGCGATCAGCGCGGGCAGTTGCGCCTCGCCCGTCACTTTGGCGTAATTCAGCGAGACGTCCGCCTGTTCGACGTCCGGCAGCGCTTCCAGCGTTTTTTTCACCCGCTGTATGCAGTGTCCGCAGGTGAGTCCCTGCAATGACAAAACGAGAGTTTGCGACATAACAATGATCTCCGGTGAGGATAATCGGCGGTCGGATATATTGACCGTCTGCCTGATTTCTATGAGTTGTAAAGCAGGTTAAACCTTCCATCAAGGGGAGGGTCAAGCGTTTATTTCGCTGATGAAAGCGACCTGTTGACATCAACCGCTATATCGCGAGCGCGCTTTGAAAAAGCCGCTATAAGGCAGGGGAATCCGGCAGGTTTCTGAAATTTTGCGCCGTACTATTGTTGACGGCGCTGGTCGTTGAATTATGGTTCTGGTTTTCCTGGCAAATCAGGTCGCGAGAGACGCTGATTTGCCGGGTTATTCGACGATAGCATTAATGGTCGAGGGGGATTTGGTCATAAGCGCATGAATAATCTTGTCCGCTTGCGTCGCGGCTTGACTGTTTAATCGATAAAAATAGAAGACCAGTGCGGCAAACACGCCCGCATACAAGATCACCGCCCACAGGTATTCGATGGTCATCAGAAAAATGGTTTTCATCGTACCGCCCATATCAAATCCGAAGCCAAAATATCCTTGATAACGGTCGAAAAGAAGCACAAACGCGAAAATTAACGGGGGTAACGCTAAAATCCCCGTCATGATGTTGGCGACGCGTTTGCGTTTATCCAGATTGGCGTAGGTTGAACCGCCCATGTATCGTTCAATCTCGATAATCTGATGAGAAAGGTCATCTTTCGACGTGACGGGTACATTGTGACGTTCAATGTATTGATGAAGCTCTTTCAGCCGTTGTGCATTATCAATCGACTGACTCAACGCTTTGAAATATCCCATAACATTCCTGTTTTATCCATTCATTCAATCATCGTCTGCTTGCCGGTTTTTATGGCAAACCCATCGCTTCGCTCAATTGTACATAAATCAATATACTCATTGAAATCATTTAATAATGGCGTGCGCCAGAGGCGCTGGCTTTGGAAAACATCGTCGATAAATATTCAGATTTGATGCGGTTGCCCTGACAGCTCATCGTCGATGGCGTATGCTCATTTTGATAGGCTATCTTCCGCGAGGAATGGGCAAGAGGTGCATGATGAATATCAGCGATGTGGCAAAAAAAACCGGACTCACCAGTAAAACCATCCGCTTCTATGAAGAGAAAGGGGTGCTGACCGCGCCGCTGCGTTCTGAAAACGGTTACCGCAGCTATAATGCCCATCACATCGAAGAGCTGACGCTGCTGCGTCAGGCCCGTCAGGTAGGGTTTACCTTAGACGAGTGCCGGGAACTGGTCGCGCTGTTTAACGATCCGTTACGGCGCAGCGCCGACGTCAAGGCGCGCACGATGCAGAAAGTCACGGAAATTGAAGCCCATATCGAAGAACTGAAGGCGATGCGCCGGCGTTTGCTGGCGCTGGCGGAACAATGTCCGGGCGACGGCGGCGCGGATTGCCCGATTATCAATAATCTGGCCGGCTGCTGTCATGCCAAAAACATAAAATAAATTATTGAATTCAGATAAATATGTTTTGGCGGAATAATAATGTCTTTGTGCTGAAAAGAGACCTGTCTCGCGTTTGTTTCGCCCGTGGAATTTTATAATCATCACCGTCATAGGAGAGATATAAACTAAAAAGAATAATCAACATGATACGATCCGTAATTAGAACCGTTTTTAATAAAGCCAATTTGTCACTTGTCTCACCTGAGATCACCACCAGCCTACGCGCGTTTTTTCCTCATAGTTTACGCAGTAAAATGATATTTCTGGCGGTGTTTATGGTATTTCTCCCTACTTTAATCATGGCTTATATTGTGGAAATCCAGGGAAAAGAAGCCCTGTTGCGAGAGAAAGAGAAAAAACTTTATGCCGTCACCCACCTTCTGGATGATGTACTGGACGATAAATTAGAACTATTCGCCGATCTTCCCCGCACCGAGCGTATTCATGCGCTGAATCAGCATTTATCTGCGGCGACGGATAAAATAACGCAGGCTTTTTTAAATGTGGGCGCCGGGTATTACAGTAAAAAATTAGATGCGATTATTACTTATGCGCCGCAGGATCAATACGGTGATACCGTTGGCTCCGCTATTTCAGACGAACATCCCGGCAGGCAGGTTATGTTGACGGGAGAGCCGTCGATAAAATCGGGTTTTCAGGTCAGAGGACATATTATGAATGCCATGATCCCGATTGTTCGACATGGCGAAATAATCGGTTATATTTGGGCTAACGAATTATCCAATGATATTGATAAACAAGCCATGGCAATGGATATCAGTATTATTACGGTTATTACCATCGGTTTGATGATTAGTCTTTTTCTGATTATCAATTTCTCCCGCCGTCTTACCCGAGATGTGGATTTAATCGAAGCGGGGCTAAATCAGCTTCCCGTTGATTTAAAAACACAGTTGCCGCCGTTGCAGGGGGAAATGGGCCGAATCGCCGCCAGTATTAACACCTTGTCTCGCGCCCTGCGGGAGGTTCGAACATTAAATGAATTAATTATTGAGAGCGCGGCCGATGGCGTAATCAGTATTGATAATTACGGTAAAATAACCATGTGCAATCCGGCGGCGCAGGCGATATCCGGATACAGTCATGAAGAGTTAATCGGCAAACATTACCAATCCGTTTTTGATAAAGAGGGTTTTCAAAGTCCGGTGCTGGATACCCTGATGCATGGCGTCGGACATGTCGGGGTCGAATTGGATTATCCGGCGAAAGAAAAGATTTTACAGATCAAGGCCAGCAGTAGTCGGCTAAGGAATGCGGAAGGCGAAATCATTGGCGCGCTGGTGATTTTTACCGATCTCACCGCGCAAAAGCAGATGCAAAAACAAATTGAACGGGCGGAGCGCCTGGCGACCCTGGGCGAACTGATGGCGGGCGTCGCCCATGAGGTGCGCAATCCGCTGACGGCAATCAGCGGTTTTGTACAATATCTGAAAGAGGGAGAACGGGATCTCCAGCGGGTTGAATATATCAACATTATTCTCAAGGAAGTGCGCTCCATTAATAACGTGATACAGCAATTACTTGATTTTGCCCGGCCTCATCCGCGCCGTTATCAGTGTATCGCCATTAATACGCTAATTCGCGAAACGCTATTGCTGGTGCATACGCATGGTTTGGATAATCGGGTGGATTTCACTATTACGCTGGATGAAACATTACCGGATATTGAAGCGGACGCCGAATTGCTGAAACAGGTGATCCTGAACTTAATGATTAATGCCGTTCAGGCGATCCCGGCGCGCGGCGAAATTGAGGTTTCTACCCGCCGCTATGGCGACGATAAGTTACAAATCCAAATTCGCGATAGCGGCGTCGGGATCGATCCCGATGTCATGGAAAAGATATTCACGCCGTTTTTCACCACCAAACCGACCGGTACCGGACTGGGGCTCTCTATCGCCCAGCGTATTATGACGGCCCACAGCGGCGATATTACGATAGAAAGCCGGCCGCAGCACGGCACGACGGTAACCCTGATTCTTCCGATTCTGACGTGTGACAGGAGCATGCAATGACCCAACCGTATCGTATTCTTATTGCGGATGATGAAGAGAGCGTCCGCCGGATGCTGACTGCGGTATTTTCCAGCGACGGTCATCAGGTTATCTGCTCCGGGGATGGGCAGTCGGCCATCTCCGCCTACAGGGAGCAGCGGCCTGATATTGTGCTGATGGATATCAGAATGCCCAACGTCAACGGCATCAGCGCGCTGAAACGTATGCGGGAAATTCAACAGGATATTCCCATTATTCTGATGACGGCCTACGCGGCGGTGGAGACGGCGGTTGAAGCCTTGCGGCTGGGGGCCTTTGATTATGTGATAAAACCGTTTGAGCTGGATGAGTTAAAATTGCTAATGAGCCGGGCGCTGCAATTACGCGATATGAAACAGGAAATTAATTTACTGCATCGTGAGTTGTCGGAAAGCTATACCTGGGATCGCATTTTGACCAACAATCCGAAAATGATGGAGCTATGCCGGGATATTGCCAAGGTAGCCCATAGTAATGCGACGGCGCTGATTACCGGCGAGAGCGGCACCGGTAAGGAATTGATCGCCAGAGCGATTCATTATAATAGCGCCAGAGCGAACGGGCCGTTTATTCGGGTGAACTGCGGCGCTTTGCCGGAGTCGTTACTGGAAAGCGAACTGTTCGGTCATGAAAAGGGGGCGTTTACCGGCGCGCAAATGCAACGGCAAGGGCTGTTTGAACGCGCGCACTGCGGAACCTTGCTGCTGGATGAGATAGGAGAGATGCCTTATAACTTGCAGGTCAAACTGCTACGCGTTTTGCAGGAGCGGGAATTTGAACGGCTTGGCGGCAGTCAGACGATTAAAACCGATATTCGCATTATTGCCGCCACCAATCGAAATCTGGCTGAAATGATTGATAGCGGCGAGTTTCGGCGCGATTTGTTTTATCGTTTAAACGTGATGCATTTATCCTCGCTCCCTCTTAGAGAAAGGCCGGAAGATATCGCTTTGCTGTCGCAGCATTTTTTACATAAGTTCAGCGCTGAGAATGGTAAGGAAATCATTGGGCTGGATATTAGCGCCATCGTCGCGCTTGAAAAGTATAGCTGGCCGGGCAATGTTCGCGAACTGGAGAATGCCATTGAGCGTGCGGTGATCATGAGCACCGGATTTATGATTTTCGCCGACGATTTGCCGCAACAGGTGCAACAGATAAGTGATAATGACCCGCAAGATGATATGGCCGCGCCTATTGACGACGGCGGGCCGGGTCTGAAAGAACGGATGAAATCCTACGAACGCGAGCTGATTTTCAAGGCGTTGAATAATAACCAGGGTAATCGGATGCAAACAGCAAAAATATTAGGCATCAGTCGGCGCGCGCTAATTTATAAATTACAAGAGTATTGCATCGAATAAAAATTAAATTATAGTTAATGTGATGTTATTATTAAAGCTAGCCTTGTTATTGGTTGGCTTTTTTATTATGTGATCCATTTCACCAAAACACCCGCTTTGTGCGCAATTTTATGTGCGCAGTTCCGACGTTTAATTTCACATTATCTTTTCTTTTTTATTTTTATTTTGATCGGATTATATTTTTATTTGTTTTATTTCATTGTGTTGCAAATTTAGGTCGTTGCCGGAAAAGCTGGCCTGCGCTTTGCAATTCCTGAGTGGATCCATTTTCCATTGGATATAACCCCAGGAGTCATAATGAAAGATAAAAGAATAAAAATATCTCAGGTCGCCCAATATTTTAATGACGGCATGACAATCATGGTCGGCGGTTTTATGGGGATAGGTACGCCTCCTCGTTTAATTGCCGCCTTACTCGATTCCGGCGTAAAAGAACTTACGTTGATTTGCAACGACACGGCCTTTGTCGATACCGGTATCGGCCCGTTGATTACCAACGGACGCGTGAAAAAGGTTATTGCCTCTCATATTGGTACTAACCCTGAAACGGGGCGACGGATGATCGCCGGCGAGATCGATGTCGAGCTGGTTCCTCAGGGAACGCTGACCGAACGTATTCGCTGCGGAGGCGCCGGGCTGGGGGGCGTGCTGACGCCCACCGGCGTCGGCACCGTGGTTGAAGAGGGCAAACAAAAGATTACCCAAAACGGTATCGACTATTTGCTGGAACTGCCGTTACGCGCGGATCTGGCGCTCATTCAGGCTCACACCGCCGATTTGTTCGGCAATCTCACTTATGAACTCACCGCCCGTAATTTCAATCCGCTTATCGCGCTGGCGGCGGACCGGGTCATCGTTGAACCGGATGCGTTGGTCAATACCGGCGATATCGCCCCGGATGTCGTCGTCACCCCCGGCGCCCTGATTAATCACATCGTCGTTCCCATGGAGGCTGCTGCATGAATACCAAGACACTTATTGCTCAACGTGTTGCGCAGGAATTACAGGATGGCGACATTGTCAATCTGGGGATTGGGCTGCCGACGCTGGTCGCCAATTATCTGCCTGAGAATGTGGATATCACGCTTCAGTCTGAAAATGGTTTTCTGGGACTGGGGCCGATAGGGGAGCCTCATCCCAATCTGGTTAATGCCGGCGGGCAACCTTGCGGCATGCTGCCGGGAGCGGCGATGTTCGACAGCGCGTTCTCGTTTGCCCTGATCCGCGGGGGGCACGTGGATGTCAGCGTACTCGGCGGGTTGCAGGTCGATCAGCAGGCGAATCTGGCTAACTGGATGGTCCCCGGAAAAATGGTGCCCGGTATGGGCGGAGCAATGGACCTGGTGACCGGCGCCCGTAAAGTCATCATTGCGATGGAGCATTGCGCAAAAGACGGTTCATCCAAACTGCTGGCGCATTGCACATTACCGCTGACCGCTAAAAATAAAGTCGACATGGTGGTGACGGAGCTTGGCGTGTTCGTGTTCGATTACGGACAACTTACGCTCACTGAATTGGCGCCGGGCGTAGCGCTGGAAACGGTAAAGGAAAAAACCGCGGCCAGGTTTATCGTCGCCGACAATCTGAAGGTGATGCCGGTTGTCGTGAGTGAGGCGGCATCATGATCGGAAAAATTTCCAGAGGGATGACGACGGTCGTCAGCCGTTACCTTCCCGATCCGCTTATCTTCGCGATGTTACTGACTATTCTGATGTTTATCATCGGACTGACGTTTACGCCGCATACGCCGATGGATATGGTGAAAATGTGGGGAGATGGATTCTGGAATCTGCTTGGTTTCGGGATGCAGATGGCGTTGATCATTGTTACCGGTCATGCGTTGGCCAGTTCTCCACCGGTTAAGCGGGTGCTGAAGAACACGGCTTCACTGGCGAAAACGCCGGTTCAGGGCGTGATGCTGGTGACGTTTTTCGGTCTGGTTGCCTGCGTCATCAACTGGGGATTCGGCTTAATCGTGGGCGCGATGTTCGCCCGTGAAGTGGCTCGTCGCGTACCTGGCTCCGATTATCCGCTGTTAATCGCCTGCGCCTACATCGGTTTCCTCTCCTGGGGCGGGGGATTCTCCGGCTCAATGCCGTTACTGGCGGCGACGCCGGGTAATCCGGTGGAGCATATCGCCGGCATTATACCCATCGGTGAAACCCTGCTGACCGGCTATAACTTTTTCATCACGATTGGGCTGATTATCGTCATGCCTTTCGTGACGAGAATGATGATGCCGAAGCCAGAAAATGTGATCGCCATCGATCCCGCATTGCTGGAAGAGGAACCCGATTTTCAGAAGAAACTGCCGGCCGATGCTTCGATAGCGGAAAAGCTGGAAGAAAGCCGGATTATTACGCTGATTATCTGTGCGCTGGGCGTGGCCTATCTCGGCATGTACTTCTGGAAAAACGGTTTCAATATCACCATCAATACGGTCAATCTGATGTTTCTGGTCGGCGGCATGTTACTGCATAAAACGCCGATGGCGTATATGCGGGCCATTTCCGCCGCGGCGCGTAGTACCTCCGGTATTCTGGTGCAGTTTCCTTTCTATGCCGGTATTCAACTGATGATGGAGCATTCCGGCCTCGGCGGCATGATTACCGAGTGGTTCATCAACATCGCCAATAAAGACACCTTCCCCGTCATGACGTTCTTCAGTTCCGCGTTAATTAACTTTGCCGTGCCTTCCGGCGGCGGACACTGGGTCATTCAAGGACCGTTTGTTCTGCCCGCCGCTCAGGCTCTGGGCGCCGATCTGGGCAAAGCCACCATGGCCATCGCCTATGGCGAACAGTGGATGAACATGGCTCAACCGTTCTGGGCGCTGCCGGCGCTGGCCATCGCCGGGCTGGGCGTGCGCGACATCATGGGCTATTGCGTCACCGCTTTGCTGTTCTCCGGCGTCATTTTCGTTATTGGTCTCACGCTGTTCTGACCCTCATCATAAGGAATACAAATAATGAATAATCCCGTTATCGTCAGTGCTACCCGTACCGCGGTAGGCAGTTTTAATGGCGGTCTGGCAACCGTGTCGGCCACCGATCTGGGCGCGTACGTGATCCGTGAAGCCATCCGCCGGGCCGGCATCGAGGCCGGCGTGATTGATGAAGTTATCATGGGAAATGTTTTACAGGCGGGGCTGGGACAGAATCCGGCGCGCCAGGCGGCGTTGAAAGGCGGTATTACGCAAGAAATCAGTTCATTCACCGTGAATAAAGTCTGTGGTTCCGGCCTGAAAAGCGTGGCGCTGGCGGCGCAGGCTATCCGTTCAGGCGATGCCCATGTCGTGCTGGCCGGCGGTATGGAAAATATGAGTCAGGCGCCGTATCTGCTTGATAGCAAAGCCCGCTGGGGATACCGCCTCGGTCATGGCAATCTTCAGGATGTTATTCTGCAAGACGGTCTGCTTTGCGCCATTAATGGTTACCACATGGGTATTACGGCGGAAAATGTGGCGAAAGCGTACCAGATTACCCGGGAACAACAGGATAACGCCGCGTTGGCTTCCCAGCAAAAAGCGGCGGCGGCGATAGAGCAAGGCGCTTTTGCGAAGGAAATTATCCCTGTGGTGATTAAAGGCCGAAAGGGCGAGGTGATTTTCGATACCGATGAGCATCCGCGGCCTGAAACCACGCTGGAAAAACTGGCTGCGTTGCGCCCGGCATTTGATAAACAGGGTTCGGTGACGGCGGGCAACGCCTCCGGCATCAACGATGGCGCGGCGGCGCTGATCGTGATGTCCGAAGCGCGCGCCCGCGAGCTGGGGCTGAAACCTCTGGCGCGTATCCGTGGCTATGCCAGCGGCGGCGTCGGGCCGGATGTCATGGGCATGGGGCCGGTGCCTGCAACGTTGAATGTACTGAAAAACACGGGATTAAGCCTGTCGGATATCGATCTGATTGAAGCGAATGAAGCCTTTGCCGCACAGTTTCTGGCTGTAGGGAAAGAGCTGGGGTTTGCTGAGGAAAAGGTCAATGTGAATGGCGGCGCGATTGCGCTGGGACATCCGATTGGCGCCAGCGGCGCGCGTATTCTGGTGACGCTGTTGCACGCGATGGAGGCCAGGGATAAAGCGCTGGGTCTGGCGACGCTGTGTATCGGCGGCGGTCAGGGAACGGCAATGATCGTTGAACGGGTTTAAGGATTGAGATACTCGGGGACGAGAGGTTTAGCCTCATCATGCTGTTTGCCTGAGTATCTTGACGTTCGGCTATCATCAGCGGTGTAGACGATACCCGTTTAAGGAAGGGTATTTAAGGTTCTGGCGTGGTATTTTCACGCCAGAATCCGATGGAGTATGGCGTCAACTCAGGGATTGCGGCGTGACCGGGCGCACATGCAGCGTAATGCCATCAATGGCGATCACTTCAATATGCGTTCCGGCTGCCAGATCCTGCTCTGATTTTACCCGCCAGGTGCCGTCGCCGATTTTGATGCGGCCAAAACCATCCACTATGGGTTCGACAAGCGTGGCGCGCCGGCCAATCAGCTGTTGTCCGCGCTGATTGAGCGTGGAGGCCGGACGGGCAAGCGTGCGCTTACGCAGCCAGTACCACCAGAGCACGGCGGTGATGATGGTCAGAACCGCAAAAGCCATGCCTTGCCACGGCCACGCCAGCGGCATCAGCCAGACCAGCAGCCCGACCAATACCGCGGATATCCCGCTCCATAACAGATAGCCGCTGGCGCCCAGCAACTCGGCCGCCAGCAGCAGACCGCCGAGCGACAGCCAGAACCAGTGCGCATTTTCCATCACCAGTTCAATATCCATTATCGACTCCGTTTATCCTGGCTATCTTTAATCAGTTCGGTAATACCGCCGATAGCCCCCATCAGGTTGCTGGCTTCCAGCGGCATCATGATGACTTTGCTGTTGTTGGATGAACCGATCTGTTGCAGCGCGTCGGTATATTTCTGCGCCACGAAATAGTTGATGGCCTGAATATTGCCCGCGGCGATCGCCTCGGAGACCATTTTGGTCGCCTGCGCTTCGGCTTCCGCCGCACGTTCACGCGCTTCCGCTTCTAAAAAGGCGGACTGGCGCTGGCCTTCCGCTTTCAGGATCTGCGACTGTTTCTCCCCCTCGGCGCGCAGAATGGCGGCCTGGCGAACCCCTTCGGCCTCAAGAATATCGGCGCGTTTGTTACGTTCCGCCTTCATCTGCGCATTCATCGCCGCAATCAGCTCGGCCGGCGGGCGCACATCGCGGATTTCGATTCGGGTGATTTTAACGCCCCAGGGGTTGGTGGCCTCATCGACGATATGCAGCAGACGGCTGTTAATGCTATCGCGCTGGGAGAGCATTTCGTCCAGCTCCATCGAACCCAGCACGGTACGGAAGTTGGTCATGGTCAGGTTGACGATCGCCTGCTCCAGATTGCTGACCTCATAAGCGGCGCGCGCCGGATCGATAACCTGGATAAAACAGACCGCGTCGATCGCCACATTGGCGTTGTCGCGTGAAATGACCTCCTGTGACGGGATATCCAGCACCTGTTCCATCATATTGATTTTGCGGCCGACGCGATCCATAAACGGCACCACCAGATTCAGCCCCGGCATTAATGTTTTGGTATAGCGACCGAAGCGTTCGACGGTCCATTGATAGCCCTGCGGGACGATTTTAATACCTGACCAGACGATGATCAGTGCGACAATAATCAAAACGGGAATGACGCTAAACATTATCTAAAACCTCCTGGTTGTTTTATCTGCCGTTAGTGTAACGTACTCAAGGATAAAAAGGGGAGGCAATGCGGTTTTATGATAGCGGCGAGGGGCGGTCTGGGGCGGGATACGTAATCAGGTAAGTGAAAGATGAAAAAACGTTTAAAATATGCGCTGATTGATTTGGTTTTCGAGCTTATTCCCATGATGGCGATAATCGCGATCGCCATTTTTTCCGTTAGTTTTTTCCCTGACCACTGGCACTATATTACCGGTGTGGGAATAGTGGTCGTGTTTATTTTATTTTGGAAATTAGCCAAAAAGCCCTGGTAAACGCTGAAGCGTCGTTCACTACCGGGCTTACATATCCAATTCAATATCGTTAACGGGCATGCAGCAGCAGGGCAGGATCTCCCCTTGCTGAATGCAGGCCAGCGGCGTCTGGCGGTAGGCGACTTTGCCTTTCAGCAGGCGCAGTCGGCAGGAGCCGCAGTAGCCGGAACGGCACTGGTACTCGACGCTGACCTGATGGGACTCCAGCACATCCAGCAAGGAATGTCCTGTCTCCGCACAGGTCAGCTGCGCGCCGGAAGCGCGCAGCGTGATGGTTGATGCCGTCATAGGATTACAGTTGGAAGTCGCTGAGGTCATCGGCATTGATTTCGGAATCAATCTGCCCCACCAGATAAGAGCTGACTTCCACTTCCTGCGGCGCGACCTGCACGTTATCGGAAACCAGCCAGGCGTTAATCCACGGGATCGGGTTGGTGCGCGTTTCGAACGGCAGCGACAGTCCCACGGCCTGCATACGAATATTGGTAATATATTCAATGTACTGACACAAAATATCTTTGTTCAGACCGATCATGGAGCCATCGCGGAACAGATATTCGGCCCACTCTTTTTCCTGCTGCGCGGCCAGGACGAACAGGTCGTAGCATTCCTGCTGACATTCTGCGGCAATCTGCGCCATATCCGGATCGTCATGGCCGGAACGCATCAGGTTCAGCATATGCTGGGTGCCGGTCAGGTGCAGCGCTTCATCGCGGGCGATCAGCTTGATGATTTTGGCGTTGCCTTCCATCAGTTCACGCTCGGCAAAAGCGAACGAGCAGGCGAAGCTGACGTAGAAACGGATCGCTTCCAGCGCGTTCACGCTCATCAGGCACAGGTACAGGCGCTTTTTCAGTTCATACAAATTGACGGTGACGGTTTTGCCATCCACCTGATGCGTGCCTTCGCCCAGCAGATGATAGTAGCCGGTCATTTCAATTAGCGTGTCGTAGTAGCCGGAGATATCCTTGGCGCGTTTGAGGATCTCTTCATTGGTGACGATGTCGTCGAATACCAGTGACGGATCGTTAACGATGTTGCGGATGATGTGCGTATAGGAGCGCGAGTGAATGGTTTCGGAAAACGCCCAGGTTTCCACCCAGGTTTCCAGTTCCGGAATGGAAATCAGCGGCAGCAGCGCCACGTTCGGGCTGCGGCCCTGAATGGAGTCCAGCAGGGTCTGGTATTTCAGGTTGCTGATGAAAATATGTTTTTCATGCTCAGGCAGCGCCTGATAATCGATACGATCGCGGGAAACGTCGACCTCTTCCGGACGCCAGAAGAAAGAGAGCTGTTTTTCAATCAGCTTTTCGAAAATTTCGTATTTCTGCTGATCGTAACGGGCAACGTTAACCGACTGACCAAAAAACATGGGTTCCAGTAGCTGGTCGTTTTTATTCTGTGAAAAAGTGGTATAGGCCATTGTTCTCTCCAAAAAAATGCCGGGAGCATTTTTTAACGCCGCTTGCGGCGGCCGTAGGGGCGGGCAGGATAGCCCGCCATAAAAAAATGCCGGGAGCATTTTTTAACGCCGCTTGCGGCGGCCCACAAAGGTGGTTGCAGGGATTGCCCGCGATAAAAAACGCAGAAGCTGCATAGCAGCCTGAGGTCGTCTGAGTCACCCTCTCCCGGCCTTCCCCTTGTCAGGGGGAGGCGCCAACTCCCTCCCCTGCGAAGGGGAGGGTTGGGGTGGGGTGTCGGCAGCCTGCGTCAAGGCTTAAATCTTACAGGCTCCGCCTTCGCAACCGTCGTCCTGCGGCTCGGCCGACAGGTCATCCTGCGCGTCTTCAGCGCCGTCGCGGGTGTTTTGATAGTAAAGCGTTTTGACGCCGAACTTATACGCCGTCAGCAGATCTTTCAGCAACTGTTTCATCGGCACTTTTCCCGATGCGAAACGCGACGGATCGTAGTTGGTGTTGGACGAAATGGCCTGATCGACAAATTTCTGCATCAGGCCGACCAGTTGCAGGTAGCCGTCGTTGCCGGGCATTTCCCACAGCAGTTCGTAAGCGTCTTTCAGCGTTTCATATTCAGGCACCACCTGACGCAGAATACCATCTTTGGACGCCTTAACGCTGATGTGACCGCGCGGCGGTTCAATACCGTTGGTGGCGTTGGAGATCTGCGAAGAGGTTTCAGACGGCATCAGCGCGGACAGCGTCGAGTTGCGCAAACCGTATTCCTTAATGTCGTTGCGCAGCGTTTCCCAGTCGTAATGCAGCGGTTCGTTGCAAATCGCATCCAGATCGCGTTTATAGGTATCAATCGGCAAGACGCCCTGAGAATAGGTGGTTTCGTTGAACCACGGGCAGGCGCCTTGTTCGCGCGCCAGCACGTTAGAGGCTTTCAACAGATAATATTGAATGGCTTCGAACGTTTTATGCGTCAGGTTATTGGCGCTGCCGTCGGAGTAGCGCACGCCGTTTTTCGCCAGATAGTAGGCGAAGTTAATCACGCCGATGCCCAGCGTACGACGGCCCATGGCGCCGCGTTGGGCGGCCGGGATCGGGTAGTCCTGATAATCCAGCAGCGCGTCCAGCGCGCGAACCGCCAGCGTCGCCAGCTCTTCCAGATCGTCAAGGCTGTCGATGGCGCCGAGGTTAAAGGCGGACAGCGTACAAAGCGCGATCTCGCCGTTTTCGTCGTTCACATCTTCCAGCGGCTTGGTCGGCAGGGCGATTTCCAGGCACAGGTTGGACTGACGCACCGGAGCGACCTCGGCGTCAAACGGGCTATGGGTATTGCAGTGGTCTACGTTCTGAATGTAGATGCGGCCGGTCGAGGCGCGTTCCTGCATCATCAGCGAGAACAGCTCAACCGCTTTAATGCGCTGCTTACGGATGCTGTCGTCCTGTTCATATTGTACGTAGAGACGTTCGAATTCGTCCTGATCGGCAAAGAAGGCGTCATAAAGCCCCGGAACGTCCGACGGGCTGAACAGCGTAATATCGCCGCCTTTCACCAGACGTTGATACATCAGCTTGTTGAGCTGCACGCCGTAATCGAGGTGACGAACGCGGTTGCCTTCCACGCCGCGGTTGTTTTTCAGCACCAGCAGACTTTCCACTTCCAGATGCCATAGCGGGTAGAACAAGGTGGCCGCGCCGCCGCGCACGCCGCCCTGGGAACAGGATTTCACCGCCGTCTGGAAGTGTTTATAGAACGGGATACAACCGGTATGGAAAGCCTCGCCGCCGCGGATCGGGCTGCCCAGCGCGCGAATGCGGCCGGCATTGATGCCGATGCCCGCACGTTGAGAAACGTATTTCACAATGGCGCTGGAGGTGGCGTTGATGGAATCCAGGCTGTCGCCGCATTCGATCAGCACGCAAGAGCTGAACTGACGGGTAGGGGTGCGCACGCCGGACATAATCGGCGTCGGCAGTGAAATTTTGAATGTCGAGATGGCGTCGTAGAAACGCTTCACGTAATCCAGTCGGGTTTCACGCGGATAGCCGGAGAACAGACACGCGGCGACCAGAATATACAGGAACTGGGCGCTCTCGTAGATTTCGCCGGTCACGCGGTTCTGAACCAGGTATTTCCCTTCCAACTGCTTGACCGCGGCATAAGAGAAGTTCATATCGCGCCAGTGATCGACGAAGCCGTCCATCTCGGCGAACTCTTCCGCGCTATAGTCTTCCAACAGGTGCTCGTCGTATTTGCCCAGTTCGACCATCTTTTTCACGTGATCGAGCAGCGCGGGCGGCTCAAACTGACCGTAAGCCTTTTTGCGTAGGTGGAAGATGGCGAGACGCGCCGCCAGATACTGATAATCCGGGCTTTCACGGGAAATCAGATCGGCCGCGGCTTTGATAATGGTTTCATGGATATCCGCGGTGCGGATGCCGTCATAAAACTGAATGTGGGAGCGCAGTTCGACCTGAGATACGGAGACGTTGTGCAATCCTTCAGCGGCCCAGGTAATGACTCGGTGGATTTTATCCAGATTGATTTTTTCTTTACTGCCATCGCGCTTGGTTACTAGCAGGCTCTGGTTCATGGGAAGTAACACCTATTATCCGTTTTTTTAACCCTGTAATGATTGCCGAGTACAACAGAAAAAGCCAGGCGCGACGGCGCCTTTTTGTTGGCGGCAAACACAATATATAGGGGGTGATTTTGATTTGATAACAAGATAATGAGAAAAACGGCTTATTGCAAGTGAGCAAAACCGGGGTAGATTGTGGATAACTTGGGTAGGAAATGTTATTGATTCGCTAAACGCCGGTTCACTCGCGGCCTGTGGTGTTGTCAATGCATGGGGATAAAAAAATAAATATTTGATCGGTTGCCGCTTTCTTGTTCGCGCTGAAAACCGCTGCTTTGATCCAATCGCCAATGCGGCATCCTGGCTCGGAATGGATTGCTTATCAAGTCGCCAGCTTTTAACGATATTTTAATAAAATAGCTTATGGCGCTACATTGCGGGCCGGACGGCTCGGCATACCCGTCGGCGCGGGTATGCGCGGGAGCCGCGAAGAGACGCGGGCGGCGGTTACGCCTCGCGCCGGGTGTGCAGCGTGTAATTAACATCCACGTTCGGGCCGAGTTTGAAGTGGTCCGTCAGCGGGTTGTAGTGCAGCCCGATGATATGTTGTTCGCGCAGCGGCGTGGCATCGATCCAGCCAATCAATTCCGCCGGACGGATGAATTTTTTTATATCATGCGTGCCGCGCGGCACCAGCTTCAGAATATATTCGGCGCCGATCACCGCCATCGCCCAGGCTTTAGCATTGCGATTAATGGTGGAGAAAAAGACGTCGCCGCCCGGTTTGACCAGTTGCGCGCAGGCCTGAACCACGGATTGCGGATCGGGAACGTGCTCCAGCATCTCCATGCAGGTCACCACGTCGTATTCGCCCGCATGCGCCTGCGCGTGGGCTTCCACGGTTTCCTGCACGTAGTTCACCGTTATGCCGCTTTCCAGTGCGTGCAATCGGGCCACCTGCAACGGCTCCGCGCCCATATCCAGGCCGGTAACCTCGGCGCCTTCTTTCGCCATGCTTTCGGCCAGAATACCGCCGCCGCAACCCACATCCAGCACTTTTTTGCCAAACAAACCTTCGGCATGCTGCGCGATATACCCCAGTCGCAGCGGGTTGATGCGGTGCAGGGGTTTGAATTCGCCTTCCAGATCCCACCAGCGCGACGCGATCGCCTCAAATTTGGCGATTTCCTGCTGGTCGACGTTCGCGGTTTGATTTTCTGCATTCATATGCAATCACTGCCTTTGGTTATCATTTATTGGGGCGAGTATATACCATACCGTCCATCTTACAGCCTGTACTCATGTCGACTTCAGTGATGTCTTGAGATTAACGACCACCATTCATAGCGACGATGGCAATCCTGCGCTCGCGTGCCGTCCAGGACGGTGAATGACGCGTAATCCGCCTGCTGCAAAGGGTGCAGCGTTCTGATGTCGTCAAAATAATAGATATGATTCCGGTCGCGGGCGAAATAGTGGTTGAGAAACGTCAGGGTGGGCAAGTGGATGCGCCGGGCGCTGACGGTATAACGTTCGCATAGCAACTTTTTTTGGCCGATCATCACAAAAAACGGATGGGGGAAGTGTAGTTCTTCGGGGGTAAAATCGATCTTGACCCGTTTTCCGTGGCAGAACAGATGCCGTTGGTCATAGGCATAAATACCGTGGAAATGCGTTTGCGCCGCGGACAGATCCTTTTTTATGCTGCCGTGATAATAAACGTGCGTCTTGTCGCGCGCCCAGCCGTAATCGTAGCTTTTGAATGAAGCCAAATCGGCTTTTTTTATCGCTTGCGGTAAATGATAAAAAATGGTGTGACACCATACCGTCGCGCCATCGGTGAAATAGGTTTGCGAATAATCGAGCAGGCGGAAGCGTTCTACGGGCTGCGCGGAAAAACGCTCCGGCACGTTTTTTTCCGGATTATGGAAAGGAATAAGGTATAAACCAAACCGATCGCCGCACAGGTACGGCGTCAGCAGCCGGAAGCTCTCCACGTCCATATCATCCAGCCGCTGTTGGTGAAAATAGAGCCAGCGTCCGGCCTGAAAGCCCTGACCTATCTCCCTGAGCGACGCCGGCGCCTCATCTTCCACATGATTAAGCCGCCGCCACCAGCGCGGCCGGTATTCAGGATGGGCGGCGAAAAACTCGCCCCACCGTTCTTTCTCCTGCTGGCCCATACTGCCGGTACTTCCCAGCGCCCGATTGTCGTCGCAGGTGAACAGTTGATCGTTCCACGGAACGGCGATAAAGCTGTCCGCGTCAACGTCCAGCGGTTTATTTTGATAAAACACCGTATGGTCGTCGCGATAATAGTTGTCGCAGATATGGCGGAAGGTCGCGCCGTCGGCGTTTTTAATGCGCTGTCCGCAGCAGTAGGCATAGCGATCGTCAACGGCGAAATAGTCGCTGTTTACCTGAGGGAGACGAGTATCGCTGAATATATGACCGCGGGGGTAAACCTTGAGCAGCCGAAAATCGCCGTGGTAACGGATTGTTTTGCCGGTAATGTAATACGCGCGTTTGGCGTCTTTGGCATAGCGCTGATTCAGGCGCTGGAACGTGGCAAGATCGCCGTTTTTGATCAGATAGTGGTAGATTTTGACCACCTTACTCCCCATTTGCCCCTGCACGATAAGATCCTCGCCATCGGTTCCCCAGCGCGGTGCAAGCATGCGGAAGTTTTCCGGATGTTTAATCGCCAACGGCTCGCCGTTTTTATCGCGCAGCGGTTGCAGCTTTGCATCGCAAATCTGTCCGTTCACCCATAAATAACCGTTGTGATTGGTTTGCCGCAGCGCGCCGGCCGGGTAGGGAAGGCGAGAGCCGGAAGCGTAGACGTCATCACCGTGAGTAAGGTACGTATACGGTGAAAATTGCGGCAATGGGCTAACGTTAAGCAGCGGCAGCGGCGCCAGTTTGCCGGGCGTCACTGCGTCCAGCCGTTCAAAATAGGGCAGCGTTTTTCCAGGTTGCGTCGTCAGCAAGTGATTGTGAACGTCTGAAATGTGGTAAACGCAATAGACGTTCGCCGCATCGCGAAGATAGTAGAGGGTATCGGCTTGCGTCGGCGTGAATAACCAGCAGAGGCGTTCGCCGAGGCGGAATGGCAGCGGCAGCGCTTCGGTAAACCAGGGTTCATTATCCGAATACAGGTTGTCCGGCAGGTAATAGTCGCATTCCGTAGCGCGCAGCAGCCAGGGAAAATCGCGGTGACGGTACAACGGCTCACCGGCACGGCACGGAGAGGCCGGGTGTCGCGAGCGCAACAGTTTGGCCGCACGCTGTTCTATATTTTCATGGGGATTGATATCGCCGTCCATACGGCGTTGTAAACGCGCTCGGGCATTGCTGGTTTCCGCCAGAAATTGACCGCCGATGAAAGCATAAGGTCCATGCCAGACTACAGGTTGTATTATCCACTCGCTGTTCACGCCGATTCCTTTTGTTGCTATTGGGTGAGTCGATGATTTTACTCATGCGGATTCAAAGAATGCCACAGGGATTGATGTGGGCCTACACATTCCCCGAGCGCCATAGTTTTCCCCGAATCCGCGCTTTGTGATATACTTTTTCACCTTTTGAACTCGGGTAGATGCATAAATAGAGGGATAGCGGCTCCATGAGCGACCTTGCCAGAGAAATCACACCGGTCAACATTGAAGAAGAGCTTAAAAGCTCGTATCTGGACTATGCCATGTCCGTTATTGTCGGGCGTGCGTTACCAGATGTTCGTGATGGACTAAAACCGGTACACCGGCGCGTATTATACGCGATGAGCGTATTGGGCAACGACTGGAACAAACCTTATAAAAAATCAGCCCGCGTGGTCGGGGATGTCATCGGTAAATATCACCCGCACGGTGATTCCGCCGTGTATGAAACTATCGTACGTATGGCGCAGCCATTTTCGCTGCGTTATATGCTGGTCGACGGACAGGGCAACTTCGGTTCGATTGACGGCGACTCGGCGGCGGCAATGCGTTATACCGAAATACGCATGGCGAGAATCGCCCACGAGTTGTTAGCCGACCTGGAAAAAGACACCGTTGATTTCGTGCCGAACTATGACGGCACAGAGCAAATTCCAGATGTCATGCCAACCCGTATACCCAACCTGTTGGTTAACGGGTCTTCCGGCATCGCGGTCGGGATGGCGACCAACATTCCGCCGCACAACCTCACGGAAGTGGTGAACGGCTGTCTGGCCTATATCGACGACGAAAACATCAGCCTTGAAGGCTTGATGGAGCACATTAAAGGGCCGGACTTCCCGACCGCCGCCATCATCAATGGTCGGCGCGGCATTGAAGAGGCTTATCGTACCGGTCGCGGCAAGATTTACATCCGCGCGCGCGCTGAAGTGGAAGCCGACGCCAAATCCGGGCGTGAAACCATCATCGTGCATGAAATTCCCTATCAGGTGAATAAAGCGCGCCTGATTGAAAAAATCGCCGAACTGGTGAAAGACAAACGTATCGAAGGCATCAGCGCGCTGCGCGACGAATCCGACAAAGACGGTATGCGTATCGTTATCGAGATCAAGCGCGACGCGGTGGGCGAAGTGGTGCTGAATAACCTTTACTCGCAAACGCAACTGCAAACCTCTTTCGGCATCAACATGGTGGCGCTGCATCAGGGCCAACCCAAGATCATGCCGCTGAAGGATATTCTGGCGGCGTTTGTTCGCCATCGCCGTGAAGTAGTGACCCGCCGGACGATTTTTGAATTGCGCAAAGCCCGCGATCGCGCGCATATCCTGGAAGGTCTGGCGATCGCGCTGGCGAATATCGATCCGATCATCGAATTGATTCGTCGCGCGCCGTCTCCGGCGGAAGCGAAAGCCGGATTGATCGCCCAATCATGGGAACTGGGTACGGTTTCCGCGATGCTGGAACGCGCGGGTGATGACGCCGCGCGGCCTGAATGGCTGGAGCCGGAATTCGGGATTCGCGACGGTCGTTATTATCTGACCGAGCAACAGGCTCAGGCGATACTGGATCTGCGCTTGCAGAAACTGACCGGCCTGGAGCATGAAAAGCTGCTGGATGAATATAAAGCCCTGTTGGAGCAAATTGCCGAACTGCTTTATATCCTGCAAAGTCCTGAGCGTTTGATGGAAGTGATCCGCGAAGAGCTGGAAGCCATCAAAGAGCAATACAGCGATGAGCGCCGCACGGAAATTACCGCCAATACCGCCGATATCAACATCGAAGATCTGATTAATCAGGAAGATGTGGTCGTGACCTTGTCGCACCAGGGTTACGTTAAATATCAGCCGCTGAGCGATTATGAAGCGCAGCGCCGCGGCGGCCGCGGCAAGTCGGCGGCGCGTATCAAAGAAGAAGACTTTATCGATCGCCTGCTGGTGGCCAATACGCACGATACCATCCTGTGCTTCTCCAGCCGGGGCCGTCTGTACTGGATGAAGGTTTATCAGTTGCCGGAAGCCAGCCGCGGCGCGCGCGGTCGTCCGATAGTCAACCTGTTGCCGCTGGAGCCGGACGAACGTATTACGGCGATCCTGCCGGTACGCGAGTACGAAGAAGGGCGCCACGTCTTTATGGCCACCGCCAGCGGTACGGTGAAGAAAACCGCGCTGACCGAGTTCAGCCGTCCGCGCAGCGCCGGTATCATTGCCGTTAATTTGAATGACGGCGATGAGCTGATCGGCGTGGATCTGACCGACGGCAGCGATGAAGTGATGCTGTTCTCGGCGGAAGGGAAAGTGGTGCGCTTCAGTGAAAGCGCGGTGCGTTCCATGGGCCGTACGGCAACCGGGGTGCGCGGCATCAATCTGCAAGGCGACGATCGCGTCGTTTCCCTGATCATTCCTCGCGGCGAAGGGGATATCCTGACCGTTACGCAGAATGGTTTCGGTAAACGTACCGCCGTCGCTGAGTATCCGACCAAATCGCGCGCCACCAAGGGGGTTATCTCCATCAAGGTGAGCGAGCGTAACGGCAAGGTAGTCGGCGCCGTTCAGGTGGATACCGCCGATCAGATCATGATGATCACCGATGCGGGAACGCTGGTGCGCACCCGTGTTTCCGAGGTCAGCATTGTTGGGCGTAATACCCAGGGCGTGACGCTGATCCGTACCGCGGAAGACGAACACGTGGTGGGGCTGCAACGCGTTGCCGAACCGGTGGAAGATGAAGAGTTGGATGGCGTCGCCAGCGTTGACGGCGAAATCGTCGAAGACGAAGAGGCTGCCGACGACGACATTGATGCCGACGACGACATTGTGGAAGACGACGAATAAGCACCGCCGCGCTTATTGTAAAGGTCAGGCCAGCGTGTGATGCGCTGGCTTTTTTTATGTAGTATCGGTACTGTATCGACAAATCATTGTCGCCATCAGCTGTCTCAATTCAATGGTATTCACTTGAAATATCTGGCCTCGTTCCATACGACATTAAAAGTCTCCCGTTATTTGTTCCGGGTGTTGGCGGTTATGCTGTGGACGCTTGGCGCGCTGATATCCATTTTTTATATCAGTAATACGCTGAATGACAAAGAGTCCGAGCTGCGCCAGGAATATAATCTGAGCTTCGATCAGTCGCAGGGATATATTCGCCACGCGGCGGATATTGTAAGAGAACTGAAGTATCTGGCCGCCAACCGCCTGATGAACGCGACGGGAAATCAGCAGCCGTCGCCGGATGGAAATTCATCTTTATCTATTTATCCCTTATCGCCCGGCGCCAATTGCTCGGTTAATTACGGCGCAAAGAATAGCCCTTTAGCCTCATTGAATGATTTTTTTAACGGCTGGCGTGAAAACTTTTCTGCGGTGTATGACCTGAATCGGGTATTTTTTGTCGGCGGCGATCGGCAGTGTATGGTGGATTTTGGTATTCGCAACCAGTCGCTAGATCGCGATAACCTGCTTAAGAATGTGCAAGATCGTTTTCTTGAGCAAAAAAATACCAACCAGTCCGCGATTAGGGATGAAACGGTCTATTGGATTACGCCGGCGTCGATATCGGATGTCGGCTATCTCTATGCGCTTACGCCGATTTATATCGGTAACAAGCTGGAAGTGATCATGGGGATTGAGCAAACCATTCGCCTTGATGACTTCGTGATCCTGGGTAAATTCCCGATAAGCGCCAAGCTGTTGAATCAATATAACCAGCCGGTGTTGCAGTTTACCGAAGAGTCGGGCCGCCATATCTCATCGATGAATAGCTATCCGGTCGATCATAACTATTTCGGCTACGTGAATGGTTATGGTGAAATTATTCTGAAAAAGAACCTGACGCCGACAGCGTTCAGCATCATTTATTCGCTGCCGGTAAAAGTTCTGCTGTCTCATATCGGTCCGCTGATCATTAATATGGTTATGCTCAATGCTCTGTCGGCGATACTCCTGTTTATGCTGACCTGGTTCTTTGAGCGGAAAATGCTGGTGCCGGCCGAAGTGAATGCGTTCCAGTTGGAAGAGAATGAACAATTCAACCGCAAGATTGTGGCTTCCGCCCCGGTAGGCATTTGTATTCTGCGCATCAACGACGGGACGAATATTCTCAGTAACGAGTTGGCGCATAATTACCTGAATTTGCTCACGCATGAGGATCGTCTGCGCATTACCCGTATTATTTGCGAGCAGCAGTCCAAGTTCGTCGATGTGATGACCAGCCGAAACCATCACCTGCAAATCAGTTTCGTTCACTCGCGTTATCGCAATGAGAATGTGGCGATTTGCGTGCTGCTGGATGTGAGCGCCCGCGTCAAAATGGAAGAGTCGCTACAGGAAATGGCCAACGCCGCGGAGCAGGCGAGTCAGTCGAAATCGATGTTTCTGGCGACGGTCAGCCACGAACTGCGTACCCCGCTTTACGGTATTATCGGTAATCTGGATTTATTACAAACCAAAGCGCTGCCCAAGGATGCCAATCGACTGGTGGCGGCGATGAATAATTCATCCTCGCTATTGCTGAAAATCATCAGCGATATTCTCGACTTCTCCAAGATTGAATCTGAACAATTAAAAATCGAACCCTGTGAATTTGCGCCGCACGAGGTGATCAGCCATATCTCCAGCAATTATTTACCGCTGGTGGTAAAAAAACGCCTGACGTTGTACTGCTTTATCGATCCCAATGTGCCGGTGAGCTTGTCCGGCGATCCGGTGCGTTTACAGCAGGTGCTCTCCAATCTGCTGAGCAACGCCATCAAGTTTACCGATACGGGATGCATTATTTTTCAGGTCGGCTGCCGCGATGGCTATCTGGAGTTTCTGGTGCGGGATACCGGCGTGGGGATCCCCGCCCGGGAAACCATTAAGCTGTTTGATCCGTTCTTTCAGGCGGGGAGCGGCGTGCAGCGTCACTTCCAGGGGACCGGGCTTGGCCTGGCCATCTGCGAGAAACTGGTCAATCTGATGGATGGGGATATTTCCATTGAGTCCGACCCTGGCCTGGGGAGTCAATTCGGCGTCAGGATCCCGCTCTATAAAGCGCGCTATGTGCCGGTGGCGATTAACGCCGGTTTGCAGGGGAAAATGTGCTGGCTCATGGTGCGCAATGTGCGCATGGAATCTTATCTGCTGACGTTCTTGCAGGCGCATGGGATGCGGGCCAGCCGTTATCAGGAGCAAACGATCGGCAGCGATGACGTGGTCATCAGTGATTATGCGGTATCGCAGCAGTTTGAGGCGCGGGCGCATATCATCATTAGCGGTTCGCATACCGGCGCCGCACAGGAAATCAGCCCCGGACGCTGGGCGCACAGCACCTCCACCCCGCAATACCTGCCGAATCTGCTGGAGAAAATTTATCGCCCGGCCGCCGCCGACGCATCGCACTCCGTGCTTTCGGCGCCGCTGACCAACTATAGCAGCATCGAGAACGGCGATATTATGATTCTGGTGGTGGATGACCACCCGATCAACCGCCGCTTACTGGCCGATCAGCTCGGATCGCTGGGCTATATGGTGATGACCGCCAATGACGGTATTGATGCGCTTGGCGTGTTAAGTAAAAACCAGATTGATATCGTGCTGACGGACGTCAATATGCCGAATATGGATGGTTATCGATTGACTCAGCGCTTACGCGAACTTGAGCAGACTTTCCCGGTTATCGGCGTGACGGCGAATGCGCTGGCGGAAGAAAAACAGCGTTGTTTGCAGTCGGGAATGGATAACTGTTTATCCAAACCCGTAACGCTGGATACGCTGCAACAGAGCCTGTCCTACTACAGTAGCCTGGTGCGTCAATCGCGGGAAAAGGCGGTCGCGTCGGAAACCTGAGCCGAAACGGATCGCCCGCGGCGAAAGCGTGATTCCCGCCTGTGACCATTCCCTCCGTGGCGGGAATCACTTAATGACTACGCACGGTTCCAGCAGAAGATTCCCGCCTAAAAACGCGGGAATGACGGGGAGTTGGACGCAGGAATAACAAGGAATTGGACGCAGGAATGACAGGGAGCGGACGCGGGGATCGCTACACTGTCATTCCCGCGCAGGCGGGAATCACTTAATGACTACGCACGGTTCCAGCAGGCGATTCCCGCCTAAAAACGCGGGAATGACGGGGAGTTGGACGCAGGAATGACAGGGAGCGGGCGCGGGGATCGCTACACTGTCATTCCCGCGCAGGCGGGAATCACTTAATGACTACGCGGGTTCCAGCAGGCGATTCCCGCCTAAAAACGCGGGAATGACGGGGAGTTGGATGCAGGAATGACGGGGAGCGGACGCGGGGATCGCTACACTGTCATTCCGCGCAGGCGGGAATCACTTAATGACTACGCGGGTTCCAGCAGGCGATTCCCGCCTAAAAACGCGGGAATGACGGGGAGTTGGACGCAGGAATGACAAGGAATTGGACGCAGGAATGGCAGGGAGCGGACACGGGGATCGCTACACTGTCATTCCCGCGCAGGCGGGAATCACTTAATGACTACGCACGATTCCAGCAGGCGATTCCCGTCTAAAAACGCAGGAATGACGGGGAATTGGACGCAGGAATGATAGGGAGCGGACGCGGGGATCGCTACACTGTCATTCCTGCGCAGGCGGGAATCACTTAATGACTACGCACGGTTCCAGCAGGCGATTCCCGCCTAAAAATGCGGGAATGACGGGGAGTTGGACGCAGGAATGACAAGGAATTGGACGCAGGAATGACAGGGCGCGGGCGCAGGAATGACGGAGAGCGGACGCGGTGATCGCTACACTGTCATTCCCGCGCAGGCGGGAATCACTTAATGACTACGCGCGGTTCCAGCAGAAGATTCCCGCCTTATTCTGTTTGCGAGCCATTGCCGTTAACGGAAGAAAGGTAGTTCAGCAGGGCGATATCGTTATCCACGCCCAGTTTGGTCATGGCTGACTTTTTCTGACTGCTGATGGTCTTGATGCTCCGATTGAGTTTCTTGGCGATTTCGGTGACCAGAAAACCCTCGGCGAATAACCGCAAGACTTCGCTCTCTTTCGGCGACAGGCGCTTGTCGCCATAGCCGCCGGCGCTGATTTTTTCCAATACCTTGGAGACGCTGTCCGGGGTGAATTTCTTGCCTTTCTGTAAGGCCGCCAATGCTTTAGGCAGGTCGGTCGGCGCGCCTTGTTTCAGCACGATGCCTTCAATATCCAAATCCAGCACGGCGCTTAGAATGGCCGGGTTATTGTTCATGGTCAGAACAATAATAGAGAGATGAGGGAAGTGACGCTTAATGTATTTAATTAAAGTGATGCCATCGCCGTATTTATCTCCCGGCATGGACAAATCGGTAATTAATACGTTGGCGTCCAGTTTAGGGAGGTTATTGATCAGCGCTGTCGAGTCTTCAAATTCACCAACGACATTGACCCATTCAATTTGTTCAAGCGACTTTCTGATGCCAAAAAGAACAATAGGATGGTCGTCGGCAATAATTACGTTTAGATTACTCATCGTTTAGGTTACTCATATGTTGGCTACCTTGCTGTAACAATGCACTGACGAATGCCTCAATTTCATGAAGGTTATTTTCTATCTGTACACTATCGTGCGCGGTAATATGCTGTTCCAGCTGCTCACACAGTTGTTTGCCGGGATGCAGATTTAACATGGCAAACACGCCTTTCAACCGATGTGCTGTCTGCGCAAGTGACAAAAAATCACCATCTTCCGCCTCAGTATACAGCCTCTTTAAATCATCCGGTACTGTCTCAACAAACAGCGAATAATAATCGCTTGCGGCCAACTGATTGGCATAAAAAGCGCTATCGTTGCCATCCCCTGTCGACGACGCGTCCGCGGGCGTTTCCAACTGCTGCTCAATCAGTTTAAGCAGCGCCTCCAGCAGTTGCTGGCTGATATTGAAATTCGCCTGTAGCCGCCGCGGCGCCAGCGAAATCAATGTCGTTTCATCGCCGCAAAGCAGTATGGAATAGTCCGCGTTTTTATCCGCATCGTCGGTGATATACAAATCCGCCGATTGGTTAACCTGACGTTCATCGGCCAGCGCATAATTGGCTCCCCAGCCGGTCAGCAGCCGGCTGACGATGTGCTGTACTTCCTCTGATGTAACGTCCAGCAATACCGTGATGCCTTCCAGCAGCTTTTCCTCTTCAACGGGGAGAGGCTCCGGCTCCAGGGGCAGCGTTAAAATATAGTGCGTTCCCAGTCCGGTTGTACTGTTGATATTCAGTTTACCGCCAAGTTTATTACAGAGTTGATTGCACAGAAATAGCGTCATGCCCGAGTTTTTATTGAAACGATCCGCCGTTGCCGGATGTAAAAACGGATAGTCGAGATTATCCTGCTCGCTGCCGGAAATTTGCGCGCCGGTATCGCTGATTTGAATAATCAGTTTGCCCGGGATATTCGCATCGCGATCGGTTGAAAGCGTAATCTTGCCGTAATCGGTATTGGTAATGGCGTAATTAAGCAGCAGCGACAGCGTTTTTTGCAGCAGTTCGCTATCGCCCAGATAGCTCTGGTTAATATCCAGCTTGTAGTGATTAAAGAGGGCCAGTCCTTTCTGATTAATTCTGGGCAGTAATGTCAGCAACAGATTGTCGATCACGGTCAGCGGCGAAAAACTATTTTGCGCGGGCTGCCATTCCGGCATCTCCAGTTTTTCCTGAAGTTCGATATTCTCCAGTAATTCAATGGCGCTGCCCGCATCGGTCAACAGTTGCTGAATGATGCGCTGTTGGTCGGCAATCTCGTCGGTACGACCAAGAGAAAGCATATTTTGACGCAGGGAAAGCAGGGGTTGCCTGATTTCATCGAGCAGATTTTTGAACAGACGTTTTCTGGCCTGAACATTCTTCTCATATTCCCGCTGCGCCAACTGAAGTTTTTTATTAACCAGAATTTCTTTGTCTTGTTCTCGCAGCAAAAATAGACAGTAATCCGGCGAATATTGACTGCGGAACTGGCGAATTTCATACATTTCATTATTCACCGTCACCTGAACAATGCCCTGATGTTCATCGGCCATATTGGTGATTTTCTGCAAGCTGAGGTGAGGTAATAAGCTCTCCGACAGCGCGTTCTGTATGACAACCTTGTTGCTGCTGAAATCATAGATCAGCACGCCCATCGGAATACGGCCGATCGTTTCATCATAAATATTCAACCGATCGCGCAACTGCTCGGAGACATCTTCGCCGGGATGGATATATTTCCGGCGGAAAATATAAAAGCCGGCAAGGGCGAAAAGCAGCAAGGCCAGATTAAGCAACAGCAGCCAAATATTATTATTCAGCATATTGAGCACCAGCACTCTTATCGGAATCTGAAAAACGATTTTTACCGGTGCGTTAATCAACTGGGAGGATATCTCAATCAATGAGCCGTTCAACTGAATCACCGAGATATCTTCGCTGCCGCTATTGGCATCAATACTGGTTGACGTATCTTGTCGCAGAATAAAATTTTCGCGCGACATATCGATGGGAATCAGGTCGTTAATGGGCAAGTCGAAAGCGATAATGGTCGCCAGGTGGCCGGGCTGATTAAAGGTGGTGCGCAGCGTGAAGTAATAGTTGTTATAAAAGCGCAGTTTGCGGATGGGCGAGAAACTTTCGCGTTCGTCTAACGCGTTGGCCTGCTGGAGCATTTCCGTGCGGCGCGCCTCCGCTATCGCGGTGATATAGCTCCCCCGAAACTGGGACGAGATGTCTTTCAACGTTTGGGTTGAGATCATCGTCAGACTATTATCGATGCCGTTAAGATAGTACATGGTGTAAACGTCGTTTTCCGCGCCCCACAGGATATCCAGATAGCGCGATATGCGGTAGACGGAATTCAAGGTTGAATCGTCGTGTTGACCGAATATCAGGGCGTCGGTCTTTTGATCGTTCTTCTCGACGTAAAAGACATCCGGCATCAGGCTGATGGCGTTGATAGTCGTGTCTTTCGGCGGGGCGCCGTTCAGGTTGCCATAAATCTGATAGGTAAAAAAGCGATAGGTATCAATGCGTTTTTGCACGCCCTGAGCAATATCCGTTAATGCATGTTTCTTATTGATTAGCCAGCTAGACAGGTAGTTATAGCTAAACGTGCCGGTGGTAAGCAGCAACAGCACGATGAACAGGGCAAAATAGCGCATGATTATTGCGGGCATTGATTAACGCTCCTGATTAACGAATAACGGCACGCGCGCTGAGACTGACGAGCAATAACAATAGCGCGACGCAGCCAAACGCCATTGCCAGGTCGCTGATTTGCGCGATAAACCCCAGCAGCGTCGGGCCAATCAGAATACCGGCGTAGCCGAGGGTGGTAATCGAGGCGATAGCCAGATTCGCCGGCATGACTTTTTGATTCCCCGCGGCGCTGAAAAGAATAGGCACCACGTTGGACGCTCCCAATCCCACCATAACGAAACCGAATATCGAGGTTATCGCGTTGTCGATGGCGATGGTCAGCAGCAGGCCTAACGCCGCGCACAGGCTGCCGCCGGCCAGAATGGCGAAACGCCCCAGAGCATTGACGATGCGGTCGCCATTCAGCCTGCCCAGCGTCATCGCAACGGAAAATGCGGCATAGCCGATACCTGCCTGCGCGCTGGTCAGATGGCGTTCGGCGCTTAAGAACAGGGCGCTCCAGTCCAGAATTGCGCCTTCAGCCAGAAACATAATAAAGCACAGCAGGCCGATAAACATGATCCAACCGCGCGGGATGACGAATAACGGGGTGTTATCGGCCTGCCGGGTGGCGCGCAACAGATGATTTTGCGCCGACGCCAGGAATATCAGCACCAGGACGGCAATCGTCAGAATCGCCATCAGCGGCGACAGCCCCAGCCACAGCAAGGCGCTGACGCCGCCCGCGCCGGCTATGCCGCCGACGCTGAAAAA
The DNA here is from genome assembly GCF_040240345.1 of Brenneria sp. g21c3. Classification (NCBI taxonomy): domain Bacteria; kingdom Pseudomonadati; phylum Pseudomonadota; class Gammaproteobacteria; order Enterobacterales; family Pectobacteriaceae; genus Brenneria; species Brenneria sp. g21c3. The sequence goes on along the minus strand of NZ_JBEIAB010000001.1, from coordinate 323,726 downwards.
TCCGTGAAACCCGGACATCATGGCCCGGCCGCTGGCCTGTTCGACAATCACCGCCTGAATATTCATCGACACATCGATGGTGCCGATGGTTGCGCCAAAAAAGAGCAGGGCAAGAGCCATCAGCGGCAGGGTATCCGCCTGCGTCAGCATCGGCAACACCAGGCAAAGCAAGACGCCGGCCATTAATATGACGGTCCGGCATCCCAGCTTGCTGGTTAACATGCCGGTCAGCGGCATCGCCAGCAGGGAACCGATACCGAGCGAAAGCAGCAGCATGCCGAGGGAAGCGTCATTGATCGCCAGGCGATCTTTGACAAAAGGCACCAGCGGCGCCCAGGAAGCCATGGCAAACCCCGCGATAAAGAAAGTCATCCGCGTTGCCGCCTGCGCCTTTTTGCCGGGCTGTTGCTGATTAATGGACTGCTCGGGATTCAGTGTTGTACTCATCACCTGAAGGACACATACCTAATAGACGCAATGGGGCTTCTTTCTACCATAATTGCGTGGCTGAATCGAAGAGTTCGTCATTTTTGCGCCATAGATGGCGGGATTATCGGATAAGTTAACGCCGGTTGTACGAAAGATGAGCAATCATTCGGCGCGGGATAAATCTTGTACGCCGGAAGAATGCCGCGGCAAAGCGCATCGGGAGCGGGATCCCTTGCCCGGAAAATTCCTTTTATCCTGAATAACCTCTCACCCACAGCGCCTTTTTTTCCCGTATAATCCCCTACTTTACGTTAGGATTCCGGGGTTACGTTGAGACAACTTTCCGACTTGTTGCGTCACATGCAGCAGGATTTGCGCAAGCCACTGCCATCAAATGCGGGATTCAAACAGATAACGCGCTCCCTGGTTATCAGCGAACCGGCTGAGTTATTGCCGTGGCTGGCGACGCAACCCGCCTATCCGCAGTTTTACTGGCAGCATCGTCAGGAGAGTGAAGAAGCGGCGGTTTGCGGGCGAGTATGCGGTTTTCATCATATTCGGCAGGCGGAAGCGTTCCTTGCTCAGCATCATTGCGCGCCGGACGTACGCATCTGGGGGCTTAACGCGTTTAACCAAACGTCCCGCGAAAACGAGCAGGGCGCCTCTGCCGGTTATCTCTTTTTGCCGCGCGTCGAGTTATTGCGTCAGGGCCATACGCTCAGGCTGCAAATTAACCTGTTTAGTGAAACCTCGCTCCGGCAGGATGCTGATGAAGCGGCGGCGTTTATCAATTTTCTTCTGCCGGTCAGGCCGCTTCCCCCTTTGCAGAGCGAGATTAAGACGGTGGAACACCAGCCGGATCGTCGGCACTGGGATCGTCTGATACAGCTTGCGCTGCGCGATATTACGGCCGGAGAGATGGACAAAGTGGTGCTGGCGCGAACCACGACGCTAACGTTGGATCAACCATTGCAGGCCACGACGTTTATGGCCGCCAGCCGCGCCGTCAATCACCACTGTTTCCATTTTATGCTGGCGCATGACGCCCGGCAGGCGTTTCTCGGTTCCAGCCCTGAGCGGCTTTATCGCCGATGCGATACGCAGCTTGAAACCGAAGCGCTGGCCGGTACGGTAGCCAATGATAAAGACGCGGGCAAAACCGCGGCGCTTGCCGACTGGCTGATGAAAGATAGCAAAAACCAACGCGAAAACATGCTGGTGGTTGATGATATCTGCCAGCGGTTGCAACAGTCTGCGCGCGCGCTGGATGTGATGCCGCCGGAAATCGTGCGTTTGCGCAAGGTGCAGCATTTGCGTCGAACCATTCAGGCGGAGCTGAAGGAGAAGTCGGACGCCGTCTGTCTTGATGATTTGCAGCCCACGGCCGCGGTGGCCGGTCTGCCCAGAACGGCCGCCCGTCGTTTTATAACGCAATATGAGCCGTTCGACCGCGGCTGGTATGCCGGTTCCGCCGGTTATCTCTCCCGTCTGCGATCGGAGTTTTGCGTGGCGCTGCGTTCAGCGGAAATCAACGATAATATTCTCAAGCTGTACGCCGGCGCCGGCATTGTGGCGGGATCCGATCCGGAACAGGAATGGTGGGAGTTGGAAAACAAGGCCGCCGGGTTAAAATCCCTGTTAGAGGGCGATATGTCCTAGTTTGATTTTATGTCTGTTGTACCAGGCGCCGGTTTATATCAACGTCGGCGCTACATACCCAATTGATGTCGAGTTGCAGGCCTGCTGCCTGCGGCAGCCCGAAGAGGGCGTATAGCCGGGTCAGCGCCGTTGCGACTGGAAAGATGATGGGGATAGTCCGCCACCTGAGTTGTTGAGTGAATAATGTCAACAAGTGTATTTAATCGTCGCTGGGCCGCGTTATTGCTGGAGGCGCTGACCCGTCATGGCGTCCGCCATATCTGTATCGCGCCCGGCTCCCGTTCGACGCCGCTGACGCTGTCCGCGGCGGAGCATGGCGCGTTGATTTGCCACACCCATTTTGACGAGCGGGGGTTAGGGCATTTGGCGCTGGGATTGGCGAAAACCCGCGGTGAGCCCGTCGCCATCGTCGTGACGTCCGGTACGGCGGCGGCCAATCTTTATCCCGCGATTATTGAAGCGGGATTGACCGGCGAGCGTTTGATCGTGCTGACGGCCGACCGTCCTCCCGAATTAATCGACTGCGGCGCCAATCAAGCCATTCGCCAGCATGGGTTATACGCCTCTCACCCGGCGCAGGCGCTGAACCTGCCGCGTCCCACGCCGGATATTCCCGCCCGCTGGCTGGTTTCGACGCTGGACAGCGCGCTATCCGAACTCGCGCACGGCGCATTGCACATCAATTGCCCGTTCGCCGAACCGTTATACGGCGCGGATGATAAAGATGCCTACCTTGACTGGCTGGCGCCTTTGGGCGACTGGCTGCAAGGGCGCGAGCCCTGGCTGCAACAGGTACGGCGGCAGGCGTTGACGGTTCAAGCCGACTGGGGGGAATGGCGGCAGCGACGCGGCGTGGTGATTGCCGGCAACGTCGGCCCGCGGCAGGGCGCGCAAATCGCGCAATGGGCGGCCGCCCTTGGCTGGCCGCTGATTGGCGATGTGTTATCGCAAAGCGGTCAACCCTTGCCCTGCGCCGATATTTGGCTGGCCTGTCCCGCGGCGGTTGAACGGCTGCGGCAAGCCGAGATTGTGGTGCAGTTCGGCGGCAATTTGACCGGCAAACGGCTGTTGCAGTGGCAGGCGCAGTGCCAACAGCGCGAGTTTTGGCTGGTCGATGAGCGCCCCGGCCGGTTGGATCCGGCCCACCATCGCGGACGGCGCCTGATTGCCGATGTCGGCGACTGGCTGAGCGCGCATCCGCCGGTCAGGCAGATCCCCTGGGCCGACGACCTGACAACCATCGCGCATCATGCCCGCCGGCAGGCTATGGCCTATCTGGCGCCGCGTTTCGGCGAAGCGCAACTGGCGCAACGCGTACCAGAACTGTTGCCGCCGGAAGGACAGCTTTTCGTCGGCAACAGTCTGGCGATCCGTCTTATTGATGCGCTGGCGCAGCTGCCGGCGCAATACCCGGTGTACGCGAATCGCGGCGCCAGCGGGATTGATGGGTTAATCTCGACGCTGGCCGGCGTGCAGCGCGGCAATTCGCGCGCCACGCTGGGGATTGTGGGCGATCTTTCCGCGCTGTACGACCTGAATGCGTTAGCCCTGCTGCGTCAGGCGCCGGCGCCGCTGGTATTGATTGTGGTTAACAACAATGGCGGTCAGATCTTTTCTCTGCTGCCGACGCCGGAGGCTCAGCGGGAGACGTTTTACTGCATGCCGCAAAATGTGGAATTCGCGCACGCCGCCGCGATGTTCGGCCTGAGTTATGTGCGCGCCGAGCGGTGGCAGCAGGTGGCCGATGCGGTCGCCAACGCTTGGCGGCAGGGCGGCGTGACGCTGCTGGAGGTTATCGTGCCGCCGCAAGACGGCGCGCAAACGTTGAACGCGTTGGTTTCTCAGGCGGAGACGTGGTGATGCTGCACTGCCGGAAAATTACCCCTGAGAGCGTTTCGCCCGCGCGGCCGTGGCTGGTATGCCTGCATGGCCTGTTGGGCAGCGGCGAGGACTGGCGGCCGGTGACGCCGTTTTTCAACGACTGGCCTTTGCTGCTGGTGGATTTACCCGGACACGGCGGATCGCGGGCGGTAAGAACCAGCGGCTTTGCACAGGTCAGTCGGCAGTTAACCGCCACGTTGCGGCAGCAGGGTATTGACGACTTTTGGCTGCTGGGGTATTCGTTGGGCGGCCGTATCGCCATGTATCACGCCTGTTACGGGCCGGCGTGCGGAATGCTCGGGCTGCTGGTCGAAGGGGGAAACCCCGGTCTGGCGCAACCGCGATCACGGCAAGAACGCCTATCGCACGATGCCGACTGGGCGCGGCGTTTTCGCCATGAGCCGATCGAGGCGGTGTTGGATGATTGGTATCGACAGGCGGTGTTTGCGGATTTAGACGCCGTTCAGCGCGCCGCGCTGGTTGCCCGGCGTCGGCATAATGACGGCGCGGCGGTAGCCGATATGCTGGAGGCCACCTCGCTCGGGCATCAACCCTGGTTAGGAGAAACGCTGCGCCAGCGGGCTTTCCCTTTCGCTTACCTGTGCGGCGAACAGGACGCTAAATTTCAAACGTTGGCAAAACAGGATAACCTGCCGTTACTGACGGTGACTCAGGCCGGTCATAACGCCCATTTAGCCAATCCGGCGGAGTATGCCGCGCGGATACTTTCTTTCATTTCGCATCCCGTTAAGGATTAATTATTATGCTTTATCCCAGTGAAGAACTGCTTTACGCCCCGGTAGAATGGCACGATTGCAGCGGCGATTTCGTCGATATCCTTTATCACAAATCCGCCGACGGCATCGCCAAAATCACCATCAACCGTCCTCAGGTGCGTAATGCCTTTCGCCCGCAAACGGTGAAAGAGATGATCCAGGCGCTGGATAACGCCCGTCACGACGACGGCATCGGCGTGATTATTCTGACCGGCGCGGGCGACAAGGCGTTCTGCTCCGGCGGCGATCAGAAAGTGCGCGGCGATTACGGCGGTTATCAGGACGACAGCGGCGTACACCATCTGAACGTGCTGGACTTCCAGCGTCAAATCCGCACCTGTCCGAAACCGGTGGTGGCGATGGTGGCCGGCTACTCCATCGGCGGCGGACACGTGCTGCATATGATGTGCGATCTGACCATCGCCGCGGAAAACGCCGTCTTCGGCCAGACCGGGCCGCGCGTCGGATCCTTTGACGGCGGCTGGGGCGCATCCTATATGGCGCGCATCGTCGGACAGAAAAAAGCGCGAGAAATCTGGTTCCTGTGCCGCCAGTATGACGCCGCCCAGGCGCTGGATATGGGGTTGGTCAACACCGTGGTGCCGTTGGCCGAGCTGGAAAAAGAGACGGTGCGCTGGTGCCGCGAGATGTTGCAGAACAGCCCGATGGCGCTGCGCTGCCTGAAAGCCGCCCTCAACGCCGACTGCGACGGTCAGGCCGGTTTGCAGGAACTGGCGGGCAACGCCACCATGCTGTTCTACATGACCGACGAAGGGCAGGAAGGGCGTAACGCCTTTAATGAAAAACGCCAGCCTGACTTCAGCAAATTCAAACGGAATCCGTAATGCGTCAGGTTAAGGTTTATCGCTACAGCGTACCGATGGAAGCAGGCGTGGTGCTGCGTAACCAGCGTCTGAAAAGCCGCGAGGGGCTAATCGTTCACCTGCGTCAGGGCGACGAGCAGGGCTGGGGAGAGATTGCGCCGCTGCCGGCGTTCAGCGCGGAAACGCTGGCGCAGGCCGAATCGGCGACGTTGGCGCAGTTGTCGCGCTGGGCGGCCGGCGAGTCGCTGGCCGATGAACTTCCGCCATCGGTCGCCTTTGGTCTGAGCTGCGCGCTGGCCGAGCTGGATCAACGCTTGCCGGCGCAGGCCGACTATCGCAAGGCGCCGCTGTGCAACGGCGATCCCGACGAACTGTTCGCCATGCTTCAGGGACTGCCGGGCGAAAAAGTCGCCAAGGTCAAAGTCGGCCTGTATGAAGCGGTGCGCGACGGCATGATCGTGAATATGTTGCTGGAGGCGTTGCCGGATCTGAAACTGCGGCTTGATGCCAATCGCAGCTGGACGCGCGCCAAAGCCGACGGTTTTGCCCGCTATGTGGATCCGGCCCTGCGCTCGCGCATCGCTTTTCTGGAAGAACCGTGCAAAACGCGACAGGAATCCCGCGAGTTCGCGCGGGAAACCGGTATCAATATCGCCTGGGATGAAAGCGTGCGCGAGGCGGATTTCCGGGTCGAAGCGGAGCCGGGCGTCAGCGCGATTGTGATAAAACCAACGCTGGTCGGCAGCCTGGCGCGTTGTCAGCGCCTTATTCAGCAGGCGCATCAGGCGGGGCTAACGGCGGTTATCAGCTCCAGTATCGAATCCAGTCTGGGGTTAAGCCAACTGGCGCGGCTGGCGCATTGGCTGACGCCCGACGCCATTCCCGGCCTGGATACGCTGGAATTGATGCAGGCGCAGGTGGTCAGACGCTGGCCGGAAAGCGAATTGCCGCTGTTGACGGCCGGGCAACTGGAACCGGTATGGCAATCCTGAACGACTGGCCCTGGCATTACTGGGCCGAACGCGCGGCGCAACGCGTCGCGTTAATCGAAAACGATACCTGCTGGAACTGGCGGCAGACGGCCTGCCGGATTAATCAACTGGCTGCCTGTTTTACGCGACAGGGGGTGGCGCCGGGATGCGGCGTCGTGCTGCGAGGCAGGAACAGCGCCGACATGCTGTTCTGTTATCTCGCGCTGTTGCAATGCGGCGCGCGGCTGCTGCCGCTGAATCCGCAGTTGCCGGAACCATTGACCCATTCGCTGCTGCGTTCGCTTGATATCGACCACGGGCTATGTCTGAACGGGCAAGCGTGGCCGTCCGGCATAGCCGCGTTGCGGCATGAAGCCGTTGAACCGCTCTTTTCCGCGTCGCCGGTACTGCGCTGGCAACCGCAACGGTTGGCGACGCTGACGCTAACCTCCGGCTCCAGCGGCGAGCCTAAAGCGGCGGCGCATACCTTTGCCGCCCATCTGGCCAGCGCCGAAGGCGTGTTGGCGATGATGGCGTTCGCGCCCGGCGATAGCTGGCTATTGTCATTGCCGCTGTTTCACGTTTCAGGGCAGGGGATCGTATGGCGCTGGCTCTCCTCTGGCGCAACCGTTGCGGTGCGCGTCAATCAACCTCTGGAGTCGGCGTTGCAGGGGTGTACTCACGCGTCGCTGGTGCCGACCCAACTGTGGCGTCTGTTATCGCATAATACTCTGCCGGCCACATTGAAAGCGGTATTGCTGGGCGGCGCGATGATCCCGCAGGATCTTACGCGGCTGGCGGAAGCGCGCGGCGTGAGCTGCTGGTGCGGATACGGCTTAACTGAACTGGCTTCAACGGTGTGCGCCAAACGCGCCGATGGCCGGGGCGGCGTCGGACTGCCGTTGCGCGGACGGGAAATCCGGCTGGTGGATGAAGAGGTACAGTTGCGGGGCAGTTCGCTGGCGTCGGGCTACTGGCGGGATGGGCGGCTTTCGCCGCTGGTCGATGAGGACGGATGGTTCCATACCCGGGATCGCGGCAGCTTTGCCGATGGCGAGTGGCGAATTCTGGGGCGACTGGACAATCAGTTTTTCAGCGGCGGCGAAGGTATTCAACCGGAAAATATTGAATCGGTGTTGCTGGCGCACCCGGATGTTCAGCAGGCCTGCGTGGTGCCGGTTGATGACGTGGAGTTCGGCCAGCGTCCGGCGGCGGTGGTTGAAATAACCGGCTCGACCACGCTGGATGCGCTGCGGGATTGGTTGCAGCCGCAGTTGGCGGGATTCCAGCGCCCGGTCGCCTATTATTATCTGCCGGCGGTATTGAAGAACGGCGGTATTAAAGTCTCTCGCCGTCAGGTGCAGGCGTGGGTTGATAGTGAGCGCAATCAGAAGCAAGGCTGAAGCGTGTTTTCGTTTGGTTTGCTGACCGACTTTGTTGTTCCGACCCCACCCCGGCCCTCCCCTTCGCAAGGGCTGTCTCTTATACACAAATGCGGGAGCGCCGACAGGGTTGGTTGTTACGCGGCGTAAAAAATTATGCAGCGGTGGACTTGGCCGCCGAGTGAGCCGCATGGATGCGGCGAAAGCTAGTGCCGCGTCGGGAACGCGTCACTGGCGGCTCGAATAGCGGTCAAGAACACCGATGGCACCGCGCAGCGGCATAATTTAGCCGCAAGCCCGGGTTCATAGGGGGCTGGCGCTTGAGCCCCCTATGTCGGGCGCGTGCTACGACGTAGCATGGAAATGGCGGCATTGTGGCGCACGAAACTGCCTCTGAGTCCGCATAAAAATGTGACTAAGAGACAGTCGCAAGGGAGGGGGACAGCACCTCCCCCTGACAAGGGGGAGGCCGGGTGGGGGTTGTTAAGGACAACGCGAGTCCTGAAACGACCTCACGCTCATTCAGTTATTTCCCAACGGCCGCCAGCGCTTTTTTGACCCCGTCGCCATAAGCGGGATCGACCTTATTGAATAGCGCAATCTGGCGCTCCTGAATAAATTCAGGCACCTGCGACAGTTCTCCGGCGATACGCTGGAACATGCGCTGGTGTTCCTCTTCGCTCAGCAGATGGAACAGCGCCCTGGGCTGGCTATAGTAATCATCATCTTCACGGTGATTCCAGTGATCGGCCGCGCCTTCAATGGTTAACGGCGGTTCGCTGAAGTCCGGCTGTTCCTGAAAGACGCCAAAGCTGTTCGGTTCATAGGTCGCGCCGTTGCCGCTGTTGCCGTCGACGCGCATGGCGCCATCGCGGTGGTAATTGTGGAACGGACATTTCGGCGCATTTACCGGGATCTGGTGGTGGTTAACCCCCAGGCGGTAACGTGCGGCGTCGCCATAGGAGAACAGGCGGCCCTGCAACATTTTATCCGGCGAGAAGCTGACGCCGGGTACGACGTGCGCCGGGTTAAAGGCGACTTGTTCCACTTCGGAAAAATAGTTATCCGGATTGCGGTTCAGTTCGAAAAAGCCGACATCGATTAGCGGATAATCGCCGTGCGGCCACACTTTGGTCAGATCGAACGGGTTATACGGAACCTGCGACGCTTCGGCTTCCGGCATGATCTGAATCTGTAGTTTCCAGCGCGGGAAGTCGCCGTTTTCAATGGCGTTGAACAGATCGCGCTGCGAACTTTCGCGGTCTTTGCCCACCAGCGCTTCCGCTTCGTCATCCATTAGATTTTCGATGCCCTGCTGGCAACGGAAGTGAAATTTCACCCAAAAGCGTTCATTGGCGGCGTTGATAAAGCTGTAGGTGTGGCTGCCGAAGCCGTGAATATGACGGAAGGATTTGGGTAATCCACGGTCGCTGAAATCAATCGTCAACTGGTGCAGCGCTTCCGGCAGATGAGAGAAGAAATCCCATTTGTAGACCGGGTTACGCAGATTGGTGCGCGGGTCGCGTTTGACGATGTGGTTAAGGTCGGGGAATTTCAGCGGGTCGCGCAGGTAAAACACCGGGGTATTGTTGCCCACCAGATCCCAGTTGCCTTCTTCGGTATAGAATTTCATGGCGAAACCGCGGATATCGCGTTCCGCGTCGGCGGCCCCGCGTTCACCGGCCACGGTGGAAAAACGCGCAAACATCTCGGTTTGCTTGCCTATTTCAGAAAAGATTTTAGCCCGGGTATAACGGGTGATATCGTGGGTCACGGTAAAGGTGCCGTGAGCGCCGGAGCCTTTGGCATGCATACGTCGTTCCGGAATGACTTCACGGTCGAAGTGCGCCAGTTTTTCCAAAAACCAAACGTCTTGCAATAACATCGGGCCACGCGGGCCGGCGGTAACAACATTGTTATTATCAACCACGGGCGAGCCGGCAACGGTGGTCAGCTTTTTCTTGCTCATCATTTTTTCCTTATATCTATCTCGCTATGCGTATTTGAGTTTCTCCCTTAAATACTATTAGTCATTATGTGGTTTTTAGGCAAATTGAGGCGCTTATCTTTTTAGGCCCGTCAGGCGGCGGCGCTGCCGGGAATAAATGAACTTTTCGGACAAGGTTACGCTGGAGTCGCTATACGATTCGCGTAGAATCGGCGACGATACCTACCTATTTTGCACGCGCGTTTATAACTGCTTTGAAGGATATTCAAAATGAAAAAGTTTGTGATTGCTTGTGCGGGAAGTTTGCTGTTTGCCGCATCCTCTGTATCCGCCATCGGCATCTCCGGAGAAGCCGGGCGTGATTATGCGGGGGCAAATGTCGGTTTTGGCCTGCTTGTCCCCGGATTGTCGGGTAATGTGAGCTATGCGCACGGGGACAATAATAACGATATTTATGGTTTCGGTCTGGGCTACACGCTTCCGGTGGGGCCGCTGAAGGTGACGCTCGGCGGCAAGGCGCTGTATTTGAATCAGGATCGCGGTTCAGACGGCCATGCGCTGGCGCTGGGCGGCGGTCTGCAATGGCCGATCAACCGCTACTTCTCCCTCTATGGCGAAGGTTATTACTCTCCGGACGCCTTCTCCAGCCACGTCGATCACTATGTTGAAGGCAAGGCCGGCGTTCGCTGGCAGGTCATTGGTCCGCTCAATGTCGATGTCGGTTATCGTTATATCAATCTGGCCGGCGAGAACGGTCGCTCGGATAATAAACTGGCCGATTCCGCCTATATCGGCGTGGGTTTGAATTTCTGATCATCGTCAACGAAATAGCCGGGGGCGATGTTCAACGTCGCCTGCGACGCCCCGGCATTTTCTTTCCGCTACGGCGGCAAAGAAACATTGTGTTTCGCCCGCCGAGTTTCTAAAGTGTCCGTTATACCCCCATCTTTCAAGTGACTACGGCGTTGGCTTCCCTTCCTTCTTCCCGTTATCTGATTGACGAAACGCTCAGGGATTTATCCGGCGGCCGCCCGACTTCATCTTGAAAACGATGAGGCGTAGAACAACAAATAGGAGTGGAAAATGCTTAGGGTCGAGATGTTATGTACTGGCGATGAAGTGCTGCATGGTCAAATTGTTGATACCAATGCGGCCTGGCTGGCGGATTACCTGTTTCATCAGGGGCTGCCGATGGCGAGCCGCATGACGGTGGGGGACGATCTTGAGGCTTTGGTCTCGGCGTTGACCCAGCGCAGCCAAATTGCGGACGTCTTGATCGTCAATGGCGGATTAGGGCCAACCAGTGATGACCTTAGCGCGTTAGCGGCGGCCACGGCAGCCGGAGAGGGGTTGGTCGAACATGAGGAATGGCTTGAGCGGATGGAAGCCTTCTTCGCCGAGCGGGGCCGGGTGATGTCGCCGAACAACCGTAAACAGGCGCAACTGCCGGCGAGCGCGGAAATGATTGATAACCCTGTCGGCACCGCCTGCGGATTTGCCCTGCGGTTAAATAAGTGCCTGATGTTTTTTACGCCGGGCGTGCCGTCCGAATTCAAGGTTATGGTGGATCGGCAAATCATGCCGCGTCTGCGCGAACGCTTTACTATTTCCCCGCCGCCGCTGTGTCTGCGTTTAACCACCTTTGGCCGTTCGGAAAGCGATCTCGCCAGCCAACTGGACGGGGTCGCGCTTCCTTCCGGCGTGGTATTGGGCTATCGCTCCTCCGTGCCGGTGATTGAATTGAAATTAACCGGGCCGGCCGCACAGCGGGCGGCAATGGAACAACGCTGGGAACAGGTGCGCGCCGTAGCCGGAGAAAATACGCTATTCGAAGGCACGGAGGGGCTGCCCGCACAGTTGGCGCGTCGGCTGGCTGAACGCGATCTGCAACTGGCGGTGAGTGAAGATTTTACCGCCGGTATGCTGAACTGGCAGCTACGGTCGGCTAATGTACCGCTGTCCGGCGGCGAGTTATTGGTCAATACGGAACCGCGGACGTTAGGCCGACTGGCGGACGATGCCCGTCAACTGGCGGCGCGCCATCAGGCCGCGCTGGCGTTGATGGTCGGCGCCCGGCCGGACGATCGCCTGGCGATCGCGCTGCATACGCCGCAAGGCGATTTCGCGTTGGCGATACAGTTTAACGTGGCGCGTTATAGCTTGCAGACGCATCAGGAAGTGGTGGCGATGCTGGCGATGAACATGTTGCGCCGCTGGCTGAACGGCTGGCCGGTATGTCGCGGCCACGGCTGGATAAATGTGCTGGAAACGCTGGATATGCCCGCCAACGGTCGCGGGCATGATGGAGCGAGCGCCATTCCCGCGAAATAACCCCGTGACTCCCGCGAAGGCGGGAGTCAGCCGATAGCGGTTTCAGGCCACTGCCGCGGGGATGATGGCGTCATATTTTACTACGGGATGACGGCAGCGGAAAATCCCCTTGTCAAAGTGCGAGCCTGATCCAGACGAGAGCGGGAATTAACCCGCCATTGCCGGTGAAACGCGAACGCCTGCTTATTTCCCGCTATTCATGGAACAGTTGTATTTACCCGTGCCCGCCAACCCGCCATGATGGACGAACCATCATTCACCACCGGGCGCATGGATGAAAAAAACCGCCTCCTCTACGCCGCACGACGCGGCATTTAAAGCCGTACTCACCCATCCGCAGGCGGCCCGCGATTTTCTGGACATCCATCTGCCGCCGTTGCTGCGGGAATTATGCAATCTGGATTCGCTGCAACTGGCTCACGGCAGCTTTATCGAAGAAGATTTGCGCGCCTGTTATTCCGATGTGCTCTGGTCGCTGACAACCCGGCACGGCGAAGGCTACGTCTACACGCTGATTGAGCACCAGAGCACCCCCGACAGACATATGGCGTTTCGTTTGCTGCGCTATGCCGTAGCCGTGATGCAGCGTCACCTTGACGACGGTCATCAGCAATTGCCGCTGGTTATTCCCATCCTATTTTACCATGGGCAGACCAGTCCTTATCCTTACCCGATGTGCTGGCTACAGGCGTTTGCCGACCCGGCCGTAGCGCAAACATTGTACAGCGGGAATTTCTCGCTGGTGGACGTGACCGTTATCCCGGACGATGAAATTATGCGCCACCGTAGTGTGGCGATGCTTGAACTGCTGCAAAAACATGTTCGCAGCCGTAACCTGGACAAACTGCTGGATCGTCTGGTCATCCTGCTGATTGCCGATTACACTACCGATACGCAGTTGACCACCCTGATAAACTATATGATGCAGGCCGGTAACGCCGCCAACCCGAACGCTTTTATCCGCAAACTGGCGCAGCGCGTACCAAGGCATAAGGAGGCTCTGATGACAATCGCACAGAAACTGGAACAGAAAGGGCTGAAGCGCGGTGTACGGGAAGGAATACGACTGGGCAAACAAGAAGGCAAATTGGAGGGCAAATTGGAAGTCGCCCGTAGTTTGTTAAAAATGGGGCTGCCGCTGGCGTCTGTTCAGGAAGCCACCGGCTTGACGGCGGAAGCGCTGGCGAATATCTCTCATTGATCGGTTCGCGCTGAACTCAGCGAAAGAATAACGGCCTGCCATGTTGATTATCCGACAGCACACTACGCGCCGGCGCGAATAAGCCGTTTACGGTTTCAGGCGGCGATCCCCGCCTACTGCCGCGGGGATGACGGAGTAGCAGACGGGGATAACGCGCGGTTGGCCGGCACGGCGATGGCGGTTTGCGCTGCGGACGACGGCGTCAGTACAACAGCGAGTAGAGCTGACGGCGGTAGCGGGCGGCGAGAGCGTCGCCCGTGCCGAGCGCGGACATGATATCCATCAGCGTCTTGCGCGCGTTGCCTTGCGCCGCGCCCAGATCTTGTTTCAGAAAGCCCATCAACAGTTCGAGCGCTTCTTCATTACGGCCTACCTGATGCATCTGCAACGCCAGTTTTACCGCCAGCTCGGCATTTTGCCCATCGGCCGCCAACTGCTGTTGCAATTGCTGAATTTCCGGGGTGTCGGCCGCCTTCTTCAGGAGTTCGATCTGCGCCACCAGGCTATGGTAACGGGTATCCTGATCCTGTAGCGGAATGGTCGCCAGCACCGCTTCGGCATCTTCGCTGCGGTTAAGCTGGATCTGCACCTCGGCCAGCATCAAACCGATATCGCTGCGCTGTTGGCTAAGCTGCCAGGCTTCCTTCAGCAATAACATCGCTTCCGGCAGTTTGCCTTCCTGAATCAACTGCTGAGCTTCGGCGACTTTGAGTTCTTCCGCTTTCGGCAATGCGCGCTGGAGCAGTTCGCGGATCGCGTCTTCCGGCTGCGGCCCCTGGAATCCATCCAACGGCTGGCCGTCTTTGAACAGATAGACGGTTGGGATCGCCCGCAGGCCGAATTGCGCCGCAACGTGTTGCTCTGCATCGCAATCCACGCGGGCAAGAATAAATTGACCGGCATATTCCTGCGCCAGTTTATCCAGTACCGGTTCCAGTTGCTGGCAATGCTGACTGCGCGCCGACCAGAAGTAAAACAGTACAGGCAGCGTCGCGGAATGTTCCAGAACCTGATGAAGGTTGGACTCGTTAACATCAATAATATTTGCTTGTTGTTCTAGCATGGGGGTTCTCTCTCATCCGTTTTGACTGTATGCCCGTCATTGATATCTATCAGGTCTATGTGGGGGCTGAATTCGCCGCTTCAAGCCAAAATCAGGAACGGGTGCGTAATACATTATCCAGATAGCGCCCGGGCAGCAGACGACGCAACCACGATAGGCTGTGTGCAACCAGCGTCACCGGGTAACGCAGTTTGGGGCGCGGGCTTTCCAGTGCATGATGAAGTTTCGGCAATACGGCTTCCGGCGGCAGCGTAAAGCGTTTGGCGATGCCGGGATTGGTGACCGGCTTATCCGTTTGGGTCTGGTCGACGTTGGCGGAAAAACGGGTCGACAGCGGGCCGGGTTCGATCAGGCTGACGTGCAGACCGCTGCCGTAAAGCTCCATACGCAACGTGTCCGACCAGGCCTCAAGGGCGAACTTGCTGGCGGCATAGGCGCCCCGACCGGGCGTGGAGACCAGTCCCATCACGGAACTGGTCTGAATAATACGACCTTCGCCGTGCGGCAGCATGGCGGGCAGCAGCAACTGGGTCAGTTGATGCGTACCAAACAGGTTACTGGAAAATTGATGCTCCAACTGCCGGCGCGAAATGCCGCTTAATAGCCCGTATAAACCGTAGCCGGCATTATTAAACAGTCCATACAGGCGGTTGCCGGTTAACGCAATCACCCGGGCGGCGGCTTTTTCCACGCTGCCGGCATCATCCAGGTTCAGTTCAATGCCTTCCAGCCCCAAATTCGCCATGCGTTCGACATCCTCAGGACGCCGACAGGCCGCCAGCACGCGATAGCCGCGCTTGTGCAGATCCTGCGCGGCAATCAGGCCAATCCCGCTGGAACAGCCGGTAATGAGCACCGTTTTTTGCATAACTTTACCTAATTCAACAGCCTATTGGTTAAGACTCATGTTTAACTAAGGGGCCTAGCCGTTCCGCCATCCAATCGGCGATAAAGGGTTGGGCGTCGCGGGTCGGGTGAATGCCATCCTCCAGTATCCATTCTGGCTTAAGGTAGACCTGTTCCATAAAGAACGGCACCAGCGGAATGGCAAACTGTTGCGCCAGCCGCGGATAGATGTTGCTGAATGACTCCGTGTAGCGGCGGCCATAATTGGTCGGCAGACGAATTTGCATCAATAACGGCTGAGCATCGGCCTGTTTGACCTGCGTAATGATTTTGGTCAGATCCTGCTCGATGCTCGGCGCAGGAAAGCCGCGCAGTCCGTCATTGCCGCCAAGTTCGATCAGCACCCAACGAGGCTGATGCTGTTTCAACAGCGCGGGCAGCCGCGCCAGCCCTTGCGCGGCGGTATCGCCGCTGATGCTGGCGTTAATGACGGTTATCTCTTTCGCTTGCGTCTGCCATTTCTGATTCAGCAAGGCGGGCCAGGCATTGGCGGCGGGCATCCGATAGCCGGCGCTGAGGCTATCGCCCAGTATCAATAAAGTATCCGCCGCGAATGCGCGTACACTGAATAATCCCAGAAGTAAAAGGATGAAAATATGTTTGCAGAGACCAGTCCAGCGAGTGCCACGCCTGTCGAAACCGGGCCCGCGGAAAACATTCTTGAAGTTCATCATCTTAGTAAACACGTTGGTCAAGGGGAACATCGGCTTTCCATCCTTACCGGAGTTGAGCTGATTGTCAAACCCGCGCAGACAATCGCGCTTATCGGCGAGTCCGGTTCCGGCAAATCAACGCTGCTGGGCATTCTTGCCGGTCTGGATGACGGCAGCGAGGGCGACGTCAGCCTGATGGGCGAATCATTGCAAAAACTGGACGAGGAAGGCCGGGCCGCTCTGCGCGCCAGAGACGTGGGATTCGTGTTTCAGGCCTTTATGCTGGTGCCGACGCTGACGGCGCTGGAAAACGTTCAGTTGCCGGCGTTGCTGCGCGGCGAAAGCGACGGCCGCAGCCGCGGGCAGGCGGAGCAACTGTTGCAGCAGCTTGGACTGGGCGGGCGCCTGCATCATCTTCCCGCTCAGCTTTCCGGCGGCGAGCAGCAGCGGGTGGCGCTGGCCCGCGCCTTCAGCGGGCGACCTAAAGTGCTGTTCGCCGATGAGCCTACCGGCAATCTGGACCGTAAAACCGGCGAGCGTATCGTGGATTTGCTGTTTTCCCTTAATCGCGATTACGCCACTACGCTGATTCTGGTTACGCATGATGAACAATTGGCGGCGCGCTGCGAGCGGCGCCTGCGTCTGGTTGACGGCAAGTTGAGGGAAGAATCATGATCTGGCGCTGGTTCTGGCGCGAATGGCGCTCGCCGTCGTTATTGATTGTCTGGCTGGCCCTGACGCTGGCAGTCGCCTGCGTGCTGGCGCTGGGCAGCATCGGCGATCGGATGGAAAAAGGGCTAAGCCAGCAAAGCCGTGATTTTCTGGCTGGCGATCGGGTTTTGCGCGCCTCGCGTCCGGTGGATGAATCCTGGCTGCAAACCGCCCAACAGCAAGGCTTAACGCTGAGCCGGCAAATTTCGTTTATGACCATGACGTTTGCCGGCGATACGCCGCAGCTGGCAAGGGTGAAGGCAACGGACCAGCGCTATCCGTTATACGGCGAGCTCCAGACCAATCCGGCCGGGTTGAGAGCGGAGGCGGGAACCGTATTGGCGGCGCCGCGCCTGTTGGCGCTGCTGGGGTTGAAGGTCGGCGACATGCTGGATGTCGGGGATACCTCCCTGCGCATCAGCGGCGAACTGATTCAGGAACCCGACTCGGGGTTTAACCCGTTCGACACGGCGCCGCGCATCCTGATGAATCTGGCGGATGTGGAAAAAACCGGCGCGATACAGCCCGGCGGGCGTATTACCTGGCGCTATATGTTTGCCGGCGATCAACAACAAATCAGTCGGTTCAGCGATTTTATCAAGCCGAAACTGAAGCCCGATCAGCGCTGGTACGGCATGGAGGATTCAGAGGGCGCCCTGAGCCAATCGCTGAAGCGTTCGCAGCAATTTCTGCTGTTGTCGGCGTTGCTGACGCTGCTGTTGTCTATTGCCGCCGTTGCCGTTTCCATGGGGCACTATTGCCGCAGCCGCTATGATTTGGTTGCGGTATTAAAAACGCTGGGCGCCGGAAGAAAAGCCTTACGACGGCTGATTGTCGGACAGTGGCTGTCGGTGCTGGGGCTGGCCGCGTTGTGCGGCAGTCTGGTCGGACTGGGCTTTGAAGCGATATTGATGAAAATGCTGGCGCCGGTATTGCCCGCCGCGCTGCCGGCCGCCGGACTATGGCCGTGGGTATGGGCGTTGGGATCGTTAGTGTCGATCTCATTGCTGGTCGGGCTGCGTCCTTACCGTCTGTTGCTGGCGACGCAGCCGCTGCGCGTGCTGCGTCAGGATGTGACGGCGAATGTCTGGCCGCTGCGCTATTACCTGCCGGTGGTGCTGCTTATCGTGGTGGGACTGCTCGCCGCGTTGTCCGGCGGCAGTTCCCTGCTGTGGGCGTTGCTGGGCGGCATGGCGGTGCTGGCGCTGTTATTGGGCGTGATCGGCTGGGGCGGGCTGCTGCTGCTGCGCCGTTTGACGGTTAAGCAATTGGCGATGCGTCTGGCGATCAATCGTCTGCTGCGTCAGCCGTGGTCGACGATCGGCCAACTGGCGGCCTTTTCGCTGTCATTTATGCTGCTGGCCCTGCTATTGGCGATGCGCGGCGATATGCTGGAGCGCTGGCAACAACAGTTGCCGCCGGGGAGTCCGAACTATTTTCTGTTAAACATCGCGGCGGAGCAGGTTCCGCAGGTGAAATCCTTCCTTGAGCGGCATCAGGTGAAGCCGGAACCCTTCTATCCCATCATCCGGGCGCGGCTGACGGAAATTAATCAGCAGGTGGCGACGGAGGTCATTCATGAGGACGATCCGGGCGGCAACACCGTCAACCGCGAACTGAATCTGACCTGGATGAACGGCATCCCCGATCACAATGTGCTGGTTGAGGGACAGGCGCCGAAAGCGGGCGAGGTCTCGATGGAAGAGAAAGAAGCCAAAGAGATGGGGATCAAGATCGGCGATACGCTGACCTTTACCGGCGATACGCAGCCTTTCAGCGCCAAAGTGACCAGTTTCCGCCAGGTGGATTGGGAGAGTCTGCGCCCGAACTTCTTCTTTATTTTCCCCGCCGGCGCGTTGGATAACCAGCCGCAATCCTGGCTGACCAGCT
Source organism: Brenneria sp. g21c3 (assembly GCF_040240345.1). NCBI lineage: Bacteria > Pseudomonadati > Pseudomonadota > Gammaproteobacteria > Enterobacterales > Pectobacteriaceae > Brenneria > Brenneria sp. g21c3. The sequence continues at coordinate 305,101 of NZ_JBEIAB010000001.1, read as the reverse complement.
TCCGTTACGATGGCGATGAGAAGGTGATTACTCAGCTAAACCGCCAGTTTCCGACGCTGAGTCTGCTGGATGTCGGCAGCATGCTGCGCCAGATAGGACTGGTGTTGCAGCAGGTGAGCCGGGCGCTGGAAATCATGGTGGTGCTGGTGCTGTTCTGCGGCACCCTGCTGCTGCTGGCGCAAATTCAGGTGGGAATGCGTCAGCGCCGGCAGGAACTGATGGTGTACCGCACGTTAGGCGCGGGATTGCGTTTATTGCGCACCACGCTGTGGTGTGAATTCGCCGTGCTGGGGCTGGTGGCGGGAATGGCCGCCGCTATCGGGGCGGAAGCGGCGCTGTGGCTGCTGCAAAGCCAGGTTTTCAATTTCGCGTGGCAACCGAACCTGGCGATGTGGGGACTCTTGCCGCCGTCGGCGGCGCTATTGCTCTCGCTGTGCGGCGGCTGGCTGGGGCTGCGCTTACTGCGCGGCAAGGCGCTGTTCCGCCAGTTTGCGGGGTAGCTGCCCGCCTTACTCCGGCGCCACCGGAGTAAGGCGGCTTCCCATCACAAGGTGATATCGGCGCCCGGCGCGGAGCCGCCAGTGCCGGTCACCGTTTTATGTTTTGCCAGATACTGGTGCTGGAAAATACACATTCGAATGGTATTGCGATATTCGCCGTTGATGAAGAACTCGTGTATCAGCTCGCCTTCCACTTCAAATCCCAGCTTGCTGTAGAGATGTATCGCCTTTTTGTTTTCCTTATCCACAATCAGATACAGCTTGTACAGATTCAATACTGAAAAGCCGTACTCCATCGCCAGTTTCGCCGCCGCGCTGGCATAACCCTGCCCCTGATACGCGGGGTCGATAATGATCTGGAACTCGGCCCGGCGGTGAATGTGCGTGATTTCCACCAGTTCCACCAGGCCGACTTTGGTCTGCTCATGTTCGATGATAAAGCGCCGCTCGCTTTGGTCATGAATGTGTTTGTCATACAGATCGCTAAGTTCAACAAAGGCTTCGTAGGGTTCTTCAAACCAGTAGCGCATCACGCTGGCGTTGTTATCCAACTGATGGACAAAGGTCAGGTCGTCCCGCTCCAGCGGTCGTAGCCGAACGACGTTACTCGTACCGGACATGTTTTATCCTCAAGGTTAATCCGTTAGTCGTCCTAGATTGTATGCCAAGATTGGCTTCATCGGGCCATTTCCCCTAATGCATTATTCATCACCGTCATCTTTCCGGGCGCGCCGGTTGACTTCACTCGCGGGCCTTTTTTCGCAGTGTTTGAAAAAGCGCTATTTTATCCCCTATCTGAAATTCGGCGGGCCGCGTGTCCGATAGGGAGAATGAATAATAGGGCGATGAAAATCACAATGTTGGCTAATGTATATTTTTTGATTGGTTTTCCTCTTATTTAATTTGGGTGGAAATTAAATTATTTATTATAATTAGGCTGTTTATTAATTTGAATGTTATTCATGTTTCATGAATTATTTTTATTGCATCTATTTTTAATTCTTTTTTTCTTTTTGTTAATGTCATGATAATTTATTGATTTTACATGTTTTATTTTGGTGTTTTTGCTGCTTGTTTACGCTTTCAAGCCTGGTTTTTATTTTTTCCCGTTTGTGAATTGATTATTAAAATAGTCTGGTTTTTTAAAGCCAAATAAAATAGTATTGTGCGGCCCGAAATTACGGTGGCACTTCTCTTTACTATCAAATTAAGGATAATGTTCGTCATGAATAATAAATTTAAATTGGCTGCGGCTGCATTTGCAGTTTCATTGTTAGCGGGTTGTTCTTCTTATAATACCAGCCAGCCGACTTCCGCACTGGTAGGCAATGTCGAATCTACCGTAAAAGCGGATATTCAGGTTGGTGAAAAAATCCAGGGTGAAGCGACTGCTAACGTGCTGATGGGTTTCATCAAATGGGGTGAAGGCAACAACTACGTTGACGGCGTAAGCTATGGTACTGGCGGCGCGCTGTCTTTTGCCGATGCTTCCGCTTCTGTTAAGTCCGCTGCGACCTACAACGCGGTTAAAGCCGCAGGCGCTGACTTAATCGTCGCTCCGCGCTATGAAGTAACGACACAAGACTACGGCGTATTCAAGAAAATTCACGTTGTTGTTCGTGGTTATAAAGGGACTATCACCAGCGTTAAGTAAGCTTGATATCACCCGTTGCCTGACGGCGTCGACCGTCAGGCAGTTTTTCCCTTCCGTTCGTGACTCCCCAATAAATCAGAAATCCACGCTGGCGCGCAGCACGAACTGGCGCGGTTCGCCGATGGCGATGCGCAGGTTGTTTCCGCTGGATGGGTAATAGGTTTTATCGAACAGGTTCTTAACGTTGAACTGCCATTTCACCTTATAGCCGTTGATCGGCGTGCTGTAGGCGACAAAGGCGTCCGCCACCGTATAATCGTCCAGATAGAAGCTGTTCGCGGCATCGCCGGCGCGGCGTCCCACATAACGCGCCCCGGCGCCGGCGCGCAGATTATCGCCGGCATGCAGCCCCAGCGTACCGAAGTCCTGCGTCAGGAACAATGAGGCGGTATGGCGCGCCGCGTTGGTCATCTCATGGCCGTTATTTTCCGGATCGGCGGTCACTCTGGCATCGGTATAGGCGTAAGAGCCGATCAGGCTAAGCGAGTCGGTGAGTTTCCCGGCCAGATCCAGCTCAACCCCCTGAGAGCGGACTTTGCCGGCGGTGCGCGTCACCGTCTCTCCGTTGCCGTCAAGTTCGCTTACCATCACATTGCGTTTCTGAATATCGAACAGCGCCACGTTGGCGGTAATCCGATTGGGCAGATCCAGCTTGGCGCCGATTTCATAGGCGGCGCCGATTTCCGGCGGCAGCGAGTCGATTTGCGTGGCGATCGACGAGTTGGGTTTAAACGACTCGCTGTAGCTGGCATAAAGCGATGAATTCGGCGTCAGACTGTAAATAATGCCCGCGCGCGGTACGACGCGATGGTATGAACTGTCCGTATTGGTCTTGAATGGCCGGCCTTTGCCCGCCATCACCTCAAAGCTGTCGTAACGTAAACCGCCCAGCAGTTGCCAGCGATCGTTAAGGCGGATCGCGTCCTGTATGAAGAAGCCGGTGCTGTCGATATTTTCCCGCTGATCGCTGTCTGCCGCGCTGACTCTGGTGGTGGCCGGCTGCTGGCCGTAGACCGGGTTGTAAATATCGAAACCATAGCGCTTGCTCGCCTGGTCGCGCAGCATATCGCCGCGGTATGTGCGGTCGGCCTCGTGGTCAAAGCCGAACAGCAACTGGTGATTGACGCGTCCCCAATCGACATCGCCATTCAGCGTTAATTGAACCGCCTGCGTCTGGGCATGGGCGTAGCCGGTGGCGTCCGCCTGACGGGTCAAGATGCCCGTATCGGCATTATAGCTGGTCGCCCGCGCCTGATTATCGCTGTAGCGGTTGCGGCTATAAGCGTAGGTCAGGCTGCTTTTCCAGCGGTCGGTCAGGTTGCGATCAACCTGCAAGGTAATGCTGTCCTGATCGCCGCGGGTGGCGTTGTAATGCTCGTCGAAACGACGTTCGCGCGGGGTATTCACCGGCTTGCCGGTATTGGAATCGATAACGGTGCCGCGGTCGAACGGCGTCAGATATTCCATATGCTCATAGGCCACCCGCAGCGTGGTGTCTTCCCCGTACCACATCAGCGACGGCGCGATGGTGGTTTGACGGTTGCGGCCGAAATTACGCCAATAGTCGGTTTCATCATGGTCGACGATCATCCGGTAAGCCAGCCCGGAAGCGCCCAGCGGCCCGGTAACGTCTAACTGGCCGCCGCCGCCGTTAAAGCTGCTGCCCCAGCCTTCAATATGCGTCTTTTGCGTTAACTGCGGTTTTTTGCTGATGATATTGATCACGCCGCCGGGTTCGCCCATGCCATACAGCATGGAGGCGGGGCCTTTCAGTACCTCGACGCGTTCGCCGGACGGCGTAAAATTACGCGCCTGAATCGAGCGCACGCCGTCGCGAAACAGCGAACCGTCACGATTATCGCCAAAGCCGCGTTTCATCAGCGCATCCTGGGTGCCGCCGAGCGTGTTGGCCTGCGTAATACCGCTGACGTTATATAACGCTTCATCAATATTGCGTACCGCCCGGTCTTCAATGACTTGCTGCGGCACGACATTTACCGCCTGCGGGACATCCAGCAACCGGCTTTCGGTGCGGGTGCCGGTAACGGTTTTATGCGGCTGATAGCCGGTTTCTGCGCCGGATGTCGTTCCCGCCGTCGCCGTGACTTCCAGCGTATCCTCCTGGGTGGCGGCCTGAATATTGAAAGGCAGCAGCGTCAGCAGCGGCCAGCCATATCGTAACAACGTGTTATTCATGTGCAAGTTGACTCCAGTAAGTCCCTGAATAATCAATAGGTAAAAAGTCTTGGTAGAGTTTTTTCATGGTTAATTGCGGGTCGATATCGGCGAAGAGATCGGGGTAGAGCGCTTTTGCGAACATCTCCACCATCACCATGTGGTAAGGACTAAGGTAAAAGTTGTGCCACATACTCCAGGCTCGACCCGTTCGAACCGCCTGTAGATGAGATAAGAGCGGATCCTGACGAATCAGCTTGCCGAAGCTGTCCTGCGCCTGTTGAGGATTGACCTGCGGGCCGAGCATCAGGTTGGAAAAGCGTTTCCCTTCCGGCCCTGCCATGCCGGTGGCGATATAAACCTCGGGGTTGGCCGCCAGCACCCGTTCCGGGCTGAGTTCGCCGTACACGCTGCTGATGGCGCCGGCGGCAATATTTTCACCGCCGGCGAAGGCTAGCAACTCGCCCAGATTCCCGCCGACGGCGGTGGTGCAGCAGGTGTCGCGGCGACCAAGATGCAGGTGCAGCATCACCGTGGTTTTTTTACCGTGGTATTGATCGAGGCGTTGACGAATGACAGTCATGTGCCGCTGATAAAATTCGCTGAACGCCGCGGCCCGCTCAGGTTGATTCAACACCTCTCCCAATAGTCGGAGGCTGGGGAGCGTGTTGTTGAGCAAATCGATGCGTAAATCGACATAGATCACCGGCACGCCGGCATTGGTCAGCGTTTGTAGCAGTTGCTCGTCATCGGCGGTGGTTTTCGCCAGCCGCGGCAGAATCACCAGGTCGGGTTTTAACGGCAGCAGAATTTCCGCGTTCATACTGTGCAAATTGCCGTTGCCTAACTGGGGGATCCGGCTGATTGACGGAAATTTTTCCGTATAGCGTCGCCAGCTTTGCGCATCGTAACGCGCCATATCGCCCGGCCAGCCGACGATATGGCGCGCCGGATTGTCCGGATCAAGCAGCGCCAGCGTGTAAAGCATGCGGCTTTCGCCAACGACGATGCGTTGCGGCGCATCCGGAATGGCGACCTGCCGGCCGAGAATATCGGTGACGTTTTTAGCCAGGGAGAAGGAACTCAGGAGTGATAAAAAAAAGAGTATGACGACGCGCATGATGAGTTCTGCAAAAAAAAGATGGCAGAAGATAATCATTGTTATTCTTATTATCAACGCTCAAAGGGTGGGGATAATGCGCGGCGAAAGCAGATAGCGTTATAGATCTTGGTGTTATTGCCGATTAAATAAGTAATTAAAGCGAAAGGCGTCCGGCGGGGGCGATAGGAAAGCACGTTAATCGTTAGTCTAATATAAGAGCATTCCTATTGTTAATGAAGATTGGATGGCGATGCGTTACCATTGCGGGGCAGGATCGCCATGCAAGGAGAAAGGGAATGGGGGAATCGAGCGGGATAGGGGAGCAGTTTCAGCATGACAATAAATCCGGCCGGTTGATTATGCTTGGCCCGGTTTGCAGCGGGATAACGTTATCGGCATGTCATCGGTCTTCTCTCACGCTGGTACGCGGCGCGGCGCTGGAACAATTGCCGGAACCGGGCAACAGCGATATTGAGATATTATTTACCTCATTGGACTGGATGAGGTCGCTTTCGCCCGCGCAGGGCGTCGAACTGGCGCGCTATGGACGCAACGTCGACGCCTGGGTGGCGTTTACCGATGGCGCGACCCGCATCCACGAACAACTCGATTGGCAAAAACAAGGGGTAGATTATTTTTTTCCCGCCATCCGGGAAACGTCCGATCTGGCGCTGGTGCTGGATGCGGTCAGTCCTCGGCCCGACCGGCACGACGATCCCGCTAACTGCGTGCCGGGCAATCTGTTGCAATCCATACTCGATCATCTTCCCGCCGGCGTATTCTGGAAGGACTATGACTCGCGCTATCTCGGCGCCAACCGTTATTTTACGCATGATGCCGGGCGGCGCGATCCCGCTGAAATCATCGGGCGCGATGATTTTGAACTGTTTGACGGCGCGCGGGCCGCGGCATATCGCGAAGACGATCTGGCGGTACTGAACAGCGGTCGGCCCAAAATGAATATTCTGACCTGCGTTGAGCCGGAGACGGGCGAAAAACGCTGGCTAAGCGTGAATAAGGTTCCTTTGCGTGACGCGCGCGGCGAACAAATCGGCTTATTGGGCCTGTATCTCGATATTACCCGTTTTAAGGAAGCCGAGCGGGCGTTGATCGAAAGCGAAGCGCGTTTCCGTTTCTTTCTGGACAATGTCGATGAAGGCGTGGTGGTGTTCGATCGGCAAGGCATCATCGTCGATGTCAGTTCGCGCTGGCTTGAACTGTTCCGCTGCCGGCGCGAGGACGCGGTCGGTCTGCCGGTGCTTGATTTTACCAGCCAGACGGCTGTTCCCATGGCGATACAGTTGATCGGCGAAAAATGGTCTGAGTCCTATGAATCCGAAATGCTGAGGAAAGACGGAACGACGTTTCCCGCCATTGTGCGCGGCCGGGATCAGCTTTTTGGCGGCCAGGGTTTGCGCCTGACGACCGTGCTTGATATCACCCGGCAAAAAGAGGGCGAGCAGGCGCTGAAGCTCGCCAAGATGGAAGCGGAACGCGCCAACCAGGCTAAATCCGAATTTCTTTCCAGCATGAGCCATGAATTGCGCACGCCGATGAATGCCATCCTGGGCTTCTCCCAGATTATGGAATTCGACGAGCAATTGAGCGACGATCAATTAGACAATGTCAGAGAAATTCTCAAAGCCGGTCGGCATCTGCTTGGTTTGATCAATGAAGTGCTGGATCTCGCCAAAATTGAATCCGGCGCGGTGACGCTGTCAATTGAAGCGGTGGCGCTATCTGAGCTACTGCGGGATTGTCGGCAACTGCTCCAGCCCCTGGCCGCCGACAGGCAAATATCCCTGAATCTGGACGTACCCGCTGCGCTGGCGGTGAGCGCCGATCGGATCCGCCTGAAACAGGTGCTGCTGAATTTACTGTCCAACGCCATCAAATATAATCGCCCCGGCGGTGAAGTGCGTATCGAGCTGGAAAGGCGCGCGACATGGCTGCGTATGGCCGTCGTTGATACGGGCAACGGCATCGCCGGCGAGCGCCTGAGGGAATTATTTCAATCCTTTAACCGGCTTGAGGCGGAAAACAGCCAGATTGAGGGAACCGGTATCGGTCTGGTGATTACCCGTAAACTGACCGAAGCCATGGGCGGCAGAATCGGCGTGGAAAGCGAACCCGGCAAAGGGAGCCGGTTCTGGGTGGAATTGCCGCTGACCGATCTGACGCCGCAGGAGCAAGCCGTGAGGGAGAGAGTTCCCCGCGTGATGCCGCTCACCGACGATCGCCGTCGGCATTACATCCTGTATATCGATGATAATCCGGTTAACCTCAAGCTGGTGGCGCAAATTCTGGATAAATTGCGCCACCTCTCGTTGATAACGATGCATACGCCCGAACTGGGGATCGAATTCGCCGCCGCTCACCAGCCTGATTTGATTCTGCTGGATATCAACCTTCCCGGCATGGATGGTTACGAAGTGCTCAAGGTACTCAAATCTCACATCCGGCTGCGGCAGGTTCCGGTGATTGCCGTATCGGCCAACGTGATGCCGCGCGATATTGAACGGGGCATGGCGGCGGGTTTTTCCGACTATCTGACCAAGCCGCTGGATATCGGCCGGTTCCTGGCCAGCATTGATGCTTATTTGTACCATGACAAAGGGAATTCACACCATGATGAACAAGCATGATGATGCCCGCATCCTCATCGTCGATGATGAAGCGGCGAACCTCAAAGTATTGGCCAAACTGTTGGTCAGCGCGGGGTATTGCCACCTGGTCAGCATTCAGGATCCGCGCCTGGTGATCCGTACTTATCTGGAATCCCGACCCGATCTGATCCTGCTGGACATCAATATGCCGTATTTGGACGGTTATCAGATTATGCAGCAGCTGAAGGCGTTGAACGATCCGCTGTTGCCGCCGGTCATGGTGCTGACTGCTGACCAGGGGCGTGACCGATTATTGAAAGCGCTGAGCATCGGGGCGCGGGACTATGTCAGTAAACCTTTCGATCGCACCGAACTGCTGATGCGGGTGCGCAACCTGTTGGATGCCCACCTGGCGCATCGGCTGATGTATGAACAGAAAGACGTGCTGGAAAAGATGGTTCGCCTGCGCACCAGGGAATTGCTTGATACGCGTTTGCAGGTTGTGCGCCGGCTGGCTCGGGCGGCGGAATATCGCGACAGCGAAACCGGTCTGCATATTACGCGCATGAGCCAGACTTCTGCGCTGCTGGCGCGCCGCATGGAGTGGCCGGACGATGATGTCGAACTTATCCTGCATGCCAGCCCGATGCATGATGTCGGGAAAATCGGTATTCCGGACGCTATTCTGCTCAAACCGGGCAAACTTGATGCGGATGAATGGGAAATTATGCGTCAGCATACGGTTATCGGCGCCGAATTACTGGCTGGCGATGACTCCATGCTGATGGCGATGTCGCGGGAAATCGCGTTGACCCATCATGAAAAATGGGACGGCAGTGGTTATCCGCGCGGCTTGTCGGGCGAAGATATTCCGCTGGCGGGACGAATTGTCGCGGTGGCGGACGTGTTTGATGCGTTGCTTTCCGTGCGGCCGTATAAACCGGCCTGGCCGCGGGAACAGGCGATTGATTACATCAAGTCGGAAGCGGGCGCCCATTTCGATCCCGACGTGGTCGGCGCTTTTCTGGATATCCTGGATGATATCGTCGCCATCCAGGAGCGGTATTGTGAGTCCAGGTGAAGGCTATTCGGCGGCATAGCCCTGGGGAGGCACGCGCACGCCATCCAGCCAGGCTTCATTTTCCTGCATGCGTAAACGGCCCGACAGGAACCAGTTGACCACCAGGGGATAAATGGTGTGTTCCTGTACATGAACGCGTTGCTTCAGACTTTCTTCGTCATCATCCGAAAATACCGGCACTCTGGCCTGTAGGATCAGCGGGCCGCCATCCAGTTCGTCCGTCACGAAATGCACCGATGCGCCATGGACGGCGTCGCCGTTTTGCAAGGCTTGGCGGTGGGTGTGCAGCCCAGGGTATTTCGGCAGCAGGGACGGGTGGATATTCAGCATTTTGCCGCTGAACTGCGCGACGAACGTCGGGCTGAGGATCCGCATATAGCCGGCCAGTACAATCAGCGCCGGATCATACTGGGCGATTTCCTGCGCCATTGTCGCATCATAAGCGGCGCGATCGGCAAAATCCGCCGGATTGATGACATGCGCCGGTATTTCCGCTTCTTGCGCGACCTGCAAGCCGTAGGCTTCAGGATTATTGCTGAATACGGCGGCTATCTTTCCATTGATACGATTACGCTTGCAGGCGTCGATCAACGCCTGCAAGTTGCTTCCTTGACCCGATATCAGGATAACAAAGTTCTTCATCAGTTAATGACCACTGCCTCTCCGGCGTCAGTCTGATTAATCACGCCGATTTTCCATGCTGTTTCGCCACTGCCGTTTAATAAGGCAATGGCCTCGTCTGCCAGTTCGGTCGGCAGTGCGATGATCATACCAACACCACAGTTGAATGTGCGATACATTTCGTGGCGGCTGACGTTGCCCGCCTGTTGCAGCCAGTTGAATACCGCCGGCCACTGCCAGCTTGATTCATCAATGACGGCCTGCATGCCTTCCGGCAATACGCGCGGAATGTTTTCCCAGAAGCCGCCGCCCGTCAGGTGGCAAATGGCGTGGACGTCGATTTTTTCGATCAGCGCCAGGATCGACTTAACGTAGATTTTCGTCGGCGCCAGCAGGTGGTCGGCCAGCGGCTTGCCTGCCAGATCAACCGTGGCCGGGTCGGCTTTACTGACTTCCAGGATCTTGCGCACCAGCGAGTAGCCGTTCGAGTGCGGGCCGCTGGAGGCCAGGGCGATCAGCGTATCGCCCGACTGTACTTTACTGCCGTCGATGATTGCGGATTTTTCCACCACGCCGACGCAGAAGCCGGCGACGTCATAATCTTCGCCGTGATACATGCCCGGCATTTCCGCCGTTTCGCCGCCCACCAGCGCGCAGCCTGATTGTTTACAGCCTTCCGCGATGCCCGTAATCACGCTGGCCGCCGTATCGACATCCAGTTTGCCGGTGGCGTAGTAATCCAGAAAGAATAAAGGTTCAGCCCCTTGCACGACTAAATCGTTAACGCACATGGCGACCAGATCGATACCGATAGTGTCATGGCGTTTGAGATCCATCGCCAGACGCAGCTTGGTGCCGACCCCGTCAGTGCCGGAAACCAGAATGGGTTCGCGGTATTTTTGCGGTAAGGCGCACAGGGCGCCGAAACCCCCCAGGCCACCCATAACTTCCGGGCGGCGGGTCTGTTTCACTACACCCTTGATACGGTCTACCAATGCATTACCCGCATCAATATCCACGCCTGCGTCTTTATAGCTGAGAGAGGTTTTGTCGGTCACTACGGAGTCCCCACGGAGGTTACAATTTGTGGTCAAAAACACTTGTCGGTAAAAATGGAGCGCGCTAATTCTAACAGCGCGAGCAAACGTTTGCGAGCGATGAGTCGCCGGGGTTTCATTTTTCCTCATCGCCGGCAATTTCCTTTACCGGTTGATCTGGATCACGCTTAATCGTATGTCGCTTGCGTAAAAAAGCGGTATAATCCGGCGATTTTTTTGATAGCGGGCTGTTCTGCCCGCCACCCTGCGGGCCGCCGCAAACGGCGTTTAAAAAACGCTCCGGGCGTTTTTTTACCGTCCACTGTCTAGGGAGAATAATGATGAAGATCGTTGAGGTGAAACACCCGCTCGTCAAACATAAACTTGGCCTGATGCGTGAGAACGATATTAGCACCAAACGTTTCCGCGAGCTGGCTTCCGAAGTGGGGAGTTTATTGACCTATGAAGCAACGGCCGGTTTAGAAACTGAGAAAGTGACCATCGAAGGTTGGTGCGGCCCGGTTGAAATCGATCAAATCAAGGGCAAGAAAATTACCGTTGTGCCTATTCTGCGTGCCGGTTTAGGGATGATGGAAGGGGTGCTGGAAAACGTTCCCAGCGCCCGTATCAGCGTGGTGGGCGTTTACCGTAATGAAGAGACGCTGGAGCCGGTACCCTATTTCCAGAAGCTGGTTTCCAATATCGATGAACGTATGGCGCTGGTGGTGGACCCGATGCTGGCGACCGGCGGCTCAATGATCGCCACTGTCGATCTGCTGAAAAAGGCCGGCTGCCAGAGCATCAAGGTACTGGTGCTGGTCGCCGCGCCGGAAGGTATCGCCGCGCTGGAAAAAGCGCACCCGGATATCGAACTTTACACCGCGGCGATTGATAAGGGCCTGAATGCGCAAGGTTATATCATGCCGGGTCTGGGCGACGCGGGCGATAAGATATTCGGCACCAAATAACCGTCAGGCCGGCTTAATCAGTCGGCTTTTTTATGGCGGGCTGTCCCTGCCCGCCACCCTTGCGGGCCGTCGCAAGCGACGTTGAAAATCGCTCCGGGCGATTTTTTATGGCGGGCTGTCCCTGCCCGCCACCCTGCGGGCCGTCACTTCGTGACGTTGAAAAACGCTCCGGGCGTTTTTTTATGGCGGGCTATTCGTGTCCGCCGCCCCGCAATCATAACAGCATCTTTCTACCTGAATATGAGCTTTGGGCGGGGTGGGTGCGGCAGTAATAACACGTGCGGACGCCATGCCGAGCACGATAAATAGCCACTTTACAGAGGATACAAAGATGACACGTCGCGCCATCGGGGTAAGTGAACGTCCGCCCTTGTTGCAAACCATACCGCTGAGTTTCCAACATCTGTTTGCGATGTTCGGCGCCACCGTACTCGTGCCTATTCTGTTCAAGATTAATCCGGCTACCGTATTGTTGTTCAACGGTATCGGCACCCTGATCTATTTATTCGTCTGTAAAGGCAAGATCCCGGCCTACCTGGGATCCAGCTTTGCCTTTATCTCGCCGGTGCTGCTGCTGTTGCCTCTGGGCTATGAAGTGGCGCTGGGGGGCTTTATTGTCTGCGGCTTACTGTTCTGTCTGGTGGCGCTGATCGTCAAAAAAGCGGGAACGGGATGGTTGGATGTGCTGTTTCCGCCGGCGGCGATGGGGGCGATCGTGGCCGTTATCGGTCTGGAGCTGGCCGGCGTGGCCGCCGGAATGGCCGGCTTGCTGCCTGCCGACGGCGCCTCTGTCGATACCACGGCGGTGACCGTTTCTCTGACGACGCTGGCGGTAACGATTCTGGGTTCGGTGCTATTCCGTGGTTTTCTGGCGATTATCCCGATTCTGATCGGCGTGCTGGCCGGTTACGCGCTGTCATTCGCCATGGGGATCGTGGATTTGACGCCTATCGCGCAGGCGAATTGGTTCGCATTACCGACGTTTTACACCCCGCGTTTTGAATGGTTCGCCATTCTGACCATCCTGCCGGCCGCGCTGGTGGTGATCGCCGAACACGTCGGGCATCTGGTCGTCACCGCCAATATCGTGAAAAAGGATTTGATGCGTGAACCGGGTCTGCATCGTTCCCTGTTTGCCAACGGCATTTCTACCGTGCTGTCAGGTTTCTTTGGCTCTACGCCGAACACCACCTACGGTGAAAATATCGGCGTGCTGGCCCTGACCAAGGTATATAGCACCTGGGTGATTGGCGGCGCGGCGATCCTGGCGATTCTGTTGTCCTGCGTCGGCAAACTGGCGGCGGCGATTCAGGCGGTGCCGGTTCCGGTGATGGGCGGCGTATCGCTGTTGCTGTACGGGGTGATTGGCGCGTCGGGTATCCGTGTCCTGATTGAATCCAAAGTGGATTACAACAAGGCGCAAAACCTGATTTTGACCTCCGTTATTCTGATTATCGGCGTTAGCGGCGCGAAGGTGCATATGGGCGCGGCCGAACTGAAAGGGATGGCGCTGGCGACGGTCGTGGGGATTGGCATGAGCCTGCTGTTTAAACTGATTAGCCTGTTCCGTAGCGAAGAAACGATCCTTGATGCGCAGGAAACAGAGGAATCGGCTTCACGTTGAGGCCGGGTATCGGCAACGGGCTCAACAGAGCCCGCTTTCTGTGATAGACTCAAATCGTTTTCCTGCCTGTCTTGCTTGAGGTGATTCTGAACACGCCGGCACAGCTTTCATTGCCACTTTATTTACCTGATGACGAAACCTTCTCCAGTTTCTATCCGGGAGAAAACGCGTCTCTTCTTGCCGCGATTACCGCCGCTCTGCATCAGGAACACGGAAGCTATATTTATTTCTGGTCGCGGGAAGGCGGCGGACGCAGTCACCTGCTGCACGCGGCGTGCGCTGATTTATCCCATCGCGATCAGGCGGTCGGCTATGTGCCGTTGGATAAACGCGCCTATTTCGTGCCTGAAGTGCTGGACGGCATGGAGCAGCTGGCGCTGGTGTGCATCGACAATATTGAATCGATCGCCGGCGATGAAGCCTGGGAAATGGCGGTGTTTAACCTCTATAACCGTATTCAGGAAACCGGCCGCACCCGCTTGTTGATCACCGGCGATCGTCCTCCTCGCCAGCTTAATCTGCGTTTGCCGGATCTTTCCTCCCGTCTGGATTGGGGACAAATCTATAAACTTCAGCCGTTATCGGATGAAGAGAAAGGGGAAGCATTGCAACTGCGGGCGAAACTGCGCGGTTTTGAACTGCCGGAGGATGTCAGCCGTTTTCTGCTTAAGCGGCTCGATCGGGAAATGCGCACGCTGTTCATGACGCTGGATCAGCTCGATCATGCCTCCATCACCGCCCAGCGCAAACTGACCATTCCCTTTGTCAAAGAGATCCTCGGGCTTTAGTTCGAGGATCTTCGCCTTTTACAGAATTTCCAGCACCTGTTCCGGCGGACGACCGATGCGCGCCTGCGTACCGGCCACCACAATGGGGCGCTCGATCAGTTTTGGATGTTCGATCATCGCTTGAATCAGTTGCTCTTCGCTCAGACTCTCGTCGGCAAGGTTGAGCTGACGGTAGATTTCTTCTTTACGGCGCATCAGATCGCGCGCGCCGCCCAGACCGAGCTGATGAATCAGACGCGTCAGGGTCGCGGCATCGGGCGGCGTTTCCAGATACAGCACCACCTGGGGAACGACGCCGTGCTGTTGCAGCAGCGTCAGCGTTTCCCGGCTTTTGGAACAGCGTGGGTTATGGTAAATCGTCACAGCGTGGGTCATGCGTTGCTTTCCTTATATTCATCAGGACTTCTGGTACTGACGAAAACGTTGTTGAAGCTGGCGCAGTTGATCGATACGGGCGTCGTAGCGAGCCTGTTCCAGACTGCCGAGTTTCACCAGCGAGCTGGCGTTGCTCAATAAACGGATCGACTGGTCGAGCTGACCGGCCAGCGCCAGACTTTCCGCCCGGGCGGATAATTCCTCCGCGCGCACGCCTTGCGCGGCGGCGGCCTGCGCCAGCAAATCCCAGCCGTTGGGATCGTCGGCGTGGGCGTAGGTGTAGCGATAGAGAATTTTACTCGCGGCGGCAGGCTGTTTCCCTTCAACGTAGGCATTCGCCAGATTAAGCTGGAGCACCGGATTGCTTTGTACGCCCGATGCCTTTTCCAGCCGCGCGATAGCCTGCGGCGCGCGATTTTGCCCCAAGTCGATATCGGTCATTAAATCCAGGAACCACGGATTATTCGGCGCGTTGCTCAGCAAAGGTTGTAAGACGCGGCGAGCGTCATCGTATTTTTTTGCCTGATAGAAACGGATGGCCTCGCCGTATTTGGCCGCCAGCTGTTCGCGGACGTTTCCTTTCGCCCAGGCATTCAATAGATCGTCGCTCAGCGGATATTGCGCTGAACCATACATGCCGAAAGTCCGCACTTTGGCGAGCAGGAAATCCTGAGAGGATTGCACCGGCGTGGAACGCATCTGATTGGCGCGGTTGCGCGCATCGGACAGACGACTTTCGGGCAGGGGGTGAGTCAGTAAAATTTCCGGCGGTTTTGATGAATATCGCGACTGGTCGGCCAGTTTTTGCAAAAAATTCGGCATGGCTTGCGGATCAAAGCCGGCGCGTTGCAACACCTGGATGCCGATGCGATCCGCTTCCTGTTCGTTAGCCTGCGTAAAGGTAATCAATCCCTGCTGACTGCCGGCAATCGTCCCGCTCAGCGCCGCCATCCCCAACTGGGGGTTAGCCATCGCCAGCAGAATGGAGCCTAACGCGCCGACCCAGGTCAGCGGCGCGCTGCGTTGTTGCGACTCCATGGTGCGCGCCAGATGGCGCTGGGTAACGTGCGAAATTTCATGCGCCAATACCGACGCCAGTTCGCTTTCGCTGTCCGCATAGCGAAACAGCGCCGAGTGCAGAACGACGTTGCCGCCAAAAAAGGCAAAGGCGTTGATCTCGTCGTTGCGGATCAGGAAAAAGTGAAAGGGTGTACGTACCGAATCGGCCTGTTTGACCAGACGATTGCCTAATTGGTTAATGTAGTTGGATAACAGCGGATCGTTAATCAGCGGGGCGCCGGCGCGTAATTGGCGGACATAAAAATCGCCCATCGCCAGTTCCTGATTGATGCTAAGCGTGCCGCCGGCCGTGGTGCCGATCTCAGGCAATCGATCCTGTACCTCAGCCTGCGCAGGAAGCATATTGCCGCTCAGTATCGCCCCCGACAGGATGGCTATGACCATTTTTCTTAACCGGCTAGACATAACGGAAGATAACCTTATCAACATCTGTACGTGAAGGATTCTGCTAACCATCTTAGCCAGCGCGGGCGCACAAAGAAATATTTGTACGGGAAAATCGTGGGGTGGAACGGGAATATCATCGGCCGGGCGCGCAGACGGCAAGACAGCGTAAACCGGCAACCTGGGTAAAGTTGCCGGCGCTGCGGCTGGCGACCTGCGGCTCAGGCCGTTTTCAGGTAGTCCAATACGATATCGTGGTGATTGCTGGTTTTAAAATCATCAAACACCTTGATGACTTTGCCCGTTTCATCAATCAGGAAGCTGATGCGATGGATGCCGTCATAGGTTTTCCCCATAAACGTCTTTTCGCCCCAGACGCCGAAGGCTTGTGAAACCTGATGATCTTCGTCGGACAGCAGGGTGAAATTCAATAACTCTTTTTCGACGAAGCGAGACAGTTTCTCTGGTTTGTCGGTGCTGATCCCCAGAACTTCAACGCCATATTTTTTGAGTTCGTCCATGTTGTCGCGCAGACCGCAGGCCTGGACGGTACATCCCGGCGTCATGGCTTTGGGGTAGAAATAGACCAACACCTTCTGTCCCTGGAAGTCGGTTAAATTTATTTGCTCGCCGTCCTGGTCGGGCAAGCTAAATTTCGGTGCGATATCACCGGCTTTCAGTGTATTCATCACTACTCTCCGTCTTTTTCTTCATGCTGTGGATAGTTTACGACGCTAATACTGCCTTGTGCGTGCAGTTCTGTACATAGCTGATAAAAGGCTGGCTCAATAATTGAACCATCCAACGCGGCAGGACTGTGCGCGGTGATTTGAATATATAACCGTGGCGGCTGATTCCCCTCGGCGGGTTGAGTTTTGGACACCAGTTCGGCGATATTCATCTGATGTGAATCAAGCAGATCGGTAAAACGCTCGATGATGTGCGGGGAGTCCGCCACATCCACTTTAACCCAAACCGTGGACGGCATCGGCGGCCGCGCCTGCGATTCCGTGCGTTTCATGACGATCAATAAATCCATCTCCGCCCCCTTCAGCGGCAGGGTGGATTCAATCTGCGTAATCGCGTTCCAACTGCCGGAAAGCAGCATGATGAACGTAAACTCTTCGCCCAGCATGGCAAGACGGCTATCTTCGATATTACAGCCGCAACTGCTGACGTGGCGGGTAATCGCGTTAACAATGCCGGGGCGGTCGGCCCCCACGGCGGTGATAACCAGATAGTGTTCTTGTGGCCTCGGCAAAATGATGCTTCCTGTGCTTTTTCCAGATAATCACATGGTAACCATAAAAAATTGCCGGGAGCAATTTTTAACGCCGCTTGCGGCGGCCCGCAGGGCGGCGGGCAGGGATAGCCCGCCGTAAAAAGTCGGGAGCAATTTTTAACGCCGCTGGATAAAAAACTCAGAAGCATTGTTAATGCTGCCGGCGGCATCATAAAAAAACCTGAGCCAGAGACCTACAATGCCGTTGCGCGCTTGCTTTTGCATAGAGGTCAAAAGTACCATGAAGAACTTGTTTGTGGAGGGAATGGCCAATGTTTACGGGAAGTATTGTTGCGCTGGTTACGCCGATGGACGCCAAAGGCGCCGTCGACCGGGCGAGCCTAAAAAAACTTATTGATTATCATGTTGCTAGCGGTACATCGGCGATTGTCTCCGTCGGAACGACGGGCGAATCCGCCACGCTGAGCCATGAAGAGCATGGCAATGTGGTCATGACGACGCTGGAACTGAGCGACGGTCGCATCCCGGTGATTGCCGGAACCGGCGCCAATGCCACGGCTGAGGGTATTTCACTGACCAAACGGTTCCACGATACCGGGGTCGTCGGTTGCCTGTCGGTAACGCCGTACTACAACAGACCCACCCAGGAAGGGTTGTATCAACACTTCAAAGCGATTGCCGAGCATACCGATCTGCCGCAAATCCTCTATAACGTACCTTCGCGCACCGGTTGCGACCTGCTGCCGGAAACCGTGGCGCGGTTGGCCGAAATTAAAAATATTGTCGCGATTAAAGAGGCGACGGGGAACTTAAGCCGGGTAAGTCAGATCCAAGAGCTGGTGAGTGAAGACTTCATCCTGCTGAGCGGCAATGACGATATCGGATTGGACTTTATGCAGCTCGGCGGTAAAGGGGTGATTTCCGTGACGGCGAACGTTGCCGCGCGTGAAATGGCTGAGCTTTGCAAGCTGGCGGCGCAAGGCAATTTTGTTGAAGCGCGCCGTTTAAATCAGCGCCTGATGCCGTTGCATCAGAAATTATTTGTTGAACCCAATCCTATTCCGGTGAAGTGGGCCTGTAAGGAATTGGGACTTGTGGCGACCGATACGCTTCGCCTGCCCATGACGCCGTTGACCGAGTCCGGTCAGACGGTGCTGGCGCGCGCATTGAAGCAAGCTGGTTTGCTGTAACCGTTAGGGAGATTTAATGACTGGTTCATTACAAAAGTCGATGGTGGCAAAAGTAGTCGGCATCTCGTTAGTGATGTTGTTGGCTGCATGTTCCAGCGATCAGCGCTATAAGCGTCAGGTGAGTGGCGATGAATCTTATTTGCAGACGCCCACGCAAAAAGCGTTGAACACGCCGTCCGGTATGATTTTACCGCTGCAAAACGGAGACTATGATGTACCGCCGGTGACGTTGAATGGCGCTGTCGGCAAAGCGCTGGATATTCGTCCTCCGTTGCAGCCATTGGCTTTGTTGAATGGTTCTCGCACCCAGATTTCAGGCAACACGGCAACGCTGTTCCTGGAAAGCAGCACACAAAACAGCCAGCTTTGGTCGCAGGTGGTTCGCGCGTTGCAAGATAATAATTTCGTTATCGCCAACCGTCAGGATGCCAACCAAACGCTGACGACGGACTGGATCACCTGGGCGCGTCAGGATGAGGATCTCCAATATCGGGGACGTTACCAGATAGCCGTGCAGCAGCAGGGTTATCAGACGCTGGTCGTGGTTACCCTGCTGGCGTTGGAGCAGCAGAACACGCCGATTACCGAGCCTGCTCAGGTTCAACGCTATACCGGGTTGATGCTGAATACGATTACCGAGTCATTGGACAGTCAGGCGACCGAACGTGAAAACGCGCTGGCGCATCGCACCAGCGGCTCGCTGGATGTACAGAGCGGGGCGGACGATACCGGCCTGCCGCTGTTGGTGGTGCGCGGACCTTATATTCTGGTATGGGATCGCTTGCCGGCCGCATTAAGCAAAATCGGTATGCAGATTGACGATCGCAGCCGTCCTCAGGGTTCCGTTTCCGTGACCTACAAGGCGCCGGGCAGCGGCGCGTGGGAAACGTTAGGCACCAAAGATCCTGAATTGCCCAACGGTAAGTATAAATTGCAGGTCGGCGATCTTGATAACCGCAGCAGTCTGCAATTTATCGACGCCAAAGGACATACGCTGAGCCAGTCGCAAAACGACGCGCTGGTGGCGGTATTCCAGGCGGCATTCAACTAGGTAACTTGCGAGGGTCGGATTATCCGACCCTTCTTCATTCAACAATATTAAACAATCGATACCCAAAATGACCGGGGTTGCAGCAAGGCGACGCGAGCGCATGCCGAAGCGTTTAACTCAGGCAAACGATTCGGTCGAGCGAGCGCTGTTGATAATGCGGCAACGTCAGGCAAGCAGGGGATGGGCGTTAAATTCTCGGGCCGTGTGCGGTTGGCCCTCATGTGTGGAGTAATAAAGATGCAAAAGCTAGCTGAGTTGTATCGTGGGAAGGCGAAAACCGTCTATACCACCGAAGATCCTGACCTGCTGGTGCTGGAGTTTCGTAATGATACGTCAGCGGGGGACGGTGCGCGCATCGAACAGTTTGATCGTAAGGGAATGGTGAATAACAAATTCAACCATTTCATCATGAGCAAACTGGAAGAAGCCGGGATCCCGACCCAAATGGTGAGCCTGCTTTCCGATAACGAAGTGCTGGTGAAAAAACTGGACATGGTGCCGGTAGAATGTGTGATCCGTAACCGAGCCGCCGGCTCATTGGTAAAACGTCTGGGCGTAGAGGAAGGGATCGTTCTCAATCCTCCGCTGTTTGATCTGTTCCTGAAAAATGACGCCCTGCACGATCCGATGGTCAACGAGTCTTATTGCAAAACCTTTGGCTGGGTGAACGAAAAGAATCTCGCGCGCATGAAGGAACTCAGCTACAAGGCGAATGAGGTGCTGAGCAAGCTGTTTGATGATGCCGGTCTGATCCTGGTGGATTTCAAACTGGAGTTCGGCTTGTTTAAGGGCGAAGTGGTGCTGGGCGATGAGTTCTCGCCGGACGGCAGCCGTCTGTGGGATAAAGCCACGCTGAACAAAATGGACAAAGACCGCTTCCGTCAAAGCCTCGGCGGCCTGATCGAAGCATACGAGGAAGTCGCAAACCGTCTTGGCATTAAATTAGACTAACGACGCAATCGTTTACGTTGCGGGTTGTCGGATGCAGGGCCGGTCCGACAACCATACTGTGCTCTTAGCCTTTCATCCTGCGCCGACTATTGATTAGTGCTATTATTGCCCGCCTTGGCGCAAGCCGCTCATTCATCATTTTCTTTTCTGTTATGTGGGCAAGGATTTTTCATGGCCTATTTTGATCCAACGCTGTTGATTCTGCTGGTTCTGGCCGGACTGGGTATTATCAGTCACAACATGACCGTTACGCTGGCTATTCTGATTTTATTGGCGGTGCGCATTACTCCGCTGAATAACTACTTCCCATGGGTAGAAAAATACGGTCTGACGATTGGGGTTGTCATTCTCACCATTGGCGTGATGACGCCGATTGCCAGCGGGAAAATTACCGCCTCGGACGTCATTAACTCTTTTCTGAGTTGGAAATCGCTGCTGGCGATTGCCATTGGCGTACTGGTGTCCTGGCTGGGGGGGCGAGGCGTTTCCCTGATGAGCAACCAGCCTTCGGTGGTCGCCGGGCTGCTGGTCGGTACGGTTCTGGGCGTGGCGTTATTCCGCGGCGTGCCTGTCGGGCCGTTGATTGCCGCGGGTATCCTCTCTTTACTGATCGGCAAAACCTGATTGTCTTTGCCATGAGCGACCTCTTCTCCGATTTCGTCAACAGCCAGCGCCGACAGCGGCGCAGCCGCGTACGGCGTCTGATGGTGCTGAGCGGGGAACCTGACTGGTGTGAAATTCAGGCGTTGACGCTGCGCCGTCAACTGGACGGCGATTGGCTGTGGATCGGTTCGCAAGCGCCGTCAGGCGTGACGTCGTTAGCCGCCGCTAAGGTGCGAACCTTGCTCGGGCGGGAGTTCACTCATGCGATATATGATGCCCGCCAGGGGCTGGACGTGGAAACCTGGGCGATGCTGGCTGGCACGCTGCGCGCCGGAAGCTGGCTGATCCTGCTGGCGCCTGAATGGCAATCGTGGGCGAATCGGCCGGATGAGGACAGCCTGCGTTGGAGTGAACGGCCCCAGCCGATCCCCACGCCTCATTTTGTCCGCCATCTTCAGCGGCATTTGCTGGCGGATGATGAAGTCGTCGTCTGGCGTCAGGGCGAGACGCCGGCAATCAGCCCGCTGCGTTCGCGGCCTGAGCGGCAGCCCGCCGACGGCGAGCCGACGGTTCGGCAACGGCATCTCTTACAGCAGCTCGGCGCGGCATCGCCGGGCGTTTATGTGGTTATTGCGCCGCGCGGCCGGGGCAAGTCGGCGCTGGCCGGCATGTTGACCCGAGACTGCGCGGGAACCTGCTGGGCTGCCGCGCCGTCCCGCGCAGCTTCGGACGTACTGCAACGGCATGCCCGCGACGATACCCGCTTCTGGGCGCCCGATGCGTTGCTGGAACATTGCCGACTCAATCCGCGCCCCGCGGTTGACTGGTTATTGATCGATGAAGCGGCGGCGATCCCTTCTTCGGTGCTGACGGCGCTGCTGCCCTATTTTCCGCGTATTTTGATGACCACCACCGTGCAGGGATATGAAGGCACCGGGCGCGGGTTCCTGCTCAAGTTTTGCGCTTCGCTGCCGCAATGCCGGGTTTTTACCCTTCATGAGCCGCTACGCTGGGCCGACGACGATCCGCTGGAGCGCGTGCTGGATAATGCGCTGCTATTTGCGGAACCCGGCCTGATAGCGAACGAGGGCCAGTCGGCGCCCACAGGCGCCGTCCCCGTGCCGCGTGAAGAAAGCGCCGCCGACTGGCTGCGGCGGCCGCAGCGTTTACAGCAATGCTATGCGTTGTTATGCAGCGCGCACTACCGTACCTCGCCCCTTGATTTACGCCGCTTGCTGGATGCGCCCGGCATGCATATTTACAGCGCCAATATCTCCGATGAGCCGTGCGGCGTGCTGTGGATGGTGGATGAAGGGGGCTTATCCCGCGAACTGGCGCATCAGGTCTGGGCCGGGCGCCGCCGTCCGCGCGGCAATCTGGTAGCGCAATCGCTGGCCGCGCACGGCGGGCAATGGAACGCGCCGACGCTGCGTTCGCGCCGCGTCAGCCGTATCGCCGTCGCTGCCGCCTGGCGACGACGAGGCATCGGTCAGACGCTGGTCGACTATCAACGACGCGCGGCGCAATCCCAGGGGTTGGATTACCTGTCGGTCAGTTTCGGCTACCAGCCGGATCTGTGGGCCTTCTGGCGTTCATGCGGTTTTCAACTGGCGCGGATCGGCAGCCATCTTGAGGCCAGCAGCGGCTGTTACAGCGCGATGGCGTTATTGCCCCTGAGTGCCGAAGGTTATTCACTGGTCGAACAGGCGACCCGGCAACTGGCGCGGGATTGGTTCTGGCTGCGTCGTCTTATTCCGCTGGCCTTGCCTGTAGCGTTGAACGACGATAACGAACTGGAACAGGAAGACTGGCGCGCGCTGGCGGGATTTGCATTCGCTCACCGGCCGATGGAGGCGAGTTTCGCCGCGCTGTCCCGGCTGGTTTCCCGTTCCTCCCTGGCATTGCCGGCATTGCGTTTGCTGGTGGAACAAGCGACCGATCCGGCATCGGCGGCGAAAATCCTCGGTCTGGCGGGGAAAAAGGCGCTATTGCAACGCTGGCGCGAGGAGACGGCGGCGGCATTGCATGACCAGGATCCGCTCGCCAGCCTGCATTGGCGAAATTGGGCGCAGGCGGACGATGACGTTACATTCCCCACGGCGGGGGATGCATCGGCGTGATTCACTCCAGCGGGGGGCGAAAGCGCGGCGCGTTATGGAGCAGCGACCACCATTGTTCCTCCAGCGGCGCTATGAGCGTTGCCAGATGTGACGAGTAGTGGCGATAGAACGCCGCTTCTTTGGCGGCGAATGGCGAATTTTCCTCCAGCCAGCGGGCGCGTAATTCGACGATTTGCTTATCCGTCAGTTGGTTTCCTTCAGCGGCCGCTTCCTGCGCTTTGAACCATGCAAGACGTCGCGCGGGGGTAGCCCGCTCCTCATGGCTCCAGCCCGCCTGAATTTGCGCCATCTGCGCCAGCGCAAAACCGAGCTGTATGCTAATGGCGCGCCAGCTTTGCGCGTCGGCGGCATCCGGCGGCGGAGAAAGCAGGGCGAGCAGGGCGGCGATATATTTTTCCAACTCCTGATCGTCGTCGGCGTTTTGCAGCAATGCCGTCGCCTGCTGATGCAGCGCCGCCCAGTCGGTTTCCGCCACTGGCGTGCCGGCAAGATGCCTGCCGACGTGCGCCAGCCATTGACGACGCAGATCATCCAGCGCCGGTTGTGCCAGCCACGCCGCCCACGGATAAAAGCTGTCGCCCAGCCACATGTGCAGCCAACGTAACGGCACGTCCCCGACATCCTTGCCGGGAAGCAGGGCGTTCGCCAGCGCATCCACCTGCGCCGGCGTGGCGGCGGGTAAATTCTCCAGCAGGCAGGCGATGGCGGCGGGCAGGCCGGTAACCCGTTCGAAGACTTCAATCTGCGCGCTGTGCGCCAGCGCCGCCGAGGTTGTGCCTTTATCATCCAGCCAGTAGGGAGAGAACGCCTTTTCGATACGACCGTCCGCGGCATGCCGCCGCAGGCGCTGAAACAGGAATTCGTGTAGCGACGGGTCGCCGTAGAATGTTCCCCAGCGCAGGGGGGCATTGGCGGTCGGCGGGGCATGCTGCTCCAGGGCGATCTGGTGTGACGTCAGCCATCCCCGTAGCTGAGCCAGCGTTTTCATGCCGATTTGCCGCGAGATTTCTTCTCCGTTGCGGAACAGCAGTAGGGTGGGAATGCTGCGTACGCCAAAGCGCCGCATCGTCGCCGGGTATTGTTCGACGTCCAGTTTCGCCACGGTCAGCTTCTGGGCGGCGTTTTCGGCCAGCGTCTCCAGCAGCGGCGCCAGCGTTTTGCAGGGCTGGCACCAGGGCGCCCACAGATCGAGCAATATCGGCGTGTCGCTATTATTGAGCAAGGTATCCAGCGATGCGTCGCTGGCGGTGATAATGACGTCGGACATGGTATCTCCATACAGAAAAGGGGCTAAAATCGCTGACGCAGCATGGGCATTATTGCGAGCCGCCCACCGTCATGTTGTCGATGCGCAACGTGGGTTGACCGACGCTGACCGGCAGAGTCTGGCCTTCCTTGCTACAGGTGATATTGCCGTCATCCAACGCCAGATTATTGCCGACCATCGACACGTGCAGCAGCGCCTCCGGCCCGTGGCCGATCAGCGTCGCCCCCTTCACCGGGCGGGTAATTTTCCCATTTTCAATCAGATAGGCTTCGGTGGTTGCAAACACATACTTACCGCTGCTGATATCGACCTGTCCGCCGCCAAAGCCGGCGGCATACAGCCCGTTTTTTACCGAGGCGATAATCTCGTCGGCGGGATATTGTCCCGCCAGCATATAGGTGTTGGTCATGCGCGGCAGCGGCAGCGAGGCGTAGGAGGCCCGGCGGGCGTTGCCCGTCAGCGCTGCGTTCATCAGCCGGGCATTCAGGCTGTCCTGCAAGTAGCCGCGCAGCAGACCGTCTTCAATCAGCGTGGTGGTCTGGGTGGGGGTGCCTTCGTCATCCACATGGAGCGAACCGCGGCGCGAGGCCAGCGTACCGTCATCCACCACGGTAATGCCTTTGGCCGCAACGCGTTCTCCCAGCAGGTTGGAAAATGCCGAGCTGCCTTTACGGTTGAAATCTCCTTCCAGTCCGTGGCCGATGGCTTCATGCAGCAGGATGCCGGGAGAGCCTGCCCCCAGCACCACGCTGTAGGTTCCCGCGGGGGCGGGAGCGGCGTCCAGATTATTCAGCGCCTGATCGACGGCCTGGCGTACCCACTGCGCCACGCTTTCATCGTCGAAGAAACGGTAGTCGAGGCGTCGGCCCCCGCCGCTGGAGCCGGTTTCTCTACGGCCCTGCTGTTCCACCACCACGCTGATAAACAGATTGACCAGCGGACGCGCATCGGCGGCCAGTTTGCCGTCGTGGCGGGCGATAATCACGGTTTCATGCGCGGCGTTAAGATACGCGGAGACCTGCGTCACGCGCGGATCGCGGGCTCTGGCCTGACGATCGATGGAGGTCAGCAACTGGTGCTTTTGCTGCTCGGTGAGGGAGGTCAGCGGATTGTCCGCCGGATAAAGCGGCGCGGCGCCGTGCGGCAGCGCCGCGGGCAGCGCAACGCTGGCGTGTTGCCCCTGACGGGTAATGTCCCTGACCGTATCGGCCGCCTGCAACAAGGCGCCGGCGGAAATGTCATTGCTATAGGAGAAGGCGGTTTTTTCGCCGCTGACGGCGCGAACGCCCACGCCGCGATCGCGGCTGAAGCCGGTCGGACGGACAATGCCGTTTTCCAATTGCCAGCTCTCCTGCTGGCGGCTCTGGAAATAGAGGTCGGCGTAGTCCACCCTGCGCTGCATAATATGGCTCAGGGCGTGACTGAGATCGGTTGTCTCCAGTGAAAACTCGCTCAGTGCGGGAGAAAGCGAAGCATCCGTAGCGTGCATTACCATTCTGATTATCCTGTTGCTGTAAAGGGGCGGAGTTACCGGCCGGCGATCTGCATCTCTGCAATCAGCAGCGATCCGCACGTCAGGTAGCCCTGGGTGTGCGCATCGGCGCCCAGCGCGACGCACTGCCGCAGCATGGTTTTCAGGTTGCCGGCGATGGTGATCTCCTCCACCGGGTACTGAATTTTGCCGTTTTCCACCCAGAAGCCGGACACCCCTTGCGAGTAGTCGCCGGTCATCGGATTCAGGCCCTGTCCCAGCAGCGTGGTGACCAGCAGCCCGTTATGCATGTTGCGCAGCAGGACGGGCAGGGTGTCGTCGGGACGGCTCAGGCTGCTGGCGACGCTGAGGTTGCAGGCGCCGCCCGCGTTGCCGGTGGTGATCAGCCCCAGCCGACGCGCGCTATAGCTGGAGAGAAAGTAGCCCTGCGCCACCCCGTCCTCAATCACATGGCGCGCTGAGGCTGCCACGCCTTCTGCGTCGAAACAGGCGCTGGCCGGCGCGCCGGGAATAAACGGGTCTTCATACAGGCTCAGATGGGGGGCGAGAATGCTTTCCCCGGCGCACAGCCCCAAAAAGGAGGCGGTGCGGTACAGCGATCCGCCGCTCAGCGCGTTAACCAGATGATGAATCAGACTGTGCGCCGCCGGCGCTTCAAACAGCACCGGGCAGCGCCGGGTGGCGAGTTTTTGCGCCCCCAACTGCGCCAGCGCCCGCTCGGCGGCGATGCGGCCGATGGTTTCCGGCTGAACCAGCTGCGCGGGAGCGCGTCGGGTCAGGCTCCAGTGGCCCCGTTGCCGCTGGTCGGCGTTGCGCGCCAGCGCCTGACTCCACAGGGTATGGCTGGAGGAGGGATAACCCGCGCAGAATCCGCTGGAGTTGGCCAGAATAAACTGCCCCTGATACGACGCGATCGCCGCGCTTTCGTTGTGACAGTCTCCGGGCGCGGTTTCATTGGCCGCCTGCTCGGCCCGCCGCGCCAGTGCCAGCGCCTGTTCGACGCTCAGCGCCTCGGCGTCATACAGCTCGAGATCGCGGATATCGGTCGCCAGCCGGTGTTGGTCCGGCAGTCCGCCGTAGGGATCTTCATCGCCATATTTTGCCAGCGTACAGGCGGATTCCACCGCTTCCCGCAGCGCATCCGGACTGAACAGGGTCGACGAGACGGAGCCTGAACGCAGGCCGAAGTAGACCGTAACCGACAGATGCCGGCCGTGATTTTGCGTCAGGGTGTCGATATCGCCGTTTCTGATCTTGATATTGCGGCGGCTGCCCTGGGAGACGTAGACCGCGGTTTGCGTCGCGCCTTTGGCGCAGGCCAGCGTCAGGATCTGTTCGGCCGCTGATTGCAGCGCTTCGGTCTGAGGGGCATCAACCGAGGGCGTTGGGTGAAGAGAAAACATCGTTCAATATCCGAATAAGACAGGGTTCTATCTGGTATGTGCAATCCGGCGGATAAAGTGTCACCCGCGGATGGGATTTTCTTTGCCAATGGGGGAGGAGCTAAACTCCCTCCCCTGTGAAGGGGAGGGTTGGGGTGGGGTCAGAAAGCTCAGGGATTTTTAACCGGCTGCAACACAAAATCAATTTTGCTCAGGCCGCGCTGCTGGGCGGTGGTCATCACGTAGGCCACCCGGCCGTACTCCACCGCCTGGTCGGCGGACAGCCGGATATTGGGACGGGTTTCCTGCGCGGCGGCGCTGTCCAACCGCTCGGCGAGCTGGGCGTCGTCCACGGCTTCCTTATTCCAGTTGATCTGCCCGTCGGCGGTAATCGCGATATCCACCGCCTGCGGATCCTTCTTGATTTTCTCCACGTTGGCCCGCGGCAATTCCACTTTTACCGCGTGATTGATCACCGGCAGGGTAATCATAAACACAATCAGCAGCACCAGCATCACGTCGATAAACGGCGTCATATTGATGTCGTTGAGCAGCGCGTCGTCCTGATTTTCAAATGGAGATGACATACTCATGGCGATTTTCCTCGTCAGGCGGAGCGTTCAACCGCGGCGGCAGGGCGGCCCTGAGCGTCCGGCGTAGCGTCGGCGCTCGTCGCGTCGACGCGGGCGCCGGTAAGCAAATAGGCGTGGAGATCGTGGGCGAACCGATTCATGGCATGCAGCACCACGCGGTTGCGGCGATTGATGGCGTTAAACCCCAATACGGCGGGGATGGCGACAAACAGGCCGAAGGCGGTCATGATCAGCGCTTCGCCCACCGGACCCGCCACCTGCGCCAGGTCGGGCTGACCGATGGAACTGATGGTTTGCAGCGCATGGAAGATGCCCCATACCGTTCCCAGCAGGCCGATAAACGGCGCCGTGCTGCCGATGGACGCCAGCGTACCCAATCCCGACTGCAACTTTCCGGCGTTGGTATCCAGCGTATTGCTTAATCCCCTCACCAGCCAGTCGCTGAGATCGACGTGGCCGCCTAGCGTCGAAGAGAACTTGTGCGGGTGCTTCAGCAAGGCATGTCCCTCGATAACCAGGTCGCGAAACGGGTTAAAGCCGGCGCCGCCGAACGGTTGCAGGCTTTCCTGCAATGTCGATGCCTGCCAGAACGCATGCCGGCTGTAATTCACGCTTTTGTTCAGCGCCAGCAATTGCAGCGCCTTCAACAGCATCACTGTCCAGGAAAGCAGGGACATCACCAGCAGGATAATCGCCACGGAGTGGGTTACCGCATCGCCCTGTTGCCAAAAATGGTAAATATCTAACGTGTTCATGTGTTACCTCTTATCAATAAACCTTCATCCAGACGCCGTCGGACGGAGGGCGAACGTTTTGCCGCCGGCGTGCGTTTGTCTGTCGACTGTTAACGCGATAGCTTGAAATTCACCGGTTGCAGCGTCATCACGCTAATCGCCTGGCCGTTTTCGCGGTATGGGGTGCAACGCGCCTGCGCCACCGCGGACATTGCAGCCTGATCCAGCGCTTCATATCCGCTGCCGCGGGCGATTTCATGCCTGATTAAACGGCCCTCCGGACCGATCACCAGACGAATCAGCACTTCTCCTTCCTGTTGCAGACGCCGGGCGCGACGCGGGTATTCCGGCTGCGGCACGGCACATCCCACCGAAGCGACATGCTTGGGGATCGCCCCCGGGTTGTTCTCCATCATGTTGCCTCTGCTATTGCCGGGCGCCAGCTCGGCGGCGGCCGTCGGTGAGGTCGACGCCGGCGCCGACGGACGCTCGGCACGGGCGGCAGGCTGCGGTTGGGGAACGGTTTTCGGCTGTACCGGCCGCGGTTTAACCTGCGGTTTGGGCGGCGTTTTTACTTCGCGTTTAACCGGCGGCGGCAAGGGTTCGGGCGGCGTCGGCTGTTGTTCCACCACGGGCGCAATCTCGCGTTCGCCCTGATCCGACGTCAGCACCGGCGGTTCGGGCGTGACCTCAGCTACCGGTTCCGGCTCCGGTTCTTCAACCAGGGCGGCCTGAATGGTGACGCTTTCCGCGGGATTGACCAGATTGAGCGGCGTATATTCCGTTGTTCGGGTGATAAGCAGCGCGATGGCCGCCGTATGCAGCAATAACACCGCCAGAAAACTGATAACGGCTTTTTTGCCTTCTCCCCGGCGCGGCGTATTTATATCGTGATGTGGCGCGGGCTTGCCGTATTGCCATGAGGAGTGAGCGGCTCCGACGCGCTGTTTCAATAATGCCTGTTGCACCTACTACCCCTGCTGTTGCTGCTTTGTCGGTGATCAATTAAGCGAGAACGCTATGCCCTCTATCAGTTATGTGCGGCGAAACGGAAAAAGCGTCACCGGCGGACGTGAATTTTTTCTCCGCCCTCCGTCAGAGACTGGCCTGGCGAATATGTATCCAGTAATCCGAGGTGTGTACGATGGCGATGGGCATGGTTTGCGCCAATGCGTCCAGCGTGTAGTTGATGTCGTCCAGCGGGAAGTTTCCGCTGACGCGCAAATCGGCGACGGCGGGGTCCAGACGGATGATGCCGGGCGTGTAATCGCGTAGCGAACGGACGACGGAAGCCAGCGAACGATCGCGCACTTCCAGCCGGCCTTGCAGCCAGGCGGTTTCCGCTTCGGGGGTAATGGCGATGTTATAGAGCGAGGCGTGATCAAACCAGGCGCCGTGGCCGGCGTTAATCCGTACGCTTTGACCGAGCCGGTTAGTGATTTTGGCGATATTATCCAGTACGCCGACGTGTACGCCGCCGTCCTCATAACGCACATTCACGTTGGCCTGCAACGCCACGATGTCGCCCATAGTGGTGGAAATCATGAACGGACGTTGAGGATCCTGCGCAATATTGGCCAGCATGCCGCCGCTGTGCAGCGTAATCCGCCGCACTTCGGCTTCGGGACGCACATGGATATCCACGGCGGTGCGGGCGTTCAGGGTTAGCGTGCTGCCGTCATTCAAAGGCAGCACTTTCCGCTGCGCGGTGGCGGTTTTCGCATCGGACAAGAGCGGCGACAGCGGATAGTGCCGGTTTAGCAACAGGCTGCTCAGGGTGAAGACGGAAATCATGCCCAGACCGTATTGCAGCGCTTTGCGGCGGCTGGAAGGCGCCAGCAACGCCTGGCGGATCGGCTCATGGGGAAGCGCCTCAAGCAGCGGCTGGAATTGTCCCAACGTCTGTTCAATACGCCGGCAGGCCTGCTCGTGCCGCGCATTCTCCCGCCGCCAGCGCTGGTAATCGTCATAGTCGGTTCGGGTTGCTTCACCCGAGCGCAACAGCACCATCCATTCAATCGCTTGCCGGGCGACCGGGTCATCAATATGTTGTCTGGCCATGATGCTCATCGGTTAATTTCCACTATCCTGCGTCGCCAGATAGCAATTGGTTAGCGCTTTAGCGATATATTTCCTAACCATGCTGACGGAAACGCCCAGTTTTTCGGCAATATCGGCATAGGTCATGCCGTCCAACTGGCTATAGAGAAAGGCCTGTCTTGCCTTGATGGATAAGCCTTCCAGCGCCTGATCGATGGTGAGCAGCGCTTCCATCAGCAACTGCTGTTCTTCCGGCGAGGGATGGTAAAGCTCCGGCTTGTTGGCCAGAGCGGCGAAATAGGCTTTTTCCAGATCGCGCTTGCGCCAGTTTTCATACAGCACGCGTTTGGCCAGGGTGGTCAGCATGGCGCGCGGTTCCTGCACGCTGGCCAGATCGGGCAGCGAAGCCAGCCTTAAAAACGCCTCTGAGGCGACGTCTTCCGCTTCGCAGCCATAGGCGATACGACGGCGGAGCCGGTCGGTAAGCCAACGATAATCGCTGCGAAAGATCAACGAAAGTAGATCAGGTTTTTTACCAGCCTCAGTGAGCATGGGCATCCTCAAGCGCGTGAACCATAAGCAAAAATCATTCTGTTTGAGCCGGGGGTAACCCAAAAGCACAAAACAAAGAACCAGGCATTTTTTAAGAGATGCAAAGATTCCGTTCGCTTTTTGTAAGACAAAATGACAGCGAGTTAAACGACGATTTTCTTATATGTTTATTTAGAATTGTTATTTTGAAGCTTGAACGATAAAGAAAAATAAATGATTCATCTTGTGATTAGTCAGCGCGCCGCTAATGAAGTTGGGGAAGGGCATAACCGGGATTCACCGTGCGGTGAAAATAAAAATAATGGGAATCAAACAAATAATAAAGGAATAATATCTTATACCAAAAAATCTTTATTTTTATTGTCGCTTTTTTCTCGTCGATGCACAGAACAGATGAAGAGCAAAAAAATGCGGTAGCCAGCAACTGTTACAATTGACGAGGATTAAAATGAGCAAGCAGCAAAACTATTTCAATACAGCGGGGTTGGGGTTTAAAAAACGTTTATTCTTCACCAGACTGTTTACCATTAATGCCGCCACCGCATTGATATTAAGTACCGCGGCGATCCCCATGACGGCGCAGGCCGCGGATCAAGCTATTACGTTTTCCATCCCGGCGGGTGACTTACAAAAAGGGTTATTGGCCGTCGCCAATCAAAGTAATCAGACCATCTCTTTTAATCCGGCGCTGGTGGCGAATTATCAGGCCCCCGCGCTGAACGGCAGCTACACCACGCGTCAGGCGATATTGCGCCTGTTGCAGGGCAGCCCGCTGTTATTGACCTCGACGGATAACGGCACGCTGACCATTGTTTCATCGCAGGGCAACAGCGTCGCCGCCGCCCAGGCGAATGATAAAACCTTGCCGGCCATTACCGTAACCGGCGCCGGCGAAGATGAATTCGTTCTCAATCCCGGCGATTCCTCTTCCGCGCTGCGCGTTAATACGCCGTTGCAGCAGACGGCGCAGTCGGTGCAGGTGATCAGCAGCAAGCTGATTAATGACCGCCAGGCCACCTCGCTGGAGGAGGCGTTGAAAAATTCCGCCGGCGTGAGTGCGATTCGCAACAACCGCGGGACGCTAACCTATTGGATGCGCGGCTACGGCGTGACCTCCGGCCTGACGGATGGGGTGGCCGGCTCCGGCAATGCGGGGGTGGGGCAGGGGACGTCCATTGAAGGCGTCGAGCGTATTGAGGTCATCAAGGGGCCGCAGTCCGTGCTGTCGGGCAGCAGCTCGCCCGCCGGAACCATCAATCTGGTGCGCAAGAAGCCGGTCACCGAGCCGCTGCGCCGGGTGAAAGTGGAGGCGGCGCGCTACGGGGAGTTCAAGACGGCTATCGATCTCGGGGGCGCGCTCACCGACGATAAGGCCTTTAGCTATCGGCTCAATGCGTCCACCATGAAATCCAATTCCGCTTTCCCGGACTTTAACGGCAATCATGGCGACTATCTGGCGCCGGCGCTGGCCTGGCAAGGGGATTCCACCCGTATTCTTATCGGCGCCGAATTTAACAAGGAGAGAAACTCCGGCCCGGCCGGCACCTTCTACAGCAACGGAAGGGTGCAGAAGCTGCCGGTATATCGTCTGGGCGACAAGGACGACCACTTCAAGACTAAAACCACGAATGCCTATTACGACTTGCAACAGGATCTGTTCGGTAGCTGGACGTTTAACAGCAAGGCCAATTTCCAGAGCACCTCCGGCCAGGCAAAAATGAATGAAACGCTGATCATTGAGGCCGATGGCGATAAACTCAGTCATCCTCTGGCCAATAAATACACCGATCAGTCCTGGAATCTGCAAAACGACGTCCGCGGCGTGATCGAAACCGGCCCGGTGAAGCAGACGTTGTTGATCGGACACGACTATCAGTATGAGCGCTATAACAGCTATGACGGCCGTTTCATCCTGTTGAGCAACGGCAACGTCTTCGATCCGGATTCGCTGGTGTACGGCGGCATCGGCGAACCGGACTATCGCGTCAGCCGCAGCAAGATGATTCAGAGCGGGATCCTGTTGCAGGACTCGATCGATTTATGGGAGCGGCTGCATGTTCAGGTCTCCTTAAAGCGCTCCAGCTGGAATAACACCTATCTGACCACTAGCGGCGTGGTCAGCTACACCACCGACAAATGGATCCCCAACTATGGCGTCAGCTACGATATCACGCCGGATGTGACGGTGTATGCCAACTATCTCAACAGCTTCAGCGGCAATGCGCAGGTTAACCGTCAGACCGGGGAAGTGCTGCCGCCGGCCACCGGCAAGTCGAAGGAGATCGGCCTGAAGGTAAACCTGCTGGACGATAACCTGACGCTGACCACCGCGCTGTTCGATATTCGCCAGAATAACGTGGTTGTGTTCAACAACGGCATCGCGGTCGGAGCCGAGGGGCGGCAGAGCAAAGGTTTCGACGTCGACCTGAACGGCACTCTGTTACCGGGCTGGGAAGTGAGCGGCAGCTACACCTATTCGGAAAAGAAAACGCCGAACAGCAGCTTCTGGAATACCTTCAACGATACGCCGCGCCATACCGCCAATCTATGGACCTCTTATGAGATTCAGAGCGGCCGGTTGCAGGGCGCGGGGGCATCCGTGGGTATCAGCGGCACCTCGAAAACGTCCAGAAACGGCACCATCGGCAACTACTTCACCATCGGCAGCCAGGCGCAAACCGACGTATCGGTATTTTATCGCCAGCCTGACTGGTCGCTGCGGCTGGGGGTGGATAACGTCTTCGATCGCGATCTCTATTACTCCACCTCCACAGACAGCTATGTGGGAGTGAAAGAAGGACGGACCTGGCGTCTGACCGGCACCTATTCGTTCTGATCGCCGCGCAGGGTTGCCGACAAACCCACTGCGGAATAGTCATCCCCGCGCAGGCGGGGATCTACTTTCAGGTAGTGCGTTGATATCAGTCATTCCCGCCTGCGCGGGAATGACTGATTGGGATTCGCTATAACGTATGACATTGATTTAAAAACTATGTCGCCGCGGGCGGCTACATCAGGCGCGTCGGCGGATGCTTGACCGACGCGCGATCGGATACGGGTATCAAAGTCATTGAAACAACGTGATGAAAGTCATCTTCGACCGGGCATCCGGCAGATTTTGCTGCCTTACTGGCGCTCATCGGATAACTATCTGGCGCTGATATTGCTGGCGATTATCATCGCCATCATGCTAGGCAACGCCTACCTCCATGTGGAAGTAAACCGTATCACCGGCAGATTCACCGATGCGCTGATTGCGCTGGACTGGCGGCAGATTAAGCCGCTGTTCGTGCTCAATTTCATTTTCGGGCTGGGGGCGATGCTGCTGCCGGAAATCAGCGTTATCTTTAACCACTATCTGGCGCTGCGCTGGCGCACCTGGTTAACTTTACGCTATCTCCGGCGCTGGACGGGAACGCCGGCGTATTACCGGCTGGAGCGGGACGGCATGCTGACCAATACCGATCAGCGCATCGCCGACGACGTCAGCGAACTGGTGGGGGCGTCGCTGAATTTTTTCCTCAGCCTGGTCTCGGTGGTTATCAACACGGCGACCTACACCGTACTGTTGTGGTCGGTGGCCGGCACCCTGCGCTTCAGCGCGTTGGGCGGTGAATGGGCGATTCCCGGCCATATGGTTTATGCCGCGTTTATCTGCGCCTTTCTGCAACTGTATATTTCCCACTGGCTGGGCAACTCATTGATCGGTTTGAATATGCAGCAACAGAACGCCGAGGGCGACTTCCGTTTTCTGGCGATGCAGGTACGGGAAAACGCGGAGCAGATCGCATTTTATCAGGGCGGCGGGCGGGAAGGACAGCGCCTGGCGCAGCGTTTCCATCTGCTGCGGGAAAACGCGCTGGCCATCATCCGCCGCAGCTTTGCCGTGTCGCTGGGCCAGAGCACCTTTTCCCATTTCGTTTCGCCATTGCCGACGCTGCTGACGTTGCCGCAGCTGCTGCGCGGCGAGATCAGTTTCGGCGATCTGACGCGCATCCAGATGGCCTACGGCTCCCTGCGTTCCACGTTGAGCTATTTTATGCAGGCCTATGAAGCCTTTACCCGCTGGCTGGCGCTGACCAACCGGCTGCGCGATCTGGAACAGGCGCTGAATCAATCCGATCGCGCGCCATCGGCTATTCGTCTGCGGGAGAGCGACGCGCCGGGGTTCGACTGCCGGCGGCTGCGCCTGACCACCCCTGAAGGCAAGGAACTGACCACGGTGGAGCAATGGCGGGTATTGCCCGGCGAACGCTGGCTGATTGACGGCCCCTCGGGCGTAGGAAAAAGCACCCTGCTGCGCGCCTGCGCTGGGCTGTGGTCGTACGGCGAGGGCGAGATCGTCCGTGCGGCCGCCGGTCGTTTCCTGTTCCTGCCGCAGAAAAGCTATATCCCGAGCGGCACGCTGAAGGCGGCGCTCTGTTATCCCCATGATGAAGCCGATTTTAGCGATGAGCAGTGCCGACAGGCGCTGACGCAGAGCTGTTTGCCGCAGGCGATTAGCCTGTTGAGCGCCAGCGATCGCTGGCAACAGCGGCTCTCCGGCGGCGAACAGCAGCGATTGGCGCTGGCCAGAGCGCTATTGCATCGGCCGGACTTTATTTTTCTGGATGAGGCGACCAGCGCGCTTGATGCGGACACCGAACGGCAGGTTTATCAGGCGCTACTGGCTGGCCTGCCGGGCAGCGCTATCGTCAGCGTGGCGCACCGCGACGCATTGGCGGCCTTTCATTCGCATCGGTTGCATTTGACATCCGGCATGGTTACACAGCAAGAACAGGATGAGGTAGAGCGTGATAGGAGCGAACCGTTATCTGAAGGGGAGAGGCATCGGGACGATGGTCGCCCTGATGGGATTGGCGATGTCTGCCGCAGCGAATAACTCGGCGCCCGGCCCGGAGGATTATCGGCGCGCGCAGGGACTGGCGGAACATTACCGCCAGTTGGCGCACCACTATCCGGGGCGGATGAGCTGGCAGCCCGATAGCCAGGGATTTTTTTATCGCCGCAGCGTGGCGGCCGGTAATGGCCGGCCCGCCGGGCATGAGTTTATGTGGGTGGATGTGGCGAACCTGCGGCAGCGTCCCGCTTTCGATCATGCTCGCCTGGCGCGGGCCTTAAACCCGCTGCTGGCGGCTCCGGCGACCGCCACCTCGCTGCCTTTGGCGCAGGTGGACTATTCGGCGGCGGAAAATGCGCTGTTTATCCCTCAGGGAAGGCGATTGCTGCGCTGCGATCTGGAGCATTACCGCTGCCGGGTGCAGGCGGATCTGTCCGTTTCCCGCGCCGAAGCGTTCGCCCGGTCCGGCCCGCGGGGACAGATATCGCCCGACGGCGAATGGGAGGCATTGATTGAGAATCACAATCTGGTATTGATCGACAAAGCGCGCGGTCTGCGGATATCGCTCACGCGCGACGGCACGCAGGAAGAGGATTATGCGCAGGAGACGTTGAGCTGGTCGCCGGATAGCTCAAAGCTGGCGCTGTATCGCATTCAACGGGCGGAGAAACGCCGGGTGCATTACGTTGAATCTTCGCCCGCCGACCAGGTGCAGCCCAAATATCGATCCCTTTCCTATCCCAAACCCGGCGATGCGCTGGATATATCCCAGCCGGTGCTGGTGGACATAGCTTCACGCAGCATAACGCCCATTGATTCGTCGCTTTTCCCGCAGCCTTTTATGCTCACTTCGCCGGCGTGGCGGCAGGATAGCCGGGCGTTTACCTTCGAATACAACCAGCGCGGACATCAGCGATACCGGGTGATAGAAGTGGATGCCGAAACGGGGAAAGCCCGCTCGCTTATCGATGAAACCTCGGAAACCTTTATTGATTACGCGGAGCTGACCGGTCTGGCGACCGGCAGCGGTAAACGCTTTCGCCGTGATTTATCAGACGGCAAAGAGATTATCTGGGCGTCCGAACGCAGCGGATGGCAGCATCTTTATTTATATGACGGGGTGACG
The DNA here is from genome assembly GCF_040240345.1 of Brenneria sp. g21c3. NCBI lineage: Bacteria > Pseudomonadati > Pseudomonadota > Gammaproteobacteria > Enterobacterales > Pectobacteriaceae > Brenneria > Brenneria sp. g21c3. The sequence goes on along the minus strand of NZ_JBEIAB010000001.1, from coordinate 267,922 downwards.
GGCAAAGTGAAAAACCCGATCACCCAGGGCGACTGGGTGGTGCGCGCCGTCCACTGGGTGGATGAAAAGCAGCGGGTGATTTACTTCAGCGCCTCGGGGATGACGAAAGATGACGATCCCTACTATATGTACGGCTACAAAATCGGCTTCGACGGCTGCGGGCTGACCAGGCTGAGCGCGGAAACGGCGAATCACACGCTGAACTTCTCGCCTGACGGCAAGTTTTATGTCGATACCTATTCGCGCTACGATCTTCCGCCGGTCACCGTGCTCTACCGCAGCGCCGATAATCGCCGGCTCATGGAGGTGAACCGCGCCGATATCGGCCGTCTGAAAATGGCGGGCTGGCGTCCGCCCATTCCGTTCCGGGCGGCGGGACGGGATGGCGAAACGGCGATTTGGGGATTGATTTATCCGCCGCGTTATCTTAAAGCCGCCAACAAATATCCGGTGGTGGAGAGTATCTATGCCGGGCCGCACGGTTCCTTTGTACCCAAGGATTTCTCCTTTCTCCCGGAGCCGCTGACCGAGCTGGGGTTTGCGGTGGCGAAAATCGACGGCATGGGTACCAATAACCGTTCGCGCGCCTTTCATAATGTGGCCTGGCGCAATCTGCAAGACGCGGGATTTCCCGACCGCATTTTGTGGCACCGGGCGGCGGCGCAACGTCTGCCCTGGTACGATATTTCCCGCGGCGTGGGGATTATCGGCGTATCCGCCGGCGGTCAGAGCGCCATGGCCGCGCTGCTGTTTCATCCCGAACTCTATAAGGTGGCGGTAGCCGACTCCGGCAGCCATGATAACCGGATGGATAAAAACTGGTGGAACGAGCAGTGGATGGGCTGGCCGCTGGGGCCGTGGTATGCGGCGGCGTCCAATGTTGAAAACGCCTGGCGCTTACAGGGCAAGCTGCTGCTGATGGTGGGGGAGTTGGATGATAACGTCGACCCGTCGAGCACCTTGCAGGTGGCGGACCGGTTGATTAAAGCCGGTAAGGAGTTCGACCTGCTCTACGTGCCGGGCGGCGGTCACGGCGTCAGCGGCGGCGCTTACGGGCAGCGCAAGGCGCTGGATTTTTTCGTGCGCCATCTGGCGGGCGGCAAAACGCCGGACTGGAATGTTCCTCGGAAGGTGCCTGCGGAGTCTGGGGCTGTTGCTCATTAGGCGATTTGCACCGGCAATGTTTACTCACTGTGGGGCTTTTTTGAGGGAATATTCAACGACGGAGAATATTTCGTGCGCTAGAAGGTCGTCATTTCTATGCTATGTCGCAGCACGCGCCCGACGGAGGGTGGTTCAAGCGCCACCACCCTCCGGACCCGGGCTGTGGCTGAAATCACGTCGCTGACGCGATGCCTTCGGCGGTCGCCCCCTTTCCCGAACCGCCAGTGACGCGTTCCCGACGCGGCACTGGCTTGCGCCGCTTCCCTGCGGCGCATTCGCGGGGTCGTCCACCTCAGCGTGATTTCTTACGCCGAAAAACCATTGATTCAGAGAATATATTTGGCTATTTCAATATGTTGTTGACTGGCTTCGGGTAAAGAAATGTTCCGTGTATTGATAACTCACCGGTTCGGTTGTACCGGCCGTTTTTTCAACGTCGTCAGGGCGATCGCGACGCCTGCCAGGGTGATGCCGCCGACGATGATGGCTTTTAGGTAAACCGGGGATTCATGGAATAGGGTAACGGTAAGGGTGGTGCCGATAAAGGATGAAATGACGAAGGCGATGGCCACGTATAAACTGGACTTATCGATTCTTCTTTTAAAAATAAATTTTATAACGGCGAAAATAATGATGATGCCCGCCAGCGAACCAATAATTTGCGCGGCGATGGCATACTGATTAGCGTTAGAAGCAAGGTATATAACCGCTAAAACGATAACGGCGGCAACGGCGATTAACGGTATGGTTTTTCTCATGGCTCGATTCCCTTTTTCAACTGCGCACGGTATTTCCCTGGTGCTATGGGATAATGATTTTTACTGCCTGAAACAGCTTTATTTCTATCATATCGGCGAAAGGTAAACTATTTCATCCGGCAAAATAAAACGTCTTAGAATATATAAAAAGATGATATGCCCAATAAAGCGGACTCCCCGTAGCGGGATAAAAACACGCGGGGGAAAATATTATCCCCTCGCGTGCGTTAATCCCGTCGGCATCCCCGCTATCAGAAGGAGACGTCGACGCCGCCGCGCAGCACTTCCTCGTTGCCGCGATCGGCGAAGTGTTTATCGGCGCGCAGGAAGATGCGCGCATCCGCGGCTTTGCCCACGTCCAGCCTGACGCCCGCCCACTGGGCGTCTTTGTCCAGACGCATGCCCGGAATATCAAGGCGCTCGCCTTCACGGCCCAGGCCGCTCCAGCGGGCGGTTACGTCCAGCGACGGGTTGGTGAAGGCGTGCTGATATTCGCCGTTGACGCTCAAGGCGCTCCACCATCCCCGATGCCATTGCTGCCGGGCGCTCAGGCTAATCCCGGTCAGGCCTACCGTGCGGGAATAGTCGTTGCCTTCGCCGGTCAGGCCGAATTCGCTGCCGGTGTCGGTAAAGCCGCCGGTGGACAGGTAGCTGTATTTTATCCCGGCATAGGGCTGCACGCTGAAGACATCGTTAAGCGCCAACGCATAGCCGGTTTTCAGCAGACCCTGCCAGCCATCGCTTGTCGTGCTGCTGGACACCGCCTGAACGTCGTCCAGCAGAATGGAGCGCTGTAACTTGTCGCGACCGCGCTGATAGCTCAGGTTGCCCTGAACGTACCATTCGGGGCTGAGCTGGTAGCGGGCATAGGTCATCACCCCATGCAACTCGTTCTCGCTGCTGCCGCCGCTGCCGGCATACTCGGCCTTGATGCGGCTGTTGGTATAGGCGATCCCAGCGCGCAGTCCCGGCGTGTCGAAGTCGCTATCCGTACCGATGGCCGTCAGGTTGATATCGTAGCTGCTGCCCAGATAGCCGGACTGGTTCAGGTCGCCGCGCAGTTTGCCGGTTTCGATCCACAGTCCATAGTTTTTGCCGTTCCCCAGTTGGTCCAGCCGGTTGTTCAGCAACTGGTTCTGGTAATCCAGGCTGTTAAACAGGATGGCGTTGCTGGAGGCATGGGCCTGCCCGGAGAGCGAATCCAACGAGGCCGCCGCCGCGCTGGCGCTCGCCAACTGCTGGAACGCGGCCGCTTTGGCCAGCAGGGCGGACTGCTGCTCGGTGGTTGAGTCGGCGCCGACCCAGCGGTCGGCGACCTGCAGGGCGGACTCCACGTTGGCGGCGGTCTGCAACAGCGCCGCGCCTTGTAATCCGCTGTTGGCGACGGCCTCGACGGTATTGACGCGGCTGAAAGCGCCGGTGACGTCATTGGCGCCGTAGGTCAGATTTCCGGTCAGGAACAGGCCGAGATCGGTGGCGGCGAAGCTGCCGCTGATCCCCTGATTGCTATGCAGCAAGGTTTCCTGGGCCTCAACGATATAGGTACTGCTGGGTAAGCCGACGCGTAACGTGCCGTCCAGCGTCGCGCTGCCCTCAACGGTGAACGGATTGGACAGGGTTACGCTCAGCAGGCCGTCGCTGCCCTGGGTATAATTGCCGGCGACGGTCAGACCGCCTTCCGCGGTGGTGGCGACGATCCCCGTATTACTGACGTTGCCGCCGATGCGGCCGTTCCCCGCCAGCGTTCCGCTGCCCGACACCGTTGCGTTGCCGGCGATGGAACCGTCGACGTACAGGCTATTGGCGGTGATTCGCGTGTCGCCTTTATAGGTGTTGTCGCCGGTCAGGCGCAGGATGCCGCCGGCGTTGTCGGCGCCGTTAACCACCAGGCCGTAATCGCCGCTGATATCATTGGAGAAGGTATAGTCGCCGGCGGTCAGACGGGCGGTGAAATCGTCGGCGTAAAACATCGCCGGTCCTTTCAGCGCCTTTTCCACGTTCAGATCGCCCCAGCCGAAAGTGTCGTTGAAGGGGCGGCCGTTGGCCGTGTCGGCAACCTGAATTTCACCGCTATGGAAAATGATTTCCTTAACGCTGCCGTCTTCGTTATAGACAGTCTCATAGTAGGCCAGATCCTCATCGTAGCCCGTATAGGCATCGGAGCGGTAGGTGGCGGTGGTCAGCAGCGTTTGTTGCAGGTTATAGCCGGTCATCCAGGGGAAAGCGGTCTTGACCAGCGCGGCGCCTCCCGCCACGCGCGGCGCGGAATATGAGGTGCCGTACGAGGTTACGGATTCCCATTCGCCGTCCGCCGAACTGCTCTGGCTGGGGTATTTTGTGGAGCCGAGCGCGCTCATGCAGTACGCGGCGGCGGCGCCGCAGGCGTCAAAGCCCCACAGCTCCGGGGGACGATCGGGAACAGGAACCAGATAGCCTTCGACGAATCCGGTCACCGCCAGAACGCCTTTCTGCAACTCCGGTTCGTTGAATATCGCGGGGATCAGCGTATCGGGCGCCGGCGCGGAGGTGTTCTCGTTGCCGGTCGACATGATGGCCAGCGCTTCGGCGCTGACGATCTCGCGCAGAGAGTTGCGCAATAGCTGATAGGCGTATCGCTGTCTGGCGTTTGACAGCGATTCGGGCGTGGTCAGGCGTTCGGTCATGCCATACGACATGTTGATGATTTTGACGTCGTTATCCAACAGCCAACTGACGGCTTGGGTGGAAGTAAGAACATCGAAATTATTGTCTTTCGATGCCTGGGCGATATACAGCAGGCTGTCAGGCGCCACGCCGGCGGGCCATTGTCGCCACTCCTGTCCGGCCAGCACCATGGCCACTGTGGTTCCGTGTCCGTCGTCGCCCGCGTTATCGTTCAACGTGCTGCTTCCGCCGACAAAGGAGGCAAAACCGCCGATATTGTCGTAGTTGATATAGGGGCGGTCCGGGGAAAGCCCGGAGTCGATAATGCCTACTTTGGCTCGCGTGTCGGCGGGTTCCGTCGGCGTCTCCGGCTCGGTAGGATTGGTCGGCGTTTCGGGTTCGGTCGGCGTGGTGGGGGTTTCCGGCGCCGGCGTTACGCTCTCGGAACCGCCGCCCCCGCCTCCGCCGCCTCCGCACCCCGCCAGCAGTAACGCGAGGCTGATATTGGCTGCCAGCATGGATTGCCTGAAGGCGCGTTTTTTCGGTGATAATAAGGACGTTGTTATCGCCATTTTATTTTTCCTGCATGTATTTGGGACGTAAAGCCGCCTCCCGGAACATTGGGATTTGGATAAAATGTGTTATCCGTTAATAGGGCGAGTGCATCTAACCAATAGAAAGTCGCACGGATGGGTTTATTTATTGTTTAACCGGTCTGTCCGCCATATATCGCGCTCCCTTAATAATGATTTGCTGGTGTGATAGCCGTGGCCGTACTCTTCGTCCGTTTTACGCATCGGGTAAAAGGTTTATTGCCGCTTCATTAATCTCTGTGCAATAACCGGGGAAAAGTGACACCGGCGGCGGCTTTTATTCTTTTTTGCCGGTGTGGAGAGTGAAGGCGTCGTTTGCTGCAAAAAAATGAACATCTTGTTCAGGAATTCCCGATTTCACCTGCAATAACGCGGCGTATAGTGGTTCTCAATGGTTATATGAACCGGCTGCGGGAATGCCGGGCCGGTTATTTGCAGGAGAAACAGAATGACTCAGCAGAATATCGTGGTACAAAACCCCGCCGCGCCGCAGCGGCTGGTGTTGCTTTTTCATGGCGTGGGCGATACCCCGGCGGGTATGGCGCCGATCGGCCGCTATTTCGCCGCCGCGTTTCCGCAGGCGCTGGTGGTAAGTATCGGCGGGCCGTTCAGTACCGGATACGGGGAAGGGCGTCAGTGGTTTTCCGTGCAAGGCGTGACGGAAGAGAATCGCTTAGCGCGTATTGAGGAGGCGATACCGCGCTTTGTCGCCACCGTGCGTGACTGGCAGCGGAAAAGCGGCGTTGATTTTCAGCACACGACGCTGGTGGGATTCTCTCAAGGTTCCATCATGTCGTTGGAAGCGCTGAAAGCGGAACCGCATTTGGCCGGACAGATTATCGCCTTTAGCGGCCGTTTCGCCGCTCTGCCGGAAAAACCGTTCAGCGATGTGGCGGTGCATTTGATTCATGGCGATGCCGACGGCGTGATCGCCGTCGATCATGCCCGCGCCGCCGCGCAGCGTTTTCAGCAGTTGGGAACGGTTTGCTCGCTGGATATAGCGCCGGGCGCAGGACATGGCATTGATGAACGCATGCTGAACCAGGCGCTGGCGCGTCTGCGTCAATCCGACGAGTAATCGGGGAAAGATGCCGGAGGCAGGCGGGATGTCGCCTGACTCCGGCGTGAATGGAATGGGGACTCAGAGACGCTCAATAATCATGGCGATGCCTTGCCCGCCGCCGATGCACAGCGTGGCCAGCCCCAGCGTTTTATCATGGCCGCGCAGGGCATGAACCAGGGTGACCAGAATACGCGCGCCGCTGGCGCCGATAGGGTGACCCAGCGCAATGGCGCCGCCATTGACGTTCACTTTGTCAGGATCGAGCCGCAAGTCCCGCTGTACCGCCAGATATTGCGCGGCAAAGGCTTCATTGGCTTCGATTAAATCAATGTCGCCAATGGTTAATCCCGCTTTGCCGAGCGCTTTTTGCGTCGCCGGGATCGGCCCCAGCCCCATGACTTCGCTCGGTACGCCGGCGGAAGCCCAACTGCGGATACGCGCCAGCGGCTGAATGCCTTGCTTTCTGGCCGTTGATTCGCGCATCAGCACCAGCGTGGCGGCGGCATCGTTAATCCCGGAGGCATTCCCTGCGGTGACGGTGCCGTCGGCGGAGAAGGCCGGACGGAGCTTGGCCAGTGATGCCAGCGTCGTATCGGCGCGCGGGAATTCGTCCTGTGCGAAAATACGGGTTTCTTTTTTACCGCGCAGTGATATTGGGGTGATTTCGGCCTTGAAGCGACCGCTTTCAATCGCGGCAACCGCTTTTTGCTGCGATGCCAGCGCCACCCGATCCTGCTCTTCTCGCGTCAGGTGGTAGCGTGCGGCGATATTTTCCGCCGTGGCGCCCATATGATAATCATTAAAGGCGCACCACAGGCCGTCCTGAATCATGATGTCGACCAGCTTGCCGTGCCCCATGCGGTAACCGTGGCGCGCTTTTTCCAGCAGAAAAGGGGCGGCGCTCATGTTTTCCATGCCGCCGACGACGCACACCTGGTTATCGCCGGATAGAATGGACTGCGCGCCGAGCGCGACGGCTTTCAGACCGGAGCCGCATACCTTGCTGACGGTGAGCGACGGGGTTTCAATCCCGATGCCGGCGGCGATGCTGGCCTGATGCGCCGGATTTTGCCCCAGCCCGGCCTGGAGTACGTTGCCCAAAATCACTTCATCAATGGTCAGATCGTCCGGCAACGTCGACAGACAATCACCAATGGTAGCGGCGGCCATCTCAATGGCGGAGGTGTTGGCCAGACTGCCGCCGAACTTGCCGATAGCGGTTCTTTTGGCGTTAACAATAACAACGGAATCGTTCATGGTCGCCCCGGTTAATTGATTTTCATGGGTTGTAAGTCGGCGGAGACAATAAAGTCTGCCTCGGTTTTCTGGCGCAACGCCTGCACGGTGATGTCAGGGCTGATTTCACTCAGCACCATTTGCCGATCGACAAAATGAAATACCGCCAGTTCGGTCACCACCATGCTGACTTTATTGACCGCGGTGAGCGGGTAGGTGCAGCGGCGCAATAATTTGGCGTCGCCGTTTTTGGCGCAGTGCTCCAGCGCGATAATCACTTTCTTCGCCCCGACCACCAGATCCATGGCGCCGCCCATGCCGGGCACCATTTTCCCCGGCACCATCCAGTTGGCCAGGCTGCCTTGTTCGTCGACCTGCAAGCCGCCCAATACGCAGACGTCGACGTGGCCGCCGCGAATCAGGGCGAAGGAGAAGGCGCTGTCGAACATCGCGGCGCCCGGCACCATGCCGCACGGCTGTCCGCCGGCGTTGACCAGATTCACGTCCGGTTCGGTTATCGCGCCCAGTCCCAGAAAGCCGTTTTCCGACTGAAAGGTAACCTCAATCCCTTCAGGCAGGTAATTCGCGACTTTGGTCGGCAAGCCAATGCCTAAATTAACCACGTCGCCATTTTTCAGTTCTCTTGCCACCCGGCGGGCAATGAATTCTTTCGCATCCATTATTTCTCTCCCAGATAAAGGTGATCGACCAGGGCGGCAGGGGTGACGATAGATTCCGGCGCCAGTTGTCCGAGCGGAACAATCTGTTCGCACTGGGCGACGACATGGTCGGCTGCGAGGGCAATCAGCGGGTTGAAATTACGCGCGGTGAGGCGATAAACCAGGTTTCCGCTGGCGTCGGCGATACTGGCCTGTAACAGGGCCAAATCCGCTTTTAGCGGCAGCTCTAATAAATAGGTAATATTATCGAGGGTTATTTTCTGTTTATTGTCTTCGACCACCGTGCCGACGCCAGTCGGGGTTAAAAAACCGCCGAGACCCGCGCCGCCGCTGCGGATGCGTTCGGCCAGCGTGCCTTGCGGCACCAGTTCAACCTCCATTTCGCCGGCGAGCATCCGGCGGCCGGTTTCCGGGTTGGTGCCGATATGCGAGGCGATGACTTTTTTGACCTGCCCGTTGGCAATTAACGGGCCGACGCCGGTATCGATAAAACCGGTATCATTGCCGATAATGGTTAAATCAACGACGCCGGATTTAATAATTTCATCCACCAATAATTTCGGTGTCCCGACGCCCATAAAACCGCCGAACATAATCGTCATTCCGTCATATAAAAATGAGCGGAAATAGTCGGCATCAATGATTTTGTTATTCATTGTATTAAAACTCCGTGAAAATAATGACCGCGGACGGCCACGGCGGGTAATTTATTACCCGCCGGTAAACAGCCAGACGCGACGATTAAATATCCATATCCAATATTGCCGAGCTTAATCCTTTACCGTGCATATCCAGCGCCAGCGAACGGGTAACGCCGCCGCCCAGCGCGCCGTACATCACAAAGTTCAACGCGCCGATAGCCGGTAATTCATAGCGCACCACCTCGCCGGTGACGATATCGGCAAACCAGGCTTTGACTTTTTCCGCGGTGATGGTTTCTTTCAGCAAGGAATAATCTTCCGCACGATAGGCAATCAGGGAAATATTGGAGGTATTTCCTTTATCCCCGGTGCGGGAATGGGCAATTTCACGCAGTTTCATTATTTAATCTCCAGATAGGCGACGGCGGGCGTGACGCTGTCGCGGGGCAGCAGGGTGGAATCCATCGCCAGAATTTCTTTGACGGCTTTGTTGACGCCGCCGCCGCCGGCGGGGCCGTTGGTGTAGAGCGTTTCCACTTCATTACCGATCTTGACCGCCTGCGATCTGGCGCTGCAACGCGCCGCGACACGTACACGGACTTCATAGGGCTGGCTCTGCTGCGAACGCTGCGGGCCATGCAGGGAATCGACGCCGATCAGGTCGTAGCGCACTTCCTGCGGGGTTAGCTGACACAGGGCGAAACGTTGTTTAACGATCTCCAGCGCCAGGCGTCCGCGGGTAACCGCGCCGGGGCCGGCATAGGAGATTTCGCCTTCGCCGATAAAACCGTCCTGATAACCGACGGAGACTTTTAAGGTATCGGTTTTCGCGCTCCCGCTCGCTCCCGCGACGCGTACGCGATTTTCGCCCTCTTGCGTGAAGGTCACGCGGCTGAAATCGGCAATCACATCGGGGGTGATGTAGCGATCCGGACGGTGGATTTCATACAGCAGCTGTTCTTTACAGGTATCGACGCAGACGCGTCCGCCGGATCCGTCGACCTTGGTGATCACCGCGTTGCCGTCTTCAGTGACTTCGGCGAGCGGAAAACCGAGGCGCGCCAGGTGCGGAATGTCCTTGAAGCCGGGATCGGCGTAATAACCGCCGGTGATCTGGCCTGCGCATTCCAGCAGGTGGCCGATGCAGGTGCCTTTGCCCAATCGCTCCCAGTCGTCCGCCGCCCAGTTGAATTCATACATCATGGCGGAGAGAAACAGGGAGGGGTCGGAAACGCGGCCGGCGATGATGATATCCGCCCCCTGACGCAGCGCCTCAACCAGCGCGTCCGCCCCCAGGTAAGCATTGGCGGAAATAATATCTTTGCCGCAGGCGGAAATGGGTTTGCCGATTTCGTCCAGTCGGGCATCGAGTGTGATCAGCGTGGCATGCGCGTCGTCGCCGGTGACGACGGCGATTTTCAGGCGTTTCGCCCCCAGCGTTTTGGCGATCTCCAACACGCGCTGTCCCGCCGCAACCGGGTTGGCCGACCCCATGTTGGTGATGATTTTGATCCCTTTCTCCAGACAGATGGGCAATACGGCGTGCATTCTGTCCGCCAGCAGCTCGTTATAGCCTTTCTCAGGATCCTGCTGTTTCTGTTTTTGGCCGATGGCGATAGTGCGCTCCGCCAGACATTCAAAAACCAGATAGTGAATGTCGCCTTTTTGCGCCAGCTCTACCGCCGGTTCGATACGATCGCCGGCATAGCCGGCCCCGGAGCCAATACGAATTGTCTTCATGGAAATACCTTTTAGTAATCAAACGTGTTGGTGACCGCCGCTAGGTTGGTTGTGCGGCGGCGATGTTTCTAAAGCGGGAAGACCCCGAAGATGACGCAGGCGAACGTCATAATGACGCTGGCGGCCCACAGCACCGGGATCGAGAATTTCTGGTGGTCGGCGAGATCCACGCCCGCCAGGCTGACCAGCAGAAAGGTTGCAGGCGTCAGCGGGCTGACCGGGAAGCCGGTGGTCATTTGTCCGAGAACGGAGGCCTGAGCAACCTGAATCGGCGGTACGCCCAGCATGTCCACGGTATGGGCGATGACCGGCATAATGCCGAAGTAGTAAGAATCGGGATCGAACACCAGGCTGAGCGGCATGGAGATCAGGCCGACGATAAACGGAATGTGGCTGGCGAACGATTCGGGTACCACGCTGACGGCGGACAATGACATGGCCTTCAGCATGCCGGTGCCGCTCATGATGCCGGTAAACGCCCCGGCGGCGAACAGTATGCTGGCCATCATCAGCGCCGCTTTGGCGTGGGCGTTGATGCGATCTTTCTGCATTTCGACGTTCGGATAGTTGAACATCAGCGCCAGCGTCAGGGCGATCATAAAGGCTACGGTCGGGGAGATTTTGGTAAACACCATGGTGCCGATGACGGCAACCACCAGCGCAATATTGACCCAGAACATATGCGGACGACGCAGCGCTTTTTCGGCATCGCTGAGTTCTTTCACATGCTGTGCGTCGCCGAGATGCTGCGCGCCGCCGGACAGCGGGTTGCCGGATGCCAGTCCCAGGCGTTTTTCCTCTTTTTTGCCCCAGTAATAGCCCATCAGCACCATAAAGGTCAGACCGCAGAGCTGCGCCGGGATAAGGGGAATAAACAGCTCGTGGGTGGTGATGTTTAACGCCGCCGCCGCCCGGATCATCGGTCCGGTCCACGGCAGGAAGTTGACGCCGGCGCTGAGCGCGGTAATGCCCACCAGGATCCGTTTATCCATACCGAGTTTGTTAAACAGCGGCAGCATGGCCGGTATGGTGATCAGGAATGTCACCGCGCCGTTGCCGTCCAGATGGGCGATCAGCGCCAGGACGCCGGTGCCGATAATAATTTTGACCGGACTGGTGCCGACAAGACGTAAAATTCCTCTGATGATGGGATCAAACATGCCGGCATCGGTAACGACGCCGAAAAAGGCGATGGCGAAGACGAACATCGCCGCCATCGGCGCCAGCTTGGTTATTCCATCGACCACGTATTTGGCGGTATCGGTACCGCTTCCCGCCGCCAGCGCGCCGATGACCGGAATAACGATTAATGCCACCAGAGGAGACATTCGCTTCGTCATGATGAAAAATAGCAGGGTGGCAATAGTCAGCACCCCGATTAGGGCTAGCATAAAGAACTCCTCTCTCTATTTATTATATGTTGCGTATATGTTTTATTTGTTGTGAATTAAAAAACTCAATCAAATATTATTGAGCGCTCCAGATACATAACGCGAAGTGGTTTGTTTTTTTGTCTGCGCTATTTTTATCATGCCGTCGAATTCACGACTAACTGATAATCGGAATGGCGTTATTCATAAAGACGATTAATTTATTTTATTTGTCGATTGAATAACTGATTTTGGTTTATCTATATGTTTTTAATTTTTTGTTTTTTATGGTTATTTTTATTTTATCCGTGTGGAGGTTATGTTTTTGGTTGTGAAGTCGATCGTCGTTGTATTGCGCGATGAGAAAATATTCGGAAAAAGAGAAAGTAAATAATTGCGGCGCGGATCATAAAAACAAAAAAATGGTGTTGTTTTACGTTGAGTTTGCCTTTTTTTTACATAACACTTCTTTTCTCCTTTTGCATTTAAGGCCGCTTATGAATTTGTCCATAAAACAACTGCGGGCATTTATCGCGTTGACGGAAACCGATAATTTCACACGCGCCGCGCAGAAAATAAATCTTTCCCAGCCGGCGTTCAGCGCGTTGATTGCCGGTCTGGAGGAAGAGGTCGGCTACCGGCTATTCGATCGGGATACGCGCAAGGTGCAATTAAACGCGGGCGGCATTCATTTTATCGATATCGCCCGCCGGCTGATTCAAACCCATGACGACGCCGTGGGGGAAATTAAATCCTATGCTACGGGTTATAAAGGGAAAATTGTGCTGGCGGTACTGCCGTCAATGGCGGTGGAGTGGCTGCCGCAGGTGCTGGCGCAGTACCATCAAGCCTATCCCGACATCAAGGTGGAGTTGCTCGATACCCAGTGGGATCGCTGTTTAAAAGCGGTATTGGACGGGCGAGCCGATTTCGCGCTGAGCGCCGGCCAGCCGTCGGCGGGAACCTTCAGTTCCAAAATGTTGTTTGCGGATAATTTCTATCTGATTTGCCATCGAGATCATCCGTTGGCCGGGCAGGCGGCCGTGGAGGTGGCGGATGTGGCGGAACATGCGTTTGTCGGCTTTTGTCAGGGCACCAGCATTCGGCAATATACCGATCAACTGATGGAGCCGCATGGTTTTAAATACGTGCTGGAAGTACGCCAGTTGACCACGATGATGGGGCTGGTGGCGGCGAATTACGGCGTCAGCATCGTGACCGGTTTGACGCTGTTTCAGTTTCAGCACAAAGATATCGCCATCGTGCCTTTCAAAGATTTGTCATTGCAGCGGGGAATTTATCTGATCACCGATAAAGAGCGGCAGCTTTCCGTTTGCGCCAAAGAATTCTATGATTTTCTTCAGAAACGGGCGGAAAGCTTTGTACCCAGAGCTTGAATGGTCACGTGCTGCAAGCTATGTACGGAGATGTTTTCACGGTTTTTTCTGCGGCCAGTCATCATTTTCATCATCCCATTTATCGTTGTTGTCGCGATGGGGCGGCAGCTTGGGCTTATTCATCAGAAAACGTTTATGATCGACATTGCGCAACGCCTTGATGCCGTTTATCAGCATACCGATCAGGATAATCAGAATTATCCACCAATAGTCAGCCAGCCACGCCATGATTAAGCTCCGTCAACGTTGTGTATAAAACGGGTGAACAGGTGCGGCAAGTGTTCGCACAGCCAGTCATAACCCGCGATGTCTTCACCTTGCCAGGCCGATAGAATAATGTCGGACGTCAGCTGTTTTTCCGCATGCTGGGCTAACGGATAATAGCTGATATGCCAGGGTTCGGCGGCGACGCCCCCAAGATCGTGAGCATAAGGACGGTAAAACTCGTATTCGTGCATATGCTCGCTTAGCCAGGCGTTAAGCGGCGCGAAGTAACCGCCGGGTTCATATTCCCAGGGTTCCAACTGTAGCCGTTGCCCTTGCGGCAGAAGGTCGGGATCGTAAATATCCAGATCGCTGCCCCAGTGATGGCGGCTGGCGCCCGGCATCGCCGACCAGCGTAAAATCGCTTTGCAGCGTTCGCCCTCATTCAGCGAGAGTACATCCAGCGGCTGACCATTCTGATCCATCACCGGCCGCTCCCCCCTGAATTTGCCGTTCCAGATTAATCGCTGGCGATGAAAATCACGGAACGTGCTGGCGGGCTGTAGATTAAATCCGTTTTTTTCCGCCGCGCGTTGTAAAGCCTGAAAGGCGACGACCGCTTCAGGCTGAAGGCGATGGTGGCCGCTGAGCGTCACCAAATGACTATCATTCTTCCCGGTTAGCATGGCATGAGTAATCATGCGATCAATTGCTCCATAATGCGCTGATACATCCGGCTCAGCAGTTGTAAGTCCGCGGCGCTCACGCATTCATCCACTTTGTGAATGGTGGCGTTGACCGGCCCAAGCTCGACAACCTGAGCCCCCATACGGGCGATAAAACGTCCGTCGGATGTGCCGCCGTTGGTAAGTAGCTGTGGCGTGACTTCGTTGTAATGCTCTACCGCATTCACCACGGCATCGACCAGTTCACCCTTCGCCGTCAGAAACGGCTGACCGGAGAGATTCCAGTCAATAGTGTAGTTTAGCTGATGACGGTCCAGCAGTTCCGCTACCTGTCGTTTAATCGCTTCATCCGTCAACTCGGTGCTGAAGCGGAAATTAAACTGTACGAACAGTTCGCCGGGGATAACGTTGTTGCTGCCGGTGCCGGCCTGAATATTGGCGATTTGCATGCTGGTGGGCGGGAAAAACGCGTTACCGCGATCCCACTCCGTCGCCGCCAGCTCGTTGAGCGCCGGCAAGGCCCGGTGTACCGGATTATCGGCCAGATGCGGGTAGGCGACATGCCCCTGAACGCCATGCACCCGCAGATTGGCGGTGATAGAGCCGCGGCGGCCGTTTTTCACCACGTCGCCGACGATTTTGGTGCTGGATGGTTCTCCCACCAGGCAATAATCCAACCGCTCATTGCGCGCCATCAGGGTTTCAACCACTTTAACGGTGCCGTTCACGGCGCTGGCTTCTTCATCCGAGGTGATCAGGAAGGCCAGGCGGCCCTGATGGTTGGGGTTCGCCGACACAAAGCGTTCGGCGGCAACCACCATCGCCGCCAGCGAACCCTTCATATCCGCCGCGCCGCGACCGTACAACATACCGTCGCGAATGGTGGGTTCAAAAGGCGGGTGTTGCCAGCGGCTTTCGTCGCCGCTCGGCACCACATCGGTATGCCCGGCAAACGCCAGCGTTTTACCGGCGCCGCGCCATGCCCAGAAATTCAGGGTATCACCGAAATTTATCGCTTCAACGGTGAAACCAATGGCTTTCAGACGCTCAGTCATCAATTGCTGGCAGCCTTCGTCATTCGGGCTGAGGGAAGGGCGTTTAATCAACTGTTGGGCGAGTTCGATAACCGGACAAGACACGTTATTTGTTCTCCGCAATAAATTCCTGATAGCTGTCTGCGCTGAAGCCAAGCAGCGCTTTTCCATCGTTGGTGACTAACAGTGGTCGCTTGATCACCGCGGGTTGCTCAAGCATCAAGGCAATCGCCGCGCTTTCACTGTCGGCGGTATTAGCGCTAATCATGCTGCGCTGTTCCTCGCTTAGTTTACGCCAGGTGGTGCCGCGCGTGTTGATTAATGGCTGCCAGCCCAGCAACGCGACAAATTGCCGAAGGCGCGCTTCGTCCAGACCGTCGGCGCGGTAGTCATGAAAATGGTAATCAACCTGTTGTTCTTCTAACCAGCGACGGGCTTTTTTTATGGTATCGCAGTTTTTGATACCGTACATGGTGAGCGTCATGGGGATTAATATCCTTTCAGATCCAGAGGTTACATGATGGTCGTCGAATGGCTCAGTGCGGGAGTATGAGCCTGACATCGTCAGCGCCCAGCATGCCGAAAAAAAATGGCGAGATCCACCGTGAATTGAGAAACGGAAATGAGGGACTGCTTGCTTTTTATACTTGCAAAACTATTTCACCTGGTTAAAAAGTGTGCGTATAATACGCCGCCGTTAATTCTTCAGAGGTTATTATGATAGAAGTAGAAGTGGGTAATTGGAAAGATTTTATTGAAGCGATGTTACGCAAATAATAATTAGAAGCCGAACCTGTCTTACATACCAGGAATAAGATCGTATAAATAAAGCAGTATTGATTGCCAATGCTGCTTTATTTTTGCCCTAAATGGGGAAACCTGAGTAAATAAAAGAGGCTATTATTTTTTGCGGCGAAAAAGTAAAGGGTTTTCATAGTAACGTATTGTTATTTATCTGATAGTGAGAATTTTGCCGCGGCGGTGGCATGTAAGAAGCTGGTGTCAAAAAGAGGAACGTCGGCGTCGTCTGAGCTCAGCAGCAGCGGTATCTCGGTACAACCGAGAATAATGCCTTCGGCGCCTTGTTGCTCCAGCTGTCTGATGATTTCCCGGTATGACTGACGCGACCCGGCATCGATTATCCCCTGACACAGTTCTTCGTAAATCACGCGATTCACTCGTTCTCTTCCGGCCTGATCCGGGATGATCACTTCTATGCCGTAGCGCTCATGAATTCTCCGCCGGTAAAAATCTTGTTCCATGGTGTAGCGGGTTCCTAACAGGCCCACTTTTTTCATCCCTTGCTGAAACAGACTTTCACCGGTGGCGTCGGCAATGTGTAAAAGAGGAAGTCTGCTGGCGCTTTCGATGTTATCCGCCGCTTTGTGCAGGGTGTTGGTGCAGATTACGATGGCTTGCGCGCCCGCTTTTCCCAGGCCGATTGCGATATCGGATAATAGCCGTGCGGCTTGTCGCCAATCGCCTTGTTCCTGTAATTGCGCGATGTCGTGGAAATCGACGCTGTGCAAAATAATTTTGGCGGAGTGCAGCCCGCCAAGCCGGTTTTTAACATATTCATTGATCGTGCGATAGTAAGGGACGGTCGATTCCCAACTCATTCCTCCAATCAGACCCAGCGTTTTCATCGGGGTTTCCCTTGCGTGATTGATACCATAAAAAGTGATGGGTAACGTTCAACGTACCAGACAAAGATATTAATCTTGTTAAAATTCGCCGACGGCTTCATTCAATGTGCTTTTTTAGCGACTTTTATCACTTTTTAGCTATCTTAAACTGGACAAACGGGCAATCTATTGCTGTACTGTACCCGACACAGATTTTGTGTCTTTCATTCATGTTAAAGGTAAGTTTGATGTCTAAGATTAAAGGTAGCGTTAAGTGGTTTAATGAGTCCAAAGGATTCGGTTTCATTACTCCTGAAGATGGTAGCAAAGATGTATTCGTACATTTCTCTGCCATTCAGAGCAATGGATTCAAAACTCTGGCTGAAGGTCAACGCGTAGAGTTTGAAATCACTAGCGGAGCGAAAGGTCCGTCTGCTGCTAACGTTATCGCTATTTAATTATACCGATTTCTTGAAAAACCCGCCTCACGGCGGGTTTTTTTTGTCTGAAATCCACAGTCTCCCGCCGTGCTACAAGTCTGCTCTGTTGAACGAGCGGGGCGAAGGTCGCTCCTAATCCTGCGGCGGGGATTAGCAGACGAGCGTCTTACTTTGTTACAGAAGGCGATTGTTTTGTCGATGGTAAGGTTTTACATAGACGTTATGTTATTCGCTCGCTGGCTTATCCAGCATCTGTAATCAGGTAGGTAAGTATGGAAGGTATTAGTATCGCCAAGCTATTGGTCATCGGTGCATTGATTGTTTTACTGTTCGGCACGAATAAGTTACGCAGCCTGGGGGGCGATCTCGGCGCCGCAATCAAAGGCTTCAAAAAGGCGATGAATGACGACCAACCCGCTAATAACGCAACGTCAGACGAGCCTGCGGCCTTAAATGACGCGCAGCATAAAAAATCATAATCTGATGATATCAATGAAAACGGACGAGGTTGATGACAATTCTTCCTCAACCTGTCATTCCCGCGAAGGCGGGAATCAGCCAATGGCGGTTTACGGTTTCAGCAGGAGATTCCCGCCTACAACCGCGGGAATGACCGGGCGTAACGTGGGATGACAGTGGCATATTATAGGCTTTGTCAACAGTCTGACGGACGGCATTTGCCGTCCGTTTGTTCTGCCCTGCGGCAAAATGTAATTTAATGTAAAATTCTATTTTTTGCGGCACGCCCGCGGTAAGCCATTATTCGCGGCTTACCCTGGCTTATTTCACTTCAATGCCTTTTGCCTGCAAATCGGCATGATAGGAAGAGCGCACAAACGGGCCGCAGGCCGCGTGAGTAAAGCCCATCGCCATCGCTTCGGCTTTCATTTCATCAAACTCTTCAGGGCTGACATAGCGCTGTACCGGCAGGTGATGGCGGCTCGGTTGCAGGTATTGTCCGAGGGTCAGCATGGTAACGCCGTGGCGACGCAAATCGCGCATAACGTCGACGATTTCGGCATTGGTTTCGCCGAGTCCGACCATCAGCCCGGATTTTGTCGGGATCTCAGGGTGAGCGTTTTTGAAGTTTTCCAGCAGTTTCAGCGACCATTCATAATTGGCGCCGGGGCGAACCTGGCGATAAATCCGCGGCACGTTTTCCAGGTTATGGTTGAAAACATCCGGCGGCGTTACCGTCAGAATATCCAACGCCCGATCCATCCGGCCGCGAAAGTCAGGAACCAGCGTTTCGATGCGGATTTGCGGATTTTTGCGGCGAATAGCGCTGATGCAGTCAGCAAAATGCTGAGCGCCGCCGTCGCGCAGGTCATCACGGTCAACTGAGGTGATAACCACATAGCGCAGCCCCATGTCATGGATGGTTTGAGCCAGTTTTTCCGGCTCGTTGGCGTCCGGCGTAAGCGGTCGGCCATGGGCGACATCACAGAACGGACAGCGACGGGTACAGATCGCGCCCAGAATCATAAAGGTGGCCGTCCCATGGTTGAAACATTCAGCCAGATTCGGGCAGGAGGCTTCTTCGCAAACCGAGTGCAGCCCATTTTTACGCATTGCAGCCTTGATGCCCTGAATGCGGCTGGAGTCGGCCGGGAGTTTGATCCTCATCCATTCGGGCTTGCGTAACATTTCCTGCCGTTCAGTAACAACAGTTCGTACCGGGATTAGCGCCATTTTATCGGCATCGCGGTATTTTACGCCGCGTTCGATCTGAATCGGTTTACTCATGTTTGCGTAAGTTCCAGTTCTGAATATACCCGTCATGCTTCAAGTCGCTGATGCGTCGGCCCGCGTGCCACTCGAGTGATTAGAGTATAGCTCTCTTGAATTTGTTAAGAAAAATTCAAAGGATTAAAGGGTTCGTTAAAAATTTTTTTAAAAACTCTCAAAATTATATCATCTTTAGCCAGCGACATTCAGCTCTTGCCGGATCAAAATGAAGAAATTATGTAAATAAAATGTGATTGCTTATCGGTTCAGTCGATTACTCTACGTCTGTGACTAACGGGTTTGCCGGCATCGGCGCGCCATGTTCTGCGAAATCCCAGTTTATCAGTTCATATTGCGGGTAACCTAATAGCTGTTGAAACGACTGAATCAAAACGGGAGCGATATCCTCCAATGTCACGCCGGGGACGTAATCGCTCACCTGCGTCATCTGCATTCCGGCATAGCCGCAGGGGTTGATGCGCTGAAAGGGCGACAGATCCATGGCGATATTCAGCGCCAGACCATGGAATGAGCAGCCTCTGCGAATACGCAGTCCCAATGAACAGATTTTACGTTCGCCGACATAAACGCCTGGCGCATCGGCGCGGGCGTGGGCCGCAATCTGAAAATGGGCCAGCGTGTTCACCACCGTGTCTTCAATGGCGGAGACCAATAGCCGAGCGCCCAATTTGCGCCGTTTTAAATCGACCAGGACGTACATCACCTGCTGACCGGGGCCGTGGTAAGTTACCTGACCGCCGCGATCGCTCTGGATCACCGGGATATCGCCGGGCATCAAGACATGCTCGGCCTTGCCGGCCTGTCCCTGCGTGAATACCGGCGGATGTTGAACCAGCCAGATTTCATCCGGCGTTTTGTCGTCTCGCAGATCGGTGAACGCGTGCATCGCCAGCGAAACGGGCTCGTAAGGTTGTACGCCCAGTTGACGTACGATGATCTTATCCTGTAGCAAACTTGTCACCTTCAGGTTAAGGAAGGATAGAAGAGATTATAGCGGCGGGTGGTAGCTGCGAACAGCGTCAAGTTTGTTTTCCCGCCGTTGATATTCTGCGAGGGTGGGGCCGGGACGCGTTACAGAACCATCCGTACGATTTCAATATTACCCAGCTCTTCATACAAGGTTTCCACCTGTTCTATATGCGTTGCATTAATGGTAATCGAGACGGAATGATAATTCCCCTTGCTGCTGGGTTTTATCTGCGGCGTGTAATCGCCGGGGGCATGACGTTGCACGACTTCGACGACCTGATCAACCAGCTCGGGTTGCGCTAATCCCATCACTTTGTAAGTAAACGGGCAGGGGAATTCGAGCAGTTCGTTTAATTTTGTTTTCATCTGCGCTCCAGTATCACATTGGGCCTGTACAAAGTATAACTCCCGCCGCGAGGGCAGGAGTTAATGATTTATAAAATATGGGGATGATTTATCCCTTTACAAGTGGGATCAACCGAACCAGTGGTGGAACATCAGTTTGATATAGTCGATCATGCGGCTGAAGATACCGCCTTCTTTGATTTCGTTCATTACCACCAATGGACGCTGGTCAATCGTTTTGCCGTCCAGTTGGAAGTTAATGGAGCCGACGACCTGATTCTTGCCCAGCGGCGCATGCAGTTCGGTATTGGTCAGCACATAGCTGGCTTTCAGGTCTTTCATCCGTCCACGGGGAATCGTCAGATAGACGTCTTTTTCCACCCCCAGGGCCACGCGATCGTTGTCGCCGAACCAGACGGGTTCCGAGGCGAACTCTTTGCCCGCTTTCAATGGCGCCACGGTTTCAAAGAAACGGAATCCCCAGGTGAGCAGCTTTTTACTCTCGGCTTCGCGTCCCTTAAAGGTACGTCCGCCCAGAACGGCAGAAATCAATCGCATCTGGCCTTCGGTCGCGGAGGCGACCAGGTTATAACCCGCCGATGAGGTGTGTCCGGTTTTTATGCCGTCCACATTCAGGCTGGTGTCCCACAGCAGGCCGTTACGGTTGGTTTGGCGGATGTTGTTAAAGGTAAATTCTTTTTCTTTATAGGTCGCGTACTCTTCCGGAACGTCGCGGATCAGCGCCTGTCCGATTAAAGCCATATCCCTTGCCGAGCTAAACTGACCGGCGGCATCCAGACCATGCACGGTGCCGAAGTTGGTATTTTGCAGTCCCAGCGCTTTGACATAGCCGTTCATCAAATTAACGAAGGCATCCTGGCTGCCCGCGACGTAGTCGGCCATCGCGACGCAGGCGTCATTGCCGGATTGCAGGATAATGCCGCGGTTAAGCTGGGCGACGGAAACGCGATCGCCGGGCTTCAGGAACATCAGCGACGATCCCTGGAATATCGGATTACCGGTAGCCCAGGCGTCTTTATTGATGGTGACGATATCGTTTGGGGTGATTTTCCCTGACTTTATTGCCTGACCGATGACATAGCTGGTCATCATTTTGGTCAGACTGGCCGGATCGCGGCGGGCATCGGCGTTCATTTCCGCCAATACTTTCCCGGAGTTGTAATCAATCAGGATGTATGATTCTGCATCAATTTGCGGAACGCCGGGGATCATCGTCGTGATATTGACGTCATCGGCGTGGGCAAAGGAGGATGCGCTAACGGCGAGCAGAGCGCCAAACGCAGTACGTTTAATAAAACGAGACGTGTTTACAGTATTCATGATTGGAACAACAACATCCGTGGGTATAAGTTAAAAAACGAGCCACACTATAGCAGATGAGAAATAGGCAGGCACCAGGCATTACGTTACGCGATTTTGCGAAAGAGACGCTGTGTTCAATATCACAACATCCCTTCAGCGTTACTGCTCTCCGGCGGGGGCATCCTCCTCCTCGCTAGAGTGAACCGGGCGCGGCAGTAATAAAGGACTGCTGCTGAGCTTCGACTGACAAACGTTGCTGAAGTTCAGCCGCTTGCTGACGATTTTGGAACGGCCCCAATTGAATGCGATAGAGCCCGCCGCTGGCGGAAACGTTGCCTGTTACGTGAAACCGTTCGCTGAGGCTGCGTAACCAGGTCTGCGCCCGCTGTTGGTCGCTGAGCGCGCCGACCTGAACGACGTAATGTCCGCCGGCCGTTGACGCGGCGGCCGGGGCCGTCGAGGCGGCGCTGACCGGGGTTGCGGCGGTTGACGGCGGCGTCGCTGATGTGGTTTCCAGCACGCCGGCGGGCAGGGCGGAAGGCGCGCCCAGGAATCCGCTGCGGGACGAGGCGCTGCTTTGCGGCATATCGTCATCCGTCGAGGCGCTCAGCGCGCTGTTGCTGATGGGGCGGGCGGTCGCCGCCGGCGAACTGGCGCTTTCCATGACGGGCGTGCCGAGTCCACTCGCGCCGAGGCTGGGACGGTCCGGCAGGGCGAAACTTTGTTTGGCGACGCTGGTGCCGATGGTACCCGGACCGGAGAGGGTGCCGTCCGGCGCGACGTTGATGAAATCAACCTTGACCTTGGTATTGTTGGAAATGTTCAAGCGTTCGCCGGCCGCTTTAGACAGATCGATAATTCTGCCCGGCGTGAAGGGGCCGCGATCGTTCACTCTGACCACCAGACGACGGCCGTTGCTGAGGTTGGTGACGCGCACATAGCTGGGTAACGGCAGCGTGGGATGCGCCGCGGTCAGGGCGTTTGGATCAAACTCTTCGCCGATGGAGGTACGATTACCGCTAGCTTCTTCGCCATACCAGGTCGCCAGACCGGTTTCACTGAAGTTTTGCGGGTTTTTTATAATCTTATAAGTTCTGCCGTTAAGCGTATAGTCCTGCAAGGTTCCCTGATTATAGGGTTCATAACGCGGCTCGGCGCCGCCGATTTCCTCCACCGGGCCATTATAAACATTGCCGGCGGGTGGGGCCGATGGCTGTTCCGTAACGGTACAGGCCGAAAGCGCCAGGCTTAAGACGCCAATCCAAAGCCAATCCTTACGCATCATTGCTCACCTCGGTTTATAAGTTTTTGGATAACATTTTGCGGTGAGTATGTATCGACATAATGATACCAAATCCCGCCATTAGAACGACAAGCGCCGAACCGCCGTAGCTGACCAGCGGCAAAGGCACACCGACAACCGGTAGGATACCACTGACCATCCCGATATTGACGAAAACATAAACGAACAGAATCAGCATCAGTCCGCCGACCATCACCCGCCCGAACGATGTCTGCGCGTTAGCGGCAATCACCAGACCACGCATAATCAAAAACAGATACATGGCCAGCAGAACCAGTACGCCGATGAGCCCCAGTTCTTCCGCCAGCACCGCGAAGATGAAGTCGGTATGGCGTTCCGGCAGGAATTCCAACTGCGATTGCGTGCCGTGCAGCCAACCTTTGCCGGAAAGTCCGCCCGAGCCAATGGCGATCTTCGACTGAATAATATGATAGCCCGCGCCCAGCGGATCGCTTTCCGGATCGAGCAACATCATCACCCTTGCCTGTTGATAGTCATGCATCAGGAAGAACCACAGGATGGGGATAAAGGCGGCCAGCAGCAGAACCGCGATGCCGATTAATCGCCAGCTCATGCCGGCGAGGAAAAGGACGAACAGGCCGGAAGCCGCGATCAGGATGGAGGTACCCAGGTCCGGCTGCGCGGCGACCAGCAGCGTCGGCGTAAAGATAATCACCAGCGCGATGCCGGTATTTTTGAGCGAAGGCGGACACATATCGCGGTTGATAAAACGGGCAACCATCAACGGGACGGCGATCTTGGCGATCTCCGAGGGTTGGAAGCGCACAATGCCCAGATCGAGCCAGCGCTGCGCCCCTTTACTGATCTGGCCAAAAATATCGACCATCATCAGCAAAATAACGCAGATAACATACAGATAAGGCGCCCATCCTTCATAAACGCGCGGAGGAATTTGCGCCATGACGATCATAACGATTAATCCCAGCACGATTTGCACGATTTTTCGCTCCATCATGCCGGCATCCTGACCGCTGGCGCTCCACATGACAAATAGGCTATAGCCCAGCAATGCCAGGATGCAGAGAAGGAAAGGAAGGTCGATATGGATTTTCGTCCAGATCGAGCCTTTTTGTTGGCTATCGGTCATGAATGTCGGTTACTCGCTTTCGCTGCCCGGCGGCGCCGGCGGCGCTGTCGGTAAGTCTGTATTGTTGTCGCCCAGCAAAATATGGTCAAGGATCTGCCGGGTGATGGTGCCGACCGCCGGGCCTGCACCGCCGTTTTCCAGAATGATCGACATCGCCACCTCGGGTTTATTGTAAGGGGCGAACGCCATCATCAGCTTATGGTCACGCAAGTGTTCGGCGATCTTGTGCGCGTTGTAGGTTTCATTTTCTTTCAGGCCGAAAACCTGCGCGGTACCGGATTTCGCCGCGATCTTGTAAGGCGCGCTATCAAAGCTTTTATGCGCCGTGCCGTTGGGGCGGTTGGCAACGCCGTACATCCCGTCTTTGGCAATCTCCCAGAAGCCGGAGTGGATATCGCCGATTTGCATGTGTTCCGGCTGCCGGTAGGGTACCACCATCCCGTTTTCTCGGGTGCTGTAGAGCAGGTGCGGCGTTTTTATCTGTCCGTCATTAATCAGGGTCGTCAGCGCTTTATTCATCTGGATGGGCGTCGCCGTCCAATAGCCCTGCCCGATGCCGACCGGGATGGTATCGCCCTGATACCAGGGCTTTTTGAAGCGCTTGAGTTTCCATTCGCGCGTCGGCATGTTGCCGGCGCTCTCTTCCGAAATATCGATGCCGGTTTTTTCGCCGTAACCAAATTTGTTCATCCATTCGGCTAAACGGTCGATCCCCATGTCATAGGCGACCTGATAGAAAAAGGTATCGGCGGACTCTTCCAGTGATTTGGTAAGATTAAGCCGGCCATGTCCCCACTTTTTCCAGTCGCGGAAGCGTTTTTCCGAACCGGGCAACTGCCACCAGCCGGGGTCGAACAACGTGGTGTTGGTGGTAATCACCCCGGTAGTTAAGGCGGAAACCGCAATATAGGGTTTTACCGTGGACGCCGGCGGATAAACGCCCTGCGTGGCGCGATTGATCAGCGGGCGGTTAGGGTTATTGCGCAACTGGCTGTAGTCTTTGCTGGATATCCCGTCGACAAACAGGTTGGGGTCGTAGCTGGGCGTTGAGACCATCGCCAGGATCCCGCCGTCGCGCGGATCGGTGACGATGACCGCCGCGCGGCTGCCTTCCAGCAGTTTCTCGATATAGATTTGCAGGTTGAGATCGAGCGTCAGATAGATATCTTTCCCTGCCTGCGGCGGCTGTTCGTGGAGCTGGCGGATCACCCGACCGCGGTTGTTGACCTCGACTTCTTCATAGCCGGGTTTGCCGTGCAGCAAATCTTCGTAATGACGTTCAATCCCCAGCTTACCGATATCGTGGGTTGCGGCATAATCGCCGAGCCGCTCTTCTTTATTCAACCGTTCAACATCTTTGTCGTTGATTTTTGAGACATAACCGATGACGTGAGTCAGCGCCGAGCCGTAAGGGTAATAGCGGCGCTGATAGCCTTTTATTTCAACGCCGGGAAAACGATATTGGTTAACGGCAAAGGTGGCCACCTGTACTTCGTCCAGGTTGGTTTTGACGGGAATAGAGGTAAATCGGCGCGATCGCTTACGCTCTTTTTCAAAGTTTTCCAGATCGTCATCGCTCAGATTGATGACCGGCCGCAACGCCTTGAGCGTTTCCTGTAGGTTATCCACTTTTTCCGGCACCAGTTCCAACTGATAGATCGTCCGGTTCAGCGCCAGCGGAATACCGTTGCGGTCGTAAATAATGCCGCGACTGGGGGCGATGGGTACCAGCTTGATGCGGTTTTCGTTGGAGCGAGTGCGATAGTCATCGACGCGTAAAATTTGCAGATGATAAAGATTAGCGATCAATACACCGGAAAGTAGCAAAACGCCCAAAAACGCCACTAAGGCGCGACGCACGAACAGGGCGGACTCAGCCGTATAATCACGAAAGGGTTTGCGTTCTATTTTCATCCAGCGAATTATTTCACGAGTATCGTCATATCGCCTTACTCCCGATGGTAAGGATGATTAGTGGTAATGCTCCAGGCGCGGTACAGACTTTCCGCCACCAGCACGCGCACCAGGGGATGAGGCAAGGTTAAAGGCGAGAGTGACCAACTTTGTTCCGCCGCCGCCTTACATTCCGGCGATAATCCTTCAGGACCGCCGATTAACAGGCTGACGTCCCGACCGTCCTGTTTCCAGCGTTCCAACTGCTGAGCCAATTGCGGGGTTTCCCACCTGGCGCCGGGAATGTCCAGCGTAACGATACGGTTGCCTTTGCCCACTGCCGCCAGCATTTGCTCGCCTTCGCGCTCTAGAATGCGTTTGATATCGGCATTCTTGCCTCGTTTGCCCGCGGGAATTTCCGTCAGCTCGAACGGCATATCTTTGGGAAAACGCCGCAGGTAGTCGGTGAATCCCGTCTGTACCCAGTCAGGCATTTTGGTGCCGACGGCGACCAGTTGCAGTCTCATGCTAGCCCCAGAGCTTTTCCAGTTCGTACAATTCTCGACTTTCTTCCTGCATGACGTGGACCATCACATCGCCGAGATCGACGACGACCCAGTCCGCGACGTTTTCGCCTTCCACGCCAAAGGGAATCAGTCCGGCGGCGCGCGACGCCTGCACCACATGATCGGCAATCGACGCCACGTGGCGGGTGGAGGTGCCGGTACAGATAATCATATAGTCCGTGATACTGGATTTCCCCTGCACATTCAGTGCAACGATATCCTGGCCTTTTAAATCGTCTATCTTGTCAATAACGAAATCTTGGAGTGCTTGACCTTGCAATGGTTCCCCCTCGGTGGCTGTCCATCCGCGCCGGATGGGCGTTTATTGCGCTAATTTGCTCTGGGAATACCGTTTTTCGCGGCTTAATTGCCGAGATTAGCGGTTTTTTCCCGTCATTGAAACCAGCGGCGGAGTATATCACAGCGCCGCCGGCGAATGGTATAAGGCCCGATTGACGCTATCGGTATAGATTATGGGCGTCGATATAACGCAGCACGGCCGGGGGCAGTAAATCGTCGCAGCTGAGATTTTTCCGCCGCCGCTGGCGTATTTCCGTCGCTGAAATAGTCACCAACGGCGTGTCGGCTAAAAAAATCAAACCGTGCGTTTGTCGATGCAGATCCTGAGGATCCTGCGTGAGGTGAGCTTCCAACCATTGCTGTAGGGCGGGGGTCTCCATCGTCGAACGATAGCCGGGACGAGCGCAAACCAGCAGATGGCAGGTAGCGAGAATATCTTGCCAACGGTGCCATTGATGCAGCGTCAGCAACGAATCCTGTCCGATGATGAACGCCAGCGGCCTGGCGTTTCCTAACTCTGCACGCAGCGTTTCCAGCGTATCAATCGAGTAGGACGGCTGCTGGCGCCGCAGTTCGCGATCGTCCACGGTAAACAACGGGTTGCCTTCAACCGCCAGTTCGACCATGCGTCGCCGCTGCCGCGGGTTGGCTTCAGGCTGCGGACGGTGGGGCGGCACATTGTTCGGCAGTAAAACCACCTGATGCAAGCCGATCCTATGCGCCAGCGCGATAACGGGTTGAAGATGCCCGTAATGAATAGGATCGAAGGTTCCGCCGAAAAATGCCGTCAGGGATTCGCTTCCGGTTGGTTTGATTGGCTCATCGCTGGTGGTCGAACTAGTTAACATCCAACAGGCTCTCTGGCAGGTCTTTGCCGCACAATATCATGGAAAGGGTTTCCAGCTCCGGCCAGATTGACTGACCGTAATTCTGTTTCAGGGTAATTTCCAGTTTAGACAGCAGGCCGATCGCCTGTTGCAGTTGCGTCATATTCAAGCGTTGCAGCGCCTGGGTTAACAGATCCCTGCGATTCTGCCAGACCTTATGTTGATCAAAGAGCGCGCGCAGCGGCGTTTTCGCCATCTGGCGTTTCAACGTCAGCAGCAGCAGCAATTCACGTTGTATCGTCCGCAGCAGGATAACGGGTTCGCAATCCTCCTGTCTGAGCTGATGCAAAATATGCCAGGCGCGTTTGCCTTTGCCGGCCAGTAATGCGTCAAGCCAGTGATACGGCGTGAAATGCGCCGAATCGTTAACCGCTTGTTCAACGCGGGGCAGGGTCAGTTTGCCGTCAGGATAAAGCAGCGACAGGCGTTCCAGCGCCTGCGCCAATGCCAGCAAATTGCCTTCATAGCAGTAACAGATAAGCTGGCTGGCGGGTTCGTCCAGATCCAGCTTCATGGATTTGGCCCGTTGCGCGACCCAGCGCGGCAGTTGCGTTTGCTCCGGGGTCAGGCAGTTTACATAAACGCCATTCTTCGATAAGGCTTTGAACCAGGCGCTGTTTTCCTGCGCCTTGGTCAGTTTGCCGCCCCGCAGCATCAGTAAAATATCCTGATGCAGTAAGCCGGACAATTTGACCAGATTTTCAGCCATTGCCGCATTCGGGCCGTTTTCAGGCAGTATCAGCAATAGCGTCTGGCGGGAGGCGAACAGGCTGAGGGACTGGCAGGTGCCAAAGACGGCGTCCCAGTCGGTGTGAACATCCAGCGTAAAGCTGAAATGCTCGCTGAATTCCTGCTGTTGGGCTACCCGTCGGATATTGTCCAGACTTTCCTGGAGCAAAAGCGGGTCATTGCCGCAGATAAGATAACAGGCGCGCAGCCCCTCATGGAGCTGCGCGGCAAGTTGTTCCGGGTAAAGGCGAATCATGACCCAGGGGAAGACAAGGCGGCGGTTTGCGAACTTTGCCGGCGGTTTTTCTCTTCTTCGCCGCCTTTTACCGTCAGGAGGTTACGCACCAGCTGTGCGGCGGCCAGGTCGCGCATTTCCTGACGAATGATATCCTGTTCGGCATCTTTCGCCAGCGCGGCCAATGGGTTGTCGAAGAAGGTGCGGAATACCGTCACATTGAGCGGATAAATATTCTCGCCCGGCAGCAGCACCTGTGCTCTCAGCGTCAATACCATTTGGTATTCGGCGGTTTTCCCGTCCTGGAAAATCGACACGGTATCTTTTGATTCCGTCGCATTCAGGATGCGTAACGAAGGAATATCCTGCCGTGCGGCATCAGCAATAATCTCTACGCCATTGAGGCGCAATTGCTCACGAACGGCTCGCGTCAACGGACCGTAAGGGTCGCTGCTATCCAGCACCAGCTTTTGTAGCTGCTCAGGCACCTGTGTGGCGCCGCGCAGATGGAAACCGCAGCCGGCGGTGATTAACACCGCCAGCCCCAGCAACAACGTGAATAGACGATGTCGCACAGATCCTCCTTGCCTTAACCCACAACCAGGTTAAGCAGTTTGCCAGGGACATAAATCACTTTACGCACAGTGACGCCGTCCAAATACTTCGCGACCAGCGGTTCCTGGGCCGCGCGCTCACGGACTTGATCCTGATTGGCGTCGGCGGCGACGGTAATTTTACCGCGAACCTTGCCGTTAACCTGAATGACCACCAGTTTGGTGTCTTCCACCATCGCCTCTTCATCCGCGACCGGCCACGGCGCCGTATCGATATCGCCTTCGCCCTGCAATGCCTGCCACAGCACAAAGCAAGCGTGCGGCGTGAACGGATAAAGCATACGCACGACGGCCAGCAGCGCTTCCTGGGTCAGGGCGCGATCCTGTTCGCTTTCCTGCGGCGCTTTAGCCAGTTTGTTCATCAGCTCCATAATGGCGGCGATGGCGGTGTTGAAGGTCTGACGACGACCGATATCATCGGTGACTTTGGCGATTGTTTTATGCAGATCGCGACGCAGCGACTTCTGATCTTCGTTTAAGCTTGCAACGTCCAGCGCCTGAACCGGGCCTTTTTCCGTATGATCGAACACCTGCTTCCAGACGCGTTTCAGGAAGCGGTTGGCGCCTTCAACGCCGGACTCTTGCCATTCCAGCGTCATTTCCGCCGGTGAAGCGAACATCATAAACAGACGAACGGTATCCGCGCCGTATTTTTCCACCATCTCCTGCGGGTCGATGCCGTTATTTTTCGACTTCGACATCTTGCTCATGCCGGCATAGACGACTTCCCGGCCATCTTTGTCGACGGCCTTGACGACGCGGCCTTTTTCATCTCGCTCTACGGTAACGGCGGCCGGAGAAACCCAGATACGCTCGCCGTTATTGCCGAGATAATAGAAAGCATCCGCCAGCACCATGCCCTGACATAGCAGACGCTTGGCAGGCTCGTCGGAGGTGACCAGACCGGCGTCGCGCATCAGCTTGTGGAAGAAGCGGAAATACATCAGGTGCATGATGGCGTGTTCGATGCCGCCGACGTACTGATCGACCGGCAGCCAGTAGTTGGCCGCGGCCGGATCCAGCATGCCCTTATCGTACTGCGGGCAGGTGTAGCGCGCATAGTACCATGACGACTCCATAAAGGTGTCGAAAGTATCCGTTTCACGCAGCGCCGGCTGGCCGTTGACGGTGGTTTTCGCCCACTCGGGATTGGCTTTCAGAGGGCTGGTGATGCCGTCCATCACCACATCTTCCGGCAGGATCACCGGCAGTTGATCTTCCGGCGTCGGGATGACGCTGCCATCTTCCAGCGTCACCATTGGAATGGGCGCGCCCCAGTAACGTTGGCGGGAAACGCCCCAGTCGCGCAGGCGATAGTTGACTTTACGTTCGCCAATGCCCAATGAGACCAGTTTGTCGGCAATCGCGTTGAAGGCGGCGTCGAAATCCAGACCGTCGAACTCGCCGGAGTTGAACAGACGACCTTTCTCCGTCATCGCCTGGGCGGACAAATCGGGTTCGCTGCCATCGCTGTTCAGGATAACCGGTTTGATGGTCAGTCCGTATTTCGTGGCGAATTCCCAGTCGCGCTGATCGTGACCCGGCACCGCCATTACCGCCCCGGTGCCGTAATCCATCAGGACGAAGTTGGCGACCCAGATAGCGACTTTTTCGCCGTTTAGCGGATGAATGGCATACAGGCCGGTGGCCATGCCTTTCTTCTCCATGGTGGCCATGTCCGCTTCGGCGACTTTGGTATTGCGGCATTCATCAATAAAATCGGCCAGCGCCGGATTGTCGGCCGCGGCCTGAATCGACAGCGGATGACCCGCGGCAACGGCAACGTAGGTCACGCCCATGAAGGTGTCCGGACGGGTGGTATACACGCTCAGTTTTTCCTGGCTGCCGGCCACGTCAAAGGCGATCTCTACGCCTTCAGAGCGGCCAATCCAGTTGCGCTGCATGGTTTTGACCTGTTCCGGCCAGCTTTCCAGCTTGTCCAGGTCATTGAGCAACTGATCGGCATAATCGGTAATTTTGATAAACCACTGCGGAATTTCTTTGCGTTCGACTTTGGTATCGCAGCGCCAGCAGCAGCCGTCAATCACCTGTTCGTTGGCCAGTACGGTCTGGTCGTTCGGACACCAGTTCACCGCAGAGGTTTTCTTGTAGACCAAGCCTTTCTCATACAGCTTGGTGAAAAACCACTGCTCCCAGCGATAGTAATCGGGTTTGCAGGTGGCGACTTCGCGATCCCAGTCGTAGCCAAAACCCAGCAGTTTGAGCTGGTTTTTCATGTATTCGATATTGGCGTAAGTCCAGGGGGCGGGGGCCGTGTTGTTTTTGACGGCGGCGCCTTCGGCGGGCAGACCGAACGCATCCCAGCCAATGGGCTGTAGCACGTTTTTACCCAGCATGCGTTGATAGCGGGAGATCACGTCGCCGATGGTGTAATTACGGACGTGTCCCATATGTAGACGGCCAGAAGGGTAGGGCAACATGGAAAGGCAGTAATACTTTTCCTTGCCAGGCTCTTCGGTCACTTTGAATGTCTGCTTCTCTTGCCAGTGAAGTTGGACGTGCGCTTCTATCTCTTCTGGGCGGTATTGCTCTTGCATGGCTGCCAGGGGTCCCTATTAAGTCGACGAACTACTACAGTCAGTAGCCTGTTCTGATTCATAACAAATGATCCGCATAGCATAGCTGATAAGCGCCTGAGGCAACAACACCCTGTACCCGGCTGAGGAATATTTCTGATCTGTGATATGAAAACGAATGAAAATCACGCAAATATCGCCGTCTTCCGGGGCGTGAAAATGAAATAGTCTAAAATAAAGGGGCGCAGACAACGCCCGCAGAGCGGCGATAAGGGAATAGGTTTGTCGACGGTCTGAAAATAAAAGGAGCGCGAGAACCGACTGGTTTGGAAAGGGTTCACGTCTGGAAGGAACAAGGTCTCTTAATTGCAACCGGCATCGCCAGGAGGAAGCATGAGTAAAGTCGCCCGCTACTACCGCGAGTTAATGGCTTCAGTCGCCGCCCGGCTGGATCAGGGGGAGCGCGATATCGATGATATCGTGCGGCGCGCCCGGGAAACGTTGCAGCAAGGCTCAGAGCTTACGCAACAAGAGAGCGAACAGGTGATTCAGGCTGTTCAGCGGGATTTGGAGGAGTTTGCGCGCAGCTATGATGAAAGTCGGAATGAATTTACCGACAGCGTTTTTATGCGCGTGATTAAGGAGAGTCTCTGGCAGGAACTGGCGGATATTACCGACAAAACGCAGTTGGAGTGGCACGAACTTTTTAAGGATGTCAGCCATCACGGCGTTTATCACAGCGGCGATGTCGTCGGGTTAGGCAATCTGGTCTGCGAGAAATGCCATTATCACATGGCGTTTTATACGCCGGAGGTTTTGCCGCTTTGCCCTAAATGTTCACACGATCTGTTTCAGCGCCAGCCGTTTCAGCCGTAATCGCTTCAATCGAAGGGATAAAGCCGCGCAACGGACTGCCCCTGCGCTTATCGGATCGCGGCGTGACTAACGGATGTTACAGGCGAAGCTGGGTCTGAAAGAACTGACCAGATAAGTTTTATCCGTCAGCATTTCAAACTTGACCACTTCATTTTGGCTGAATGGCGTCGCATCGTCGGGGGCGGTATCCACGGGATTTTTATACATGGTGATGTTTTTCATCAGTAGGTAATTATTGTTCCAACTATAATCAAACATCATCGTTCGCTCGATGATGTTGGACGGTTGGCCTACGTTGATATAAATACCGTGCAGCGCTATCGATCCTTTCCCTTGTTTCCCCAGGTAAAAGTTTAAAATGTAGCTCTTAACAATCACGGCCTGACCGTTTTTTATGCTGCTATTGATCTCTGCCCGGCACATAAAGATTTTTTCTGTTAAATGAGTGTAATGATAAGTAAGTGTTAATGTTAAAATTACAAGGACGGCAGCCGCCGTAATAATAAAAGTCGGTTTAACTTTTAATGTAGACATAGGTTGAACACCTTTTTCCTTCTTTTTTGCAGGCAAAAATAATCTTTTCTTCCCTCGTGATAATATTAGGTAAGGTAATATTTCTTGAGTAATAATAAACTCTGGCGTTTTCTTCACAAAGATTGCTGTATTTTTTAGGAAAATCACCGGGAGAAAGATCATCGTCCAGATAGAATAATCGACAGTCTTTTATAGTGAAGTCTCTGAACGTTTCCTTGTCGGGGAAATCGCTGGATATGATACCGCTCACCAACAGGATCAGCGCGACAAGGATCCCGCCGCCGATAAAAACCGCATAGCCCCAGTACTCCTTCCACTTGCTGTTGACCGGTTTGAAAACCTCGTCCGCCACCTTGGGGGAGAGTGTTTCATCGCATACTATTTCGATATCCGTCGTGTTGAACACGATCCCGACTTTGGGAACCGTCATGAGCAAATCGGCAAGGTCATATTCCCGTAAGGTTTTTCTTAACAGAGAAATATAATTGTTGAGATTATTCATTGACGGAGACAAGGAATTTTCTTCCAGTACGGCGGATAGAAGAAAGTCTTTGCTCAATGTGACTGCGGGATTATTGAGCAGGGTCTTTAAGAGTTTGGCGATGGGGAGACTTAATGATGTGGCCTCTTCCTGGCGATTAACCCATGAAATAGCGCTGTCTTTTTCGCTAAAAATAACCAATTTATTAATTAAATAAACCATATATAGATGCTCTATAGAGACATGAATTAAAGATTTATGTCTATATGGTAATGCAGGATTTAAAAAACAGTCTAAAAATTTAACACTTTCTTGTCAAAGAGTATTTTGAATCATTCTGTATCTTAATTCTTTTTTATCGCGATTAACAATTCTTATCCGCTATTCATATCTTAACCAGGAAAAGATAAAAGTGAATAATTCAGCATGTTTTTTGCATCGGTAATTATATATAAAGCGATAAATCGCACGTTTTTTATCATCTGCGGCTATTGTCGAAAGATAAATATCTTTAGCCGTATCCCGTTATCTCGTTCATGATGCGATAAAAATGTAAAAACCTAAATAAACAGAATAAAAATCTATAAAATAATATATATAAAAAATAAAATCTAAAAAATAATAATGTAATCAATATATTTGCCTGAGATCAACATTGGTAGGTATATTGCTCCCCGTTCATCTGATGATAATTTCCACCGAAACTCGCATGAGTGGCGCTTAATTTGCGCGAATCATGCAAAAAGTGTGGAAAGACAGCGATTGGATGCTGTCGTCGACCTTGCTGACAACAAATGAACGCACCGATGGAATGGGGAGAGCGCGCCAGGACAATGGCGTTTTATCCCTCTTCGGCAGGTATTGAGTAAGACATTTAATTATTTCAATCAAAAAGCGGGAATAAACACATGAAATTATCAAAAATCGCATTGGTCACTATCGTTGCCGCAACTTGCGCAATGGCTTCCGGCGCGCAGGCGCTTGATAGCCATAATGGCACCGTCACTTTCAAGGGCAATATCGTTAATACCCCTTGTTCTGTATCTCAGGATGATTTACAGCAAAGCGTCGAGTTTGGCGACATCAGCAAGATTGTGCTGGAGAGCGGCGGTACTTCGGAAGTTAAAAGTTTTGATATCACGCTGAAAGATTGCTCAATTGAAACATCCAATACGGCGAACGTGACATTTGCCGGCGGCACCGTAACGGGTAATGACAAAATGCTGGCGCTGAACGGCTCTGCGGCCGGTGCCGGTATTATTGTTAAATATTCCGGCGAAGCGATTGCTTTTGACGGTACAACGCCGGCGGTAAGCGATTATAACCTGGCGAATGGCGATAATGTCTTCACCTTCAGTTCCTATGTGGAAAAAATAGCCAATGCGACGGAAGTGAAAACGGGTTCTTTTGAAAGTTCCGCCAACTTCGTGATTTCTTACCAGTAAGAGATGAAGCAGGGAAAGGATGCCCAATTCATTCCAGCTGGAGGAGGGCGATATATTGTTCAGCTTGTTTCCGGCATGAAAATACTTAAGCCGGAAATAAGGTGGGCGATGTTCACGTTTCATATGATTAATTTCATTTATTTACGCTAATTAATAAAAAACACGTTGGTATATATTCATGATGAATCTGTTGCGTGCGGGAAAAATAAAGGAAGCAAAGAGAACGAATCTTTTTATTCTTTTTTTTATTTCCTTTTTTACCCAACAGGGTAAGGCGACGGAATTTAATATCAGCGTATTGGATATTGATGAACAAAATGAAATTGATCTCAGCCGTTTCTCCGACCCGGACTATGTGGTTCCCGGCGAGTATTTGCTGAACATCAAGATTAATGGCCGGGCGGTTGAACAGCGCCCGGTGCGTTATCTCGCCGCCGGGGCTGAGGGCAAGTCGTCCGCGCTGTGTCTCGAACCTGAGATAGTCAATAAATTCGCCATCAAGGCTGAAGCAACGGATCGCATCGTCTGGTCGCAGGATGGTCGGTGCGCGGATCTGACCGCGATTTCCGGGGTGAAAATGTCCAACCAAATCGGCATGGGGGAGTTAAACATCACCATTCCCCAGGCATGGCTGAAATATACCGATAACAACTGGACGCCGCCCGAGCAGTGGGATCAGGGGATCAACGGGCTGTTGCTGGACTATAACCTGACGGGCAATCTGCGCCGCGATCGGGGGAGAGCAGGCACATCCCAGTATCTGGGCGGCTATGGCACCGCCGGTTTTAATCTGGGCGCCTGGCGCTACCGCGCCGATTATCGTTATTTGCTGAACAAAAGCCGTAACGCGCGTAACGATGCGTTTTCCTGGGATCAGTTTTATGCCTATCGCCCGCTGCCGCTGATGTCCGCGGATCTCGGCCTGGGCGAGATGTACCAGAACACTAACCTGTTCGACAGCATTCGTTTCACCGGGGTCAGCCTGGCGAGCAATGAGGAGATGTTGCCGCCGGCGCTGAGAGGGTATGCCCCGGAGATCCGCGGCGTGGCCAAATCCAACGCCACGGTCACGGTGACGCAGGATAAGCGCGTGGTCTATGAAACGACGGTGCCGGCCGGGCCGTTTGCCATTCAGGATTTCAAAAGCGGCGTCACAGGTACGCTGGAAGTGCGGATCACGGAGGAAGACGGCTCAGTATCAACGTTTCAGACCGAGGCGGCCAGCTTGCCCTATCTGACCCGTCCGGGACATATCCAATACAAAGTGTCCGCGGGGCGGCCGTCGGATACCGATCATCATGCTCAGGGACCGGCGTTTTCGTCCGGCGAGTTTTCCTGGGGGATATCCAATGCCTGGTCGTTATATGGCGGGACGACGCTGGCCGACAGTTATCAATCATGGTCGGCGGGGCTGGGACGTAATCTCTATCTGCTGGGGGCGCTGTCGGCGGATATTACCCAGTCGCGGGCGAGTTTACCCAATAAACCGGCACAGAAGGGACATTCATTTTCGCTCAGTTGGTCCAAGCGTTTTGAGTCCATCAATGGACAGGTCAGTTTTGCCGGATATCGCTTTTCCGAAAAAACCTTCATGGGGATGTCTCAGTATCTGTATGCGCTGAATAATGAGAGCGATAGCCGTAGCGAGAAAGAACGTTACACCATTACGCTGTCGAAAAGCTTTGACGACGAAAGCCCCTGGCTGGACGGACTCTCCTCCTATCTGTCCTATACCCGGCAGACGTTCTGGGATGCCCGGCAGCAGAACCGCTATGGCGTTTCGCTGAACAAGTATCTGGATATCGGTCCGGTTAAAGGCATTTCGGCCGGCGTGTCCGCCTGGCGCACGATGTTTTACGGCAGACAGGATGACAGTATCTACCTCAATTTTTCGATTCCGCTGCGTGACCGGGAACGCGTGGGCTATAGCCTGGGCAGTTACAACGGCAAAATGTCGCAGATGCTGACTTACAGCAATCAGCAGGATCAGCATAATTCCTGGGATCTGAGTACGCGCTATGAGGAGACGGAGAAGGCCTATATCAGCGGTAATTATCATCATGTCGCGTCTTCCCACAACGCCAGCCTCGGTTTTTCCTGGCAGCAGAGCGGCTACACCTATTTGAATGGCTCGATGCGCGGCGGCGTGACGGCAACCCGGCATGGCATCGCCGCGCATCAGAAAGGCGCCGGCGGCGGCACGCGTATCATGGTTGATACGGATGGGGTAGCCGGCGTGCCTTTCGCCGACGGCAGCGTGGTCACCAATGACTATGGCGTGGCGGTCATTGCCGGCGCCAGCAGCTACTACGATCTCTCGACTCGGGTCGACGTACGGCATCTGCCGAATAATATCGAAGCCAATACGACGATTATTCAGGGAACCCTGACCGAAGGGGCGATCGGCTATCGCAAATTTGATGTGGTCAGCGGCGGCAAGGCGCTCGGCGTGATCACGCTGCCTGACGGACGCAATCCGCCTTTTGCCTCGACAATCAGAAGCCAGCGCGGACGCGAAGTCGCTATGGTGACCGATGGTGGTCAGGCGTATTTAACCGGCGTGTCGGAAAATGAAACATTGTCGGTTCAGTGGAACGGAAAGACGCAGTGCCGGTTTACGCTGCCGGAAAAATTCAATGAGTTGGCGCAGTTGTTATTGCCTTGCCGGTCCCTGTCGGCAACGACAGAATTAAACGGAGAAAAGTAAATGAACCAACGTCGTTATTATTTGTTGCCGGGATTATTACTTGCCGGCGGCCTTTTATCTCTTCCTGTTGCACAGGCCGCGATTAATCTTGATCGTACCCGGGTTATTTTCGACGGGGCGGAGCAGTCGTCTACGGTAACTTTGATTAATGAAAACGGCAAAAATCCCTTTTTGGCGCAAAGCTGGCTGGCGGATAAAGATCATAAAAAGATTTCGGCGCCGTTTACGGTGTTACCGCCGCTGCAACGTATTGAAGCGGGCGGGCGCACGCTGATTCGCGTGGTGAAAACCACGGGCGTCGATAAGTTGCCGCAGGATCGGGAATCGTTGTTTTATCTGAATGTCCGTGAAATTCCGCCAAAGCCGGAAAAGGATAATGTGTTGCAGATTGCCGTACAGTCGGAAATTAAGGTCTTTTATCGCCCGTCGGCGATAAAACCGGCCCGCAATGATATCTGGCAAACCCGGTTAAAGATTAAAAAAGCCGGTAAGCAGTTTATTGTGGAGAACCCCACGCCCTATTTTATTACGGTCAGCAATATTCTTAAGCAGTCAAAAGAAAAGAGCCGCAATCCGCAGCAGTTGCTGAATGACAAAGCCTTTATGGTCGAGCCCAAATCGGTAATGAATATCAATGTCGCCGATTCATCGGTACAGGATTTCTATTTGTATTATGTCAATGATTACGGCGGCCATCCGGAATTGCATTTTGTATGCCGGCAGAATACCTGCGCGGTCGAACAGAAAAACTAACTGATAAAAGAGCGTGCATGATGATCGCTATTACGAAGCTATTTGGCGGGGGATTGCTGGCCGCTTCTCTGTTTCTGCCGGCTTTCAATGTCGCCGCATTGGAGTGCCATAAGGATACGACTTCCGGACCGGTTGCGGATTATGAAAACATCGGGGCGATGAAAATCCCATCCACGCTGCCGATAGGCAGCCGTCTGTGGACCTCGAAAACCTATAGCCGCAACCTGGCCTGTTGGGCTTATAAAAACAAGAAGCCGAACGGGGAATACTCGTTTTTTTATCCTAACCCTTACGGTGCGGTGATTGGGACGGGAATTGGTATCGGCATTATCTATAACGGCCAGGATTTGGGCGTGGTCACCGGCGGCGGCACGAGCAGCTCGCGCGTCTCGACCGGCATGTTTGTTTATCCCGGTCCGTCGGGGAGTTTG
This sequence comes from Brenneria sp. g21c3, assembly GCF_040240345.1. Taxonomy (NCBI): domain Bacteria; kingdom Pseudomonadati; phylum Pseudomonadota; class Gammaproteobacteria; order Enterobacterales; family Pectobacteriaceae; genus Brenneria; species Brenneria sp. g21c3. Next base: position 228,863 of record NZ_JBEIAB010000001.1, on the reverse strand, counting down.
CCGCCGAGTAATCCGACTATGTTGCCGGTGACGGTGCAGGTGTATCTGGAAAAGATCGGCGATATGAGCAACGCCAGCTATGGCGTTGACTCCCTGTCGGTATTTCAGGTGGACGGCGAGTTGGGCATCAACAAGAATCCCGGCGGCAACTATCAGTTTACGCTGTCCGGATTAAAGAATATTGATGTGATCCAGTGCTCGGCGCAGGTCCATGTTTCGCCCGATAACAACATTGATTTCGGGACTATCCAGTCATGGCCGGACGCGTCCGCCGGGTTACTGGCTAAACAGGGTTTTCAGATCAGCGCCTCAACCGACGGCGGAGAGGATTGCGGACTGGGCTTTAATTTGACCATTAACTTTGATACCGCGACAAAAGGGAACGCGCCGGTCGGCATCGACGGGATGGATATGGGAAATGGATCGACGCTAAAAATTAATGAAGAGTCATCGGGCAACGGCATTCCGTTTAATGAATTTGTCACCTTCATCAATAACCTGACGTCGGCCAGCGGTACGGTGGAAAAAAGATATTCAGCCAGTTTGTATGCTTCAGGGCCGGCCGTTACCGGCGACGTGGAGAAATATATCGTTCTGCGCTTTAACTATAACTGAGGCCATCGGCGATGAAAGAAAACAGACAGACGGTATCCCGGCGTATGACCTATATCCTGTTGGCGCTGGGTATGACGGCTATCCAGTCGCAGGCGCAAGCCGCAGCGTTAAATCCGGGGCGCGGCGCACGGTTCGAGAATAACTACGACGTCAGGGTTCATGTCCGGGTCGTTGATTCGCCGTGCGTGTTAAGCCCCGATTCTGAAAATATCGCCGTGGATCTGGGCGAGGAGTCAAAACGGGATCTGGAGGTCAATGGTTATGGCGTCCGGCATGATTTCTCCATTCAACTGACCGGATGCAGCACGCAAACCATGCAGAGCGTCGCGGTCAGCTTTTTGGGTACGGAAGAGGCGGCATTGCCAGGGCGGCTGGCGCTGAATCCGGCATCCGTTGCGCGCGGGGTCGCCATCGGCATTTATTATCAAGATCAAAGCATTCCGCTTAATGACGGTACCGGCTGGCTCCCGCTTTACGCTGGCGATAACGTATTAAACTTTAACGCCAGACTAGAACGAATTCGTGGTATGACGTTAACGCCGGGAAGTTATAGCGCGGCGGTGAATTTCAAACTGAGTTATCAATAATAAGGCACGGCCAGGCTGCGCCATGGTTCTGTTTTTTTTCATTTTGATTTTTTCTGAATTATTTCGGAGAGGGGCTTATGCGTCGGAAAAAAATAATGGTCTTTACATCGTGTTATTATTATTACGAGGCGATTAAGCATGTGTTTAGCGAAAAAATCAGCACAGATAGCGATGTGATCTATTATCCGGTATCGCTGTTTTTAGCCGCAGGCGATGAAAACCAACCGCCATTATTTCTCTGGCCGCAGGCCGACCGTTTTATTTTTGTTTTGCAGAACATTAATGATTTATGCGTTTTTCTTCGATTTTTCTCAGATACTAAAAATTCTCGTTACTTGAATCAGCAGAGGATTACCATAATAGGAAAGGATAATATGCTGTCGCTGTTGACGTTGTGTTATAAAAATATAGATCCTCAGCGCTTTATTTCTGTGAACTGTACGGTCCGACAGCTTGGTTATTATTTAAATGATCGCATCAGCAATAACAGGATGATCATGGCGAACAGGATGAAATCCCGGCTGGCGCGTTGTCAGATGGAGGCCTTCATCAACTTACTCTCCGGCTATCGGGCTAAACAGGACGCAGAGGAAAAACATAAAAGCATCAAGACGATTTATGCTCTGCGGCAGAAAGCGCTCAAAAAATTGCATTGCGCCAGCCTACAGGATATATATCGTTTTCTTTAGTGGCGCGCGCGGCGTTCGGCAAGAACTCTCAGACGAGAGAATAAGGGCTGGCGGCGGCTAGCCCTTATTCTTATGGGATTAGTGCAGGATCTTCGCCAGGAAGTCTTTGGCGCGGTCGGACTTGGGATTATTGAAGAATTCGTCTTTCGGCGTATCTTCAATGATTTTTCCCTCATCCATAAAAATGACCCGATGCGCAACCTTGCGGGCAAAGCCCATTTCATGCGTCACCACCATCATGGTCATCCCTTCCTGCGCCAGTTCCACCATAACGTCCAACACCTCGTTGATCATTTCCGGATCAAGCGCCGAGGTCGGTTCGTCGAACAGCATCGCGATAGGGTCCATGCACAGCGCGCGGGCAATGGCGACACGCTGCTGTTGTCCCCCGGACAGTTGGCCGGGGAACTTGTTTGCCTGAGCGCTCAATCCCACGCGTTCCAGCAGCTTTAACCCTTTAGCGCGCGATTCCTCAGTGTTGCGCCTCAAGACTTTTACCTGCGCCAGCGTCAGGTTGTCGATAATGGACAGGTGAGGGAACAGCTCAAAGTGTTGGAACACCATGCCGACTTTTGAGCGTAACTGGGCCAGATTGGTTTTTCTGTCGTTAACGATGATGCCGTTGACTTCAATCTCGCCCTTTTGAATGGGTTCCAGGCCGTTAACGGTTTTGATCAAGGTGGACTTACCGGAGCCGGAAGGGCCACAAACTACGACTACCTCACCTTTTTTGACTTCCGTGGAGCAGTCGGTTAGCACCTGAAATTGACCATACCATTTAGAAACATTTTTCAGGAAAATCATCAAACCGTCCTTTTTTTCAGGTAACTGACCAGCATTGATGCGCTGATGCTGATAATAAAATAAACAAATCCGGCAAATAGGATCATTTCAATTTGTGTTCCGTCGCGTTCCCCAATCATCGAGGCGGTACGGAAGAAATCGGCCAGGCTAAGCACGTAAACCAGCGACGTATCCTGGAACAGGACGATGCCCTGCGTCAGCAGCAGGGGTACCATTGCGCGGAATGCCTGCGGCAGGATCACCAGCTTCATCGATTGCCAGTGGGTCATACCGAGCGCCAGTGCCGCCGATGATTGCCCGCGAGACACGCTGAGTATGCCCGCTCGGATAATCTCAGAATAATAGGCGGCTTCAAATAACGAGAAGGCAACCATCGCTGAGATTAATCGAATATCCGTCTTTGGCGAAAGGCCGAGCACATTTTGCAATAAGCTGGGCACCACCAGATAGAACCACAGCAATACCATGACCAAAGGTATGGAACGGAACGTGTTGACGTACAGTTTGGCGAACCAGCTTATCGGTTTGAACGGTGAAAGCCGCATTACCGCCAGAATGGTTCCCCAGATAATACCGACAATGACCGCGGTAACGGTAATTTTAAGCGTGATCACCATGCCCTGTAGCAGATAGGGCAGACTAGGTGCAATGGAACTCCAGTCAAATTCATACATGAATTATTTGCTCCCCATATTGCCCGGCAAACGGGTTTTCTTCTCAACTACCTGCATGATCATCATAATAATGACATTAATACCGACATAGGCCAGGGTAATCGCGGTGAAAGACTCATACGCGTGGGCGGAGTAATCCAGCAACTTGCCTGCCTGAGCAGCCATATCCACCAGACCGATGGTGGAGGCGATGGCGGAGTTTTTGACCAGATTAAGCATTTCCGACGTCAACGGCGGCACGACCACGCGGTAAGCGTTGGGAAGCAGCACGTAGCGGTAGGTCTGCGGCAGCGTCAGCCCCATCGCCAGCCCCGCGGCCTGTTGACCGCGCGGCAGAGACTGGATGCCTGCGCGCACCTGTTCGCACACGCGAGCCGCGGTAAACAGGCCCAGACAGATCATGGAGGATAAGAAGAACTGAATGTTGGGATCGAGTTCCGCTTTAAACCACATGCCGATATCGGTTGGCAACAGTTCCGGCACCACCAAATACCAGGTGAAAAATTGTACAATCAGCGGTACGTTACGGAATAACTCAACGTAGCAGGTACCAATTCCCGCCAGAAAACGGTTAGGGACGGTACGTAAAATACCAAATAAAGATCCGACTAAAAACGCAATAATCCAGGCGCATATGGACAAGGCGACCGTCACTTTCAGGCCGGACAATATCCACCCCAGATAGGTAGTATTACCGAATGGGGCCTCTTGTAAAAATATGCCCCAGTTCCAATCTATTGACATAACAAACTCCGGTAAAAAAGGGTAGCGAGGCTACCCTGAAGATTGATGAGCGGCGTATTACCCATAATCTTTCAAGTTGCAGGCGCGTTGGTATTGGCCGATGCGTCACTGGTTTAACTGCTTACCAGGTAAGCGCCAGCGAATTTTCTCGGTACCGTTTCTCGCATCTCAAAATCTATTGGATATTGATATGCGATGGGGAACGACCATCGCATATTCGTCTGTCTCTACCGCGAATCAGCAATCATCGGGCAGGCAATCCCGCCCTTAACGTCATGCATGACTAATTAGTCAAACGCCTTATCATTCGGCGCTTTGAACAGGGCTTTTAATTCATCGGAAAGTTCAAAGTTCAAATTGAGATCTCTTGGCGGGATCGGTTGTTTGAACCAGCGATCAAACCATTTTTCGGCTTCGCCGGAGGTTTGTACTTCAGCGATGGTTTCATCAACCAGTTGCTTGAACTGCGGATCGTCTTTACGCAGCATACAGCCGTAGGCTTCTTCCGACTGCGCCGTGCCGACGATATCCCACTGAGCCGCATTTCTGGCTTTGGCGCGTTCGCCCGCCAGCAGCGCGTCATCCATCATAAAGGCGACGGCGCGTCCGCTTTCCAGCGTGCGGAAAGAGTCGCCATGATCTTTAGCGCTGATGATGCGCATATTCAGTTTTTTCTCGTCATTCATCTTATTCAGCAGGATTTCAGACGTTGTACCGGAGGTGACCACCACCGGTTTTCCCGCCAGATCCGGGAAATCTTTAATACCGGAATCTTTTTTCGTTAACAGACGGGTGCCGACAACGAAAATGGTGTTCGAGAAAGCCGCTTGTTTCTGCCGTTCCAGGTTGTTGGTGGTTGAACCGCATTCCAGATCGTAGGTGCCGTTCTGCAACAGGGGAATGCGATTTTGTGCGGTAATGGGCAGCAGTTTGACCTGTAGGTTAGGCGCATCCAGCTTTTTCTTTACTGCCTCGACGATCTTATCCGAATAAGACTGAGAGTAGCCGACAACTTTTTGCTGGTTATCGTAGTAAGAGAAAGGCACTGACGATTCACGATGGCCGATAACGATAACGCCATTATCTTTTACTTTTTTCAGCGTGCCAGCCAGATCTTCCGCCTGGGCCAGGCTGGCTGAGGTACCAAGTAGAAGCAGTGATAGTGCCAGTTTACGCATTTGCATGTTTGAACTCCTTTGCTGTAGTGATGGCGCTTTAGTGATGGCGCTAAAGTTGTGCTGCTAAATTAATGATGACGTTCAGAGACTTCCTCGGTACAAAAATCATGCACCGCTAAAGAGCGAAGTAACGACGTATACTGTTAAAAAATAGCTCATTGTAAATGGTTTGATGCATAAATGTTTGTTTTTTGCGACCCGCTCTGCACCGAATAATGGCAACAAAACCGTTACGCGCTAAATTGGTGCATTCGTTGCCCTAAAAATGTGCCATTGCTGAGCGAAACGATAAAAAAACGTTGAGACAACCATTTACAATATATTTAACAGGCAAAGATCATGCCATAAATAACTAAAGGCATGCGTTAACATGCCGTTAGCTTGAGAGGAAGGGATTAACGACGGCGGAAACTGAAGGCAGCGGCGGTAAAACCGCCTAGCAGCGTGATGATCCACAGCGGCCAGGAGCCGAAACGGGCATAAGGCGTAAGCCCAGAGGCGGGGACGACCTGCGCATCCAGCACCGCGCGGGTAAACTGCGGCAGGCTGGCGCTGATGGCGCCGTCAGCGGCAATCACGGCCGTTACGCCATTGTTGGTGCTGCGAACCAGCGGGCGCCCCAGCTCCAGCGCGCGCATCCTCGCCATCTGGAAATGCTGCCACGGCCCGATGGAATGGCCGAACCAGGCGTCGTTCGAGATGGTGAGCAGCATATCGGTGTCTTCGCGGAAGTTGTCCCGCATCTGATGGCCAAGAATAATTTCATAACAGATGGCCGCGGTCAGCTTATAGCCGCTAACGTTTAACTGCGGTTGAAGGTAATGGCCGCGGCTGAAGGAGGACATCGGCAAATCGAATAGCGGCGCCAGCGGACGCAACAGCGTTTCCAGAGGAACAAACTCGCCGAAAGGAACCAGGTGATGCTTGTTGTAGCGATTGGCGGTTGGATAATGATAAGGCGTTTGATCGCCCAGCACGATAATGCTGTTGTAAACGTCATATTGCGAACCGTTACGCCGTGAATCAACGATGCCGGTGAGCAAGCTGCTATGCTCTCTGCGCAGAATATCGTCTATTTGGGAAAGATAAGCGCCCTGGCGGCTTTCGATATCAGGAATGGCGGATTCGGGCCAGATGATAATCGGTGCTTTAGCCATATAGGGCAGACTGTTGTCGAGATAAATTCTCAGCGTGTCCAGCAGTTGATCCGAATTCCACTTCAGTTCCTGGGGGATATTCCCCTGCACCAGCGCCACATTCACCGCGCGTTCGGGCAGCGGATTGAACCAGTGAAGATTGCGCAGCGGCCACGGCAGCGCCAGCATGGCGATGGCGATAACCGCCGGCCCGATGCGGCGCTGATGCAGAGCGAAAACCAGCAGGCCGCTGATGCCCATCAGCAGGAAAGTAATGGCGTCGATACCCAGCAACGGCGCGATCCCTTTCAGCGGGCCGTCAATCTGGCTGTAGCCGAATTGTAGCCACGGAAAACCGGTCAGTACCCATCCGCGCAGAAACTCCGTCAGTTGCCAGAGCGCCGGCGAAGCGATAGCCAGTCGCCACCAGGTGGTTTTCGGCCACAGCCGCGCCATAAGCGCGGAAAACAGCAAAGGATAGAGCGCCAGATAGGCGGCCAGCAGCAGCACCAGCCCGATATTGATGGCTTCGGGCATGCCGCCGAACTGGGCAATGCTGACGTACACCCAGTTTACGCCGCTGCCGAACAGGCCAAGGCCCCAACAAAAGCCAATCCAGGCTGACTGGCGCACGCTGCGGTTCAGGGTCAGCGCCAGCAATCCCATCAGGGCGATAAGCGCGGCCGGCCAGAAGTCAAAGGGAGAAAACGCCAGCGTGCCGCAGGCGCCGAACAAAAGCGCCAGCAGGGCGCGAACCTGCTGGCGTTGAAGAAAAGAGGCGAGAGCCATTGGTAAATTAGTCTTCCAGTTGAGGTTGGGGCGCGTTGTCAGGAATTCTGACGTGTACCTGGATAATGCGTCGGCTGTCGGCCATCGCAACTTTAAACAGATAACCTTCTATCTCAATGGTTTCTCCACGAGCAGGCAAATGTCCGAAAGACTGCATGATTAAACCGCCGATGGTATCGACCTCTTCATCGCTGAACTGCGTGCCGAAGGCTTCATTGAAGTCTTCGATATCGGTAAGCGCGCGCACGGTATAGGTCTGGCGGTTGAGCTGACGGATATCGCGATCTTCTTCATCGTCGTATTCGTCTTCAATCTCGCCAACGATTAACTCAAGGATATCTTCGATGGTGACCAGTCCGGACACGCCGCCGAATTCGTCAATCACGATTGCCATGTGATAACGCAGGGAGCGGAATTCGTTCAACATCCGGTCGACGCGTTTACTCTCCGGCACGACGACGGCGGAGCGCAACACTTTATCCATGCTGAAGGGCTCGGAATCGCTGCGCATAAAAGGCAGCAAGTCCTTGGCCATCAGAATACCTTCGATATGGTCTTTATCTTCGCTGATGACGGGGAAGCGGGAATGCGCGGATTCGATAATGACGTCCAGACACTCTTCCAACGTTTGGTTGTGCTTCAGAGTAATCATCTGCGAACGCGGGATCATGATGTCGCGTACGCGTTGCTCGGCGATATCCATTACGCCTTCAAGCATATCCCGGGTTTCCGGATCAATCAGATCGTTCTGTTCGGAATCACGGATCAGCGCCAGCAGATCGTTGCGATCTTTCGGTTCGCCGTGAAAAAGCTGATTGAGGATTAAAGAAAAGAAACCCTTTTTGGGACTGGGGCTATCGCTGTTTTGAGAATGGTCGTCGCTCATGGCGTTTTAATTAATATCTCTCATGTTAATGAATCGTAATCAGCAGGTCGGGAAGAATGGTGCAGCCTGACTGACGTGAAAATAGTTTGTAATCCAGAATGATTTCATTATTGCGGCTGAGGGCAGAATCGCGGTGATATCAAGGGTTGTCGGGAAAACGCCCTTGCGGACGATTTCCCTTGATAGCAAACGCGGCAGCCTATTATTCAGTAAAGCTGTCTTTTTCTGCAAGATAGGGGTCGGCATATCCCATATTTTGCATGATTTCCGTTTCCAGCGCTTCCATCTCTTCGGCTTCGCTGTCTTCGATATGGTCATACCCTAGCAGATGCAGACTGCCATGGACAACCATGTGCGCCCAATGTTCTTCCCGCGTCTTTTCCTGCTCATCGGCTTCCCGTTCAACCACCTGACGGCAGATGATGAGGTCGCCCAGCAGGGGCAGTTCGACTTCCGGCGGCGCCTCAAACGGAAATGAAAGCACATTGGTCGGCTTGTCTTTGTCCCGGTAGGTATGGTTCAGATGCCGGCTTTCCGCTTCATCCACGATGCGGATAGTCACTTCCGAGACCGCCTGAAACTGCGGCAACACCCCTTCCAGCCAGCGCTGAAAATCCTTTTCGTCAGGCAATCCCTGGGCCTGTTCGCTGGCGATTTGTAAATCAAGGATGACCTGACTCATTTGTGTTCCTGTTCCGAAGCCGATTGCGCCTCGCGTTTACGTTGTTCCGCCAGCGCGTCTTTACGTTTTTGGTCGGCGATTTCCCAGGCTTCATAAGCATTGACGATCCGGGCCACCACCGGGTGACGCACCACATCCTCGCTGCTGAAGAAGTTAAAGCTGATCTCTTCAACGTCGGCCAGCACTTCAATAGCATGACGCAGACCCGATTTCTGGTTGCGCGGTAAGTCAATCTGCGTCACGTCGCCGGTGATCACCGCCTTGGAATTAAAACCGATGCGGGTCAGGAACATTTTCATCTGCTCGATGCTGGTATTCTGGCTTTCGTCCAGAATGATAAACGCATCGTTCAGCGTGCGGCCACGCATATAGGCCAGCGGCGCTACTTCGATCACATTACGTTCGATCAGCTTTTCGACCTTTTCGAAACCCAGCATTTCAAACAGGGCATCGTACAGCGGGCGCAGATAAGGATCGACTTTCTGGCTTAGATCGCCCGGCAGAAAGCCCAGTTTTTCGCCGGCTTCAACCGCCGGGCGGGTCAGCAAAATACGGCGGATCTCCTGGCGCTCCAGCGCATCCACGGCAGCCGCGACCGCCAGATAGGTTTTCCCCGTCCCCGCCGGGCCGACGCCAAACGTAATGTCATGGTCGAGTACGTGCGCGATGTACTGCGCCTGATTGGGCGTACGCGGTTTAATCACGCCGCGTTTGGTTTGAATATTAACCGCCTTGCCGTAATCGGGAACGCTTTCGGCAGACTGCTCCAGCGCGCGGGACTCTTTGATGGCGAGGTGAATTTGCTCGGGTTCAATGTCGCCAACGATGCCACGCACCGGAGCGGTATCGACATACAGATGCTTCAGGATATCGGCCGCAGCATCAACGCAGACTGCTTTGCCTACCAGCTTGAATTTGTTATCCCGACGATTGATTTCAATACCCAGACGGCGCTCCAACTGCTTGACGTTATCGTCAAACGGTCCGCAGAGGCTCAGCAGGCGTTGGTTATCTGCGGGTTCAAGGGCGATCTCTTTTGTCGTTACGTTCAAATTATTCCTCTTTGGCTTTAGCGGCAGGCCGCGTGACGACCTGTATCAGACAGCGCAGTTTTCGCTGCGCCACATGTATGGATTATTTATCGCTAATGGCAAATGGCGCAAGTAGCAATCTGCTGACAAAGCTCATAATACACCACGATCCTCCTCCGCGGCCCACTCCCGTCATTCCCGCGAAGGCGGGAATCAGCCGATGGCTGTTTGCGGTTTCAGGGGGAGATTCCCGCCTATTGCCGCGGGAATGACGGGATTGGGAAGGTTTGTCAGCAACCTCAATGGGTGGCAACGCCACCCATAATGAAGATATCGCTTGTCGTGACGACGATTAAGGCTGATAGATGCCCACGCCGATTTCGTTTTCTTTGCGCGTACGGGCGATCACCGCGGACGGCGACTCGTGTACGCGCAGATCCATCTGATCTTCGGTGCGCACCACGATGCCGCGCAATGAATTGGGGTAAACGTCGACGATTTCCACATCGACGAATTTACCAATCATGTCGGGCGTGCCTTCGAAGTTGACCACGCGGTTGTTCTCCGTGCGTCCCGACAGCTCCATGACGCTCTTGCGCGACGTGCCTTCCACCAGAATGCGCTGGATGGTGCCCTGCATACGACGGCTGTACTGCATCGCCTGCTGGGTGATGCGATCCTGCAAGATGTACAGCCGCTGCTTTTTCTCTTCTTCCGAGACGTCGTCCACCATGTCCGCCGCCGGCGTACCCGGTCTGGGGGAGTAGATAAAGCTGAAACTCATGTCGAAGTTGACGTCGGCGATCAGCTTCATGGTTTGTTCAAAGTCGGCCTGGGTTTCGCCGGGGAAACCGACGATAAAGTCGGAACTGACCTGAATATCCGGACGCGCGTTGCGCAGCTTGCGAATGATCGCCTTATATTCCAGCGCGGTGTGGTTGCGCTTCATCATGTTCAGTACGCGGTCGGAGCCGCTTTGTACCGGCAAATGCAGGAAGCTGACCAGTTCCGGCGTGTCTTCATAGACGCTGATGATGTCGTCGGTGAACTCAATCGGATAGCTGGTGGTAAAGCGAATACGGTCGATGCCGTCGATGGCCGCCACCAGACGCAGCAGTTCCGCGAATGAGCAGATTTCACCGTCGTAGGTCGCGCCGCGGTAGGCGTTAACGTTTTGCCCCAGCAGGTTGACTTCACGTACCCCTTGCTCGGCCAATTGTGCGATTTCAAACAGTACGTCATCGCACGGACGGCTGACTTCTTCGCCGCGGGTATAGGGTACGACGCAGTAGGTGCAGTATTTATTACAACCTTCCATGATGGAAACGAACGCCGTCGGGCCTTCCGCCTTCGGTTCCGGCAGCCGGTCGAACTTCTCGATTTCAGGGAAGCTGATATCCACTATCGGGCTACGGGTACCCTGCACGTGGTTAATCATTTCCGGCAGGCGATGCAAAGTCTGCGGGCCGAAAATGACATCGACGTAGTGCGCGCGTTCACGAATGTGCGCGCCTTCCTGCGACGCCACGCAGCCGCCTACGCCGATAATCAGATCTGGTTTGTTCTCTTTCAGCGCTTTCCAGCGGCCAAGTTGATGGAAGACCTTTTCCTGCGCTTTTTCACGGATGGAACAGGTGTTCAGCAGCAGAACATCGGCCTCTTCCGCGACCTCGGTTAGTTCATAACCGTGCGTACTTCCCAGTAAGTCGGCTATCTTCGATGAATCGTATTCGTTCATCTGACAGCCCCAGGTTTTAATATGCAGTTTTTTTGTCATCGACTTGCCATTACTCAGTGCGGGTAAGAAAGCTTTCCCTTTATTGGGGGCGCGTATTGTAATCTTTTGCTGCCGTTGTGACCAGAGTCCGCAAAGTTTCATCTTTATAAAAAAGCGCGGCGGTTTCATAAACCCTGCGCTTTTGTGAAAAAGTCATTTGAAATCCAGTACACTGCTGATAGGTATTTTCTTTGCTGTTACTAAGCATAGACCCTATAGATTGCCGGATGCGGACAGGCGGCCAATGCCTCTGCAACTTGCAAGATAACGGGTACAGACAAATTAGGGATGAAACCAGTATGCATTATGATGCGATCATCGTCGGCGGCGGAATGGTGGGCGCCGCCGCCGCATTAGGACTTGCCCGGAATGGTTTTCAGGTCGCGGTGATTGAACATGAGTCGCCGGCGTCTTTTACCGCCGATAGTCCGCCGGACCTGCGTATTTCAGCCATCGGCTATGCGTCCGTCGCGCTGTTGAGACAACTGGGCGCCTGGACGCAGGTTGAGCGGATGCGCAGCGCGCCTTACCGTCGCCTGGAAACCTGGGAATGGGATAATGCCCGCGTGGTCTTCGACGCGGCGGATATTCATTTGCCCGAGCTGGGTTTTATGGTGGAAAACCGGGTGTTGCAGCTGGCGTTATGGGCATCGTTGCGCGAGCTTGAACATTGTCGATGCTACTGCCCGAATAAGTTGAAAAGCATGCAACGCACGGCGGAGGGCTGGCGTCTTTCGCTGGATGATGGACAGAGTCTGACGACGACGCTGCTGGTCGGCGCTGACGGCGCCAACTCCCAGGTGCGGCAGTGGGCGGGAATCGGCGTCAATGGCTGGCAGTATCGTCAGTCCTGCATGCTGATTAGCGTTGAGATGGCGTCGCAGCAGCAGGACGTTACCTGGCAGCAGTTCACCCCCGACGGCCCGCGCGCTTTCCTGCCGTTGTTCGGGCGCTGGGGTTCGTTGGTGTGGTACGACAGCCCGCAGCGCATCCGCCAGCTTCAGGCCTTGCCGTTAGCGCAATTGGATAAACAGATTGCCGTTACGTTTCCCGAGCGTCTGGGAAGCGTTAACGCGCGGGCTGCCGGATCGTTCCCGTTGGTGCGTCGTCATGCGCAGCGGTATGTACAACCGGGACTGGTGTTATTGGGCGACGCGGCGCATACCATCAATCCGCTGGCGGGGCAGGGCGTGAACCTGGGTTACCGGGATGTGGAAGCCTTATTGGATATCCTGATCAACGCCCGCGACGCCGGTGAGAATTGGTCTTCGGAACGTATATTGCGTCGCTATCAGTGCCGTCGCATGCCGGATAACCTGCTGATGCAAAGCGGCATGGATTTATTCTACAACGCGTTCAGCAATTCATTGCCTCCGCTGAACGTGGCGCGCAATCTGGCCTTGATGGCCGCGCAACGAGCCGGCGCGCTGAAACAGCGGGCGTTGAAATATGCGATAGGTCTGTAGATCCGGCTGTCCGCCGCAACCGTTGGGGCGGTTGCGCGCCGGGCGACCGCCATAGTGGATCAAATCTGTAATCTCGGATGTCTGACTGACCGTCTGGTAAATCAGCGTCTTAATTGGCGGCGACCAAGTGAGCCGCCAATTATGGCTCCAACGACAGTGCATGAAGGCAGGCCAACGAAAAATATTGTGGCATTGAGCGACATTTGATCTTCACCCTGGATAGCGCCGACAAGGTAATGTGTAATCAGTGGGAAAAGAGCGAACATTATAGCGCCGCCGAGTGCCGCTCCGACCAAGATGAAAAGCAGCATTTTGACTATATTCATATCACTTTCCAAAACCAGATTTCTTTTGCATCAAAAAAGTCACTGAATTGACCTTCCCAGCTAAATCCCCACTGAATACGAAAATAACTAGAGCGTAAGGTAAGACGTGAACTATTCCATAGGTCTATGTGATCGCCTGAGCGGTTGGCAAAAGATTCGTTTCTTCGATGCCAATAATCCTTAAAAAAAATTATTCCAGTCTGTTCCCCAAGCACCTGTTCGAAGTTTTTAACATCAACTTTGACCGCAGGAAAAATGCCAGGGATAGGGGCGCTGTTTAAGCGCATTGGCGAGTTCTTCAGCTCGTAGGATATGGCCTTTACTTTTGGGATGGAGCCAACAAAATTCTGCCCGGAGTTTGATACATCATACCCACATCGAGCCAACGCCGTTCCTATTCGTATTGCGCATTGGTCATCAAATGCTTTATGACCGTCTTTGCGTCTGCAAGGATTTTCGTCACCTTTAACTTCAGGATGAGCATTCCATAAATCGGCAAAAATAACTCCCATGTCGTCATCCCTTAACGATGAATTATGCCGAATATAGGCTTTTGAATACTTTTGTTCAAAGCCAATGCCGGGAAATGCGATGTTTTCAGGATTATTTGCAAACAAATGGGTATGGTCGGATGCGACTGGCAGCATAACGAAACGGGGCGACGTCTTTCGACTGCCGCCCCGTTTCTTGCTGTTTTACCAGCTTTATTTGGCTGGGGTACCAGGATTCGAACCTGGGAATGCCGGAATCAGAATCCGGTGCCTTACCGCTTGGCGATACCCCAAAAATGTGGTGGCTACGACGGGAATCGAACCTGTGACCCCAGCATTATGAGTGCTGTGCTCTAACCAGCTGAGCTACGTAGCCAAATCTTACTGCTTTTTTTGCTATCTTACAACAAAAATCTTTAATCATCAAATAGATGGCTGGGGTACCTGGATTCGAACCAGGGAATGCTGGTATCAAAAACCAGTGCCTTACCGCTTGGCGATACCCCAACTGGGCAACAATACTTTCGCAACAAATGCTCTTCAGTATCGCCGCTTAAATATGGCTGGGGTACCAGGATTCGAACCTGGGAATGCTGGTATCAAAAACCAGTGCCTTACCGCTTGGCGATACCCCAATAGATAAAACCATTATCAAGCTTTGAAAAGCTATTTCAAGCCGTGAAAGTCATGGTGCGGGAGGCGAGACTTGAACTCGCACACCTTGCGGCGCCAGAACCTAAATCTGGTGCGTCTACCAATTTCGCCACTCCCGCAAAAGATGGTGGCTACGACGGGAATCGAACCTGTGACCCCAGCATTATGAGTGCTGTGCTCTAACCAGCTGAGCTACGTAGCCATCTTTTCCGCGTCACCTTCATCGGCGTTGCGGGGCGCATTATGCGTAGTTGGCCTAATTGCGTCAACAAATTTTTTCCCGAAAAGCGCTGACAAAGCGCCGTTTGTTTGGCTTATGAACAGTCTGGTGAGAAAAGCGTCAAAAACGGCGCTTTTCTGATAAATCAAATAGAAAAAACGGGCCTGTGCGGCCCGTTACATCGATAAAAATAAAAACCGCGATCAGTATGCGGACTGGTGTACGCCCACCGCGCGACCTGAAGGATCGTCCATTTTCTTGAAGGATTCATCCCATTCGATGGCTTTAGCCGAAGAGCAGGCGACCGACGGACCGCCTGGTACGCATTCAGCGGCGCTCGGCACCGGGAACAGCTCTTCAAAGATTTCGCGATACAGGTAGCCTTCTTTGGACGTCGGCGTGTTGTACGGGAAACGGAAGTGCGCGGTTTCCATCTGCTGGTCGCTGATTTGCTGAGCGGCAACCGCTTTCAGCGTATCTATCCAGCTGTAGCCCACGCCGTCGGAGAACTGTTCTTTCTGACGCCATGCCACGCTGTGCGGCAAGTAGGAATCAAAGCATTCGCGCAGAATGTGTTTTTCCATTTTGCCGTTGCCGCACATTTTATCGCGCGGGTTGATGCGCATCGCCACATCCAGGAATTTTTTATCCAGGAACGGCACGCGCGCTTCCACGCCCCAGGCCGACATCGCCTTGTTGGCGCGGGCGCAGTCATACTGGTGCAGCGCCAGCAATTTACGCACGGTTTCTTCGTGCAGTTCTTTGGCGTTAGGCGCCTTGTGGAAATACAGATAACCGCCGAACACTTCATCGGAGCCTTCGCCGGACAACACCATTTTAATGCCCATCGCTTTGATTTTACGGGACATCAGGTACATCGGCGTAGAGGCGCGAATCGTTGTCACATCATAGGTTTCAATGTGATAAATCACATCGCGGATCGCATCCAGGCCTTCCTGCTCAGTGAAGTGAATTTCATGGTGAACCGTCCCTAAATGGTTGGCGACTTCCTGCGCGGCTTTTAAGTCCGGCGCGCCTTTCAGACCAACGGCAAAGGAGTGCAACTGCGGCCACCAGGCTTCGCTGCGTTCATCGTCTTCGACGCGACGGGCGGCATATTTTTTCGTGATGGCCGAGATAACCGAAGAATCCAGACCGCCGGAGAGCAGCACGCCGTAAGGCACATCGGACATCAGATGGCTTTTTACCGACTCTTCCAGCGCGTCGCGCAGGGCATCGGCGTCGGTTTCGTTATCTTTTACATTGTCATAATCGAACCAGTCGCGATGATAGTATTCGCGGATTTCGCCATCTTTGCTCCACAGGTAGCTGCCGGCCGGGAACTCTTTGATGGTGCGGCAAACGGGAACCAGCG
Source organism: Brenneria sp. g21c3 (assembly GCF_040240345.1). Classification (NCBI taxonomy): domain Bacteria; kingdom Pseudomonadati; phylum Pseudomonadota; class Gammaproteobacteria; order Enterobacterales; family Pectobacteriaceae; genus Brenneria; species Brenneria sp. g21c3. Next base: position 212,739 of record NZ_JBEIAB010000001.1, on the reverse strand, counting down.
CCTTCATTTCAGAAGCGACGTAGAAGTTTCCGTGCTCATCGTAGCCCATGTACAACGGGATGATGCCCAGGTGATCGCGACCGATCAGGTAAGCGTCTTTTTCGTTGTCGTAGAGCGCGAACGCGAACATACCGCGCAGGTCGTCGAGGAATTCCGGGCCTTTTTCCTGATACAGGGCCAGGATAACTTCACAGTCGGAACCCGTCTGGAATTCATAACGGTCGGCGTATTGTTGACGCAGTTCCTGATGGTTGTAAATTTCACCGTTAACCGCGAGAACATGCGTGCGTTTTGCGTTGTAAAGCGGTTGAGCGCCGGTGTTTACGTCAACGATGGACAGGCGTTCATGAGCCAGAATGGCATGCTCGCTGTCATAGATGCCAGACCAGTCAGGGCCGCGATGGCGCATTAAGCGTGACAATTCCAGCGCTTTTTTGCGCATTTCAACAGGATCGGTTTTCAGATCAAGCACACCGAAAATAGAACACATAGATAACTCCCTAAGCTCGCCGGTTTAACCAGACGAAGAATGTTTCAAATTGATCAGATGCAATTCGCGGATGCCGATAGCGCACGCCGCGTTTTCTGCATAATGATGGCAAATGCTGTATCAGTGACACTGATTTAGCATCAAAACGCGATAAGAATTCAATATCATCTAATGAAAAAAGCCATGTGAATGATGTTTGAATAATTTACATGGCTTTTTAATGAATAATCGATAAATATCATCCGCGGAATCGCCGGATTTTTAATGATTCCATAACCCGACCTTATGGAAAAAACGGCGTTTAGTGCGTTTCCAGCAAGTATTGCAGCAGCACGCCGTTTAACATAGCGCGCTTCACCAGCGCAAAGGCGCCGATCGCGGAAAGATGATTGAGGCCGGATACCTCAACGGGAAGATCATCCCTGAAGCCTTTCAGCACCTGGGCGTTAATGCTGCGTTGAATGGCGGGCAACAGGATTTTTGCGGATTCGGTAATTTCTCCGGCAATCACCACTTTTTGCGGGTTGAATAGGTTGATGGCGATCGAGACCGCTTTGCCCAGATGCAGCCCCGCGTGTTCGATGACTTCGCGCGCGAGCGCGTCGCCCCGGTTGGCCGCCTTGCAGATTGCGGTAATCGTGCAGTTATCCGCGGTCAGTTTGCCTGAGTGGCCTTGCTGCAATAGGTGTTGCACCCGATGTTCGATGGCGGCATTGGAGACAATGGTTTCCAGACAGCCAAAATTACCGCAGTGACATCGCTCCCCCAGCGGATCGATCTGGATATGGCCGATTTCGCCCACGTTCCCCTTGTTGCCGAGAAAAATCTGTCCGTTTACCACAATCCCGGCGCCGACGCCGCGATGGACTCGCACCAGGAGCGAATCCGGCGAGTCGACCGTTACGCCGAAGTAATGCTCCGCCAGCGCCAGACTACGAATATCATGACCCACAAAGCTGGTGACATGGAAATGGCGTTGAATATTTTCGACCAGCGGCCAGTCGTCGACGCTGATATGCGGCATATAGCGGATTATGCCCGCCGTCGGGTCGACCAGACCGGGTACCGCCACGGAAATGGCAATCAACTCACGGATTCGATGCTGATAATCATTCAGAAAATAACCGATGGCTGCAAACAGGGCGGCTTCCACCGTTTCCTGCGTTTTTTCCGGCAGGTCGTAGTGCTCTTCCGCCAGCGATTTCCCCTGCAAATCATACAGCGCAATGGTGGCGTCATGGCGGCCTAGACGCACGGCGATGGTATGAAACGGGCGCGTTTCAGCAACAATGGAGATGGCGCGTCTGCCGCCGGTTGAGGCCTGCTGGTCCACCTCTTTGATTAATCCGCGTTCCAGCAGCTGACGAGTGATTTTTGTGACGCTGGCGGGGGCCAGTTGGCTCTGTTCCGCGATTTGTATGCGGGAGATGGGGCCTTGCTGGTCAATCAGGCGGTACACGATCGCGCTGTTTAACTGTTTAACCAGATCGACATTCCCTATCTGCGCTTGTCCGCCAATGGTCATGAAAAATTACTCTCATAAGGTCAATTCTTTGTCACCGCCAACGTATCGTTACCGTTAACCAAAGTTTTGAGAACGTGATAATTGCGATCAAAAACGGTCAGGTTCGCGACTTTACCGCTTTCAATACTTCCCAGATATTTGTCCAGGCCGATAGCGCGGGCTGGGTAAAGCGTTGCCATCCTGAGCGCCTCATCCAGCGCGATCCCCGCATGTTCGACGCTGTTGCGTACCGCTTCTATCATCGTGAGCGCTGAACCGCTGAGCGTGCCGTTTTCATCCACGCACCGGCCATCGCGACAGTATATGGGTTTGCCGGCAAAAATGAACTGGTCAATGTCTGAACCTGCGGGCGCGGTGGCGTCGGTGACCAGAACCAGTTTCTCTCCTTTGATCCGCTTACTGTTACGGATGTTGGCCCAGTCCACGTGGAAGCCGTCGGCAATGATGCCGCAATAGATTTCGGGCGCGTCATAGACGGCGCCGACCAGACCGGGCTCGCGTCCGGCCACATAGGGCATGGCGTTAAACAGGTGGGTGGCGAAACGAATGCCGGCGGCGAAGCCCTTTTTGGCTTCGACCCAGGTGGCATTGGAGTGACCGGCGGAAACCACAATACCGGCTTCAGTCAACTGGCGGATTACCGCCGGGGAGACTTTTTCCGGCGCGAGGGTGATTTTACTGACGACATCCGCATTCTCACACAGGAAATTCACCAGTTCCTGCGTCGGCTGACGAATAAAGTCCGCATTATGCGTCCCTTTTTTGAGCGCGTTCAACCAGGGGCCTTCAAGGTGCAAACCCAGCGCCTGGTTTTTGTGTTGCGCCAGATAGGCGCGCATCACTTCCACGCCGTGTTTCATGAATTCATCGCTACAGGTGATAAGCGTCGGCAGGAAGCTGGTGCAGCCGGATTTCTGGTTGGCTTGCTGCATGATTTCCAGCGTCTGAACGGAGATGGATTCCAGCGAGTCGTTAAACTGCACGCCGCCGCAGCCGTTTAACTGTAGATCGATAAATCCGGGCGCGAGCAATGCACCATTGAGGTCGTATTTTTCCAGCCCGTCGGGAAGTTCGCTAACGGGACAAACGGTATCAATCAAACCCTCGGCAATAATAACGGCATGGTTATCAAGTACCTGGTGGCCAGTATAAATTCGGCCATTTGTTAAGGCGTACATTATCAATTCCTCGCTATACCCTTGCTCTTTGTTTGGATGTGTCGGCTTGCGCTGTCGCCAGACACGTCGCGGCCTCGCTCTACCGGCGTGCGGCGCCTTTAGGCTAAAGGTTTTTCATGTTTTCCGTTTCTAACTCACGGAAATATTTCACCGTTTTGACTTTGAGTTCCATGGTCGACGCTTCGTCGCACACCATCACGGCTTTAGCGTGAAGTTGCAGGCAACTGATGGTCCACATATGGTTCACATTTCCTTCTACCGCCGCCTGTAATGCCAGCGCCTTGTTGCGTCCGCTGACCAGGATCATCACCTCTTCGGCATCCAGCAGCGTGCCGACGCCGACGGTCAGCGCGTATTTCGGCACCAGATCGACGTCGCCGTTAAAGAAACGCGAGTTGGCGATGCGCGTCTCTTCCGTCAGGGTTTTGATCCGGGTACGGGAAGCCAGAGAAGAGGCCGGCTCATTGAACGCGATATGCCCGTCGTTGCCGACTCCCCCCATGAACAGGTGAATTTTGCCGTAAGACTTGATCTTCTCTTCGTAGCGGCGGCATTCGGCGGGAATGTCCTCGGCGTTCCCGTTCAACAGGTTAATGTTTTCCCTGGGAATATCAACGTGGTCGAAAAAATTGTGATGCATGAAACTGTGGTAGCTTTCCGGGTGGTCTTCGGGCAGGCCGACATACTCGTCCATATTGAACGTGACGACGTGTTTAAAGCTCACTTGTCCGGCTTTATGCATTTCCACCAGCGCTTTATAGGCTTCCAGTGGCGAACTGCCGGTGGGAAGACCCAGCACAAAAGGGCGGCTGGCGCTGGGATTGAACGCGTTGATTCTCTGGGTGATATAACGGGCCGCCCATTTGCCGACTTCAACCGGGGTGGTCAGGGGGATGAGTCTCATCAGTGCTCTCCTGGTTTGCGCCATTAATGGCGGCATAATATTCGGCTGAATTGCGTCACCGACGGTTTTTCAGCGTTTGAGGTTAACCTGGCGATCAGTGTAGCCTGTTTTTTTTTATCTTGAAATAAGTTGGCTATTTATTTAAGTATAACCTTTTTGTATGTGATTTTTTAGTGAGTTTAATCACATAATGTCTTTGGTTAATTTGCGTGGCGAAATATTTTGCATACACTCCGCGCTGAGATTACGTGTTGTCGTTTATCTGGCAGTGAGCAGGTCTAACGGGCGGTTTTCGCCCACCGAGAGAAAGAGAGGAAACGTGAGTATTCTTGGCTATTTACAAAAAGTTGGTCGGGCGTTGATGGTGCCTGTCGCGACGTTGCCCGCTGCCGCGATCCTGATGGGCGTCGGCTACTGGATTGACCCGGCCGGCTGGGGGAGTGGAAATGCGTTGGCGGCGCTGTGTATTAAGTCCGGTGCCGCCATTATCGGCAATATGGATGTCCTGTTTGCGATCGGCATCGCCTATGGTTTGTCGAAAGATAAGGATGGCGCGGCCGCGCTGGCGGGCTTTGTCGGTTACCTGGTTCTGACGACGCTGTGTTCGCCGGATGCGATTGCCATGATCAAGAAAATCCCGGTCGAGCAGGTGCCTGCCGCATTCGGCCACATCAAAAATCAGTTCGTGGGTATCCTTGTGGGGATCATCTCCGCCGAGTTGTATAACCGTTTCAGTCAGGTCGAACTGCCGAAAGCGCTGTCGTTCTTCAGCGGGCGTCGTTTGGTACCCATTATCACCTCGTTTCTGATGATTCTGGTGGCATTCATCCTGATGTATGTCTGGCCGGTTATTTATAGCTCGCTGGTCTCTTTCGGCGAATATATTCAACAGTTAGGTTCGGTCGGCGCCGGCGTTTACGCGTTTTTTAACCGCATGTTGCTGCCGGTGGGCCTGCATCATGCGCTCAACTCGGTGTTCTGGTTTGATGTGGCGGGCATTAACGACATTCCCAACTTCCTTGCCGGGCAGCAGGCGATCGACGCCGGTAAAGCCGTGGTCGGCGTGACCGGCCGCTATCAGGCCGGGTTCTTCCCCATCATGATGTTCGGCTTGCCGGGCGCGGCATTGGCGATTTATCACTGCGCTCGTCCCGAGAATAAAGGCAAGATCGGCGGGATTATGCTGGCCGCCTCGTTCGCCGCGTTTTTCACCGGCATTACCGAGCCGCTGGAATTCTCCTTCATGTTTGTGGCGCCGGTGTTATTTTTCCTGCATGCGGTGATGACCGGTATTTCGGCATTTATCTCGGCCAGCCTGCATTGGATTGCCGGTTTCGGTTTCAGCGCCGGACTGGTGGATATGGTGCTGTCATCCCGCAACCCGCTGGCAACGCAGTGGTATATGCTGATACCGATGGGCTTGGTATTTTTCGTTCTTTATTATGTGGTGTTCCGCTTTACCATTACGCGCTTCAATTTAATGACGCCGGGGCGTGAAGCGTCGGTGAGCGGCAGCGAAGCCGACGGCTACGATGTGAGCGTCGCGGCGTCTGCATCCGGCAAGACGCAGACGCTGGGCCGCGGTTATTTACAGGCTATCGGCGGTAAAGAGAATCTGATCGGCATTGATTCCTGCATCACCCGACTGCGTTTGAGCGTGGTGGATTCCGCTTTGGTGGATGACGGATTGGCCAAGCGACTCGGCGCCGCCGGCGTGATTCGTCTGAATAAACAGAGCGTGCAGATCGTGGTCGGCACGCAGGCTGAGTCGATTGCGTCCGCATTGAAGAACGCCAGCGAAGAATAATGCCGATACGCGCTTTTCACCGTTTCTGAATAACGCGGTATAAAGTAAATTTGCGGGATGAGGTCGCTATCTCATCCCGTTTTTGTTTTTTATGAAACTAACGGTTGTTTCCCGGCTTAGCTTGTTGGATCATTGGCGGTTATATGTCGTTTTAGCATTGAGGAATCAAGAATGAGTGAGGCTGAAGCCCGCCCAACCAACTTTATCCGTCAGATTATTGATGAAGACCTGGCATCCGGTAAGCATGACCATATTCAGACGCGTTTTCCGCCGGAGCCCAATGGCTATCTGCATATCGGGCATGCGAAGTCTATCTGCCTGAATTTCGGGATTGCCCAGGATTACCAGGGCAAATGCAACCTGCGTTTTGACGATACCAACCCGGTAAAAGAAGATATTGAATTCGTTGAGTCGATCAAACGCGATGTTAACTGGCTGGGGTTCTCATGGAGCGGCGACGTTCGCTATTCCTCCGATTATTTCGATCAACTGCATCAATATGCGGTTGAACTGATCAGCAAAGGACTGGCGTATGTCGATGAACTGACGCCGGAACAGATCCGCGAATATCGCGGTACGCTGACATCGCCCGGTAAAAATAGCCCGTACCGCGATCGCAGCGTGGAGGAAAACCTGGCGCTGTTCGAAAAAATGCGCAGCGGCGGCTTTGCCGAAGGAACCGCGTGTCTGCGCGCTAAAATCGATATGGCATCGTCGTTTATCGTGATGCGCGATCCGGTTCTGTACCGCATCAAGTTTGCCGAACACCATCAGACGGGCAACAAGTGGTGCATCTACCCGATGTATGATTTCACCCACTGCATTTCCGATGCGCTGGAAGGCGTCACCCACTCGCTATGTACGTTGGAGTTCCAGGATAACCGTCGTTTATATGACTGGGTGCTGGATAACATCTCGATACCTTGCCATCCGCGTCAGTATGAGTTTTCTCGTCTTAACCTTGAATACGCCATCATGTCCAAGCGCAAGCTGAACCTGCTGGTGACGGAAAAGATTGTTGAAGGATGGGACGATCCGCGTATGCCGACCATTTCCGGTTTGCGTCGCCGTGGCTACAGCGCCGCGTCTATTCGTGAATTCTGTTACCGCATCGGGGTCACCAAGCAGGATAACAACGTCGAAATGGCGGCGCTGGAAGCCTGCGTGCGCGACGACCTGAATGAAAACGCGCCGCGCGCCATGGCGGTGCTCGATCCGGTAAAAGTGGTGATTGAAAACCTGCCGGAAGGCCATGAAGAGTGGGTTACCATGCCGAACCATCCGAATAAACCGGAAATGGGTACCCGCCAGGTGGCGTTTAGCCGCGAGGTGTACATCGATCGCGCGGATTTCCGCGAGTCGGCCAATAAGCAATACAAGCGTTTGGTGTTAGGCAAAGAAGTTCGTCTGCGTAATGCCTACGTGATTAAAGCGGAACATATCGATACGGACGAGCAGGGCAATATTACGACCATCTACTGTAGCTACGATCCGGATACCTTAAGTAAAGATCCGGCTGACGGGCGCAAGGTAAAAGGCGTGATCCACTGGGTGTCCGTAGCGCATGGCTTACCGGCGGAATTCCGTCTGTACGATCGTTTGTTCAGCGTGGCCAATCCCGGCGCGGCGGAGGATTTTCTGTCAACCATCAATCCGGAATCGCTGAAAGTGACTCACGGCTTTGTCGAGGCGGGCATGGCGCAGGCTGAAGCGGAAAAAGCGTACCAGTTTGAACGCGAGGGGTATTTCTGCGCCGATCGGGTTTACTCCAGTCCAGAGCATCTGGTGTTTAACCGCACCGTCGGCTTGCGCGATACCTGGGTGGGATAATCCGGGGTTTTGCCTGGAATGGAATAAAAATAAAACCGCCTCGGCGGTTTTATTTTATAACGGGCGGGATAGCCCGTTACCGACGGGCCGTCGCATGCGACGTTAAATTTTTTGTGCGGTCGATTTATCTTTTTGCATCGTGCAGGGTGTCGTCTTCACGGCAATCCCCTTCACTGCAATGGCCATACAGATACAAACTGTGGTTGGTCAGCTTGATGCTGTGTCTTTCCGCGATTTCGCGTTGGCGTGCTTCAATATATTCATCACGGAACTCAATGACTTTGCCACAATCCAGGCAAATCAGATGGTCATGATGATGCTGCTGCGTCAGTTCGAAAACCGATTTACCGCCTTCAAAATTATGGCGGGTTACAATACCAGCATCATCAAACTGATTCAGTACGCGATAGACGGTCGCCAAACCAATCTCTTCACCCATATCAATCAGTTTTTTATATAAATCTTCCGCACTGACGTGATGGCACTCTGGATCCTGCAACACTTCCAGAATTTTCAGCCTTGGAAGAGTGACTTTCAGGCCGGCCTTCTTTAATGCGGTGTTATTGTCAGTCATGCGGATTTAGTCCTGTTGCTTACTTAATCAATGGAGGCTATTTAGCCTATGACATCGGTCGGCTCAAAAAATGTAATAGCGTCCCAATTATAGAACCGTGCATTCAAAATGAAAACAATGGAATGTTAACAAAATTATTCCCACACATTCTACAGATGTATCATGCAATCTATTGTTGGTTAATGAGAGACGCCAGCTGAATGCACAAGACCGATGCGGGTATTGTACATACTTATGGAGGGAAGTTAAAAAAATGTATCAATCTTTATGAAAGGCCTTTCCTATCGATCGTTCCGGCTCTGACGGGGGAGGGAGGTCAGAGCCGGAGGTCCGTCTTAGTCAACCAGCTCTTTCAGGTTCAACTCTTCGCTGATCTGTTTCACCCACGCGGTGACGCGCTCGCTGGTCAGTTCAGGCTGACGATCTTCGTCGATAGCCAAACCGATGAAGTGGTTATCATCCGCCAGCCCTTTGGACGCTTCAAAGTAATAGCCTTCCGTCGGCCAATGGCCAACGATGGTTGCGCCGCGAGGTTCAATAATATCGCGGATGGTGCCCATCGCGTCGCAGAAGTACTCCGCGTAGTCTTCCTGGTCGCCGCAGCCAAACAGGGCAACCAGTTTGCCGGTAAAGTCGATTTCTTCCAGCGTAGGGAAAAAGTCATCCCAGTCGCATTGCGCTTCCCCGTAGTACCAGGTAGGGATACCCAACAGTAAAATATCAAAAGCTTCAAGATCTTCTTTACTGCTTTTGGCGATGTCATGAACTTCGGCAACGTCGGTTCCCAGCTGCTGTTGGATGGTCTTGGCAATGTTCTCGGTATTGCCAGTATCACTGCCAAAGAAAATTCCTATGAGTGCCATGGATTGAATAACCTCTTGATTCTTAATGATATGGTGCAGTGTCTTACCCATTTATCGGCTAATAATAACAGACACGCCCTGCATGAGAAACTCGTATCGGTAAGGATAAGTAAATCACCGTTCTGATTTCTCAGATAAGTTTGTCCACGGTCTGATTGATGTTGTTATTTTTAGCGGCGCGGCGAATGGATCAAAAAAATTTATGTTTAGCAAAAGTTATGAGGTTGTTCAAAGAATAGAAAATAAGCCGCGCTAAGTACACCGGTATCGCTAAACATTGCCCGTATCTTGTCGATTAACAAGCGTGATCGAATCGGTTTCAACGTGACTGAAGCGTCGCGCCAGGTTGCGATGATAATGGCCTATTAATATGCATTTCCGCTGTTTTACCGTCGATTAATAGCAAAAAACTTCTTTTCACGCGTGCGTTAAGTCTGGAGTAAGCTATGAAATTTTTAAAAAACATCGCCATCAGAACGGCCATGTTGTGGGTGCTCGGCGTATTCTGTGTGCTGTGGGGCGGCGTATCAATCTATACCCTATTTTCTTTCAAGGAGATGACCGCGACGTCCAAACTCAGCAGTCTGCTGGTAGATAACTTAAATATAATTAATCAAGGCAACGATCAGTACTTTCGTATGGTGACGCGTCTGGCTCGTTCCGTTGACGCTCGCCAGAATGGCGATAACGACGCGGCGGATAAAGAACAGACATCGGCGCTCAATGCCCTGAATACCCTGAAATCCGGCCTGACCGCCTTTAACGCTCTCGATCACGCCGGACTGGACGACAAGCTGGTTCAGGCGGTCAGCCGGGACTGGGGTAATTTAATCACTCAGGGGGTTGAACCCTTGTATCAAAAAGCGGCGGCCAATGCGTTGGATGACTATCACGTACAGGCGAAAAATGTCGTTCCTCCATTGAGCCGCCAGTTTGGGGCGTCGCTGACCGCGTTCAGTAAAGCCGGTTCGGAGAAGTTCGTCGCGGCCGGCGTCCGTTTTGAGCAGATTACGACGATTGGTCAAAATATTTTGCTGACGGGGCTGATCATCGGGCTGGTGATGCTGTTTCTGACCGATCGCTATCTGGTGAAGTTTCTGGTGCGGCCGTTAAACGATTTGCGCGATCACTTCAGCGTGATCGCCTCCGGCCAGTTAGGCAAGCCGATTGCGGATTTCGGCCGCAACTGCGTCGGCAGATTATTTCCTCTCTTACGGGAAATGCAAACCAGTCTGGCGAACACGGTCAGCACTATCAGAAACAGCACGGATTCTATTTATCAGGGCGCTTCAGAAATCGCGGCGGGAAATAACGATCTGTCGTCACGTACTGAACAACAGGCTTCCGCACTGGAAGAAACCGCCGCCAGCATGGAGCAGTTGACCGCAACCGTGAAGCAGAACGCCGAAAACGCCAATCATGCCAGCCAATTGGCCTTGCAGGCTTCGACAACGGCGAAAAAAGGCGGCGGTATTGTCGATAACGTGGTGAAAACCATGTCGGAAATTTCCGGCAGTTCGCGGAAAATTGCAGAAATCACCACCGTTATTAACGGTATCGCTTTTCAGACCAACATTTTGGCGTTGAACGCCGCCGTGGAAGCCGCCCGCGCGGGTGAGCAAGGGCGCGGTTTCGCGGTGGTCGCGGGGGAGGTGAGAAGTCTGGCGCAGCGCAGCGCGCAAGCAGCCAAAGAGATCGACGGGCTGATTTCCGAATCTGTCCGATGTGTGGATACCGGTTCTCGTCTGGTCGAAGACGCCGGCAGCACCATGCACGAAATTGTACGCGCGGTGACCAACGTTACCGACATCATGGGCGAGATTGCTTCCGCATCAGAAGAGCAAAGTAAAGGGATTGCCCAGGTCGGCCAGGCGGTGGCCGAAATGGACAGCGTGACCCAACAGAATGCGGCGCTGGTCGAGCAGGCATCGGCGGCGGCGCTGTCGCTGGAAGAACAGGCCGCGTTGCTGAATCAGACGGTTTCATTATTCCAGTTGTCCGAGCAGCTTTCGCCGCGGGCGGCAACCGCGGCTCCGACGAAAGTTGCGCCGAAAGCCGCGGCCGCGACGACGCAAAAGGCGTTGCCGCCGGGCAATGATAATTGGGAAAAATTCTGATTAACGCGTCAGCGTCAGGGATGACGCCCGCTGCGGGCGTCGCGATTTGTTTCAGCTTTTCTTGCCGGACAACTGCGCCAGCAACATTTCTTCAATGAGCTCGCTACGGCTGATATTCCGCTGTGCGGCCAGGTCGTTTAGTATTTCGACGGCCTCGCTGTTAATTTTTAATTCTACCCGGCGTAATCCGCGAACTTTGTCGCGCCGTAGCTGATTACGCTTATTAATTCTTAACTGTTCATCACGTGAAAGCGGATTGGTTTTCGGGCGGCCCGGACGACGCTCGTCTGCGAACAGATCCAGCGTGGTACGATCCGTTTGTTCTTTTGCCATAGGTAATGATACTGCAAGGTCTTCGGACCAAAATACGCACGCCGCCAACATAAAGTACGACGCGTACATTTTGATGATGTGGTTACAATGCCTGTGGCTGAATCAGCCGTCCCTCTACTGCGGGCGCCATCATACCCCAGCCGCACTGGCGGCGACAACGGTTAATCGGGGCTTCCCGATCAACCCGCGTCGAGAAAACGATGAATTGCGCGCAAGACCGCCTCGGGCTTTTGCGCATGAACCCAGTGTCCTGCGCCGCTCACCACATAAGCGCGGGCCATCGGGAACTGACGCAGTATGGCGTCGCGGTATTTGTCATCCAGATAAGGCGAGTTCTCACCGCGAATAAATAAAACCGGCCCCAGCCAGGGGGAAAGTTCCTGCCAGCCGACGATGTTTTCATACTGATCCCACAACGCGGGAACATTGAACCGCCATTCTCCCTGTTGGAATGACTTCAGCAAAAACTGAATAACGTCTTCCTCCGTCAGGTATTGCCGCATCAGGGCTGCGGCTTGCGAACGGGCGGTGATGCCGGCATCGGTGACGGCGCGTAATGCGCGGAACACGTCGTCATGTCCGCGGGTGCGATAATCGACCGGCGCAATATCAATCGCCACCAGTTTCGCCAGCCGCTGCGGAATCAGCGCGCTGAGCGACATCGCCACCTTGCCGCCCATCGAGTGGCCGATGACAACCGCCCGCTCAATGCTCAACGCATCCAGTAATTCCACAACATCCTGGGCCATGGCCGGGTAGGTCATCTGCGGCGAACGCGGCGACAGGCCGTGATTGCGCAGATCAAGCTGTACAACATCGCGCTGACTTTGCAAGTCCCGGCCCAATACACCAAGATTATCCAGATTGCCAAACAAGCCATGAATAAGGATCACGGGCAACTTGTCTGTGGGCTGATGCGCATAATGTCTGCGATAATTCAATTTCATGGTGAAGTTCATTCAGAGATACAGACGCTTAGGGTATCATGAGTCGACAACATTAGGTTACCGCGGAAGAGACAGGCATAACCGCGTCGGCAAGAACAGAAATAGCAAGGCATAATCCGAGTTTTGGCGTTGTCTGCATTCTGTCGCTGTTCGAATGCCGTTATTCGCTTGTATACTTCTTGACGATGGATTTGAGTAATATACCCTTCATATTTTTAAGTTGCAGGCGCGCTGGCTTCCTGAATGACTCGGCTCCACCTTGGGTCTCGCGCCATGAGGGCGGCGGCATGCGGCGTTCAAACAAAAACGACAACGTTTGTCCTGCATCTTGAAACCGATTGGGTATTAAACAGCACTGGATAAAGATGAAAACTATTGAGGTCGACGAAGAGCTTTATCGTTATATCGCCAGCCACACGCAGCACATTGGTGAAAGCGCATCGGATATTTTACGGCGTATGCTGAAATTTACCGCCGGTCAGTCCGTCGAGACGCCGTCGGTGGATGCCGCAGCCAATACGCAGCCCGCTCCATCCCCGCGTCCGCGCGATCGGGTGCGGGCGATGCGAGAGCTGCTGTTATCGGATGAATACGCCGAGCAGCACAAGGCAATCAATCGCTTCATGCTGGTATTGTCTTCGCTGTACCTGCTGTCGCCACAGGAATTTGCGCAGGCGACGGAATCACTTCACGGTCGTACGCGGGTTTATTTCGCGGGCGATCAGCAAACGTTGCTTCAGAATGGCACGCATACCAAGCCCAAACATATTCCGGGTACGCCATACTGGGTGATAACCAATACCAACACCGGTCGTAAACGAAGCATGATTGAACACATCATGCTGGCGATGCAGTTTCCGGCAGAGCTGACAGAGAAAGTTTGCGGCACCATCTAATTCAATGACAGCGTCAGAGAGAAACGCCAATGGCTAATCATCCAAGAGCCGGACAGCCTACCCGGCAAAGCGATTTAATCAATGTGGCTCAGTTGACGTCACAATATTATGTTTTGCGCCCGGAAGTCGGCAATGCGGCGCATGCGGTGAAGTTTGGCACCTCAGGTCATCGCGGCAGCGCGGGACGTCATAGTTTCAACGAAGCGCATATTCTTGCCATTGCGCAAGCTATCGCGGAAGAGCGCGGCAAGCAGGGCATAACCGGCCCATGCTATGTCGGCAAAGATACGCATGCGCTGTCCGAGCCGGCTTTTATTTCGGTTCTGGAAGTGCTGGCGGCCAACGGCGTGGATATCATCGTCCAGCAGGACAACGGCTTTACGCCGACGCCGGCGGTGTCCAACGCCATTCTGGTACATAACCGCGACGGCGGCGCACTGGCCGACGGCATCGTGATTACGCCGTCCCACAACCCGCCGGAGGACGGCGGCATCAAGTACAACCCGCCGAATGGCGGCCCTGCCGATACCAACGTGACCAGCGTGATTGAACAGCGCGCGAACGCGCTGCTGGCCGATGAGCTGCGCGGCGTTAAGCGCATTACGCTGGATCAGGCCTGGAAGAGCGGTTATATCCACCAGCAGGATTTGGTGCAGCCTTACGTTGAAGGACTGTCCGACGTGGTGGATATGGCAGCGATTCAGCGCGCGGGCCTGACGCTGGGCGTCGACCCGCTGGGCGGTTCCGGTATCGCCTACTGGCAGCGTATCGCCGAGCATTACAAGCTCAATCTGACGCTGGTGAACGACTCTATCGATCAGACTTTCCGCTTTATGACGCTGGATCACGACGGGGTGATCCGCATGGACTGCTCGTCCGTGTCCGCCATGGCCGGGCTGTTGGCGCTGCGCGATAAATTCGATCTGGCGTTCGCCAACGATCCCGACTACGACCGTCATGGCATCGTCACGCCAGCGGGCCTGATGAATCCAAACCATTATCTGGCCGTGGCGATCAACTACCTGTTCCAGCATCGTCCCCAGTGGGGCGAATCCGTGGCGGTGGGCAAAACGCTGGTTTCCAGCGCGATGATCGATCGCGTGGTGGCGGATCTGGGGCGTAAGCTGGTGGAAGTGCCGGTCGGTTTCAAGTGGTTTGTCGACGGACTGTTTGACGGCAGTTTCGGCTTTGGCGGCGAGGAAAGCGCCGGGGCGTCATTCCTGCGCTTTGACGGTACGCCGTGGTCGACGGATAAAGACGGCATCATTATGTGTCTGCTGGCGGCGGAGATTACGGCGGTAACGGGTAAGAATCCACAGCAGCATTACGATGATCTGGCTAAACGTTTCGGCGCGCCCAGCTATAACCGTATCCAGGCGTCGGCGACCCATGCGCAAAAAGCGGCGTTAGCCAGGCTGTCGCCTGAGCAGGTGTCCGCCAGTACGCTGGCCGGCGATCCGATCACCGCGCGTCTGACGGCGGCGCCAGGCAACGGCGCGGCAATCGGCGGGCTGAAAGTGATGACCGATAACGGCTGGTTCGCCGCTCGTCCTTCCGGTACGGAAGAAGCCTATAAAATCTACTGCGAGAGTTTCCTGGGCGCCGAGCATCGGGAGCGTATTGAGAAAGAAGCGGTGGAGATTGTCGGCGCGGTGCTGGCTAACGCCAAGTAAGCGCCAGGGTTTGCCGGCACCCCTTTGTTTTAACCCCACCCCAACCCTCCCCTTGGCAGGGAGTTTGGCTCCACCCCCTGCCAAGGGGCTGTCTCTTAGTCACATTTTTATGCGGACTCAGAGGCAGTTTCGTGCGCCACAATGCCGCCATTTCCATGCTACGTCGTAGCACGCGCCCGACATAGGGGGCTCAAGCGCCAGCCCCCTATGAACCTGGGCTTGCGGCTAAATTATGCCGCTGCGCGGTGCCATCGGTGTTCTTGACCGCTATTCGAGCCGCCAGTGACGCGTTCCCGACGCGGCACTGGCTTTCGCCGCATCCATGCGGCTCACTCGGCGGCCAAGTCCACCGCTGCATAATTTTTTACGCCGCGTAACAACCAACCCCGTCAGCACTCCCGTATTTGTGTATAAGAGACAAGCCAAGGGGGGAGGCCGGGAAGGGGTAATTAATGGCAAAACCGAACCTTATCGACGGGCTCTGCGATGCTGCGTCCTTTATCCCAATGCCACCATCAGCGCGCCTAGCGAAATCAGCGCCACGCCGGCGCCGGCCAGCAGCGAAATTTTTTCCCCCAGCAGCAGCACGGCCAATACCACCGCGAACACCACGCTGAGCTTATCGATCGGCGCCACCTGGGCGACATTGCCGTTTTTCAACGCGACAAAATAAAATAGCCATGACATGGCGCCGGCCACGCCGCTGAGAAGAATAAACAGTAAGGCCTTTTTGTTGGCGATGATATCGCCGACCAATGTCATTTTGCCTTGAGCGACGACGACGCCGACCAAAAAAAGCGCCATTACCACGGCCCGGATCGCCGTTGCGGTATTGGCGTCCAGATTTTGCAGACCGATTTTGCCAAACAGGGCGACCAGCGCGGCGCACAGCGCGGAAAGCAAAGCGTAAATTAACCAGCTACTCATAATGTAAGATCCCAGAATAAACAGACACGTTGAACAAGTAATACCTAATTGGTTTCGCATTGCATTGAGGCGGCGACCGGGCGACAAATTCGTCAGGCGCGAATTTGACCGGCCGACGATGAGGGACGAAATGTCGCTGATGAGGCCTCAGGGTTGGCTCGGATAATCGAATAATAAAGCCAACACGGATGCTGTGAGATATAT
Source organism: Brenneria sp. g21c3 (assembly GCF_040240345.1). Classification (NCBI taxonomy): domain Bacteria; kingdom Pseudomonadati; phylum Pseudomonadota; class Gammaproteobacteria; order Enterobacterales; family Pectobacteriaceae; genus Brenneria; species Brenneria sp. g21c3. The sequence goes on along the minus strand of NZ_JBEIAB010000001.1, from coordinate 196,471 downwards.
GGCGGAAATGCTACGCCGTGCAGCGACAGATGACCAGACGCTCGGCATAAAACACCCATCAGTGAGCGGTTGGCTACCCTGACAGGGGTTTTTTTATGCCCGCTTCCCTTTGCGCCGTTTTTATCACCAGCCGCGACTAATCTCATGATTACTTACCTTATTTTTCCATGGCTTACCCTGAATGGAAGCAAGTTCCGCTATGCTGGTTATAGCGAATGGTTTTTATAAGGGGTAAATCATGACATTCGATCGGATCCCGGTAGGCATCAGCGCTTGCCTGCTTGGGAACCCTGTACGCTTTGACGGCGGGCATAAGCGCCTGGCGTTTGCCGTAGAGCAATTATCGCCGTATTTCCATTTTGAACCCGTTTGCCCGGAAATGGCCGTCGGCCTGCCGGTGCCGCGTCCGGCGCTACGGCTGATAAAAAACGACGAGGGAAACATTGTGCTGCGCGCCAGCAATGGGTCGCCACTCGATGTGACCGAGCGCATGCGGCAATTTTCCACGGAACGGGTCGGCCGGCTAGGGCATTTGTGCGGCTACATTGTCTGCGCCAAATCGCCTAGTTGCGGTATGGAGCGGGTCAGAGTGTATGACGCCGCGCAAAAGAATGCGCGCAAAAGCGGCACGGGATTGTTTACGCAGGAATTGCTGCGTCAGTTGCCCTGGTTGCCGGTCGAAGAAGATGGCCGCCTGCACGATCCCGGTTTGCGGGAAAATTTTATTGAGCGGGTTTATGCCCTGCATGAATTGCATCAGCTGTGGCGGCAGGGACTGAGTCGCGGGGCGCTGATGGCGTTTCATAGCCGCTACAAACTGCTGCTGCTGGCCCATTCTCAGTCTGAATACCGCGAACTGGGGCGTTTTATGGCGGGTATCGATAATTGGGACTCGCTGGAAGACTTCGCGCGCGAATATCGACTGCGGCTGATGAAACTCCTGTCTCATCCGGCGACGCGGCGTAATCACACCAATGTGCTGATGCATGCGCAGGGGTATTTCCGTCGGCAGCTCAACGCCCAGCAGCGTCAGGAGCTTGCCGGGCTGATCGATCGCTATCGGCAGGGGTTGCAGCCTCTGTTGGCGCCAATCACCTTGCTGAATCATTATCTGACGGAATATCCGGACGATTACCTTGCCGGGCAGCGTTATTTTGCGCCTTATCCGGAAGCGTTAAGATTGCGGTATGGTCGCTAACGCGCGGCCTGAGGATGTTTGATGAGTACCAATCTGGTCTGGTTGCGTAATGATTTACGCACCATTGATAACCTGGCATTGCATGCGGCTTGTCAGGATCCGCAGGCGCGGGTTATCGCCTTATTTATCGCCACGCCGCAACAGTGGCGGCGGCACGACATGGCGCCGCGGCAGGCCGCTTTTCTGCTGGAAAATCTTCACGCGCTACAGCATACGCTGGCCGAAAAAGGAATTGCGCTTTATTACCATGAGTGCGCGGATTTTTCTGCGGCGGTGAACTGGCTGGCTGACTTTTGCCGGCGGCAGAACGTCACGCGCCTGTTCTATAACCGCCAGTATGAAATCAACGAACGTCGGCGCGACCAAGAGGCGGAAGCGCTGTTGAGCGATCGCGTCGAGTGCCGGGGATTCGATGACAGCCTGCTGTTGCCGCCCGGTCGGGTGCTGACCGGCGAGGGCAACATGTACAAGGTGTTTACGCCGTTTCGCCAGGCGTTTGTTAAACGACTGCTGGAAACGAATACCGACAGCGTGCCGGCGCCAACGCCGAGAAACGGTGCGGTTGATATCACGGCGGCGTTAACGCCGTTCAGTTATCCTCGGCTGGATAACGAGGGCGAATTCCCCGCCGGGGAAGCGGCGGCCTTGCAGCGACTGCGGCAGTTCTGCCGCGAGCAGGTACAGGATTATGCCCGCCAGCGGGATTTGCCGGCGCTGGCGGGAACCAGCCGATTATCGCCTTACCTGGCGTTGGGCGTGCTGTCTCCCCGTCAGTGTTTTAATCGGCTGCGCGCGGAATGTCCCGATCTGTTGGAACAGCGGGAGAGCGGCGCGTTTATCTGGTTTAATGAACTGATCTGGCGTGAGTTTTACCGCCGCTTATTGGTGTACTGGCCGGATTTGTGTAAACACCAACCGTTTATCGCATGGACCCGGCAGATTCAATGGCGGCAGGCGCCGGACGATCTGGCGGCCTGGCAACAGGGGAAAACCGGCTATCCGATTGTTGACGCGGCTATGCGTCAGTTGAATCAAACCGGTTGGATGCATAATCGTCTGCGTATGATTTGCGCCAGTTTTTTAGTAAAAGATTTACTTATCGACTGGCGGGAAGGGGAGCGCTATTTTATGTCGCAATTGCTGGATGGCGATCTGGCGGCGAATAACGGCGGTTGGCAGTGGGCGGCGTCGACCGGCACCGACGCCGCGCCCTATTTTCGCATCTTCAACCCGACCACGCAGGGCGCGCGATTCGATCCGCAGGGCGCCTTTATTCGTCGCTGGCTGCCTGAACTGGCGGCGGTGCCGGATAAAGATATTCATCAGCCCCATCGCTGGGCCGATCGACAGGGGGAGTCCCTGAACTATCCGTTGCCGATTGTCGATCACAAACAGGCGAGACAGCAGACGCTGGCGGCTTTTGACGCGGCGAAAAATTTAGCCATGGTGCATGACGATCAAACAGAGAAGAGTAAATATGCGTAATAGCGATTTGGAACAGCTGATTAACCAGAAGCTTAACGTTGAGTCCTTTCAGGACTATGCCCCCAATGGCTTGCAGGTTGAAGGGCGTCGGGAAGTGCGGCGTATCGTCACCGGCGTCACCGCCTCGCAGGCCTTGCTGGATGCCGCCGTTGAGCATCAGGCCGACGCCGTTTTGGTTCACCACGGCTATTTTTGGAAAAACGAATCGCCGCTTGTCGTCGGCATGAAGCGTAATCGGCTGAAAACGCTGCTGGTTAACGATATTAACCTGTATGGCTACCATTTGCCGCTGGATGCCCATCCTCAGTTGGGCAACAACGCCCAACTGGCGGCGTTGCTGGCAATCGACGTGCTGGGGACGATCGAACCGCTGGTGCCGTATGGCGAATTATCTCAGACACTTAGCGGCGATGCGCTGCGTCAGCGTCTGGAAGACCGCTTGGGGCGTTCGGTGCTGCATTGTGGGGATAATGCACCGCAACAGATAAGAAAAATTGCGTGGTGTACCGGCGGGGGGCAAGGTTTTATCGAACTGGCCGCCCGTTTCGGCGTCGATGCTTTTATTACCGGCGAAGTCTCCGAACAGACGATTCATATCGCCCGTGAAATGGGGCTGCATTTTTACGCCGCCGGACACCATGCCACGGAGCGGGGAGGGATCCATGCTCTGGGGGATTGGCTGGCCCGGCAGCATGGATTTGACGTGACGTTTATTGATATTCCTAACCCAGCCTGAGGGGTAACGCTTTTTTTATTAAGGATATAGCTTCCAAAATGATAAAAATAAGCAGGTAAAATTCAGGTTGGTATCTTTTTTGCTTTTCCTATTACAACAAGAAAAGCACCTAACTGGATGCAGGAGAGAAGATTGCAACGGGCGCGATGTTATCTGCTGGGCGAGAAGACTGTGGTTCTGGAACTGGAGCCGCCAATGACGCTGCAAAGTCAACAGCGCATCTGGGGGCTGGCTGAGCGTTTGAATCACCATGAAGCGGTGCAGGAAGCGATTCCGGGCATGAACAATCTGACGGTGCTGCTGGCGCAGCCGCAACAGGTTGCGCTGGATGCCATCGAACGTCTGCAACGCTGGTGGGAAGAGAGCGAGTCGCTGCTTTTCGAGCCGCGCGACATTGATATCCCGGTGACCTACGGCGGCGACGCCGGGCCGGATTTGGCATTGGTCGCCAGCCACTGCGGGATGAGCGAAAAACAGGTCGTGGAAGCGCATTCCTCCGCCCGCTATATCGTGTATTTTCTTGGCTTTCAGCCGGGTTTCGCCTATCTGGGCGGGCTGGATGAAAAGCTGCATGTTCCTCGTCGCGCCGAACCCCGGCTTCAGGTGGCGGCCGGTTCGGTTGGCATCGGCGGCGCCCAAACCGGAATTTACCCCTTATCGACGCCTGGGGGCTGGCAGTTGATTGGCCGCACTTCCCTGCGTTTGTTCAATCCGCAGAGTATGCCGCCGACGTTGCTGCGTCCTGGCGATAGCGTTCGGTTTTTGCCTCAGAAGGCGGGCATATGCTGAAAATTATTCATGCCGGATTACATACCTCGGTGCAGGACACCGGCCGTTTTGGCTTTCGTCGGCTGGGCATCAGTCAGTCGGGCGCGCTGGATATTCCCGCGCTCAAGATGGCCAATCTGCTGGTGGGCAATACGGAGCGTGCCGCCGCGCTGGAGATCACGCTGGGGAAATTCGTCGCCGTCTTTACGTCTCCTTGCTGGGTCGCGCTGACCGGCGCTGACTGTCATGCCGAATTGGACGGTAAACCATTGTGGACAGGATGGCGCTTTGCCGTGCAGGCCGGGCAAACATTGAAAATGCATGTGCCGCGTCACGGCATGCGCAGCTATCTGGCGTTGTCAGGCGGAATCGAGGTACCGGAAACCCTGGGATCGCGCAGTACCGATCTGAAAGCGGGATTCGGCGGATTTTCCGGACGTTTGCTGGCGGATGGCGACCAGCTTGCGTTGGGGCGCGCCGCCCGGTCGCCGACCGGTGAAATCGGCGTGAAGCAGTTGCTCTTCGGCAACCGCGTCAGGGCTTTGCCGGGGCCGGAATACAAAGAATTCAGTCGGGATGCGCAGGAGAAATTCTGGCATACGCCCTGGCATCTGAGTCCGCAAAGCAACCGAATGGGGTATCGGCTGCAAGGCCCGGAATTATACCGCACGACCCAGCGGGAAATGTCATCTCATGGTTTGTTGCCGGGCGTGGTGCAGGTGCCGCATAACGGTCATCCGATTGTGTTGCTGGCCGATGCGCAAACGACCGGCGGTTACCCGCGTATCGCCTGCGTGATTGACGCCGATCTGTATCATTTGGCGCAAATACGCCTGGGGGAACCGGTGCATTTTGTTCGTTGTACGCTGGCGGAGGCTCAGCATGCGGCGCAGGAGCAGCGGCGTTATCTTGATCAACTGGCGTGGAGGCTACATGATTATTGACCTGAATGCCGACCTGGGTGAAGGCGGCGAGCATGACGAAGCACTGTTGAAATTGGTCAGTTCGGCAAATATCGCCTGTGGATTTCATGCCGGCGACGCGGAAACCATGCGGCGGTCGGTACGTTGGGGCATTGACTATGGCGTGGCGATCGGGGCGCATCCAGGCTTTCCCGATCGTGAAAATTTCGGCCGTAAAGCGATGCAGTTGCCTGCGGAGACGGTGTTTGCCCAGGTGGTGTATCAGGTCGGCGCGCTGGCGGCGATAGCCGCGGCGGAAGGGGGAAAGCTGGTTCACGTCAAGCCGCACGGCATGCTGTATAATCAGGCCGCCCGCGAGCCCGCCTTGGCCGACGCCATCGCCCGCGCAGTGAAAATGATTAACCCGGCCTTGCGTCTGGTCGGGCTGGCCGGCAGCGAGCTGATCCGGGCCGGGCAGCGATTGGGACTGGTTACCCGTCAGGAAGTATTCGCCGATCGGTGCTATCTGCCGGATGGCTCGTTGGTGCCGCGTTCCCAGTCAGGCGCGCTGATTAACAGCGACGATCTGGCGTTGGCCCAAACGCTGGAAATGATCCAGCGTAAGCGCGTGCGCGCCAGCGACGGCTCCTGGGTGGATGTTCAGGCGGATACCGTCTGTGTTCATGGCGACGGTCAACATGCGCTGACGTTCGCACGCAAGCTGCGCAACTGTTTTTCCCAGCATCACATCAGCGTCACCGCTGCATGACGGACTGGGCCGTTACCGCCTAAGCGAGGGCAGATGAAAACCGTATTGATTACCGCGTTCGAACCTTTCGGCGGCGAACGGCATAACGCGTCCTGGGAAGCCGCCAGGGTTTTGCATCAGCGTGAGATTGACGGCGCCAGAGTGGTGGTCTGCCAGCTTCCCTGCGTATTCGATCTGGCTTTGCGACAGCTTTATCGCGAGGTGGCGCAATGGCAACCGGAGGTGGTTATTGCGGTTGGCGAAGCGGGCGGACGGGCCGACATTTCCGTGGAGCGGATCGCCATTAATCTTAATGACGCGCGCATTCAGGATAATCAGGGCAATCAACCCATCGATACTCCGGTGATTGCAGGCGGTCCGGCCGCCTATTTTTCAACGCTGCCGGTAAAAGCGATAGTCAACGCGTTGCGTGGCGCCGGAATTCCGGCCTCGGTATCGCAGACGGCCGGCGCCTTTGTTTGCAATCACCTGATGTACGGCTTGTTGCACCATCTTCATCAACAGGGCGATTTGGCGCGCGGCGGATTCGTACACGTTCCGCATACGCCGCAGCAGGCGGTGGGACATCCCGGCGAGCCCTGTATGCCGAGCCGCACGGTAAGCGATGCGCTGGAAATCATCATCAGCCAGTCGCTGGCGGGACGCCAGGATGCGGCCGTGGCCGGCGGTTCCTTACACTAGCCGCACCGATTTTTATATTATTACGGAGTCATTCATGCCGGAAGGACCTGAGATCCGCCGCGCGGCCGACACACTGGCGGCCGCGATTGCGGGAAAGACGTTGACCCGGGTCTGGTTCGCGTTCCCTGAACTGAAACAGTATGAGTCGAAGCTGGTCGGACAGCGGGTTGAGAAAATCGTGACTCGGGGAAAAGCTCTGTTGACCTATTTTACCGAGGGTCTGGTGCTTTACAGCCATAACCAGCTCTATGGCGTATGGCGGGTGGCGAATGCCGGCGAAACGCCGGAAACCCGGCGCGATCTGCGCGTCAGGCTGGAAACGGGCGATCGGGCCGCTTTGCTGTATAGCGCGTCCGATATCGAAATGCTGACCACGGATTCCCTCGCATCGCATCCTTTCTTGCAGCGGATCGGCCCCGATGTGCTGGATTTGACGTTGACGGCGGAACAGGTCGGCGAGCGGTTGCTTTCCCCGCGTTTTCGCCGCCGCCGATTCGGTGGCTTATTGCTCGATCAGGCTTTTCTTGCCGGACTGGGCAACTATCTGCGCGTCGAGATCCTCTGGCAGGCCCGCTTGGCTGCGCAACACAGCGCGCAGGATTTAAGCGCCGGGCAACTGCAAACCTTAAGCCGGGCGATGCTTGATATTCCTCGTTTATCCTACAACACGCGCGGCGACGCGGATGAAAATCGCCATCACGGCGCCGTTTTCTCTTTTAAGGTATTCCATCGCGCCGGGGAAGCCTGTCCGCGATGCGGACATATTATTGAGAAAACCATGCTGGCTTCGCGACCGTTTTACTGGTGTCCCGGTTGTCAGAAATAAGAAAATAGCCCGGAGCGATGTTAAACGGCGCCTGCGATAAGTTCGCCGTTTTGCCATTGATCCCCCAACCTACCCTTTGTCGGGGGAGGCTGTTATCCCCGGTGACTGTCTCTTATACACCAATGCGGGAGCTCTAACGGGGGACGCGGCATAATTTAGCCGTTCGTAGGGGGGGCGTTTGAACCACCCTGCGTCGGGCGCGTGCTGCGGGGTAGCATGAAAATGGCGTAATGTAGCGCACGAAACTGTCTCTGAGTCTGCATAAAATGTGACTAAGAGACATCCTTGTCAGGGGGAAGACGTCCGTTGCGAAAGGAGAGGCTGGGGCGGAAGACGCGGAAGGTTGGTCTCGCAGGCCGGAGGCTCCGGCCTTGTTCTGTCGATCAATCTTTCAGATTGGATGAAAAATCACGTTTGTCGTAGCCGGTATAAAGCTGACGCGGACGCGCGATTTTAATCCCATCGTCGTGCATTTCATTCCAGTGGGCTATCCAGCCGACCGTCCGCGCCATGGCGAAGATTACGGTGAACATGGAAGACGGAATGCCCATCGCTTTCAAAATGATGCCTGAGTAAAAATCGACGTTGGGATACAGTTTTTTCTCAATAAAGTACGGGTCGTTCAGGGCGATATTCTCCAACTCCATGGCGACTTCCAGCAGGTCGTCTTTTCTGCCCAGCTCCTTCAACACTTCGTGGCAGGTTTCACGCATCACGGTGGCGCGCGGGTCATAGTTTTTATACACGCGGTGGCCGAATCCCATCAGACGGAACGAATCGTTCTTGTCCTTGGCGCGTTTGATGAAGGCCGGGATATGTTCAACCGAACTGATCTCTTCCAGCATACGCAGACAGGCTTCGTTCGCCCCGCCGTGCGCCGGTCCCCACAGCGAGGCGATGCCGGCGGCAATACAGGCAAACGGGTTGGCGCCGGATGAGCCCGCCGTTCTTACCGTGGAGGTGGAGGCGTTTTGTTCGTGGTCGGCGTGCAGGATCAAAATACGGTCCATGGCGCGTTCCAGCACCGGATTCACTTCGTATTCCTCACACGGCGTCGCGAACATCATGTGCAGAAAGTTACCGGCATAAGAGAGATTGTTTTTGGGGTAAACAAAGGGCTGACCGAGCGAATATTTGTAACACATGGCGGCGACGGTCGGCATTTTGGACAGCAAACGGTAGGCGGCGATTTCACGATGACGCTCGATGCTGATATCCAGCGAATCGTGGTAAAACGCCGCCAGCGCGCCGGTTACGCCGCACAGTACGGCCATCGGATGCGAGTCGCGGCGGAAGCCGTGGAACAGACGGGTAATCTGTTCATGGATCATGGTGTGGCGCGTCACCGTTGTTTTAAAGGTGTCGAATTGCTCCTGCGTCGGGGCTTCGCCGAACAGCAGGATATAGCACACTTCAAGATAGTTGGATTTTTCGGCCAACTGGGCGATGGGAAACCCGCGGTGTAATAAAATGCCCTCTTCACCGTCGATGTAGGTGATTTTCGATTCGCAGGATGCGGTGGAAGTGAAACCGGGGTCAAATGTGAATAATCCCTTCGCGCCCAGGGAGCGGATATCAATCTCCTTTTGTCCCAACGTGCCGGTCAGCACGTCAAGCTCAATAGGGTCTTTACCGTCTAGAGTAAGCGTTGCTTTTTTGTCAGTCATTTATTGTCTCCTAGCGCTTTAATTTTAAACTCTTTTCACCGAAGAAATACCGTCATGCCTGTACATCGGATTAAGGATGGACCAATGACGCTCTGTCGCGACGAATCGTCAATGAGGGTACAGAGCAGGGGCGAAATTTATTGGCTATAGCCCATTGCCTCAGGATGAAAATACCATTCTCCAGATAACTCACATTCGCTGAATTCGTCACCATGATATCTATAATCTTTACATGGATTATCGCACCACTGTTACATAAGTTGCGGCAGTGGGGAAGAATAACCGCAGAGCTTTACTACAGCATAGGGAATTTATCGGCATACTTGTAATTGGAATGTTTATTATTTGTCAAAATTAATGATTAATTTTGAATGAATTGTGAAATTCGTGATGCGAATCACTATTCAAACGAAATGTTCCCAAACAGTTTGTATGGGATTTGTAATAGAAATGTGAAGCTCCTATACTTCGACCAGGTCTCCGGAATACTCTGCCGTAGGAGCACCCAGTATGAATGGAGCATGCGCTGTTTAGATACCGGAGTGTCGATGTTTGAGCGCGTAGCGTGAAACGAGTTTCAGGTTTGCGATATTCATGCTGTCTGACCTGATTCAGGTCCGGAGGAAGACACAATAATAAAAACTGTGTGGGCAAATCTGTGAAAAAACAAAGACCTGTTAATCTGGATCTGCAAACGATCCAATTTCCTGTTACTGCGATAGCCTCTATTCTTCACCGCGTCTCCGGCGTTATTACCTTTGTCGCCGTCGGTATCCTGCTGTGGCTGTTAGGTCTTTCCCTGTCTTCAGAGGAAGGATTCTTACGCGCCGCGCAAATAATGGATAGCTTCCTGGTTAAATTTATCGTGTGGGGCATTCTCACGGCGCTGGCCTATCATATCGTGGGCGGCTTACGTCACCTGATGATGGATTTCGGCTTTATAGAAGAAGACCTCGCTGCCGGTAATCGTTCCGCAAACATCTCCTTTGTCATTACTGTCGTGCTTTCACTTCTGGCTGGAGTCCTCGTATGGTAAGCAATGCGTCTGCATTAGGACGAAATGGCGTACACGATTGGTTGCTGCTCCGCGCTTCCGCTATCGTTATCGTGCTGTATGTTATTTATCTGATTGGCTTTGTCGTCTCCGCTAACAATATAACCTATGACGTCTGGCGCGCTTTCTTTTCTATGGCGCTCACCCAGGTATTCACCCTCCTCGCCTTATTTTCCATTCTGGTACACGCATGGATAGGGATGTGGCAAGTGTTGACCGACTACATTAAACCGTTGCCCCTGCGCCTGACTTTACAATTGGCGATTGTGGTTACGCTGTTGGTGTACGTTATTTATGGAACCATTGTGGTGTGGGGGGCGTAATGAATTTGCCAATTAGAGAGTTTGATGCGGTGGTGGTCGGCGCGGGTGGCGCAGGTATGCGCGCCGCACTGCAAATATCGCAGATGGGCCTGTCCTGCGCCCTGTTATCCAAAGTTTTTCCAACCCGTTCCCATACCGTTTCCGCGCAAGGCGGCATTACCGTCGCGCTGGGCAACACCCATGAAGACAACTGGGAATGGCATATGTATGACACCGTGAAAGGTTCCGACTACATCGGCGATCAGGACGCGATTGAATATATGTGCAAAACCGGACCGGAAGCGGTGCTGGAACTGGAGCACATGGGATTGCCGTTCTCGCGGCTGGACGACGGCCGTATTTATCAGCGTCCGTTCGGCGGACAATCCAGAAACTTCGGCGGCGAACAGGCGGCCCGCACCGCCGCCGCCGCGGACCGTACCGGTCATGCCCTGTTGCATACGCTTTATCAGCAGAACCTGAAAAATCACACCACCATCTTCTCCGAATGGTATGCGCTCGATCTGGTGAAGAATCAGGATGGCGCCGTCGTGGGGTGTACCGCGATTTGTATCGAAACGGGTGAAGTCGTTTATTTCAAAGCCCGGGCCACGGTACTGGCGACCGGCGGCGCGGGACGTATTTATCAGTCCACCACCAATGCGCATATCAATACCGGCGATGGCGTCGGCATGGCGTTACGCGCCGGGGTGCCGGTGCAGGATATGGAAATGTGGCAGTTCCACCCGACCGGCATCGCCGGCGCCGGGGTGCTGGTGACCGAAGGTTGCCGCGGAGAGGGCGGCTATCTGCTGAATAAGCACGGCGAACGCTTTATGGAGCGTTATGCGCCGAACGCCAAAGATCTGGCCGGCCGCGACGTGGTGGCCCGTTCGATTATGATCGAAATCCGCGAAGGGCGCGGTTGCGAGGGGCCGTGGGGGCCGCATGCCAAGCTGAAGCTGGACCATTTGGGTAAAGAGGTGCTGGAATCCCGCCTGCCGGGCATTCTGGAATTATCCCGCACCTTTGCCCACGTCGATCCGGTGAAAGAGCCGATTCCGGTTATTCCCACCTGTCACTACATGATGGGCGGCATCCCGACCAAAGTCAGCGGTCAGGCGCTGACGGTGAACGAAAGAGGGGAAGACGTGGCGATCCCCGGTCTGTTCGCGGTCGGCGAAATCGCCTGCGTTTCGGTGCATGGCGCCAACCGTCTGGGAGGAAATTCACTGCTCGACCTGGTGGTGTTCGGTCGAGCGGCGGGGATGCATTTGCAGGCGTCGCTGGATGAGCAGGGCGCTAGCCGCGACGCCAGCGAGTCGGATATTGAAGCCTCGCTCGAACGTCTTAACCGCTGGAACAACAGCACGTCGGGCGAGGATCCGGTGGAGATTCGCAAGGCGCTGCAATCCTGTATGCAACACAATTTCTCGGTATTCCGTGAAGGCGATGCGATGGCGAAGGGGCTGGAAGAATTGAAGACCATTCGTGAACGGCTGAAAAACGCCCGGCTGGACGACCGCTCCACGGAATTCAATACCCAGCGGGTGGAGTGTCTGGAGCTGGATAACCTGATGGAAACCGCGTATGCGACCGCGGTGTCCGCCAACTTCCGAACGGAAAGCCGCGGGGCGCACAGCCGTTTCGACTACCCCGATCGTGATGATGAAAACTGGTTATGTCATTCGCTGTATCTGCCGCAAACCGACAGCATGACGCGCCGCGCGGTGAACATGCAGCCTAAACTGCGCCCGGCCTTTCCGCCGAAAGTGCGTACCTATTAATCGCGGGGGGATTGATTGATGAAACTTGAATTTTCTATTTATCGTTATAACCCGGATGTGGATAGCGCGCCGCGGATGCAGGATTACCGGTTGGAAGCGGAAGAAGGGCGTGACATGATGCTGCTGGACGCCCTGATTCTGCTCAAAGAACAGGATCCGACCTTATCGTTTCGTCGTTCATGCCGCGAGGGCGTCTGTGGTTCGGATGGCGTTAACATGAACGGTAAAAACGGTCTGGCCTGCATCACGCCGGTATCGGCATTACGGCGCGGAAATAGTAAAATCGTCATCCGACCTCTGCCCGGATTGCCGGTTGTGCGCGATTTGGTAGTGGACATGGGGCAATTCTATGCCCAATATGAGAAAATAAAACCTTACCTGTTGAATAATGGGAAGAATCCACCGGCGCGCGAGCATTTGCAGTCGCCAGAGCAGCGCGAAAAGCTGGATGGGTTATATGAATGTATTATGTGCGCCTGTTGTTCAACCTCTTGTCCGTCGTTCTGGTGGAACCCGGATAAGTTCGTCGGGCCAGCGGGATTGCTGGCCGCATACCGCTTCCTGATCGATAGTCGCGATACGGAAACCAAGCCGCGGCTCGACAATCTGGACGATGCTTTCAGCGTATTCCGCTGTCACAGCATTATGAATTGCGTCAATGTTTGCCCGAAAGGGCTTAACCCGACGCGGGCGATCGGCCACATTAAATCCATGTTGCTACAGCGCAACGGGTAACCGGGCGGGGCGCCGTTTCCGTTATCCCCGCGCTAGCCGGCAGGGAACGGCGGCAATGGCGCAGGGCTTGAACGTCAGGCAAGTGACATCTTGTCCCCTTGAAATGGATTCAAGGGGATGGCAGGAAATCTTTAAAAGCGGGCTTTGACGCCAGAGCCGGTTTTCAAAGGTTCCTTAACGGGTAACTACGGATACAGGACACGGCTTGTCAACGAGCGAACCGTTTACGGCAACCGATTTTATATGGCACGAACGACATGTTAACCACGGCGAAAACTGAAGCTTATTAGCTTAAGGGATCATAATGCAGAACGGCGCAATGAAGGCCTGGCTGGATTCCTCCTATCTGGCGGGCGCAAACCAGTCCTACATAGAGCAGCTCTATGAAGATTTTTTAACCGATCCAGACTCAATCGATCTTAGCTGGCGCTCGATCTTCCAGCAGTTGCCTACGGCTGGGATTAAACCGGATCAACTCCACTCGAAAACCCGCGAATACTTTCGCCGTCTGGCGAAGGATTCCTCTCGTTATACCTCGTCGATTACCGATCCTGATAATGATGTGAAACAGGTCAAGGTCTTGCAGCTTATCAATGCGTTTCGTTTCCGTGGTCACCAGCAGGCGAATCTCGACCCCCTGAATCTGCGTCCGCAAATCCCGGTGCCGGAACTGGATCTGGATTACCATAATCTGACCGAGGAAGACTTACAGGAAACCTTTAACGTGGGGTCATTCGCCATCGGTAAAGACACCATGCAATTGGGGGAATTGTATGAGGCGCTGAAACAGACCTACTGCGGGTCGATCGGGGCCGAGTATATGCACATCACCAATACGGAAGAAAAACGCTGGATCCAGCACCGTATCGAGTCGGTGATGGGGCAGCCCTCTTTTGCCGCCGAGGAGAAAAAGCGCTTCCTGAAAGAGTTGACCGCGGCGGAAGGTCTGGAGCGCTATCTGGGCGCCAAATTCCCCGGCGCCAAACGTTTCTCGCTGGAAGGGGGAGACGCTCTGGTGCCGATGCTCAAAGAGTTGGTTCGGCATGCGGGCAACAACGGCACGCGCGAAGTGGTGCTGGGCATGGCGCACCGCGGCCGCCTGAACGTGCTGATTAACGTGGTGGGCAAGAAGCCGCAGGATCTGTTCGATGAGTTCTCCGGCAAGCATAAAGAGCACCTGGGTACTGGTGACGTGAAATACCATCAGGGTTTTTCCTCCGATCTGGAAACGGATGGCGGACTGGTGCATCTGGCGCTGGCCTTCAACCCTTCCCATCTGGAGATTGTCAGCCCGGTGGTCACCGGCTCGGTGCGCGCCCGCCTCGACCGGCTGGATAATCCGGTCGATACGCTGGTTTTGCCGGTGACCATTCATGGCGATGCGGCGATCAGCGGACAGGGCGTGGTGCAGGAAACGCTGAACATGTCCAAGGTGCGCGGTTATGAAGTGGGCGGTACGCTGCGTATCGTCATTAATAACCGTATCGGGTTTACCACGTCCAATCTGCTGGATATCCGTTCCACGGAATACTGTACGGATATCGGTAAAATGGTGCAGGCGCCGATTTTCCACGTTAACTCGGACGATCCGGAGGCGGTGGCCTTCGTGACCCGTCTGGCGTTGGATTTCCGCAACACCTTTAAGCGTGACGTATTTATCGACCTGATTTGTTATCGCCGGCACGGTCATAACGAAGCTGATGAACCCAGCGCCACGCAGCCGATGATGTATCGGAAAATCAAGAAGCATCCGACGCCGCGCAAAGTGTATGCCGACCGTCTGGAACAGGAAAAGGTGGTGACGCTGGAAGACGCCACGGAAATGATCAACCTGTACCGCGATGCGCTGGATGGCGGCGAATGCGTGGTGGAAGAGCGGCGCGAGATGGACATGCAGTCTTTCACCTGGTCGCCGTATCTGAATCACGAGTGGGATGAACCCTATCCCAACAAGATTGATATGAAGCGTTTGCAGGAACTGGCGAAACGTATTAGCGAGATCCCGGAAGCGATAGAAATGCAGCCGCGGGTGGCCAAGGTGTATCGCGACCGCGCGGAAATGGCCAACGGCGGCAAACCGTTCGACTGGGGCGGCGCGGAAATGCTGGCCTATGCCACGCTGGTCGATGACGGGGTCTCGGTGCGGCTGTCCGGCGAAGATACCGGCCGTGGAACGTTTTTCCACCGTCATGCCGTGGTGCATAATCAGAAAAACGGTTCCGGTTACACGCCGCTCGAGCATGTGCATAACGCGCAGGGGGAGTTCCAGGTCTGGGATTCGGTGCTGTCTGAAGAGGCGGTTCTGGCGTTTGAATATGGTTATGCGACGGCCGAGCCCCGCACCCTGACGATCTGGGAAGCGCAATTCGGCGACTTCGCCAACGGCGCTCAGGTGGTCATCGACCAGTTCATCAGCTCCGGAGAGCAGAAGTGGGGGCGGATGTGCGGATTGGTCATGCTGCTGCCGCACGGCTATGAAGGGCAGGGGCCGGAGCACTCATCCGCTCGCCTTGAACGCTATCTGCAATTGTGCGCCGAGCAGAATATGCAGGTGTGCATCCCTTCGACGCCGGCGCAGGTTTATCATATGCTGCGTCGGCAGGCGCTGCGCGGCATGCGTCGTCCGCTGATCGTTATGTCGCCTAAATCGCTGTTGCGCCATCCGCTTGCCGTCTCGTCTCTGGATGATTTGGCGAACGGTTGTTTCCAGCCGGCGATTGCCGAAATCGATGATTTGGATGCGAAAACCGTCAAACGCGTCGTTCTCTGCTCCGGTAAGGTTTATTATGACCTGCTGGAACAGCGTCGTAAGAATGAACAACAAGATGTGGCCCTGGTGCGTATCGAACAACTTTATCCCTTCCCGCATCAGGCGGTGCAAGCCGCGCTGGAGCCGTTCTCTCATGTCCATGATTTCGTGTGGTGTCAGGAAGAACCGCTGAATCAGGGCGCCTGGTATTGCAGTCAGCATCACTTCCGTGAAGTCATTCCATTTGGGGCTTCTTTACGTTACGCCGGACGTCCGGCCTCCGCTTCACCAGCAGTTGGCTATTTGTCCGTACACCAGAAACAGCAGCAAGCTCTGGTGAATGACGCGCTGAACGTTGATTAAATAAAAGGATAGATAATGAGTAGCGTAGATATTCTCGTCCCTGATCTGCCTGAATCGGTAGCCGATGCAACCGTTGCTACCTGGCATAAAAAACCGGGCGACAGCGTCCAGCGCGATGAAGTGCTGGTCGAGATTGAAACCGACAAAGTGGTGCTGGAAGTCCCTGCCTCCGAAGCGGGGATTCTGGATAGCATTCTGGAGGACGAAGGCGCCACGGTGACCTCGCGTCAGATACTGGCTCGCCTGCGTCCCGGCGACAGCTCCGGCAAAGAAACCAGCGAAAGGTCCCAGAGTAAGGAATCTACGCCGGCGCAGCGCTATACCGCGGGCCTGGAAGATGAGCGCAGCGATGCGCTCAGCCCGGCGATCCGCCGCTTGATCGCCGAGCACGACCTGGATCCCGCCGCGATTAAAGGCAGCGGCGTCGGCGGCCGCATTACCCGCGAAGATATCGATAAGCATCTGGCCGCGCAGCCAAAAGAGAGCGGTAAAAAAGAGGCCGGTAAAGAAGACAAACCCACGCCGGCGCCGGAGCCGGCGCTGAGCGGGCGCAGTGAAAAACGCGTCCCTATGACGCGGCTGCGTAAACGGGTGGCGGAACGGCTGCTGGAAGCGAAAAACAGCACCGCCATGTTGACGACGTTCAATGAAGTCAACATGAAGCCGATTATGGATTTGCGCAAACAATACGGCGAAGTGTTTGAAAAACGCCACGGCGTGCGTTTAGGCTTTATGTCTTTCTATCTCAAGGCGGTGGTTGAAGCGTTGAAACGCTTCCCGGAAGTCAATGCCTCGATAGATGGCGAGGACGTGGTTTATCATAATTATTTTGATGTCAGCATTGCCGTGTCGACGCCGCGCGGTTTAGTTACCCCTGTACTGCGGGATGTTGATACACTAGGCATGGCCGAGATTGAGAAACGAATCAAAGAGCTGGCGCTGAAAGGCCGCGACGGCAAATTGACCGTTGAAGAGCTGACCGGCGGTAATTTCACCATTACCAACGGCGGCGTTTTCGGTTCGCTGATGTCTACCCCGATTATTAACCCGCCACAGAGCGCAATCCTTGGTATGCATGCGATAAAAGATCGTCCGATGGCTGTGGAGGGTCAGGTTGTCATTCTGCCGATGATGTACCTGGCGCTGTCCTACGACCACCGTTTGATTGATGGCCGTGAGTCCGTCGGCTTTCTGGTTACGATAAAAGAGTTGCTGGAAGATCCGACTCGTCTGCTGCTGGATATCTGATCACCTTGCGGCAGGCCGTCGAATGCCTGCCGATTATTACTTATAACGATAAACATGTGCTATGCAGGTCGTTGTCGTCAACGACGCTCTCGGAAATGAAAAACCAGAATGGATAGAACATCATGAATTTACATGAATATCAGGCAAAACAACTGTTTGCTCGATATGGGTTACCGGCGCCGGTCGGCTATGCCTGTACTACGCCGCGTGAAGCGGAAGAGGCTGCATCAAAAATTGGTGCGGGTCCATGGGTGGTTAAATGTCAGGTTCACGCCGGCGGCCGCGGTAAAGCGGGCGGCGTGAAGGTTGTCAGCAACAAAGAAGATATTCGCGCGTTCGCTGAAAGTTGGCTGGGAAAAAGTCTGGTGACGAATCAAACGGATGCGCTTGGACAACCGGTTCATCAGATTCTGGTGGAAGCCGCCACCGACATAGACAAAGAACTCTACCTGGGGGCCGTTGTCGATCGCGGCAGCCGCCGCGTGGTGTTCATGGCTTCCACGGAAGGCGGGGTGGAAATTGAAAAAGTCGCCGAGGAAACGCCGGAACTGATTCACAAGGCGACGCTGGACCCCCTGACGGGGCCGCAGCCTTATCAGGGCCGCGAGCTGGCTTTCAAAATGGGCTTGAGCGGCAAGCAGGTCGCGCAGTTCACCGGCATCTTCATGGGGCTGGCGAAGATGTTTCTGGAGCGCGACCTGTCGCTGGTGGAGATTAACCCACTGGTTATCACCGCCGAGGGGGATTTGATCTGTCTGGACGGCAAACTGGCGGTAGACGGCAACGCATTGTTCCGTCAGCCTGAACTGCGTGAAATGCAGGATCCGACCCAGGAAGACGCCCGCGAAGCGCATGCCGCTCAGTGGGAACTGAACTATGTGGCGCTGGACGGCAACATCGGCTGCATGGTGAACGGCGCCGGTTTGGCGATGGGGACGATGGACATCGTCAAGTTGTACGGCGGCGCCCCGGCCAACTTCCTTGACGTCGGCGGCGGCGCGACCAAAGAGCGCGTAACGGAAGCGTTTAAAATCATCCTGTCTGATGACAGCGTCAAGGCGGTATTGGTCAATATTTTCGGCGGTATCGTGCGTTGCGATCTGATAGCGGACGGTATCATCGGCGCTGTCGAGGAAGTGGGCGTTAACGTCCCCGTGGTTGTTCGTCTGGAAGGGAACAATGCGGATCTGGGCGCGAAAAAACTGGCGGGCAGCGGTCTGAATATTATCGCCGCAACCAGTTTGATCGATGCGGCTCAGCAAGTGGTTGCTGCAACGGGGGAGAAATAATGTCCATTCTGATCGATAAAAACACCAAAGTCATTTGCCAGGGGTTTACCGGCAGTCAGGGGACGTTTCACTCCGAGCAGGCGCTGGCTTACGGCACGCAGTTAGTGGGGGGCGTCACGCCGGGCAAAGGCGGAACGACGCATCTGGGATTGCCGGTCTTCAATACCGTGCATCAAGCCATCGCGGCTACCGGTGCGACGGCCTCCGTCATCTACGTACCCGCGCCATTCTGTAAAGATTCGATTCTGGAAGCCATTGACGCGGGTATTGAGTTAATTATTTGCATTACCGAAGGTATTCCGACGCTGGATATGCTGACGGTCAAGGTCAAGCTGGATGAAAGCGGCGTACGGATGATTGGTCCTAACTGTCCGGGCGTCATTACGCCGGGCGAGTGTAAAATCGGTATTATGCCCGGTCACATCCATCTGCCGGGAAAGGTGGGGATCGTTTCCCGTTCCGGCACCCTGACCTATGAAGCGGTAAAACAGACTACCGATACCGGACTGGGGCAATCCAGCTGTGTGGGTATCGGCGGCGATCCCATTCCCGGCTCCAGCTTCATTGATATTTTGCAACTGTTTGAGCAGGACCCGCAGACCGAAGCGATTGTCATGATCGGTGAAATCGGCGGGACGGCGGAAGAAGAAGCCGCCGCCTACATCAAACAGCATGTAACTAAACCTGTGATCGGCTACATTGCGGGCGTTACCGCGCCTAAAGGTAAGCGAATGGGGCATGCGGGGGCGATTATCGCCGGCGGCAAAGGCACCGCCGATGATAAGTTTGCGGCGCTGGAGGCGGCCGGGGTGAAAACCGTGCGCAGTCTGGCCGATATCGGCGATGCGCTAAAAACCGTGCTTTCCCGTTAAGTTGGGTTACAACGAACAGGCATAAATTTCTACGTTCGACATGTTTGGCCACCTGAGATTCAAAGGTGGCCTTTTTTATGGCGGACGTTCTTATCCGCCTCCCTGCAAGGTATTGCCAACGGCGATTTTTATGGCGAAGTTTGAATACATTCAGTCAGTTCGCATCGCGAATGATTATTGTTAATTGGATACAACAATATCGTAACAATAAAAATGCATGATTATGGTCTATAAATATAGGGTGCGGATGTTTGTGCAAACACAGTATGTAAAAGCACATCGCAACAAATGGCTGGTGGTATTGAGGTAAAAAATATATTACCAACTAATTTAAATTTAAACCAATGGATTACACTGCATTAACAATAATAGCTAATGTGAAGTTTATATAAACCATTAATTAACAAAGGTGAGTTAATTTGTTTTGGATCAAGATTTGACTATGGATATATTTCAAGAAATACGCTTAAATTGCGCCAGGTCAATTATTGCGTGAGGCCGGTTTTATCCCCAAAGTTGATTTGAAACCAAAAACCCAATCTGGGTCACGTAAAAACCTATTTATTGTGCGGGATTAGAGGCGTAATATACCGCTACTCTGTCTTAGGATACGATACTTGTAATTATCGTGATTTTTCTTTGGCTTGCTGATGGATTCGCCGATATTTTTTTCGGCGTATGCGCCGGCTTGCGCCGAAGCAATTTATTGTTGTGTTCTTTTTGGGTGTTTACTGACGGGTGTTTAGTGGCTTGTGAGGTGCTGCAAGCTAAAACCTTCCTGCGAGGAGCAAGGAGTCAAGATGTTTGATATAGTCGAACTGTCGCGCTTACAGTTTGCCTTAACCGCAATGTACCATTTTCTATTCGTGCCGCTAACGCTGGGGATGGCGTTTTTACTGGCGATTATGGAAACGGTATACGTGCTGTCGGGCAAGCAAATCTATAAAGATATGACCAAATTCTGGGGCAAGTTATTTGCAATTAACTTTGCTCTGGGGGTGGCCACCGGGCTGACGATGGAGTTTCAGTTCGGTACCAACTGGTCATATTTTTCTCATTATGTCGGGGATATTTTCGGCGCTCCGCTGGCCATTGAAGGCCTGATGGCGTTCTTCCTCGAGTCCACTTTCGTCGGTCTGTTCTTTTTCGGCTGGGACCGGTTGGGGAAAGTTCAGCATATGGCGGTGACCTGGCTGGTCGCGCTGGGCTCCAACTTCTCCGCGCTGTGGATCCTGGTGGCCAACGGCTGGATGCAAAACCCCATCGCCTCTGATTTCAACTTTGAAACCATGCGCATGGAAATGGTGAGCTTCGCCGATCTGGTGCTGAACCCGGTTGCTCAGGTGAAATTCGTTCATACCGTCGCCGCCGGCTACTGTACCGGCGCGATGTTTATTCTGGGCATCAGTTCCTACTATCTGCTGAAAGGCCGCGACATCGCTTTTGCCAAGCGTTCTTTCGCTATCGCCGCCAGCTTCGGCCTGGCGTCGGTGTTGTCCGTTATCGTCCTTGGCGATGAGTCCGGTTATGAAATGGGCGATGTGCAGAAAACCAAGCTGGCCGCTATCGAAGCCGAATGGGAAACCCAGCCGGCGCCGGCCTCCTTCACGCTGATTGGCCTGCCGAATCAAAGCACCATGGAAAACGATTATGCGATTCAGATCCCGTACGTACTGGGTTTGATCGCGACGCGTTCGACCGATAAGCAAGTGACCGGCCTGAAAGATCTGATGGAACAGCATCAGGTTCGTATCCGCAACGGGATGAAGGCTTACCAACTGCTGCAAGAACTGCGCGCCGGGAATACCGATCCGGCGGTGAGGGAAGCGTTTAACCAGTCTAAACACGATCTGGGGTACGGTCTGCTGCTGAAACGCTATACGCCGCAGGTTTCCGACGCGACCGAAGCGCAAATTCAGCAGGCGACCAAAGACTCTATTCCGCGCGTTGCGCCGCTGTATATTTCTTTCCGCATTATGGTGGCGTGCGGCATCCTGATGCTGCTGATCATCGGCCTCTCTTTCTGGACGGTGCTGCGCGGCAAAATCGGCGAAAGAAAATGGCTGCATCGCGCCGCGTTGTACGGTATTCCCTTGCCGTGGATTGCGGTAGAAGCCGGTTGGTTCGTCGCCGAATACGGTCGTCAGCCCTGGGCTATCGGTGAAGTCCTGCCGACCGCGGTCGCTAACTCATCATTGACCGCGGGGGATATCCTGTTTTCGATGGGGCTGATCTGTGGTCTGTATACGTTGTTCCTGATTGCGGAAATGTATTTAATGTTCAAATTCGCGCGTCTGGGGCCAAGCAGCCTGAAAACGGGCCGCTACCATTTTGAACAGCCGATAGCGGTCGCGCAGGAAGCACGGTAAACAGGAGTCCACTATGTTTGAATATGAAGTATTGCGATTTATCTGGTGGCTGTTGATCGGCGTCCTGCTGATTGGTTTTGCCGTCACCGATGGTTTTGACATGGGGGTAGGGATGTTGGTTCGGCTGATGGGCCGGAGCGATACCGAACGCCGTGTGATGATCAACAGTATTGCTCCTCACTGGGACGGTAACCAGGTCTGGCTGATCACCGCAGGCGGCGCGTTGTTCGCCGCCTGGCCGATGGTCTATGCCGCCGCGTTCTCCGGTTTTTATATTGCGATGATCCTGGTGCTGGCATCGTTGTTTTTCCGTCCGGTCGGTTTTGACTATCGTTCAAAAATCGAAGATCCGCGCTGGCGCGGCATGTGGGACTGGGCCCTGTTTATCGGCAGCTTCGTACCGCCGCTGGTGATTGGCGTGGCCTTCGGCAACCTGTTGCTGGGCGTCCCCTTCCATGTCGACGAGTATCTGCGCCTGTACTATACCGGCAACTTCTTCCAACTGCTGAACCCGTTTGGGTTACTGACCGGCATCGTCAGCCTGACGATGATTTTGGCTCAGGGCGCGACCTATCTGCTGATGCGCACCAATGGCGATTTGTATCTTCGCGCCAGGTCCGTCGCGCAGATTTCCGCGCTGGTCATGTTGGTGGCTTTCGCGCTGGCTGGCGTCTGGGTTATTTACGGCATCGACGGTTATGTCGTGACTTCCGCTATCAATACCGCGGCCGAGTCCAACCCGTTGCGTAAAGAAGTCGCCCATCAGGCGGGCGCCTGGTTGATCAACTTCAACAATCACCCTGTGCTATGGGCGATTCCGCTGTTGGGCGTGGTATTACCGGTATTGACTATCATCATGGCTCGTTTGGAGAAAGGCGCGATGGCGTTCCTGTTCTCCTCTCTGACCATCGCTTGCGTGATTCTGACTGCGGGTGTGGCGATGTTCCCCTTCATTATGCCGTCAGTGACCGTGCCGAACGTCAGCCTGACCATGTGGGATGCGACCTCCAGTTTGCTGACATTGAAAGTGATGACGGTGGTTGCCATTATTTTCGTGCCGATCGTGCTGTCTTATACCGCGTGGTGTTACTACAAAATGTTCGGACGGATCACCAAAGAACATATTGAGCAAAACACTCACTCGCTGTACTAAGTAAGGAGCTTAATTTATGTGGTATTTTGCCTGGATACTCGGAACGCTTCTTGCTTGTTCTCTGGGGATCATTACAGCCCTGGCGCTTGAGCAAAGCGAGGCAAGCAAAACGACTGAAGATAAAACTCAATGAGTGATTTGGTCGATAAGCTGTATCGCCTGATGGATAAGAGCCCGATTCGGGCTCTTTCCCTTATCATGGCGCTGACGGCGGCAGGGTGTGTTTTCTGGGATCCCAGCCGTTTCGCGGCCAAGACCAGCGAATTATCGGTCTGGCAGGGATTGTTGCTGATTTGGGCCGTCTGCGCGGGCGTGGTTCATGGCGTCGGGTTCCGTCCTCAACGGTTGCGCTGGCGCGCATTTTTCAGTCCGCTTCCCGCCCTGGCGATCCTGGCGTTGGGTCTCTACCATTTCTTCCATTAGTCTTACCCTCTATTCCATTTGGTTATGGGTTGCAAACAACCCATAATTATTTTCTTTCCGCTGTTGCAATCCATTCCCAACCTCATTTCTCTTGCGTATAGTAGCGATGTTTAGGGCATTGCCGGGATGTAGAGTGAGTAATAAGGTGTTTTGCTGGCCAGTTCGGGTTTACTTTGAAGACACTGATGCGGGTGGTGTCGTCTATCATGCACGCTATGTCGCCTTTTATGAAAGGGCGAGGACGGAGATGTTGCGTGAGCGCGATTTTCATCAGCAAGCCTTAATGAGCGAGCATATCGCATTTGCCGTTCGCCGAATGACGGTGGAGTATTTTGCTCCGGCGCGTCTTGACGATTTGCTGGAGGTGCAAAGCGAAATCGTTTCGATACGTGGCGCTTCCCTTACTTTCTTACAGCGCATTCTTAATTCAGATGGCAAACTACTGAGTCAGGCTGACGTTTTGATCGCATGTATCGATCCACATCAAATGAAGCCCATCGCGCTTCCTAAGTCTATTGTCGCGGAGTTTAAGCAGTGACTGACATGAACATTCTTGATTTGTTCCTGAAGGCAAGTCTTCTGGTCAAACTAATCATGCTGATTTTAATCTGTTTTTCCATCGCCTCCTGGGCGATTATCATCCAGCGAACCCGGATCCTGAATGCCGCGACGCGGGATGCCGATGCCTTTGAAGATAAATTCTGGTCTGGTATCGAACTGTCGCGTTTGTATCAGGAGAGTCAGACCCGTCGCGATACGCTGACGGGTACAGAACAAATCTTCTATTCCGGGTTCAAAGAATTTGCACGTTTGCATCGCGCCAACAGCCATGCGCCTGAAGCAGTGGTGGAAGGCGCGTCGCGGGCGATGCGCATTTCCATGAACCGCGAACTGGAAACGCTGGAAACGCATATCCCGTTTCTGGGTACCGTAGGCTCCATCAGCCCGTACATCGGCCTGTTCGGGACCGTCTGGGGGATTATGCACGCGTTCATCGCCTTGGGCGCGGTGAAACAGGCGACGTTGCAAATGGTTGCGCCCGGTATTGCGGAAGCGTTGATTGCCACGGCTATCGGTCTGTTTGCGGCTATCCCCGCCGTTATGGCGTATAACCGGCTTAATCAGCGGGTGAACAAACTGGAACAGAACTACGACAACTTTATGGAAGAGTTCCTTGCCATTCTGCATCGCCAGGCGTTCGCAAGCGATAGCAGCAAATAATCAGGGGGGATCATGGCTCGACTACGCAGAGGTCGTCGTGAACTGAAATCCGAGATCAACATTGTCCCGCTGCTGGATGTGCTGTTGGTGCTGCTGCTGATCTTCATGGCAACCGCGCCGATTATTACGCAGAGCGTTGAAGTTGATCTGCCGGAGGCGACGGATTCGAAAACGGTTTCCAGTAATGATAATCCGCCGGTGATCGTGGAAGTGTCAGGCGTCGGGCAATACAGCCTGGTGATTGAACAAAAGCGGATGGAGCAACTGCCGGCGGAACAGATTGTTGCTGAAGCTCGGGCGCGATTGACTGAAAATCCTAAGGCGGTATTTTTGATTGGCGGTGCGAAAGATGTTCCTTATGATGAAATTATCAAGGCACTGAACCTGTTGCATCAGGCCGGGGTTAAATCCGTTGGGCTGATGACGCAGCCGATCTGACTCAGCGCGATGATCGTCGGGCATATTTCTGGCAATACTGTTTTTGGGAATCGATTGTGCTAAAGGCAACCGAACAAAACGACAAGCTGAAACGCGCCGTTATTATTTCGGCTGGTCTGCATGTCATACTGATTGCTTTGCTGATCTGGAGTTCGTTGACGCAAACGATGGATGCCAGCGGAGGCGGCGGGGGCGGCTCATCCATTGACGCCGTCATGGTCGACCCGAGCGCCGTTGTCGAGCAATACAACCGTCAGCAACAGCAGCAAAGCGACGCTCAGCGCGCCGAACAGTTGCGCAAGAAACAGGCCGAGCAGCAGGCCGAAGAGCTACAGCAGAAGCAGGCGGCGGAGCAACAGCGGCTGAAAGAGCTGGAAAAAGAGCGTTTGCAGGCACAGGAAGAGGCCAAACAGCAGGCGCTGGCGCAGGAACAGCAGCGCAAGCAGGCTGAAGAGGCGGCGCAACAGGCTAAAGAGCAGCAGAAACAGGCTGAAGAGCAGCAGAAACAGGCTGAAGCGGCGGCGGCTAAGGCGAAGGCCGAGGCGGAACAGCAGGCGAAAGCCGCCGCCGATGCGAAGAAACAGGCTGAAGAAGAAATTCAACGACAAGCGGCTGCGGCTGCGGCGGCGAAGAAAAAGGCGGAAGAAGAGGCCAAAGCCGCCGCAGAAGAAGCCGCAAAGCGGAAAGCGCAAGAGGCGGCTAAAGCGGAAGCGGCAAAAGCCGCAGAGTTAGCGAAACAAAAAGCGGCCGCGGCGGCAGAGGCGGCTAAGCAAAAGGCGGCGGCTGAGGCGGCGAAGAAAGCCGAGGCGGCGGCCGCGGCTAAAAAAGCGGCGGACGATAAAAAACGCGCCGCCGCGGAAGCCGCCAAACAGGAAAGCGCCGTTGATGATTTGCTGGGCGGACTGGCGTCATCGAAGAATGCGCCCAGGTCAGGCGGCGGCGCGCCGGCGGGGACCGGAAATAACAAACGCAGCGGCGCGTCCGGCGCGGCGCTGGACAGTTATGGCAGTCAGGTTAGAACGGCTATCCAAAGCAAGTTTTATGACTGGCAGCTCTACAAAGGGCGAACCTGCACATTGCGCATCAAACTTGCGCCGGATGGTTTGTTGATCGATGTGAATGCCGAAGGCGGCGATCCCGCCCTGTGTCAGGCGGCGATTGCCGCCGCAAAGCAGGCGAGAATTCCTAAACCGCCAAGTGCAGATGTTTATGAGGCTTTCAAGAATGCGCCAATAGACTTTAAACCGCAGTAACCAGGCTGTTTACCGATATGGGTTTAAGATTATTACTATGGTAAACAAACCAGGTTATGGTGTTTTGTTGACATTGGTTTGTTTTTGTTAAAATTCTGCTGTTTATCGTAGACATAGCGTCTGGATAAGGGAGATTAAATGAAGCAGGTATTTAAAGTTGCATTAAGTCTGTTAATGCTGTGGGCCGTGGCGCTGCATGCGGAAGTGCGCATCGAGATCACCCAGGGGGTAGACTCTGCGCGTCCCATCGGCGTCGTTCCTTTTAAATGGGCGGGACCCGGCTCGGCGCCTGAAGATATCGGCGGCATTGTCGGCGCCGACTTACGCAACAGCGGTAAATTCAATCCCATCGATGCCGCCCGTATGCCTCAGCAGCCCGCCACCGCGTCCGAAGTGACGCCGGCCGCCTGGACCGCGCTGGGTATCGATGCGGTTGTTGTCGGTCAGGTGCAGCCCAGCGCCGACGGCAGCTACGTTATCTCTTACCAGTTGGTTGATACTTCCGGCAATCCGGGCAGCGTATTAGCGCAGAACCAGTTCAAAGTCACTAAACAGTGGTTGCGTTATGCGGCGCATACCGCCAGCGATGAAGTTTTTGAAAAACTGAGCGGCATCAAGGGCGCGTTCCGCACGCGTATCGCCTATGTGGTGCAAACCAATGGCGGCCAGTTCCCTTATGAGCTGCGCGTTGCGGATTATGACGGCTACAATCAGTTCGTCGTTCATCGTTCTCCTCAGCCGCTGATGTCGCCGGCCTGGTCGCCGGACGGCAGCAAACTGGCCTATGTGACGTTCGAAAGCGGTCGTTCCGCTCTGGTAGTGCAAACGCTGGCGAACGGCGCTATCCGCCAGATCGCCTCTTTCCCTCGGCATAACGGCGCGCCGGCATTCTCGCCCGACGGCAGCAAGCTGGCCTTCGCCTTGTCCAAGAGCGGCAGTTTGAATCTGTATGTGATGAATCTGGGGTCCGGTCAAATCAGCCAGGTAACGGACGGACGCAGCAACAACACGGAACCCAGCTGGTTCCCGGATAGCCAGACTCTGGCCTATACTTCGGATCAGGCTGGACGTCCTCAGGTTTACAAAACGAATGTGAACGGCGGCGCGCCTCAACGACTGACTTGGGACGGAGCCCAAAATCAGGACTCTGAAGTGAGCGCCGACGGTAAATTTCTGGTAATGGTGACTTCCAATAGCGGAGTTCAGCATATTGCCAAACAGGATCTGGTAACGGGCGCCGTGCAGCAAGTATTAACGGACACGTTCCTGGACGAAACGCCAAGTATCGCACCTAATGGCACCATGGTTATCTATAGCTCTAAGCAAGGGCTGGGTTCCGTGTTACAGATAGTTTCGACTGATGGGCGTTTCAAAGCGCGTCTTCCGGCCACTGATGGACAGGTTAAATTTCCTGCCTGGTCGCCGTATCTATAAGTGCAGATATGTACAATAAACTATTTTAAGGACACAAAGAGATGCAATTCAATAAAGTGCTGAAAGGCCTGATGTTGGCTCTGCCGGTACTGGCAGTTGCCGCATGTAGCTCTAACAAGAATGCGGGCAGCGACCAATCTTCCATCGGCGCCGCCGACGGCAGCGGCAGCGGTTTTGAAAATGGCGGCGCCTCTTCTGAGCAGGCACGTCTGCAAATGCAGGAATTACAGCGTAACAATATCGTTTACTTCGATCTGGATAAGTACGATATTCGCTCTGATTTCGCTCAAATGCTGGACGCGCATGCTGCATTCCTGCGCGGCAACCCGTCTTACAAAGTGACCATCGAAGGTCATGCGGATGAACGCGGTACGCCGGAATACAACATTGCTCTGGGTGAACGTCGTGCTAATGCGGTACAAATGTACTTGCAGGGCAAGGGCGTTTCTTCCGATCAAATCTCTATCGTATCTTACGGTAAAGAAAAACCAGCCGTTCTGGGTCATGACGAAGCGGCATATGCCAAAAACCGTCGTGCCGTTCTGGTCTACTAAGAGAATCGCATGAGCAGTAACTTCAGACATCGTTTATTCGGTCTGTCGTTACTGGTTGGCGTAGCGGCTCCCTGGGCCGCTACTGCCCTGGCAGCGCCAATCAGTAATGTCGGCTCGGGCTCGGTAGAAGATCGAGTCACTCAATTGGAGCGTATTTCTAACGCTCACAGTCAGGTTTTAACCCAACTTCAGCAACAACTCTCCGATACGCAGCGTGATATTGATAATTTGCGCGGGCAGATTCAGGAAAGCCAGTATCAGTTGAATCAGGTTGTTGAACGACAAAAGCAGATCTATCAGCAAATTGACGGATTAAGTTCTTCCTCCGCATCCGCACCCGCCGCGGCCCAAACGCCGGATGCGTCTGGCGCGGATAACAGCGCCGCGCCGGCCGCCTCTGGTGATGCGAATAGCGATTACAATGAAGCTGTTGCCCTGGTACTGGAGAAAAAACAGTACGATCAGGCTATCAACGCATTTCAGGCTTTCGTTAAGAAATACCCGGATTCAACTTATCAACCCAATGCCAATTACTGGCTTGGACAGTTGAATTACAACAAGGGGAAGAAAGACGATGCCGCTTACTACTTTGCCAATGTAGTAAAAAACTACCCTAAATCCCCTAAAAGCGCCGAAGCTTTGCTGAAGGTCGGGGTGATCATGCAGGAAAAAGGTCAGGCGGATAAAGCCAAGGCCGTTTACCAGCAGGTCGTAAAAATGTATCCCAATACGGAAAGCGCCAAGCAGGCGCAAAAACGCCTCTCTGCATCCTGATCCTTTTTCTTCAGGTACAAAAGTTGCTCTTTATGGGCAATTTTTGTGCCTGAACGTCTGAAGAATAAGCAGTTGGACCTTTTTTATGGAAAATAGGTTGCGCTGAAAATTTAAATTAGTAATATATGCCGCCGTTGCCAAGGCAAGAACGAAACGCTAAAGCAGCATGAAATTTGGGTCGTTAGCTCAGTTGGTAGAGCAGTTGACTTTTAATCAATTGGTCGCAGGTTCGAATCCTGCACGACCCACCAATTTCAAATTAAGAGAGTGGTTTAGAATCGTGAAGGATGAGAACCGTAAGGTTCGACAAAATCGATATCGTCGATTTTGAACAACGCATCAAGCGTTGGCCCGAAGGGCGAGGCCATAGGCCGAGTTATCCTGCACGACCTACCAATTTCAAAATCAGTTCTAGTCGTACCGCATTGCGGGTCGTTAGCTCAGTTGGTAGAGCAGTTGACTTTTAATCAATTGGTCGCAGGTTCGAATCCTGCACGACCCACCATTATCCGCATATTCCCTTTTCTGAAGTAACTTCTCTAAAATCATTATGTAGCACGCGTCGTGCGGGTGAGAAGCTGCGTTCAGGTTCGAGCCGAGCGAAGCGAGACAGCAACGCGTTAGCGTTGACCCCGAAGGGGCGAGGCCGCAGGCCGAGTCATCCTGCACGACCCACCATTATCCGCATATTCCCTTTTCTGAAGTAACTTCTCTAAAATCATCATGTAGCACATGTCGTGCGGGTGAGAAGCTGCGTTCAGGTTCGAGCCGAGCGAAGCGAGACAGCAACGCGTCAGCGTTGACCCCGAAGGGGCGAGGCCGCAGGCCGAGTCATCCTGCACGACCCACCATTATCCGTATATTCCCTTTTCTGAAGTAACTTCTCTAAAATCATCATGTAGCACGCGTCGTGCGGGTGAGAAGCTGCGTTCAGGTTCGAGCCGAGCGAAGCGAGACAGCAACGCGTCAGCGTTGACCCCGAAGGGGCGAGGCCGCAGGCCGAGTCATCCTGCACGACCCACCATTATCCGCATATTCCCTTCTCTGAAATACATTCTTCCCAAATCGCCATGTAGCACGCGTCGTGCGAGCGGATCTCAGGATGAGACGAATCGCCAGAGACCCTACACGATCATCGCGCCCATTGATGCTATTTTCCCGTTACCAGATGGTTTGCGGTATATTACTTTTCTTTGGGCGTTCGCGATGGTCTGTCGCGCCTCTGCGTGTTGATGGATTATCTATATCGTGTATGCGTAGCAGAGGTTAGGGAATTTTATGATCGGTCCTTTGATTAATGGCGCCGCCATCGTTATCGGCGGCGGGCTTGGCATTGCGCTTCGGCGCTTTATCCCCCAGCGGTTGCAGGATGGTTTGCCCCCGGCATTCGCGATGGTGTCGATAGCGATGGGGATAACGCTGGTGATTAAAGTTCAGCAACTGCCGGCGGTAGCATTGGCGATCATTATCGGCGTCGCGGTCGGTGAGTTATGTCGTATGGAATCCGGCGTTCAATATGCCGGCATGATGATTCAACGGGCGCTCAGCCGTATCCTGCCGACACCTGAGCATCGCTTGCCGCAGGATGTCTACACGCAGAATTTTACCGCGCTGATTGTGCTGTTTTGCGCCAGCGGAACCGGGGTCGTCGGGTCATTGACCGAAGGGATGAGCGGCGACTACCAATTACTGATCATCAAGTCCGCTCTGGATATTTTTACCGCCTTGATTTTTTCTATCTCGCTTGGCTTTGCGGTGATGTCGATCGCCATTCCCCAGCTTATTATCCAGTCGCTGCTGTTTTATTCCGCCAAGTTGATAATGCCGTTTATGACGGTGGTCACGTCAGGCGACTTCTCTGCCTGCGGTGGTTTGATTATGATTGCCGTCGGATTGCGGATTGCACAAATTAAATTATTCGCGGTGGTGAACTTCCTGCCCGCGCTGTTTTTTATCATTCCTATCTCATTGTATTGGCATCGATTTTTTGGTTGACTCCGCCTCTGCGCCTGAGCCTCCGGATGCGTCGTGGCTCAGGTCTATCTTCGGATGCGCTTACGTTTTTGGCTGCTCAATCCCACCCTGGTTTTCATCGTCGATGAGCAGTGAACGTTTTTTTAATCTTCTTGTTTTAAGTTGATTAAACAAAATACTGAATTTTGCTAAAAATAGCGCGACTTCATGCTTTTTTTTCGCTATTTTGTTTAGGATAAAAAACAATACAACCTGAATCGTGCGGCTTCCGCTGTTTCAGATCTCTGAGTTGTCATCATGGACACCCATAATGAGCATCCTTTTTGATAGCAATGAAACCATTTATCCTTTCCCGGCCAAGCCAAAGCCCTTATCGGCAGAAGCCAGGCAGCACTACCGCAGCAGGATAAAGTCTCTATTACGGCAGAGAAATGCTGTGATGGTCGCGCATTACTACACCGACCCGGAAATTCAATCCCTGGCGGAGGAAACGGGCGGTTGTGTCGCCGATTCTCTGGAAATGGCCCGGTTCGGCAGTACGCACCCAGCCTCAACGCTGTTAGTCGCCGGCGTTCGTTTTATGGGGGAAACGGCAAAGATCCTGAATCCGGAAAAAACCGTGCTGATGCCAACGCTTGAGGCGGAGTGTTCGCTCGACCTTGGTTGCCCGGTCGATGCGTTTAGCCGCTTCTGCGACGCTCATCCCGATCGCGTGGTGGTGGTGTATGCCAATACTTCGGCGGCGGTAAAAGCGCGCGCCGATTGGGTGGTCACGTCCAGTATCGCCGTTGAGTTGATTGAACATCTCGATAGTCTGGGTAAAAAGATTATCTGGGCGCCCGATCGTCATCTGGGTAGCTATGTGCAAAAGCAGACCGGCGCCGACGTGCTGTGTTGGCAGGGGGCTTGCATCGTGCATGATGAGTTTAAAACTCAGGCTTTGAAGCGCATGAAAGCGCTGTATCCTGATGCGGCCGTGCTGGTTCATCCGGAATCTCCGCAGAGCGTGGTTGATATGGCCGACGCCGTGGGTTCCACCAGCCAACTGATTCAGGCTGCCAGCACTTTGCCGCAGCGCGAGATGATTGTGGCGACCGATCGCGGCATTTTCTACAAGATGCAGCAGGCGTGTCCCGGTAAAACCTTGCTGGAAGCGCCGACCGCCGGCGAAGGGGCGACCTGCCGCAGTTGCGCGCACTGCCCGTGGATGGCGATGAATGGCCTGGAAGCCATCGCCAACGGGCTGGAGCGGCATGGCGACGCGCATGAAATTCACGTGGACGCTGCATTGCGCGAGAGCGCATTGATTCCGTTGAACCGCATGCTGGATTTTGCCGCTACACTGAAATTACAGGTGCGCGGCAATGCCTGATAGCTCAATATTCCCATTTGGTGATACCCAACAGGTTTCAGTTAACCGGAAGCCAATACGCCGGTAATCAGAAGATGAAGGGGATGGCCATGGATTTGCGCATAATGATTAAGACAGGATAATGAGATGGATTTTTTCAGTACCGGTAATATTTTAGTTCATATCCCTTTAGGGGCGGGCGGCTACGATCTGTCCTGGATAGAAGCGATTGGCACGCTATTCGGGTTGCTTTGTATTTGGTTGGCGAGTCTGGAAAAAACCATTAACTATTTGTTTGGTTTGATCAATGTCACGCTGTTTGCCGTGATCTTTTTCCAGATTCAACTCTATGCCAGTCTGCTGCTGCAAATTTTCTTTTTTGCCGCCAATATTTACGGTTGGTATGCCTGGACGCGCAAAACAGCGTCGCAGGAGGCGGAACTTAAAATCCGCTGGCTGTCGTTATCCAAATTGATCGCCTGGTCCGTGGTATGCGTCGTCACCATCGGCCTGATGACCCTGTATATCGACGCCGTTTTTGCCGCGCTGACGCGTATTGCGGTGTCGGGCATGCAAAGCCTGGGGCTAGACGTACAAATGCCGGAGCTACAGCCGGACGCATTCCCCTTCTGGGATTCCACCATGATGGTGCTGTCGATTGTCGCTATGATCCTGATGACGCGCAAGTACGTTGAAAACTGGCTGTTGTGGGTGGTCATTGATGTTATCAGCGTGGTGATTTTCGCTTATCAAGGGGTCTACGCGATGGCGGTGGAATACGCGATATTGACGCTTATCGCACTCAACGGTTCCTGGCTATGGATTAAAAGCGCGCAGGAAAACCGCGCCAAACCGCTATCTGCCGAAGCGTAATACGCAGAAAGGTCAGGCTCCCGCTCGGGAGCCTGTTTTCGTTTTGCATTTACATTAGTGGCGATGGTGGTGATGACCATCGATATGATTGAGGTCGCAGTGGTCATCGTCACAGTGCTGGTATTCCATCTGAATCGTAGCGTGATCGATTTGGTAATGTTGCAACAAATAATCCTGAATGCGCTTTAATAACGCATCATGATCATAAGGCGGAATGACCTGAGCATGCAGCGTCATAAACGGTTTTTCGCCGACCTGCCACAAATGGACATGATGGATGTTTCTGACCTCCGGTATATTGAGGGTCAGGTCTTTCTTCAGAACATCAATGCTGATCTGGCCTGGTGTGCCTTCCAGCAGCTCATGAATACTCTCTTTCATCAACGCCCAGGCGCTGCGTAACACCAGACAAGAGACCAGGATGGAGAGGATGGGGTCGATCGGCGTCCAGTTGGTAAACTGGATAATCAAGGCGGCGAAAATCGCGCCTACCGAACCCAGCAAGTCGCCCAGAACGTGCAGCGCCGCCGCCCGGACATTAATATTTTTCTCTTCGCCGCCGTGATGCAGCAGCCAGAACGCCGCAATGTTCGCCGCCAAGCCTGCAATGGCGATAATCAGCATGGGCAGACTTGCCACCGGTTGCGGTTGATAAAAGCGCTGGATGGCTTCCCAGAAGATGAAAGCGGTAATCACGGCCAATGTCAGCGCATTAACGAATGCGGCGAGGGTGGTCAGACGCAGGTAGCCAAAGGTATGACGGGCGTTAGGTTTACGTTGCGCAAACCGGACGGCTAATAAAGCCATCAACAGGGCCGCGGCGTCGGTCAACATGTGGCCGGCATCGGCCAGCAGCGCCAGCGAGCCGGAATACAATCCGCCAATCACCTCGGCCACCATGAAGGTCGCGGTAACGATAAATGCCGCTAAAAGCCGTTTACCGTTACCCGATTCTGAGGGGTGGGAATGAGCCATGATCTATCCTGAGTTGGGTATAAGCCGATTAATTTCTTACTACTGTAGTCGACAGTAAAAAACTTTTCTGCTGATTTTCAATATGGTGCGCACGGAAGGCAGATGTTTGCGGCGCATAACCGATACTGGCCTTTTCCCGCATGGTTAAAACGCGGCTTATTTGCCTCGAAAAGCATTTGATCGGCTAAACGCGGTCAATTTCAGCGCCATTAAGTCGTTTTCTTGGCATATAATAGTCAGCCTGCAACATGAGCAGCTTCATTTCTCAATCTATCAGCTATCTTGCACGTCAGGTGGCGCGCGTTGGATGTGGGTTAAAATACCGTTCTGGAATCGATGGAATTATTATGAATTACCAAAATGATGATTTAAGAATTAAAGACATTAAGGAACTTTTACCGCCTATCGCCCTGTTGGAAAAATTTCCGGCCACTGAGCGCGCCGCGGAAACCGTCTCATTCACGCGTACCGCCATTCATAAGATTCTTAATCATAACGATGACCGTCTGCTGGTGATCATCGGCCCTTGCTCTATTCACGATCCTGAAGCGGCCAGAGAATATGCGGGTCGCCTGCTTAAATTACGTCAGGAACTGAAAGACGATCTGGAAGTGGTGATGCGGGTTTATTTTGAAAAACCGCGCACGACGGTGGGGTGGAAAGGTTTGATTAACGATCCCCATCTGGACCATAGCTATCAGATCAACGACGGACTGCGTATTGCGCGCCGCCTGTTGCTGGATATCAATCATACCGGCTTGCCCACCGCGGGCGAGTTTCTGGATATGATCACGCCGCAGTATCTGGCTGATTTGATGAGCTGGGGGGCGATCGGCGCCCGGACGACGGAGTCTCAGGTACACCGTGAACTGGCTTCCGGTCTGTCTTGTCCGGTTGGCTTTAAGAATGGTACCGACGGCACCATTAAGGTCGCCATCGACGCGATTAATGCCGCCAGCGCGCCGCATTGCTTCCTGTCCGTCACCAAGTGGGGCCACTCCGCTATCGTGAATACCAGCGGCAACAACGACTGCCACATTATTCTGCGCGGCGGCAAGGCGCCGAACTACAGCGCGGAAGATGTTAAAGCGGTCAAGGCGGGTCTGGAGAAAGCCGGACTGTCGCCGCAGGTGATGATTGACTTCAGCCATGCGAACAGCTGCAAACAATTCAAAAAGCAGATGGAAGTGTGTGAAGACGTTAGCCGTCAGATTGCGCAGGGCGAAAAAGCGATTATCGGCGTGATGGTCGAAAGCGCGCTGGTGGAAGGTAACCAGGATCTGGAGAGCGGCGAACCCTTGGTATATGGCAAGAGCGTGACGGATGCCTGCATCGGTTGGGAAGATACGCAAGCGCTGTTGCGTCAGTTGGCGTCGGCGGTACGCGAACGCCGCAGTAAATAACTGCTGAACGGCGCGTAATAAAAAACCCGGCGCGATGGCCGGGTTTTTTGCTGGTTAAGCCTAATTACTTGGCTTTACCCTGATTCGCTACCGCCGCGGCTTTTGCTGCGATTTCATCAGCATTGCCCAGATAGTAGTGTTTGATCGGTTTGAAGTTTTCATCAAACTCATAAACCAACGGCACGCCGGTTGGGATATTCAGTTCAAGAATTTCGTCTTCGCCCATGTTGTCCAGGTATTTGACCAGAGCACGCAGTGAGTTGCCGTGAGCGGCGATAATAACGCGCTCGCCGCTTTTAATGCGCGGCAGAATGGTTTCATTCCAGTAAGGAACCACACGTTCGATGGTCAGAGCCAGGCTTTCAGTCAGCGGAAGTTCTTTGTCGCTCAGAGAAGCGTAGCGCGGATCGTGCCCAGGGAAACGTTCGTCATCGCGGGTCAGTTCCGGCGGGGTAACGGCAAAGCCGCGGCGCCACTGTTTAACTTGCTCGTCGCCGTATTTCTCAGCGGTTTCCGCTTTATTCAAACCTTGCAGCGCGCCGTAATGACGTTCGTTCAGTTTCCAGCATTTTTCTACTGGCAGCCAGGCTTGATCCAGCTCGTCCAGTATATTCCACAGCGTATGAATAGCACGTTTCAGCACGGAAGTGTAAGCGAAGTCAAAGGAAAAACCTTCATCTTTAAGTAACTTACCTGCGGCTTTTGCTTCTGAACGACCTTTGTCGGACAGATCAACATCGTACCAGCCTGTGAAGCGGTTTTCGTTGTTCCACTGGCTTTCACCGTGTCTTACCAGTACCAGCTTAGTTACAGCCATAGCTAAACTCCTTCATATCCTAAGATTTCTGTGATAACTCGCTCCATTATAGGGGCGGAGGGCGGTTATCGGCAATCGATAGTCGACGGTCAACGCCATTTATCAGCGTGATGTTTGTTCAAAATCACGCTCAGCTTTATCGTTTCAGCCGATTCGAATCATTCTTGTGCAATAGCAGATAAACCGCCGGGATCACCAGCATGGAAAG
Source organism: Brenneria sp. g21c3 (assembly GCF_040240345.1). NCBI lineage: Bacteria > Pseudomonadati > Pseudomonadota > Gammaproteobacteria > Enterobacterales > Pectobacteriaceae > Brenneria > Brenneria sp. g21c3. Next base: position 159,820 of record NZ_JBEIAB010000001.1, on the reverse strand, counting down.
CAGCGGCGCGCTGACCATGCCGCCAATCATCGGCGCGGCGATGCGTTGCATAATCTCAGAACCGCTGCCGCCGCCCCACATGATCGGCAATAAACCGGCCATGATCGTCGCAACGGTCATCATCTTCGGCCGTACGCGCAGTACCGCGCCTTCATGAATGGCGGCCATTAGCTGCTGTCGCGAGAGCGGCTGCCCATCCACGCGGTGTTTTTCCACCGCGTGATTGAGATAGAGCAACATGATGACGCCGAATTCGGCTGAAACGCCGGCCAGTGCGATGAACCCTACCGCGCCGGCGACGGAGAGATTATAGCCCAGAATATAGAGCAACCAGACTCCGCCGATCAACGCAAAGGGCAGGGTCGCCATAATCAGCAACGCGTCTCTGATGCGGTTAAACGTGACATACAGCAGCACGAAAATAATCAGCAGCGTGAAGGGAACGACGATTTTCATTTTCTCCGTCGCCCGCTCCAGGTACTCAAATTGTCCCGACCAACTGAGAGAGATGCCTTCCGGCAGCGTGACCTGACTGGCAACGGCCTGCTGCATGTCCTGCACGGCGGATTTCAAATCCCGTCCGCGCAGATCGACATAAATCCAGTCGGATAAGCGTCCGTTTTCGCTTTTCAGCATCGGCGGGCCTTCGCTGACGCTGATATCGGCTAATTCGGCCAGCGTAACGCGCGCGCCGCTCTCCGTCACCACCGGCAAATCCCGCAGTTTATCCAGCGAATCGCGCAACTCGCGCGGATAACGGATATTGATGGGGTAGCGCTGGCGGCCTTCAATGGTTTCGCCGATATTTTGTCCGCCGATCAACGTCGATACCAGCGACTGTAACTCATCCACCGACACGCCGTAGCGCGCAGCCCGCAGGCGATTGATATCGATATCGATATAGCGGCCGCCGGCCAGACGTTCGGCCAGCGCGGAGGTGACGCCCGGCACGTTCTTCACTACCTGCTCGATTTGCGCGGCAATGCGCTCGATATCCTGCAAATTATTACCGTTCACCTTGATGCCCACCGGGCTTTTGATGCCGGTGGCCAGCATATCCAGACGGTTACGGATCGGCGGCACCCACACGTTGGCGATACCGGGTAAGTTGACGGTGGCGTCCAGTTCGGCAATCAGCTTATCCATGGTCATTCCCGTCCGCCATTGATCGCGCGGTTTTAGTCGGATGGTGCTTTCCAGCATGGTTAACGGCGCGGGATCGGTCGCGGTTTCCGCTCTGCCGGCTTTACCAAAAACCGACTCGACTTCGGGAACGGTTTTGATCAGCCGGTCCGTTTGTTGCAACAGCCGCGCCGCTTCCCGCGCAGAGATGCCGGGCAGCGTCGACGGCATATAGAGCAGATCGCCTTCGTCCAGCGGCGGCATGAATTCACTACCGAGGCGGCTAAGCGGAAACAGCGTGAGCAGCAACAGGCCGCCGGCGACCAGCAGGGTGGTTTTCGGATAGCTCAGCACTTTCTGTAACACCGGATGATATAAGGCGATCAGCCAGCGGTTCAGCGGGTTGGCCTGTTCGTCAGGGATCTTGCCGCGCACGAAATAGCCCATCAGCACCGGAACCAGCGTGATCCCCAATCCGGCGGCGACCGCCATCGCATAGGTTTTGGTGAAGGCCAGCGGCGAGAACATCCGGCCTTCTTGCGCTTCCAACGAGAACACCGGCACAAACGACAGCGTGATGATCAGCAGGCTGCAAAACAACGCCGGGCCGACTTCGGTAGCGGCCCGCTCGGCCAGTTGCCACCACTCTTTATCGTGCGGATTTCTCCCCGGATTTTGATGTCGCCACTGTTCAACCACTTTGTGCATGTTTTCTATCATCACGATAGCCGCATCCACCATGGCGCCGATCGCAATCGCGATGCCGCCCAGCGACATGATGTTGGCGTTTACCCCCTGATAACGCATGATGATAAACGCGCCAAGGATCCCCAGCGGCAGGCTGATGATCGCCACCAGCGCCGAACGGAAATGAAACAGAAACAGCGCGCAGATAACGGTAACCACCGCAAACTCTTCCAGCAGCTTATGACTCAGCGTTTCAATCGCCTGTTCAATCAGTTGGGAACGATCGTAGGTGGGGACGATCTCGACGCCGGCCGGCAGGCTTTTCTGAATTTCCGTCAGCCGCGCCTTGACCGCATGCAGCGTCTCCAGCGCATTTTTGCCGTAGCGCAGGACGATGATGCCGCCGGCCACTTCGCCTTCGCCATTCAGCTCGGCGATGCCCCGGCGCATTTCCGGCCCTTCGCGCAGGGTGGCGACATCCTGCAATAGCACCGGAATGCCGTTGCGCATGGTCACGACGACCTGATTGAAATCCTGCGCATTTTTCAGATAGCCGGCGGTGCGAACCATATATTCCGCTTCACCCAACTCTACGACCGAACCGCCGCTCTCCTGATTCGCCGCCTGAATAGCGCTGATGATTTGCTGATGGGTAATATTCTGCGCCCGCATCCGTTCCGGATCGACCACGATCTGATATTGCTTCACCATGCCGCCGACGCTGGCGATCTCGGCGACGTTAGGGATGGTTTTCAGTTCGAACTTGAGCAACCAGTCCTGTATTCCCCGCAGATCCGCCAGACTATGCCTGCCGCTGCGATCGACAAGGGCATATTCGTAGATCCAGCCGACGCCGGTGGCATCGGGCCCGAGGGAGGTTTTGGCGTCGGCGGGCAGACTTGACTGTACCTGGCTGAGATATTCCAGCACGCGGGAGCGCGCCCAGTAAGGGTCGGTGCCGTCCTCGAACAGAATATAGACGTACGCGTCGCCGAACATGGAAAAGCCGCGCACCGTTTTCGCCCCCGGAACCGACAGCATGGTGGTGGTCAGCGGATAAGTCACCTGATTTTCCACCACCTGCGGGGCTTTGCCGGGATAGCTGACGCGGATAATCACCTGAACGTCTGAAAGGTCGGGCAGGGCATCCAGCGGCGCTTTCTGTAGCGATATAATCCCCCAGGCCGCCATCAGTAACGCGGCCAACAGCACCAACAGCCGGTTTTTCAGCGACCAGCGAATGACGTAAGCAATCATTGATGGCCTCCATGCTCGGCATTAAGCGGCGCGATGCGCTGAATATGAATACCGTTGTCATCCATATTAAAACGGAAGCTGACTTTGCTGCCGATGCCAATTCCCGGCGGCAGTCCGTCTGCCGGCAGCGTGAAGTCCATGGTCATCGGCGACCAGTTAAGCGCCGCAACGGCGTCATGCTCAATGGTAAGCTGGTCGCCGTTGATGGCTTTGATGACCCCCTGCGTCTGATACCCGGCGGGCTGCCCATTCGCTTCCGACGGCGATGTCTGCGGTTTTTCATCGCCAAACTGCGACAGCGAGCTGCGCAGGCTGGCTTCGGAATCGATCAGGAACTGACCCGACGTGACGACGGCGTCGCCTTCGCGCAGGCCGTCGGTGATTTCGGCCCAGTCGTTCTGAGTGATGCCGACGGTGACGTTGCGCGGCACGAAGTGGCCGTCGCCTTCGCTGAGCAATACCCGATTCCGGCTCCCGCTAACCAACAAGGCCTGTTGCGGGATCATCAGGCGCGGCTGTGGCTTCTGACCGGCGATCTGTACCGACAGGTACATGCCGGGTTTGAGCTGGTGCTGAGGATTTTCCAGCACCACGCGCGCTTTCAGCGTCCGGGTGGCGTCATCCAGTACCGGTAATAGTTCGCTGATGGCGCCGCGAAAGGTTTTTCCCGGCCAGGCGTTGCTGCCGGCTATCGCTTCGCTGCCGACGGTCAACTGCGCCGCCTGCGCCTGCGGGTAATCCACCTCGACCCAGACAGGATCTAAACTCGCCAATTCGAATAACGGCTGCGCCGGGGTTAACTGCATGCCTGCGCGCACCTCCAGTTTATTCACGTAACCGCTTGCCGGCGCGACGATCGTCACTCGGGACTGCGGTTTCCCGCTACGCTCCACTTCTCGGATCACCGCTTCCGGCATAAACAACAGAGACAGCTTTTGGCGCGCGGCCTGAGTCAGCGAACGATCGCCCAACTGTCGTACCGCCAGATACTCCTGCTGCGCCGCGCTCCAGGCGGGGTTCCACAGCGTCGCCAATGTTTCCCCCTGTTTCACCTGCTGTTGCAACGCATTGACATTAAGCCGTTCGACAATACCGCCGCTGGGCGCGACGATGGTGCGCAGCCCGCGTTCGTTCAGCGTCACGCTGCCATAGCCGGAAATTTGCGTGTCGAGCGATCGGATTTTCGCCTGCGCGGTGCGAACGCCCAGATTTTGCTGTTGACGAGGGCTGATGGTGACGCCGCCGTCATCCTGCGCTTCATCGGCATAACGGGGGATGAGCTGCATATCCATAAACGGCGATTTACCCGGTTTATCGAAGCGTTTATCCGGCACCATGGGATCGTACCAGTACAGCACCGGACGTTCGCTTTGTGCCGGCGAGGCGACGGCGGTTGTCCGAGGTTGCTGGCCGCCCCAGAAATAACCGACGCCGAGCGCGCCGGCGATCGCCAGCGTCAGCAGGCTGATAGTGAGTGGTTTATTCATTGCAATGGGTTTCCCTGTGGCGTCAGATAACGAATGGCTGCCCAAAACTGAGCCATCTCCCGAGCGGTAGTCTGTGCGTCAATCTGGCTTTCAAGCAGCGAGCGACGGGCTTCGAGCACGGCGGCAAGGTCGCTGACGCCGGACTGATACTGGGTCTGGATCAGCTTGATGCGCTGTCGCTGGAGAGGCAGCACCTCATTTTTCTGCCGCTGCCAGCGCGACTGAGCGGCCTGATACTGCGCGATCAGCGTGGCAAGCTGCGCCTGATGCTCTCTGCCGGTTAACAGTACGTTGTCGCGCGCTTCCTGCGTGCGGGCCACATCGGCGGCGTAGTCTTTATCCTGCCGTTTGGATTTGAACAGCGGCAGATCGACGGTCACCATCACGCCCGCCATGTCGTCGTAGTCGTCGCCACGTTTGGCGTAATAAAGTTCAACGCCCACATCGGGAATGGCCGCCACCGAGGATTGCGCCGAGCGAGCCAGAGCCAGTTCGGATTCGCGTTGCGCCAGCTGCATCTCCGGGTGCAGATGAATCGTTTTGCTCAGCTCGTCGGGCGAGGCGGGTAAACGTTCAAAGCGGGGAAGCGCGCCGCGGATATTGATATCCGGTATGCCGGTCAGTTGCACCATCCTGGCGCGCGCGATTTGCACATCCCGTTCGGCATCGGCCAGTTTATCCTGCATGGCCGCCAGCGTCAGACGGGCGTCCAGTACGTTACTGGCTTCGCCGCCGCTTGCGACGCCGGCCTTTTGCAACGGAATCTGCCGCCGGCTTTCATTGACCAACGATTTGACCTCTTGCAGGGATTGCTGCGATAGCGCCAGCTCCAGCCAGGCCTGAGCGGTTTCCCGTTGCAGACGGGCGCGAATAGCTTCACGGTTGCTGCGCAGGCTATCGGCTTCCACGCGGAACGTTTGCGCCTTGTTTTCGCGTTTGCTGCTGCTGACATAGGTTTGCATGATGCCGATGCGCTGCATCGTCATGCCTTCGCGCGTCAGTCGGCCGCCGTTATTTCCCCCCAACGGCAGGTTTTCGACGCCGAATTTGAGTTGAGGATCCGGGAGTTGCGTGGCGGAATCGGCCATGTTTTGCAGCGAGCGAATCTGATGATTATTGGCCGACAGCTCGGCGGAATAGCGCTCCGCCGCCTGTAAGGCCTGATTCAGATCCAGATCCGCCGCAAACGACACGGCAGGCAGCCACAGCAACATCGCCAGCCACCCCGGAGAAGGGCGTTTGGATAGGCTCATGTTCGATCCTCTTTTATTGTTGCCGCGGCGTAATATTGGTCAAGGTATAGCCGCTGTCGCTTTGGATAAAACTGAAGGCGACGGGCGTGTTAACCGGCAACGGTTTGAGAGGTTCATCGGAGGCGTCAGGCAGCCTGAAGGCCATGGTCATGGCCGGCCACTGCAAGTCGGCAATGGGCGTATGGGAAATGGTGACGCTGCGGGTATCCCATTGTTTAATTATCCCGCTGGCTTGGTAGACCTTTGCTGCGGTTTTGGACGCGTCGGGCGATGTCGGCGCGTAATGCTGATGCTCATTGGCCCATAAAGAGGAAGAAAGAAGCAGGCCGGCGATAAACGCCATATAAGTGGTACGCATAAGAATAGCTCCATAAAAACGATAAATAACATACGATTACGCCAATTGGCGCAGACTGGTTAATCGTTGTTGAGCTATTCGATAAAGCGGCAGAAACGGATTTCGGCCGGGGGGCCGGCAACCGGAGGGGTGAACCATACATGACTGGCGCAATTCGCTTCTCGCGGCGCAGCGGCCAGCGCTAACTCACTGCTGACCGGCAGCGCCAGTAACGCCGGCGATGCGTTGTCCTGTTTGATGGTGTCCGGCACACAGTGTTTTTCGCACAGCGGCGTCTGTTGCCCTGCCGAGTGTTTCGGCATCGCATCATGATGGGATGAATGAGACGTCGTTTGTTGCAGGTGCGCCTGATGCTGCACGGAAGGGGATACATTGTTGATCGTCAGATCGCAATGATGCCCTGCGAGGGCCAGTTGAGCATTCAGAAATAGCCAGCATAAGGCTAACAGCCATCCCCACCGGCCCTTGTGGCGCAGGTGGTGAATAAAGAAAGGCGATAATCCGGATGCTGACATGACATATCCTTACTGAATGCCATGGCAGTGTAATAGTCGGAAACTGACGCGGGCAAGCGGGAAATTGAAGAGATTTGTAAATTGGCGACGCGGGATCTTTTCTGTCACGCAGAACCTCCTGCCGCCGAGGGGGATGGCGGGATACTCTTGTTAGTCGTTCCCACGCAGGCGGGGATCAGGTAATGGCTGTCTACGGTTTCAGCGGGCGATCCCCGCCTACTGCCGCGGGGATGACGGGGAGATATTTGGGAATGACTTTCCCCTCAGTCATTCCCGCGCAGGCGGGAATCAGTCAATGACTATTCACGGTTTCAGCAGGAGATCCCCGCCAACTGCCGCGGGGATGACGGGTACTTTTTTGCGTCATCCCCGCGCAGGCGGGGATCAGGTAATGGCTATCTACGGTTTCAGCGGGCGATCCCCGCCTACTGCCGCGGGGATGACGGGTACTCTTTTGCGTCATTCCCACGCAGGCGGGGATCAGATAATGGCTGTCTACGGTTTCAGCGGGCGATCCCTGCCTGTTGCCGCGGGGATGACGGGTACTATTTTGCGTCATTCCCGCGCAGGCGGGGATCAGGCAATGGCTGTCTACGGTTTCAGCAGGAGATCCCCGCCAACTGCCGCGGGGATGACGGGGAGATATTTGGGAATGACTTTCCCCTCAGTCATTCCCGCGCAGGCGGGAATCAGTCAATGACTATTCACGGTTTCAGCAGGAGATCTCCGCCAACTGCCGCGGGGATGACGGGTACTCTTTTGCGTCATTTCCGCGCAGGCGGGGACGATGAGGTTGCCGGTTATTGGGAAAAAAACTGGTACGTCGTCTCAGAACGATAAACCTTTCCCGGTTTTAACCAGCAATCCGGCTGCGGCCACTCCGGGTGATTGGGGCTGTCCGGCAGGAATTCGCTTTCCAGCGCGACGCCGGCATAATTTTCATAAGCCCGATCTCCACGCGAAGGCGTTCCGGCGAGGAAATTGCCGCTGTAGAGTTGCAGGGCCGGCGCGCTGGTAAACACGCTCATCAATACGCGTCCGTCGGATGACCATAGATTGGCCGCCGGACTTGCGCCGGAACCGCAGGTTCGGTGCAACAGATAAGCATGATCGTAACCGCCGACGGCAATCTGATCCTGGTCGCGCAGAAAGTCTTTCCCCAGCGTTTTAGGCTGGCGGAAATCCATTCCGGTGCCGTTTACTTCGGCGAGGCCGGCGATGGGAATACCGTCGCTGTTTACCGGCAGATAATCGTCCGCAAACAGTTGCAACCGATGTTGACGCACGTCTGCCGGGCTGCCGTCAAGGTTAAAGTAGGCATGATTGGTCAGGCACACCGGGCAATGTTTCTCCGCGACGGCCTGGTATTCGATTTCCAGCGCGTTCTGTTCGGTCAGGCGATAGCATGCCTGCACGCTAAGCTGGCCGGGAAATCCCTGATCGCCGTCCGCAGAGTGCAGTTGATAGGTGACCTGCGACGCATCCTGACTGAGGATCCGCCAGCGTCGGGCGTGGAAACCTTCCAGCCCGCCATGCAACTGGTGTTCTCCCTGATTGGCCGTCAGATGAAAAACTTCATCTCCGCGTCGGATCGTGGCATTGGCGATGCGATTGGCATAACGGCCGATCGACGCGCCGAGATAGGCCTGCTGCTGCGGATATTGTTCAGGCGAGGCGCACCCCAGCAACACTTCGCGAACCTCGCCATCCGCCAGGGGAAGTTCACAGGACAGCCAGGTTGCGCCCCAATCCATTAAACGCACGCGCATGCCGGCCTGGTTTTGCAACGTGGTTAGCTGAAATGGCTGACCATCCGGCGCCGGCGCGGCGGTTTTTTCATTCAACATGGCCTGCTCCTGTACGTATTTAGTTAGTCCGGGTAGCCGTTAGGATGGGAGGACTGCCAGCGCCAGGTATCCTGCGCCATTTCTTGCAGCGAACGTTTTACCCGCCAGTTCAGGTCCCTGGCGGCTTTTTCCGCATCGGCCCAATAGGCGGCCAGATCGCCCTGACGGCGTGGCGCGAAATGATAAGCGACGGGTTTGCCGCATGCCTGACTGAAGGCGTCGATCACCTGCAAGACGCTATAGCCGACGCCGGCGCCCAGATTATAAATATGCACGCCGGCGCGATTTTGCAGAGTATTCATCGCGGCGACGTGGCCGTCGGCCAGATCGACGACATGGATGTAATCACGCACGCCGGTGCCGTCTTCCGTCGGGTAGTCATTGCCGAAAACGGCCAGTGATTCACGGCGGCCAACGGCGACCTGAGCAATATAAGGCATCAGGTTGTTGGGAATGCCCTGCGGATCTTCGCCCATTTCGCCTGACGGGTGCGCGCCGACCGGGTTGAAATAACGCAGCAGCGTGATGCTCCAGTCCGGTTCGGCATGTTGCAGATCCTGCAAAATTTGTTCAACCATCAGCTTGCTGCGGCCATAAGGGCTGGCGGGATGACCGGTCGGGAAACTTTCCTGATAGGGGATTTGCGGCTGATCGCCGTAAACGGTGGCGGATGAACTGAAAATCAGGTTTTTCACGCCGGCTTTTTTCATCGCTTCAACCAACACCAGCGTGCCGTAGACGTTGTTGTCATAGTATGCGATCGGTTTCTGGACGGATTCACCCACCGCTTTTAAGCCGGCGAAATGGATCACTGAATCGATAGCATGCCGGGCGAAAATGTCATCAAGCAACGCGCCGTCGCGTATATCGCCCTGATAAAAATCGGGCGTTTTTCCTGTCAGCTGCGTGATGGTTTTAACGACGCTGGCTTTACTGTTGCATAAATTATCAAGAATGATGGGCTGATGCCCGACGGCCAGGAGTTGCACACAGGTATGGCTTCCTATGTAACCGCTTCCACCAGTAACAAGAACGTTCATAATGACCTCTGCTTGAAGATTGATAAAAAAATAACATGGCCTGAGGCTGAAAAAGGTGATCCATAGCCGAAAATAGCGCCTGTTATGAATAACTTTTTAACGGGCAAGCCCGTATTCAAATGCTGCTTTCATGCAAGTAAAACGCGATTTTCTACTTTATGATGTTAAAAGTGGTAGCGTTATCACTAATGTGCCGATCCTCGAACGGGTAGGGCTTATAGGATTCTGGTTTACAGTGAGAAGATCAATCAGAATCCTGATGAATCACGCCCGGCGATCGCTTATGACGCGTCTCCCTCCGGGCCGTCGCAAGCGGCGTTAAACATCGCTCCCGGCGATTTTTTCAATTTGATAGTCATATACATCGTCTCTGGCGACAAACGTCAGACGGTGCGTAATACACTGCGGGGCGTCTTCCGCATGATGGGAAACGAATAGCAACTGCGTGTCGCCTTCTCCGATCAGAATATCCAGCCAGCGGCGCACCAACTGTCGATTCAGCGGGTCCAGCCCTTGCAACGGTTCATCAAGGATCAGCAACGCGGGATGTTTAACCAATGCTCTGGCGATCAACGTCAGGCGCTGCTGGCCCCAGGACAATGATTGAAAAGGGGCGTCCGCGATCGCGCCGTCAAGGCCCAGCAGGGTCAGCCACTGATTGGTCAGCTGACGCTGGCGGTCGGAAACCGCCTGATAGATGCCGATGGAATCGAAAAAACCGGAAAGAATCACGTTGCGCACGCTGACGCTGACGCGATAGTCAAGATGAAGGCTGCTGCTGACGTAACCGATATGCCGTTTGATATCCCAGATGGTTTCGCCGCTGCCGCGCCGACGGCCAAACAGAGTCAGATCGTTACTGTAACCTTGCGGATGATCGCCGGTAATCAGGCTCAGCAGCGTGGATTTTCCCGCACCGTTCGGGCCGACAATCTGCCAGTGCTGGCGCGGCAGCACCTGCCAGCTTAAGCCATGCAGTATCGGACGATCGTTATATTGTACGACGCCGTTACGCAACGTTATACGCGGTTCATTCTCGGGAAGCATCGCCTGCTGACGTGGATCTTCTGGTTCGGGCAGGGCGCTGCCGGCCAGTTTTTCGCTGTAGGCCAGTTGGGCGACCAGCGCCTCTGACAGCAGCGCTTCGCGTTCCCCGAGGCGGGTCAGGGTACAGTCGGCAAGGATACCGACGTGCTGGATAAAGTCAGGAATATCGTCAAAGCGATTCAAAATCAGCACCAGCGTATACCCCTGGTCGGCCAGCTCAGGCAGATGTTCGGCAAGCTGTCGGCGCGAGGCGACATCCAGCCCATCGAAGGGTTCGTCCAGAATGAGCAGGTCCGGGCGAGGCATCAAAGCCTGACACAGCATGGTCTTACGCGTTTCGCCAGTGGAAAGGTATTTGAAGCGACGCGCCAGCAGATGATCGATGCCAAACTGCTGCGCCAGTTGCCGGCAACGTGCGGGGTCGTTTACCGCATCCTGAATGACCTCTGCGGTGGTACGACCCGTGTCGTCTTCACCGCTGCTCAGCATGTCGGTGTTATTGCGTTGCCATTCAGCGGAAACCAGCTGTTGCAACTGTTCAAACGATAATCGGGTAATACGCTGAAAGTCGCATTGGCGTTCGCCGCTCAACAGCGGTAACTCACCGGACAGGGCGCGCGCCAGCGCCGACTTTCCGCTGCCGTTCGCGCCGACGAAAGCCCAGCATTGATGTTTTTCGATCGTCAGTTCATCCAGATGCAGCACGCGGGTATCGCTTAAGCGGAATAACCCTTGCGATATTTTCAACAACGACATTTTTGACCTTCCTAAGACGGGTGTTAAATTCGAACCAATGGTGTATCAGACTGCGGGCAGGGTTAGCAGAGCGTTGCAATAATCACCTTGTCGGCATCAAAATAAGCGTAGACCGGCTGCTCCGGCTGGAAACGTTGTTGTGAGACCACGGAATTCGGCACCGTCGCGCAAAGCGTTTCCCCACCGGCCAGCGCGACCAGCACTTCGCTGTTGTCGGCGCCGGGCTGAATTTGCGCGATCCGCCCGTTAAGGACGTTATCCGCATGCGGCGGCGTTTCCACGCACAAATTCACCCAGGGCGCTTTAACCAGCGCCAAGACTTCTTTACCGGACTGAAGTTGTAAACGCTCGGCGCTTTGTTGGGTAATCAACGCGTTGATCGACGTTTTGCCGTCAGCGAGTAAAATTTCCAGATGTTGCTGCACCTGTTGATGACTGCGTGCGATCACCGTGCCGAAAAACTGATTCCTGGCGCTGGTTTGCAGTGAAAAACGCGCAATGGCCGCCAGCAGGCTGTCCAGCGGCAGATGATCTTCGTGCAGTACGTCAAAGGCTTTCTGCTGAATTTGGCCAAGCAGGTCGTAAAGCTGAATCAGTCGTTCGCCATAGCGGGTCACCCGGGTGCCGCCGCCGCCTTTGCCGCCGGTCATGCGTTCAACGAGTGTTTGCTCCGCCAATTGATTCATTTCGTTAATGGCGTCCCATGCGCTTTTATAACTGATGCCCGCCAGTTTGGCGCCCTGGCTGATTGAACCGGTATGGCGGATTTGTTTCAGTAATTCGATGCGCCGCGGGTCGGCGAATAGACGTTGTTGCAGCTTGAGGGTCAGCAGAATTTCAGCTTGCATGGCACGGGTCCACCAAAGGTGAGTGAAATTTGGTTTTAATAATTTGTATTGTCGCCATTTTTTTCATCAGGGGCAAATCGCACGAATGGCAGCGCTATTTCCTATTATTAAGATACAATGCCGATTCATTATGATGATTATGATAGCTTACGATGACGCGATTCAACGGGTAAGCGACTCGCGTAGCGGTAAGCGTTGCGATAAGTGAGGTAAGCATGTTGGAGTTATTAACAAGCCTGCTATTTGCCATAGCGATGGTGCCGGTAATGATGGCGATTATTTTGGGCGCCATCTATGGTTTGGGCGAAGTATTTAACGTTCTTTCCAATATCGGTCATACCGAAGAAGTTAAAAAGCAGCATTGATTTCAGGTTGTTTTGGAAATTCAGCGCATTGCGATTACGACCCCCTCCCGGCCTCCCCCTTGTCAGGGGAGGCTCGCCCTGACAAGGCGAGGAACTGATTGACCTCCTCCCCGTCTTCCCCTTGGCGCCGTCTCCCGATTCCAACGTCCGCACGCCGCGGATCTTTTGCGCCTAACAGCCGTTAAACCACATAGACACTGATGGAATTATCGTTATATTATCGGCTACACAACGGTGTCATCGGGAGACGGAAATGAAGAAGCATTGGATAAAATGGTTTACCGCGCTGGCGCTTTGCGCCGGCGTTGCGCTGCCGGCAATGGCGGCGGAAGAAAAAGTGACCGTGTTTGCAGCCGCATCGCTGACGAACGCATTACAGGAAATCGCTACGCAATATCAGCAAGAGAAAAATGTCACGATCGTCGCCTCTTATGCTTCATCGTCGACGCTGGCGCGTCAGATCGAGCAGGGCGCGCCTGCCGATATGTTCATTTCCGCCGATCAGCAGTGGATGGATTACGTCCAGGATAAAAATCTGATGGATAGCGCGACCCGCCATACGCTATTGGGTAATGAGCTGGTGGTGATCGCGCCGAAAACCAGCGCCGTTAAAGACGTGGTCCTGAATGATAAAACCGATTGGAAAAGCCTGTTGAGCGGAGGTCGTCTGGCCGTTGGCGATCCGGATCATGTTCCCGCCGGTATTTACGCTAAAGAAGCCTTACAAAATCTGAAAGCCTGGGATACGCTTTCGCCTCTGATGGCGCGGGCGAACAACGTGCGCGCCGCCATGGCGCTGGTTGAACGCGAAGAAGCGCCGTTAGGTATCGTGTATGGTTCCGATGCCGTCGCCAGCGACAAAGTCAAAGTGGTCGGCATTTTCCCAACCAGCAGCCACAAGCCGGTGGAATACCCGATGGCGATTGTGAAAGATCACAACAGTGCGGCGGCGACGGGTTTCTATGACTACCTGAAAACGCCGGCGGCGGCGGAAGTCTTTAAACGTTTCGGCTTTACTCCGCGTTAGGATGTTAAGCGGCTAACGACGTTAAGTGATTATCCATGTTAAGTGACTATCCATGTTAAGTGACTATGAATGGCAGGCCGTTGAACTCAGCCTCAAGGTTTCTCTTGCGGCGGTGGTATGCAGCCTGCCGTTGGGGATCCTGATGGCGTGGATTCTGGTGCGTTTCCGCTTCCCCGGTAAATCGCTGCTTGATAGCATTATCCATTTGCCGCTGGTGTTGCCGCCGGTGGTCATCGGTTATCTGTTATTGATCGCCATGGGCCGGCGGGGAGTGATAGGCGCCTGGCTGTACGACTGGTTTGGTTTCAGCTTTAGTTTCAGTTGGCGCGGCGCGGCCCTGGCGTCGGCGATCGTCGCTTTTCCTCTGATGGTCAGGGCGATTCGCTTGTCTCTGGAAGCCGTGGATACGCGTCTTGAGCAGGCGGCGCGCACGTTGGGCGCATCGCCCTGGCGCGTGTTTTTTACCATTACCTTGCCGCTTTCCTTTCCTGGTATCGTGGTGGGTACGGTATTGGCTTTTGCCCGTTCTTTGGGCGAATTCGGCGCGACCATCACGTTCGTTTCCAATATTCCTGGCGAAACCCGAACCATCCCTCTGGCGATGTATACGCTGATCGAAACGCCCGGCGCGGAAACCGACGCCGCAAGGCTGTGCGTCATTGCCATCGCGCTTTCTCTGGTTTCGCTGCTGCTGTCCGAGTGGCTGACGAACTGGAGCCGTAAACGGTTGGGGGGCTAATGCTACAGCTCGATTTTGAACAACAGCTGGGCGATCTGCATCTCAGCGTCAAAGAGGATTTACCCGCCAGCGGCATTACTGCCGTTTTCGGCGTTTCCGGGGCAGGGAAAACTTCATTAATCAATGCCATTGTCGGATTAACCCGCCCTGATTCCGGGCGCATCATGCTGAACGAGCGCGTATTGGTCGATACCCGGAAGTCTATTTTTCTGCCGCCGGAAAAGCGCCGAATCGGCTATGTCTTCCAGGACGCGCGCTTATTTCCCCATTATCGTGTCCGCGGTAATTTGTGTTATGGCATGGCCGCCGGCATGGACGAACAGTTCGCCGACATCGTCCGGCTGCTGGGCATTGAACACTTGCTGAGGCGCTATCCGCTGACGTTATCGGGGGGAGAAAAGCAGCGAGTGGCGATTGGCCGCGCGTTGCTAACCGCACCCGATCTGCTGCTGATGGACGAACCGTTAGCTTCGCTCGATTTGCCGAGAAAAAGGGAGCTGTTGCCTTACCTCGAGCGTCTGGCGAAAGAAGTGAATATTCCCATTCTGTATGTCAGCCATAGTATGGAAGAGATCCTGCGGCTGGCGGATCGCGTCCTGGTGTTGGATCAGGGCAAAGTCAAGGCGCAGGGTATGCTGGAAGCGGTCTGGGCCAGCAGCGCGTTGCGTCCCTGGCTGCCGAGGGAAGAGCAAAGCAGCATATTGAAGGTGCGCGTGCTTGAACAGCATGACCGCTATGCGATGACGGCGCTGTCGCTGGGCGATCGTCACCTGTGGGTGGGGAAAGTGGATGCGCCGATTGATACGCCGTTGCGTATCCGTATTAATGCCGCCGATGTATCGCTGGTATTACAGCCGTCAACGGCGAGCAGCATCCGCAATGTTCTCCCGGCCAGAGTGGTCGAGTGCATTGATGTTGAGGATCAAATCGAAGTTAAGCTGGTCGTCGGCGATCAAACCCTATGGGCGAGAATTACGCCGTGGGCGCGCGATGAATTGGCGCTGCGCCCGAATATGCAGCTTTATGCCCAGATAAAAAGCGTATCGATTACCGCCTGAGGGGCGTTACCCCAGCACTCGGGTGCGGATTACTTCCGCTATTCCCGGTTCCTCATTATGGCCGATAACCAGATCGGCATGCGCTTTGACTTTATCGGCGCTATTGCCCATCGCCACGCCGAGTCCGGCGTTTTCCAGCATGCTGAGATCGTTGAAGTTGTCCCCGAAGGCAATAACTTCGCTCATGCTGAGTCCTTGTTCTTCAACCCATTTCCGCAGCAGCTTGCCTTTACTGTTTCCGGTTTGCGCAATATCGACCTGATCCTGCCACGACCATTCGCAGGCCAGGCCGAGCTCTTGCGCGACGATATCGGCGAAATCATTCAAGGTGGGAATATTTTCGTGATGCGTGGCGAATTTCCAGATAGCCAGAGAGGAATCGGCCTGCCGGGATAAATCGTCGACCTGTTTTAACGACGGGCGTTGCCGTTCCGGCAGCGAGGCAGCCCAGGCTTGAGATCTGGCGACATGTCCGGTGGAATCCTGGTAATACATGGCGTCATCCGCATACATCAAGCCATGGATATCAAATCGTTGCAGCAGCTTCAGCACGCTTTTCGCTTGTTCGGCCGACATGGGATTGGCATGAGACGCCTGAGCTGCCAGATAATCATAGATATAGGTTCCGTTACAGCAGATGGCCGGGGTATCCAGTTGCAGCGCCTGATAGAAAGGATGAATGGCGGAGTGGTGACGGCCGGTCACGATGATCACTTTTACGCCTTGCCGACGAGCCTGTGCTAATGCGGCAAGTGATTCCGGCAAAATTTTTTTCTGTTGATTCAGGAGTGTTCCGTCGAGATCGAGCGCAATTACACGATAGGCCATAGTAGTCTCGTAAAGTGGCTGTAGAATAGAATGATTAATGATGATGTTACACTGTATTTCAGGCGGCGCAAAATACGGGTAAGTTAATGCCTCGCTGCTTTTGGTGAACCGCCTGAGAAGTAAAATTCGCATGAGTTAAGGAGAGTACGATGCAGCAAGTGGTTTATGTCGCCAGTCCGGAAAGTCAGCAAATTCATGTATGGCAACTTGGCGAGCGGGGCGACCTGACGCTATTGCAGGTTGTCGATATGCCCGGGCAGGTGCAACCCATGGTGATTGCGCCTGATAAACGCCATTTGTTTGCCGGTGTTCGTCCCGATTTTCGCGTTATCAGCTATCGTATTGATGATAAAGGGTTATTAACGGAAACGGGTTCGGCTTCTTTACCCGGCAGCCCAACGCATCTGTCCACCGATCGTCAGGGGCGTTTCCTGTTTAGCGCTTCCTACAGCGGCGCCACTGTTAACGTTATTCCGATTGGTGAAAACGGCATTGCCGGTGAGTCAATCCAGCAGTTGGATGGGTTAGAGGGATGCCACTCCACCAATATCGATCCTACCAATACCGTGGTCTGGGCGCCTTGCCTGAAAGAAGATCGTATCCGTTTGTACGATCTGAGCTCCGCGGGAGAGCTGAGCGTGCATTCTCAGTCGGCATTGGCAACCGCTGCCGGCGCGGGGCCGCGCCATATGGCTTTCCATCCCAACCAGAATTTTGCCTATTGCGTCAATGAACTGAACAGCTCCGTGGATGTTTATCAGCTCAATACGCCGGACGGCGAATATCAAAGAGTTCAGACGCTGGATGCGATGCCTGCCGGATTTACCGATACGCGCTGGGCGGCGGATATTCACATTACGCCGGATGGGCGTTTCCTTTATATCAGCGATCGCACCGCCAGCCTGTTGAGTATTTTCCAGGTGTCCGAAGACGGCGGCACGCTGTCGTTGACCGCGCACCAGCCGACGGAAACGCAGCCGCGTGGTTTCAATATTGACGATAGCGGCAAGTATCTGATTTCCACAGGACAGAAATCGCAACATATCGAGGTGTATCGTATTAACGATACCGACGGCGCATTACAGCCGCTGGCGCGTTATCCGGTGGGTAAAGGCGCGATGTGGGTGAGCGTTCTGGCGCTGGATTGAGTTCGAATGCGGGCAGTCATCCCCGCTCTCTGCCCCGTCATCTCCGAGACTCAAACCATGTCATCCCCGCGGTAGTAGGCGGGGATCATCCGCTGAAACCGTACACAGTCATCGGCTGATTCCCGCCTTCGCGGGAATGACGGCGGGGGAGTGACACCTGTCATCTCCGAGACTCAACCCATGTCATCCCCGATACCCCAACCCTCCGTCATCCCCGCGGCAGTAGGCGGGGATCACCTGCTGAAACCGTAGACAGTCATTGGCTGATTCCCGCCTAGCCGCGGTACTCGATAATCGATAAACCGGCGTTGTAATCGGTGCTGTAGATAATGCCTTCGGCATCGACAAACACATCGCAGGATTGAATCACTTTGGGTCGGCCGGGACGTTTATCCACCATGCTTTGCGGCGCAGCCGGCACCAGCGCGCCGGTTTCCTTCGGCCGATAAGGATTGCTGATATCGTAAGCCCTGACGCCGGCGTTCTGGTAGGTCGCGAAAATCAACGTTGAACTGATAAAACTGCCCGGCCGGTTTTCGTGCAGGTTATGCGGGCCAAAGTGCGCGCCTTTTTTCACATAATCCGTTTCGGCCGGCTGCGGGAAGGTCGCAATACTGACCGGGTTGCTCGGTTCCCGAATATCAAATACCCAGATAAGTTTCTCGCCATCTTCCTGATTATCCAGCACGGCTTCATCCAGTACGATAAGCAGATCGCGATCGGGCAGCGGCAGCGCGGTATGCGTACCGCCGCCGAAAGGCGGGCTCCAGTTGCGATGGCTGATAAGCTTTGGCGCGCTGCGATCGCTCACATCCAGCAGCGTTAATCCGCCATCGCGCCAACTGCCGTATGCGGTATCGCCGCTGACGATGGCATGATGCAGCGCGTAGCGTTTTCCCTCCGGCCAGTCGGGCTTCTCGCCGCCGGCGGTATGCATGCCGGGCAGCCAGTAACGGCCGGCGACTTCCGGGCGTTTGGGGTCGGCCAGGTCGATGGTCAGGAAAATATAGTCGCTGTAGCCGTCAAGCAGTGCCGAAACGTAGGCCCAGCGGCCGCCGATATACCAGATACGGTGAATACCGATGCCGTCCAGCGCCAGAAAGCTGATTTCGCGCGGTTTATCCGGCGTCGAAATATCAAAGATCCGTAATCCGGCGCTCCAGCTTTTACCCTGCTGTTTGGTGCTGACCGTCTCGGCGACCGAGCGGGTATAGTAAACTTTTTCCTCGGCAAAACTGGCATCGGCGAACAGATCGCGGGCATTGACCACCAGCAGCAGATCGTCGTGCGCCTGTAGGTGGATATTCCAGGTTCCGGGCGGGGCGGCGATGAATCCGGCGGGTTTGGGATGCCTGGCATCGCGCACATCCACAATGGATACGCCTTGCGAAACCATATGGCCGATATAGGCGTAACCCCGATGAACCATAACCTGTACGCCATCGGGTCGGCCACCCTGATCGCTGTGGCCGATCAGCCGCATATTGCGGCTGTATTCCGGGGTGGGCAGAGGATGAGATGCCATCTTTTATCCCCCTTATTTAGCCTGTTTGGCTTCCAGCGTAGCGAACCATGGCGGAGTAAAATCATCGGTATGGCCCCAGCCGGGGATGATTTTAGCCAGTCCGGCAACGTTGACCGGACCAGGCTGGCTGGCTAACAATGCCTGAGGGATGGCCGCCGCTTTGAATTCATAGGTGGCGGGAGTCGGTTCGCCGGCGATTTTATTGGCGACCAGGCGCAGGTTTACCTTGCCAATCAGTTTAGGGTCGACCGCCACGCTGACTTTCCAGGGGCTGTTGGCTTCGCGCATCAGTTGCAGATCCTGGTTGGAGATATCAATGCTGTAGATTTTGATTTCGGTACGGCCGTTTTCTTTCAGCGCTTTATACGCACCCTGGGTAAATGCATCCCATGAGCCCCAAATCGCATCAATCTTGCCCTTCGGATATTTCGCCAGCACCGCGCCGACTTTGTTGGCCGTATCGCCCTGCACGTCAGAGGAAACGGCGCCGATGGACTCCAGTTCCTTGATGCCGGGATTGGCCTTCAGAATTTGCTGATAGGCCAGTTGGCGGCGCTCCATGGGCGGGAAGCCGGCCACCCACAGTTTGATGATATTCGCCTGACCGTTGAAATCCTTAACCAACTGGCCGAATGACTCATGGGTCAGGGAGGCGTCGTCCTGTTGCGTGACGGTGACGCCGGGGATCTCGCCATTGACGGCGGTATCAAACACTGAAACCGCAATGCCGCTGTCGACAATACGTTTGACCAGGTCGGTAGAGTAGGGGTCGCGTCCCTGAGACAGAATGATGCCGTCGTATTTTTGGCTGATGGCCTGATTGACGAAATCCTGGAAGCGCGCGTCATCGCCATTGCTCAGGAATGTGCTGACTTTAAAGCCCAGCTTTTTGCCTTCTTCGAGCACGCCGGAGATAAATTGCGTGGTGTTGTCGTCGGAGCCCAGATTGCGAATAACGGCGATACGTACCGGGCCGTTATGCTGAGCCAGAGCTGCGGGAATTGGCGCAATGGCAGCGGGTTGGGCGGCAAATACCGGTAAAGCGGTCGCCAGGCTTAACGCTATCAGTGCGGGGGTAAATTTCTTCATTATCAGCTCCATGGTATGTCAGCAATGTGTTGTGTTAAGTCTATATCGCGGTTTTATGGTTTTCGTTTGAAAATTCATCGAGTTGATAGCTGTCTGGATGGCTATTTGCAAGCGATAGCGCATCATAACCGCTAAGCGATGGCTGAGGAATGGGGTGCATTATGCCTTTTAGGCGCAAGTTATAACCGTTGGTTTGTTTGGTTGAACCGGGGGAGCGGCAGGCAGGTTGCGCGCCATAAAAAAATGCCCGCTGACGGGGCATTTGATGATCTTTATTTCGCGTTCAGCCGACCCCCGCTCCCTCTGGCAAGGGAAGGGGGGCGGCAGGAAAAAGTCGAAATTACTTTTTCGCTTCTTTCTCTTTCAGGCTGCGCGCCCAGCGGGGATGGTGTTTCTTCGCCCATTGCTCGGAAACTTTCCCCTCAATCATGCCCTTAATCGACCCTTTGACCCAAAATGCCATATACATATGAATCAGAATCGCATGGATCAGCACGATAGCCGCCGCCGCATGAATCAGAATGGCGTAACGCACCACATCGATCGGAAACCAATGGGCGAAATACGGGCGCCACATAATGACGCCGGTAATCAGCAGAACCAGCGTTAACCCCATAATGCTCCAGAACATCATTTTCTGGCCGGGGTTATATTTACCCACGTCCGCCACTTCGTGTTCATTGCCCTTCAACACCTCAATGATATTGAGGAACCAGGGAATATCACGCAGTTTGGGGATGTTGTGGCCGACAAAACGGATGAACATCGGAATCAGGCAGATAACGATCAGTATGCCGAAAAAGGGATGCATAATGCGCCCCATTTGCGGCGTGCCGAAGGTTTGCGTCAGCCACTGCAAGGTCGGAAAGAACAACGCTATCCCGGATAAGGCGACCAGGAAAAAGCTGATCACCACTATCCAGTGACAGATTCGGTCAATGAATTTGGTACGCAAAATCATTTTCTGTTTACTCATGTTTGTCCTCTCCCTCATTCTCGTGCTCAATTTCTTCCGTGTTCGGGCCGATGCCGACGTAGTGGAAGATTAATCCGGCAAACGTCATGACAAATCCGAGCGCCGATAAGGGCTTCAGAATGCCTTTCCACAGATTGACCGGCGTGGAGATTTGCGGGTTATCGGGAAGATTGTGGTACAGCGACGGCCTGTCGGCGTGGTGCAGGACATACATGACATGCGTACCGCCAACCCCTTGCGGGTCGTAAAGACCGGCGTGCTCGTAACCGCGTTTTTTCAGATCGACGAGCCGCTGCTCGGCGACGATTTTCATTTCTTCTTTGGTGCCGAAATGGATCGCCCCGGTCGGACAGGTTTTCACGCAGGCCGGCTCTTGACCGACGCTGACGCGATCGACGCACAGCGTGCATTTATAAACGCGGTTATCCTCTTTATTCAGGCGCGGAATATTAAACGGGCAGCCGGCGATACAGTAACCGCAACCGATGCACTGTTCGGATTGAAAATCGACGATGCCGTTGGCGTACTGAATGATGGCGCCTGCCGACGGACAGGCTTTCAGGCAGCCCGGTTCGCTACAGTGCATGCAGCCGTCTTTGCGGATCAGCCACTCCAGCCGGTCGTTTTCTTCCACTTCCGAGAAACGCATCAGCGTCCAGGATTTTGCGCTCAGATCGGCCGGGTTATCGTAAACCCCGACGTTATGGCCGACTTCGTCACGCAGATCGTTCCACTCTGAGCAGGCTACCTGACAGGCTTTACAGCCGATGCAGGTGGTGACGTCGATCAGTTTCGCCACTTCGCTTTTATCGTCACGCGCATGCGGCGGCGGTGTGAAAGCGTTGGTGGCCGAACGTTTAATAATATCTTGAGATTGCATTGACATAGTTGGCTACCCTTACACCTTCTCTATATTTACCAGAAACGCTTTATATTCAGGCGTTTGTGAATTAGCGTCGCCGACGCTGGGGGTGAGTGTGTTAGCCAGGAAGCCTTTACGGGTCGCGCCTTCAAAACCCCAGTGGCAAGGAATACCAACGGTTTCAACGGATTGACCGGCAATGTTCAGCGTTTTGATGCGCTTGGTGACCACCGCTTTGGCTTTGATATAGCCGCGCTGGCAGGAAATCCTCACTTCATCGCCCGCTTTAATGCCTTTGCTTTGCGCCAGATTTTCGCCAATTTCAATGAACTGCTCTGGTTGTACTATCGCATTCAGCCGCGCGTGTTTCGTCCAGTGACGGAACAACTCGGTAATGGAATAGGTCGTTGCGACGTAAGGGAAATCTTTCGCCGACCCCATGGTTTTCGCATCGCTGGCGAACAAACGCGCCGCCGGGTTAGAAACCACGTCGGGATGCAGCGGATTGGTGCCTAGCGGTGTTTCAATCGGCTCGTAGTGTTCCGGGAACGGGCCGTCCACCAGTTTGTCCATGGAGAACAATCTGGCGAGACCTTCCGGTTGCATGATAAACGGCCCGGTATCTTTACCTGGCGGAACGGTGCTGGCGAAGTCGGGAATATCAATCCCGCTCCATTTCTGGCCGTTCCATTCCATCAGCTTGCGTTTCTTATCCCACGGCTTGCCTTGCAGATCGGCGGAGGCGCGGTTGTAAAGAATGCGGCGGTTTTGCGGCCATGCCCACGACCAGTTCGGCGTACAGCCCAGACCGGCGTCGGCGTTATCGCGTTTGTCCATCTGGTTGCCGGCTTCCGTCCAGCAACCGGCGTAAATCCAGCAGAAACTGGCGGTGGTGCCGTCATCGCGCAACTGGGAAAAGTCGGCGATTTGCTGACCTTTCTTCAGGATAAGTTTGCCGCTGTCGTCATACAGATCGGCCAGCGCGATACCGTTGGCTTCACGGGCAATCTCTTCCGGCGTCGGGTCTTCCGGATCCTGATAGTTCCAGTTAATGTTCATTAACGGATCGGGATAGGCGCCGCCTTCTTCCTGGTAAAGTTCACGCAGGCGCATCAGCAGCTTGCCGAGAATTTTGCCGTCGTGCAGCGCTTCTCCCGGCGGCTCTGCCGCGGCCCAGTGCCATTGCAGCCAGCGGCCGGAGTTGGCGATCGAACCGTCCTCTTCGGCAAAGCAGGAGGAGGGCAGACGGAACACTTCGGTTTGAATCGATTGGGTATCGACGTCGTTGAATTCGCCATGGTTCTGCCAGAAGGTAGAGGTTTCCGTGGCTAACGGATCGATAGTCACCAAAAATTTCAGTTTGGACAGCGCTTCGGCGGCTTTATTTTTATTGGCGAACGCGGCGATGGGGTTAAAACCCTGAACGATATAGCCGTTGATTTTGTCTTCCATCATCAGCTCGGTCTGCGCCATGATGTCGTAACTGCGATCCCATTTGGGCAGCCAGTCATAGCCCCAGTTGTTGGCCGCTTGCGCGTTTTCGCCAAAGAAGCTCTTCATCATGCTGATAAAGAATTTCGGGGTGTTTTTCCAGTAGTTAACCTGTTCGGGCAACAACGCCGCCGGCGTGATTTGTCCCAGATAGGTTTTCAGGTCGGTTTGTTTTTCCGACGGCAGCGGCATGTAGCCCGGCAGGTTGGTGGTCAACAGGCCAAGGTCGGTATAGCCCTGAATATTGGAGTGACCGCGCAGGGCGTTGATGCCGCCGCCGACCATGCCGATATTCCCCAGCAATAGCTGGATGATGGCGGCGGCGCGGATGATCTGGGCGCCGTTGGTGTGGTGAGTCCAGCCCAGCGCATACATAAAGGTGGCGGTTTTATCCGGCACGCTGGTTTCCGCCAGCGAACGGCAGATCTCTTCATAGGCTTTGGCGGGCGTGCCGCACAATGAGGTCACCATTTCCGGCGTATAGCGCGCAACGTGCTTTTTCAGCAGGTTCCACACGCAGCGAGGGTGGGAGAGCGTCTTGTCGCGTTTGGCGAAGCCGGCGGCATCCAGTTCGTATTGCCAGCTGGATTTGTCGTATTGACGGGTTTCCTGGTTATACCCGCTGAACAGGCCTTCATCAAAACTGAAATCATCGCGCACAATCAGGCTGGCGTTGGTGTAAGACACCACATAGTCATGATGGACTTTGTCCTGCGTGATCAGATAGTTAACGATACCAAGCAGAAAGGCCGCATCCGATCCCGCACGAATAGGCGCGTAGAGATCGGCAACCGAGGCGGAACGGTTGAAACGCGGATCGACGACGATCAGTTTCGCGTCATTATGCGTTTTGGCTTCGACCGCCCATTTAAAGCCGACGGGATGCGCTTCCGCCGGGTTACCGCCCATGACGATAATCACGTTGGCGTTTTTGATATCGACCCAGTTGTTGGTCATGGCGCCGCGCCCGAAGGTCGGGGCCAGTGCGGCGACGGTCGGGCCATGGCACAGGCGGGCCTGACAATCGATGGCGACCATACCCAGCGAACGGGTGAATTTCTGATCGAGCAGCCCGGTTTCGTTGCTGGCGGCGGAGGAGCACAGCATGCCGGTGGTCGTCCAGCGGTTGACGATGTCGCCTTTGGCGTTCGTACGCTGAAAATTGGCGTCGCGGTCCGCTTTCATCAGGCGTGCGATACGGTCGATAGCCTCATTCCAGCTGATGCGTTGCCATTTATCCGAACCCGGCGCGCGATATTCAGGATAAAGCAGACGATTCTTGCTGTGAATATAGTCCACCAGGCCGGCGCCTTTCGGACATAAAGAGCCGCGGCTTACCGGATGATCGGCGTCGCCTTCGATATGAAAAATGGAGGGTTTGGCATTTTTTGCGCCATCGCCGAGGCTGTACATCAGTACGCCGCAGCCGACGGAACAGTATGTGCAGTTATTGCGTGTCTCTTTTGCTCGCAGCAGTTTGTATTGACGTACCGATGCCATTGCTTCCGTTGGGGTAAAACCCAACATCGCGAGGGTGGTTCCAGCCATTCCTCCCGCGCAAACTTTAAAGAAACTTCTTCGATTCAGTTGCATTAGTTTCCCTGTTTATTATGTATCATTTTTGTTGCAGGCAATCTAACAACACACAAATTGTGGGTTTTGCGCCAAATCAAAAATTAAGTATTTAAGGTCTTTTCTTGTTGCTCAGGGAACGGGATTTTTGTGCGCTGTATCACTTTTTATATAGCGTATGGTTAAGTTTGTGTTGTTTTGTGGTTTCTTTCGGCAACATGGAGGGGCAGATGACGTGAGATGTGAAAACAGGAATGTTAAAAAAGGATGTTAAAAAGGCGGAACAATTGTTCCGCCTGAGTTTGAGGTAAGGCTTTACCCTGTGAATTCGTCATCCCCACGTCCGACCCTCGTCATTCCCGCGGCTCCTAATCCTCGTCATCCCTGCGGCTCCTAATCCTCGTCATCCCCGCGGCAGTAGGCGGGGATCACTTGCTGAAACCGCAAACAGTCATTGACTGATCCCCGCCTGCGCGGGGATGACGGGTTGTTTGTGCGTGTTCTCCAATTCCCTGATTGCCGCACCGGCGGGCGCGTAATGTTATTTCACCTGCATACCGGGTTGCGCGCCGCTATCCGGGCTGAGCAGGAAAATGTCTTTCCCGCCGGGGCCGGCGGCCATAACCATGCCTTCTGATACGCCGAAACGCATTTTGCGCGGCGCCAGATTGGCGACCATCACCGTCAGGCGGCCTTCCAGCTTGGCCGGATCGGGATAAGCCGAGCGGATACCGGAGAACACCTGCCGGGTTTCGCCGCCCAGATCCAGCGTCAGACGGAGGAGCTTATCGGAACCGTCAACCAATTCAGCCTGTTTGATCAGGGCGATACGCATATCCACCTTATCAAAATCGTCAAACTTGATGGTTTCTTGTATCGGGTCGTCCGCCAGCGGACCGCTCGCGACTTTCGCCGCCGCCATATCCTCTTTGGATGCATCCACCATGGCATTAACCTTATCCAGATCGATACGACTGAAAAGCGCTTTAAAGGCGTTCACCTGATGATTAAGCAACGGCGTGGTGATTTCATCCCACTTCAGTTCCTGATTCAGGAACGCTTCGGCACGTTGCGCCAGCGCGGGCAGTACCGGTTTCAGGTAGGTCATCAGTACCCGGAACAGATTGATGCCCATAGAGCAGATGGCTTGCAGATCGGCGTCGCGGCCTTCCTGTTTCGCCACCACCCACGGCGCCTGTTCATCCACGTAGCGGTTGGCCAAATCGGCCAGCGCCATGATTTCACGGATTGCTTTGCCCGACTCACGGCTGTTGTAGGCGTCAGCGATGCTTTGCGCCGCATTGGTGAAGGTTTTATATAACGCTTCATCAGCCAGCTTATCGGCCAGTTTGCCGTCGAAACGTTTGCTGATAAAACCGGCGTTGCGCGAGGCCAGATTGACCAGCTTGTTGACGATGTCGGTATTCACGCGCTGAACGAAATCTTCCAGATTGAGATCGATGTCATCAATACGGGAAGAGAGTTTAGCCCCGTAGTAGTAGCGCAGGCAGTCGGCATCCAGATGCTTGAGATAGGTATCGGCCTTGATGAAGGTGCCGCGTGATTTAGACATCTTGGCGCCGTTGACCGTGACATAACCGTGAACAAACAGGTTGGTCGGTTTACGGAAGTGACTGCCTTCCAGCATGGCCGGCCAGAACAGGCTGTGGAAATACACGATGTCTTTGCCGATGAAATGGTACAGTTCGGCGGTGGAATCTTTGCGCCAGAACTCATCGAAACTGAGATCGCCGCGTTTGTCGCACAGATTTTTGAATGAGCCCATGTAGCCGATCGGCGCATCCAGCCAGACATAAAAATATTTGCCCGGCGCATCCGGCACTTCGAAACCGAAGTAAGGCGCGTCGCGAGAGATATCCCACTGTTGCAGACCGGCATCGAACCATTCCTGCATCTTGTTGGCGACCTGCTCTTGCAGCGCGCCGGAGCGCGTCCAGGCTTGCAGCATGTCGCTGAAAGCCGGCAAATCGAAGAAGAAGTGCTCTGATTCGCGCATTACCGGCGTGGCGCCCGACACCGCGGACTTCGGATCGATCAGATCGGTCGGGCTGTATGTCGCGCCGCAGACTTCGCAGTTATCGCCGTACTGATCGGGCGCCTTACATTTCGGGCAGGTGCCTTTCACGAAGCGGTCCGGCAGGAACATGCCTTTTTCCGGATCGTAAAGCTGAGAGATAGTGCGGTTTTTAATAAAACCGTTCTCTTTAAGCCGGGTGTAAATCAGGGCGGACAGTTCCCGGTTTTCTTCACTGTGCGTGGAGTGATAATTGTCGTAGCTGATGTTGAAGCCAGCGAAATCCTGTTGATGTTCCTGACTCATCGCCGCAATCATTTGCTCCGGCGCAATGCCCATCTGCTGCGCTTTCAGCATGATTGGCGTGCCGTGGGCATCGTCCGCACAGATAAAGTAAACCTGGTTGCCGCGCATTCGCTGGTAACGAACCCAGATATCCGCCTGAATGTGTTCAAGCATATGACCGAGGTGGATCGAACCGTTAGCGTAAGGCAACGCGCACGTTACCAATATTTTCTTTGCGACTTGAGTCATGAGGAACTTGCTTTCTTTTGGTGATTGAGGGTCATTGATGTTAACCGATAGCGCCTTACTGCGTAAACCGCTGCCTTGCCTAAACCTGTCTGCCGGGCATGAAACCGGCGCGAATAATTCAGGATGATCAGCCGGGGGTTTTTACGCCGGGTGCGCAAGTCGCGGTATTCTTCTGATATGCTATAGCGGTCTTTATCGGTTAAATAATGAGAATTTTAAGGAGCCGGAATGAACTCTACCCTCCCCGAACAGCGCCCAGAGGCCCTGCATGCCATGGTGACCGGGGTACTCTCGACTTTTCAGCACCCGACACTGAAAAATAACCTGACGACCTTGAACGCGCTGCATCACTGCGCGTTGCTGGATGATGTGCTGCATATTGAATTAATTATGCCGTTCGCCTGGCTGAGCGGTCTGGAAGCATTAAAAGAGACGGTGAGTGATGAACTGCTGCGCCTGTCCGGCGCGAAAGCGGTGGAGTGGCGCATGACGCAGAACATCGCCACATTACGTCGGGTGAACGATCAGGCCGGCATCAAAGGGGTCAAGAATATTATTGCGGTCAGCTCCGGCAAGGGCGGCGTCGGCAAATCCAGCACCGCGGTGAATATGGCGCTGGCGCTGGCGGCGGAAGGCGGCAATGTCGGTATTCTGGATGCCGATATTTACGGCCCGTCGATCCCGACGATGCTGGGGGCCGCGAGCGAGCGCCCGACTTCGCCGGACGGCCAGCACATGTCGCCGATTATGGCGCACGGTCTGGCGACCAATTCGATTGGTTATCTGGTCACCGATGACAACGCCATGGTGTGGCGGGGTCCGATGGCGAGCAAAGCGTTGTTGCAACTGTTGCAGGATACCCTCTGGCCGGATCTGGATTATCTGGTGCTGGATATGCCGCCGGGTACCGGGGATATCCAGTTGACGCTGGCGCAGAATATTCCCGTCACCGGCGCGGTGGTGGTGACGACGCCGCAGGATATCGCGCTGATGGATGCGATGAAAGGGATCGCCATGTTCGAGAAAGTCAGCGTGCCGGTATTGGGTATCGTGGAGAACATGAGCGTGCATATTTGCAGCAACTGCGGTCATCTGGAGCCGATTTTCGGCACCGGCGGGGCGCAAAAGCTGGCGGAAAAATACCATTGCGCGCTGCTGGGGCAATTGCCGCTGCATATTTCGCTGCGTGAAGATCTGGATCGCGGCGAACCGACGGTGGTAAGCCATCCGGAAAGCGAGTTCACGTCTCTCTATCGCGAACTGGCCGGTCAGGTCGCCGCGCAACTCTACTGGCAGGGCGAAGTCATTCCGACGGAAATCTCCTTCCGGTCGCTGTAAGCGGTGGATGGCGGGGCTGGGTGACAAAACCGCCACGCCGTCTCTTTCCACCGTTCCTGACTCTGGTCGTCCTCAATACGGCCATTGTCACTCCGCCAACCGCCGCCGTCTTCAGCGCGTTATCCGCGACAACCATACGTCCATATGTCATCTCCGTCTTCGACCCGGCAATTATTGTCATCCCTGCCGCCAACTCGTCATCCCCGCGGCAGTAGGCGGGGATCGCTTACTGAAACCGTAGACAGCTATTGGCTGATTCCCGGTTACTCGCTCCATTCCGGGGTTCGCTCTTCGGCCGCCGCCAGCGGCGTTCAAAAACATTCCCGATGCTTTTGTGCGCAGGCAATGACTAAGGAAGGAGTACCGTGTTCCGTGGCGGTTTTTCTATATAGCGGGTTAACCACCTGAGAGTTAAATAAGTTATTCAGATCCTGCGCGCTCTACCCCGGTAATAGTGGAAACGCTGGCGTGAACAGCGCTAACTCCCTATAATTGCCGCGTCGTCGCACCAGTTGGTGCATCCCTCTCTTTTTTATGTTAATCAGGTCTTTAATACCATGACTGATAAGTCTCACCAGTGTGTCATCATCGGGATAGCGGGCGCATCTGCTTCCGGTAAAAGTCTTATTTCCAGCACGTTATACCGTGAATTGCGCGACCAGGTTGGTGACCAGCATATTGGTGTGATACCTGAAGATAGCTACTACAAAGATCAAAGTCACCTGACGATGGAAGAGCGGGTCAAGACCAACTACGATCATCCCAGCGCCATGGACCACAGCCTGCTGCTGACGCATTTGAAAATGCTGAAAGCGGGTCAGGCGGTAGAACTTCCCTTATACAGCTATGTTGAACATACTCGTAAACAGGAAACGGTGCATCTTGAGCCGAAGAAGGTCATTATTCTGGAAGGCATTCTGCTGCTGACGGAAGCCCGCCTGCGTGATGAAATGAACTTTTCCATTTTTGTCGATACGCCGCTGGATATTTGCCTGTTGCGTCGTATGCGCCGTGATGTCAACGAACGCGGTCGTTCAATGGATTCAGTGATGGAACAGTATCAGAAAACGGTACGTCCAATGTTTATGCAATTTATCGAACCCTCAAAACAATACGCCGACATTATCGTGCCGCGTGGTGGGAAAAACCGTATTGCGATTGATATTCTGAAAGCCAAGATAAGCCAGTTTTTCGAATAATCTTTTTGGGGGTTTTAGCCAGTATTGATGCGAGTGGAGAAAAAAATGAGACTGTGTGACCGTGATATTGAAGCCTGGCTGGACGATGGCAGATTGCTGATTACGCCGCGACCGCCGACAGAAAGAATCAATGGCGCTACCGTTGATGTCCGCTTAGGGAATCAATTTCGGGTATTCAGAGGACACACGGCGGCTTTTATTGATTTAAGCGGCCCGAAAGATGAAGTCAGCGCGGCGTTGGATCGCGTGATGAGCGATGAAATTAACCTGCCGGAAGGCGAAGCCTTCTTCCTGCACCCGGGCGAACTGGCGTTGGCGGTCACGCTGGAGTCGGTAACATTGCCGGATAATCTGGTTGGTTGGCTCGACGGACGTTCTTCTCTGGCGCGCCTGGGCTTGATGGTTCACGTTACCGCGCACCGAATTGATCCGGGTTGGCAGGGAAGAATCGTGCTGGAGTTCTATAATTCAGGTAAATTGCCGTTGGCATTGCGTCCCGGCATGATGATCGGCGCGCTGAGTTTTGAACCGCTTTCCGGCCCGGCGGCTCGGCCTTATAACCGTCGTCAGGATGCAAAATATAAAGATCAGCAGGGGGCTGTGGCGAGTCGTATCGACAAAGACTAATTGCCAATACTGTCTGTGATGAAGCGTACGACGATGAGGATGGCATGAGAAGATTTCTGACAACGCTGGCGATTCTGCTTGTTGTGCTGGTGGCAGGAATGACGGCGCTGGTAGTGCTGGTTAATCCCAATGATTTTCGCGCTTACATGGTAAGGCAAGTCGAAGAGCGTAGCGGTTATCAGCTACGATTGGATGGCGATTTGCGCTGGCACGTCTGGCCGCAGCTCAGCATTTTATCCGGCGGAATGGCGCTGAGCGCGCCGGGGTCGACCGCGCCGATTGTCAGCGCGGAAAACATGCGCCTGGACGTTAAGCTCTGGCCGCTTCTCTCCCATAAACTCGTCGTCAAACAGGTCTTGCTGAAAGGCGCGGTCATTCGACTGACGCCGGACAGCGAGATTAAACCGGCAAGTAATGCGCCCATCGCTCCCTCAGGATCGCCTTCTCCGGAAAGGCAGGGCTGGCAACTGGATATTGATAAATTAAGGATCGTGGACAGTCTGCTGGTTCTGCAACGCAACGATAACGAACAGATAAACGTCCGCGATATTAATTTATTGATGGAGCAGGACGGCGACCGACAGGTGCATATCGAGCTGTCCAGCCGCATTAATCGCGATCAGCGGGATATCGCTTTTTCTCTGCTTGCCGACATGGATATGTCGCACTTCCCGCAGCAGGTCAATGCGAATATTGAGAAGCTGGAATACCAAATTCAGGGGGCGGGCGTTCCCGGCGGCGGAATTTCAGGGCAGGGTAGTTTGCAGGCCAGCTATCAGCGTCAACCTGAAAAAATCACATTAAGCCAATTGGCTCTGAGCGCCAATGAAAGCCGGCTAACGGGCAGCGGCAGCGCGACGCTCGGCGATATTCCCGACTATGTGCTGGATTTGAAGTCTGACAAAATCGATCTGGATGCGCTGCTTGGCGCCAGGATTAGTACGGAGCAAGGTTCCTCCGTCGGTCAGAATAAAGCCGGAAAACCAGTTATCTCCTCGGAAGAGGAGAAAGCGCGCGATGACGTCCTACAGGGCTTTATCGCCCGTCTGTCCTTGCAGGCTGAAACGTTGATCTATCGCGGGCTTACCATCAGCCGGTTTAATCTTCAGGCGACCAATCAACAGGGGCTGCTGAATATCGCCACGCTGAGCGGCAAGCTTGGCGAGGGGAGTTTTTCCCTGCCTGGTAAAATCGATGTTCATGCTTCACCCGCTATCACGTTTCAACCTGAAATTCATAATATCGATATTGCACCGCTGACGGCGGCATTTGCATTGCCCGGCACGCTGAGCGGCAAGTTTTCCATGAACGGTCAGTTGGGCGGTAATTCGTTGACGCTGCCGGCGATTACCCGGCAGTGGCAGGGCAAGGCGGCATTGAAGGTCACCGAACTGCGTTTGCAGGGGCTGAACATTCATCAGATGGTGCAGATGGCGGTGGCGCGCGGCAACAGCAGCGTTCAGGGAATGGATCGCTATGAACGTTACACGGAAATTCGGCAGTTGACCGGAAATGCGCAACTGAACGCGGGAAAACTGCGGATAAGCGACCTTAACGGCAGCTCTGAATTTTTGTCGGTCACCGGGAACGGGCAGCTCGATCTATTAGCCCGAACCTGTGACAGCCACCTGGGCGTGAAAGTGCTCCTGGGTTGGCATGGCGATGAACAGCTAATCAAGATACTGCAAAATACCGCCATCCCATTACGGATATACGGCCCGTGGGATAAGCTGAGTTA
Organism: Brenneria sp. g21c3; assembly: GCF_040240345.1. Lineage (NCBI taxonomy): Bacteria > Pseudomonadati > Pseudomonadota > Gammaproteobacteria > Enterobacterales > Pectobacteriaceae > Brenneria > Brenneria sp. g21c3. The sequence goes on along the minus strand of NZ_JBEIAB010000001.1, from coordinate 127,452 downwards.
TCAGCTACAGGTCGAGCAACTGTTGCGTAAGCGCTTACAGGACGAAATGAAAAAACGGTTGAATGAGTGGGCCGATAAGAATAGTCAGAGCCAGAAAGGCAAGGATCTAAAGCAACTGCTTGACCGGCTGTAAGGCAGCGTATTCCAGCATTCTGGCGTTAGCTCCTCCCCCTGGGAAGGAGGAGGCGGGGAGGGGCATAAACAGCAAAGCGTCGAACATCCCCGCGGCAGTAGGCGGGATCGCTTACAGAAACCGTAGACAGCCATTGGCTGATTCCCGCCTGCGCGGGAATGACTCGCGGGCGAGGTGTGAATGTAGCTAATCAACATGGTATCCGCTACGACCCTGTTATCTTCCGACATGACCCCACCATTCCCGCCAGCAACCCGCCACCTCCGGCACTAACCCGTCATCCCCGCGGCAGTAGGCGGGGATCGCCTGCTGAAACCTCAGACAGCCATTGATTGATTCCCGCCTGCGTGGGAATGACGTTTAGAGTGGGAACCCAGGTGGCGTGCAGTCGCCTTCACACTTCGAAATCGGCTTGCGGATCGGCATCTTTGGTGATCCGTACCTTCACGATACGGTGGCTTTCCACCGTTAAAATGGTGAAGGTGTAACCATCGATAGATAAGGTATCGCCAGCCTGCGGGATCCGTTGCGAGTGCTCCATCAGCAGCCCTGCCAGCGTATAGTATTCCCGTTTTTCATCCAGTTTGATGGGAACGTACATGGTCAGATCTTCCAGAGGAAGATAGCCGTTAGCCGTCCAACTGCCGTCGGTATTCTGCTGAATATCATGACGGGCATCCACGTCTTCGCCCGCCAATGGCAGATTACCGGCAATGGTTTCCATCACGTCGCTTAATGTGACGACGCCTTCCACCGAACCAAACTCATCAACCACGAACGCGAAGTGAGTACGTGCTTCCCTGAATTGCTCAAGCGCCAGCAACAGAGAAAGTTGTTCGGGGAATATCAACGGCTGGCGAACCAGCGTTCGCAGGTCGAAGGGGACATGGTCCAACTGCTGCTGCAATAGCTCCGTGACATTGACGACGCCCAGTATCTCATCTGATTTTTCGCTGTCGACGATCACCAAACGAGAATGCTGGTTGTTTTTCAATATCTGCGCCAATGCTTCCTGTGAGGTATTGAGCTCGATAGGGTCGACATCATGACGAGAGGTCATAATACTGCTGATGGTACGCTGCGACATGCCCAGGACCCGTTCTATCATTCGGCGTTCCTGTACATTGAAAACGGCCTGTCCGGTTTGGGCGTTGTCCGCAATCATAGAGGATGTCTGGTTATCCAGTTCCGCTTCTTCATGCTCTCCCTTCAGGATTCGCAGCACCACCTCGGCGGTGCGCTGGCGCAGGGGTACGGACGAAGACAGAAAGCGTCGGCGGTTAAACATCGATACCTGATTGAACATCTCGATCAGAACCGAGAAACCAATCGCGGCATAGAGATAACCTTTGGGAATATGATAGCCAAACGCATCCGCCACCAGGCTGAAACCAATCATCAGCAAAAAGCTCAGGCACAAAATAACAATGGTTGGATGCGCGCTGACAAAACGGGTCAAGGGTTTGCTGGCTAACAGCATCAGGAAGATGGCGATCGTTACCGCGGACATCATCACTAAGAGATGTTCCGTCATGCCGACGGCGGTGATAACGGAATCCAGTGAGAAAATGGCGTCCAGAACGACAATCTGCGCCACCACCGGCCAGAAACGAGCGCCTTTGCGCTGCGCATGTTGTTCCTGATCCTTGCCTTCCAGCCGTTCGTTGAGCTCCATTGTTGCTTTAAATAGCAGGAACACGCCGCCAATCAACATAATCACATCGCGTGCGCTGAACGAATGCCCAAGCAGCGTGAAAAGGGGGGTTGTCAGGGAGACGAGCCAGGAAATCGACGACAATAAAATCAGACGCATCACCAGTGCGAGCAATAGACCCACCACTCGCGCTTTATCTCTTTGTTCTTTAGGTAGTTTTTCAGCCAGAATGGCGATGAAAACGAGATTGTCTATGCCCAGCACCAGTTCCAGCACGACCAGCGTTGCCAGACCGGCCCATATTGTTGGATCAACGATCCACTCCATACTTATTATTTCACCTTTATTGAATACCACGCTTGATAGCGTATCAGGGCAAACGCGGATGAACCAGAACTTGTAGGGGTATTTTATGGTGATGAATCAAAGCAATGGTATATACCCGTCATCTTTCAAGTTGCTGGTGCGTTGGCTGCCTTCACTCACCCCAGTCACTTACTTGAGTAAGCTCCTGGGGATTCGTTCAGTTGCCGCCTTCCTGCAACTCGAAATCTATTGGGTATAGAGACTGAGGATTTGACGACGTAAAATTTACTGTTCCAGATTGTTGTTGTTTAGTTGACTCAGTCGACTGTACCTATGCAAGCAATGTAAAAGGCGTGTTAAACAGGCGGCCATTCACGAAATGTACTAACCAGGGACAATATCCATACAGTATTTTCATCCTCGCTGATTTCATACACCATACGATAATGATGATGAGGGAATAGCTCACGAGTACCGGGGATCTTGCCGGGAACGCCCATTGCTGGCTGCTCTTCAAGTCTGATGGCACTTTCACTAAAGTGATTATCCATCTTAACCGCAGCAACCGGATTATCAGCTGTAATATAGTCCCATATATCAGCACGATCTTGCTCGGCCTCAGGAGTCCAGATCACTATCACGATTTGTTATTGCCTGCCGTCACTTCGTTGCGGCGTGCAGCAAACGCTGCTTCGACCTCGGCGTTTGTGCGGCCACGGCCAGCCGTCATTGACTTACGGGCAATGTCAACTTTGCGGCGGAGGTAGGCATCATAGTCACGACTCTGCCTGCGCTGCTCAATATAGCCCCGCATTAATTCTCGAATAACCTGAGCAGCAGGCCGATCGTCGGCTGCCGCTTCCGCCATGAACGCATCGCGCAGCTCAGGCTCCAACTTCATGGTGAAAACTGCTTTTGTCGTCATAACACCCCCCTATAAAGATATACCGAGTATATACCAAAGCATTATCTTGTGACGTATTATTTAGGGGGAGGACAACATCATAGGCCAATTCAATGTTCGGCTTTTGTTGCTGCCCTGGTAAGTGGAACGGCGTTATTCCGGCGAAAATATGTCACCGTTGCCTAAAAAAAAGGCAAGTAATCCCTTTTTGGTGGGTTAACGCCATGTTATGGCGCATTGCGTTTGAAGTGCCGCCTGCCGGTGCATAGAATATGCCACCATTATTATGGTGGTTTTTCGGCGTGGAGAACGCTATCAATGATGAAGGTTCATAAAAACATGCCGGTTTTATCTCTGAAGTCGGTTTTTTATGCTAACAGAGGTGAAATTGTTATGGGTGCATGTAGTCTTTTTCTGAAAAGAACCGCTTAGAACATCTTCTCCTTGTACTCTGCAATTAGTAGTCAATACTATTAGGACGCAAAATTTAGTTTTGCAACAGGGATCGTCTTTTTCAACAAAAGGGCGGCTGACTAAACAACGTTTTTGTTACGCGAGCGTTGCTCCCTGCATAAAAATAATATCTCGCACATAAAGTGCGTGTTTCACGATTCCAAAATCTGAATCCGTAGAATGGTTTCCGTTTTTTTACAGTGCATTGGTAGCTACAAGCCAAGGGCGGTAGCGTGTCTGATGCGACATAATTTATAACGGTTGATGATGATGCAAATATGCAAGAATTTACCATAGTGTTCATTAGTGCATTCATTGCCCTTTTTTTCGCAAGGAAGGCGGCGATGGCTATTGGGTTAGTGGATAAACCCAATATCAGGAAACAACATCACGGCGATATCCCTTTAGTTGGTGGGGTTTCTATCTATCTGGCGTTATGGATTTTGTATGCGCTCCATCCTGAATGGCTCCCTTATTTCCCTCTCTATATGCTTTGCGCCAGTGCGTTGCTGGTAGTCGGCGTATTAGACGACCGCTTTGACCTTCCCGTATTACCTCGTATCGCTTTGCAGGCGCTGGTCGCCGCGTTAATGATGTATGCCGGTCTGTATTTGACCACGCTGGGCAATGTGCTGTTTGGCTATGAAGTCTTGTTAGGCGCCTGGGGCTACATCATTACGCTGTTCGCCGTATGGGGCGCCATCAACGCGTTCAATATGGTTGATGGCCTTGACGGCTTACTGGGCGCGCTTTCCTGTGTTACCTTCGGCGCGCTTGCCGTCTTGTTCTATCTTGACGAACAGCGCGAGTTGGCCCAGTGGAGCCTATGTCTGCTGGCCGCAACCCTACCTTATATTTTATTGAACCTCGGCATCCCCTGGGGTAATAAATTGAAGGTATTTATGGGGGATGCCGGCAGTACGTTGATTGGTTTTACGGTAATCTGGCTGCTGATATTGGCGACGCAAGGGGAATCGGCCGTGATGCATCCGGTAACCGCATTATGGTTGATCGCCATCCCGCTGATGGATATGGCGACCGTGATGATTTGCCGCATTCGCAAAGGCCATAGTCCTTTTAAATCTGACCGCGAGCACATTCATCACATATTGGTGCGCTCGGGGCTAACGCCGCGCCTGGCATTGACTATGATTGTCGGTGTGGCGATTTTATTTGCGGCGATCGGCATCATTAGCGAGCGCAATGGCGTATCTGAGTCTATTATGTTGAGCGTATTTCTGGCGACCTTTGCCGGTTACTTCTGGTCAACCCCCCGGATATGGCGGGTATTGGCATGGAGTCGACGTATCCGACATAGCCGGCAGACTGCATTGATGAACCGTATGGCGCAGCGGCGTTAACAAGTAAATTACCTGCTTTTTATACGTTAGACCCCAGGTTCGTTCGAATAAATCTTCTCTATAATTATTGATGGTTTTGTAGGGATTTGCGCAAATTTCAATCAAGAGCGATGGCATACACAGGATGATAAAGCACAAATTAAAATTGTTACCATTGGTGGTTTCAACCGTTCTGCTTAGTGGTTGCACCATCGTTCCCGGCAGTCATCTTTCCAGCAGCGGCAAAGAAGTTATCGAACAGCAAGATGCTGATTTTGATATTAATAAGCTGGTTAACATTTACCCGATGACGCCTTATCTGGTGGAAAAAATGCGTTCCAGGCCGTTGGTGGCGCAGAATAATCCGGCGCTGGAGAGCGAGCTGCAAGGCTACGAATATCGCATCGGTGTTGGCGATGTCATCATGGTTACCGTTTGGGATCATCCGGAACTCACCACGCCGGCAGGGACGTATCGTACCGCAGCGGATACCGGCAACTGGGTACATTCCGACGGCACCATTTTCTACCCCTATATCGGCAAGGTTAAAGTGGCCGGTAAAACGGTAACCGAGGTGCGCGACCAGATTATGAGCCGCCTGGCGACCTATATTGAATCGCCGCAGGTTGACGTCAGTATCGCCGCCTTCCGTTCGCAGAAAGCCTATGTGACGGGCGAAGTCGCGACCTCCGGGCAGCAGGAGATAACCAACGTGCCGTTGACCATTTTGGATGCGATCAATAAAGCGGGTGGTCTGACCGAAAATGCCGACTGGCGCAACGTGGTGTTAACCCATAATGGTAAAGAACAGCGTATTTCCCTACAGGCGCTAATGCAAAACGGCGACCTGTCGCAGAACCGCCTGCTCTACCCTGGCGATATCCTTTATATTCCCCGCAACGATGACCTGAAAGTATTCGTGATGGGCGAGGTGAAGAAACAAAGTACCCTGAAGATGGACCGCAGTGGCATGACGCTGACCGAGGCGCTGGGTAATGCCGAAGGTATCGACCAGGAGTTTTCTGATGCCAGCGGTATTTTTGTTATTCGGTCATTAAGAGGAACGCAAGGGCCGAAACTGGCCAATATCTACCAGCTTAATGCCCAGGATGCGACAGCAATGGTGATGGGCACCGAGTTCCAGCTTCAGCCTTACGATATCGTCTATGTGACTACCGCGCCGATTACTCGCTGGAACCGGGTTATCAGCCAACTGGTGCCGACCATTTCCGGCTTTAATGATTTGACCGAAGGCTCATTGCGTATCCGCAACTGGCCGTAGAGATAACGATGTTTGATTCTATTTTAGTGGTTTGCGTAGGCAATATTTGCCGTTCCCCAACCGGGGAACGGCTGCTGAAACAAGCGCTGCCGGGGAAAAAAATCGCCTCGGCGGGGTTGGCCGCGCTGGTGGGTAAACCTGCTGATGTGACCGCTGCCGAAGTGGCCGCGGCTCACGGGCTTTCACTGGAAGGCCACAGTGCGCAGCAGCTCAGCTCATCGCTCTGTCGCCAGTACGATTTGATTCTGGTGATGGAGAAAGGCCATATCGATGCGGTGGCGCGTAAGGTGCCGGAGGTACGCGGTAAAACCATGCTGTTCGGTCACTGGTTCGACCAGCAGGAAATTGCCGACCCCTACCGTAAAAGCCGCGAAGCGTTTGAATTCGTTTATTCGCAACTTGAGCAGTCTGCCCAGAAATGGGTGCAAGCATTAAGCCGTTAATAAGTCAGGGAAACCCATGGCAGAAAAAATTTCAGTAAAAGCATCTGAAACCGCGTCAGATGAAATTGACTTAGGGCGTTTGTTAGGAACGCTGCTGGATAATAGATGGTTGATAATTGGTGTAACCGCCGTATTTGCCATTATTGGTATTCTCTATGCGACATTGGCTACTCCCGTTTACCGAGCCGATGCGCTGATTCAGGTAGAACAAAGTCAGGGCAATTCTCTGCTGAATGATATTTCCAGTATGCTGCCGGATGCTAAGCCAGAATCGTCAGCGGAAATTGAATTGATAAGGTCGCGGATGGTAATCGGTAAAACCATTCGCGATCTCTCACTGGACACGGTGGTTGAGCAAAAATATTTTCCGGTGTTTGGCAAAGGACTAGCTAGAATTCTGAATAAAGAACCGGGAGAAATCGCCGTTTCTCGCCTGGAGGTGCCGGATTCCTGGCAGGATGAAAAAATTGAGCTAACGGTATTGAGCCCAACCAGCTATCAGATTGAAGCGGGTGATATTGTCAATTTTACAGGTACCGTGGGTCAGTTGGAGAGTAACAATGGCCTAACGCTATTGGTAAGTGATATTGGTGCGTTGGAAGGAACTGTTTTTCGCTTAAAAAAGCTTAATGAGTTAACCGCAATCAATAGCCTGCTGGATAATTTCTCTGTGGCCGATACCGGTAAAGATACTGGCGTATTACAGTTAGGTCTGGAAGGTGAAGAGCCATCTAAGATTAGCAAGATTTTAAACAGTATTAGCCAAAACTATTTACAGCAGAACGTTGAGCGGAAATCGGAAGAGGCCGGTAAGAGCCTGGAGTTTCTCAAAGAGCAACTGCCGATCGTTCGGAGTTCGTTGAATGAGGCGGAAAACAAACTCAATCAATACCGTCAGCAGAATGAGTCGGTCGATCTTTCGTTGGAAGCGAAATCTGTGCTGGATACCATGGTTTCGGTCGAAACGCAGTTAAACGAATCAACCTTTAAAGAAGCTGAGATTTCCAAGCTGTATACCAAAGAGCACCCGGCCTACCGCGCCTTGCTGGAAAAACGAAAAACGTTGGAGCAGGAGCGGGACAAGCTAAATAAACGTGTGGGTGCGATGCCGGCAACCCAGCAGGAAATTCTGCGCTTAACGCGCGATGTGCAGGCTGGGCAGGAAGTCTATATGCAACTGCTGAACAAACAGCAGGAACTTAGCATCAATAAAGCTAGCACTGTCGGTAATGTACGTATTATTGACTCTGCTGTTACTCAGTTGAAACCAGTGAAACCTAAAAAAACATTTATAGTATTATTAAGTCTAATTCTGGGGGGGATGGGGTCTACAGTATTTGTTGTTCTCAGAACAATGCTTCACAAAGGTATTGAAAGTCCAGAACAGTTAGAGGAACTGGGTATTAATGTGTATGCCAGCGTGCCGCTTTCTGAATGGCAGCAGAAAAAAGATCGGGAACTGTTTACTCGTAATAAGGGTAAAAAAGCCAATGCGCGTGCGAATGAACTATTGGCGACCGGCAACCCAACCGATTTGGCTATTGAAGCTATCAGAAGCCTGCGCACCAGCCTGCATTTCGCCATGATGGAGGCGAAAAATAATGTGCTGATGATCTCCGGCGCCAGCCCGGCAATTGGTAAAACTTTTGTCAGCGCCAACCTGGGAGCAGTGATTGCCCAATCGGGAAAGAAAGTGCTGATAGTCGACTGTGATATGCGTAAAGGCTATGCCCATGAACTGATGGGGACAGAGAGTACCAACGGGTTGTCCGATGTTTTGTCAGGACAAACGGTAGCGGAAAAAGCGATAAGAAAAACTGCGGTGGAGAATATGGACTTTATTCCCAGAGGGCAGATTCCCCCCAATCCTTCAGAACTGCTAATGCATAGCCATTTTTCTGACTTTATCAATTGGGCCTCTCAGCATTATGACATCGTATTGCTAGATACACCGCCGATTCTGGCGGTAACTGATGCGGCGATTATCAGTCGCCATGCCGGAACGTCTCTGTTGGTTGCTCGTTTTGAGATGAATACCTTAAAAGAGATTGAAGTGAGTATTCGACGCTTTGAGCAAAATGGTGCGGAGATCAAGGGGGTTATTCTTAATGCGATTGTCAAAAGAGCAGCCAGTTATTATGGCTATGGCAATTATGATTATTATACCTATGAGTATAAAAAATAGCTTATCTGACGTTTAGCCTTTTCCCTTTTAACGTAAAGCTCGCCTTTATAAAAAGCGAGCTTTACGTTTGGTAATAAATCAAAACATATCATCACCGTGATTATATATTGCTATCCCGTATTCTCAGTCACTCTGTGGTCAGAAATCTTATGTAACATTGAGTTAATATATATCATGGTTTAAAATTATCACTGGTCCCTTATTCTTGGAATTATATTTTTTCTATCATATTTCGTTATCTCCAAGGTTATATTTCGTCATCCCCGCGAAGGCGGGGATCTCAAGCAGCAAACTGTGGACTAAAAACGTATTTAACCTTCACGAAAAATTAAATATGCCTTTCAGGTAATGATTATTCAATGATATAAAATCTATTTGAATGAATTTAATATGATTTCCTATTTATTGTTGCTTTCAACGGTGAAATATAATGAAAGTTCGAATTATTATTCCCACTTATAATGGCGGAGAATTATGGCGGAAGATTTGTGCTGCGATAAAAAAACAATCTGAAGATTTCGACTCTGTGCTTGTGATTGATTCATCCAGCAGTGATAATACATGTCAAATAGCAGAAGACGCTGGTTTTCAGATTATTAAAATAAATAAAGAAGAATTCAATCATGGAGGAACCAGAAATCTGGGCGTTGCAAGCTCTATTGATGCGGATATAGTCATATTCCTTACTCAGGATGCCATACCTGAGCCGGGTTGCATCAAGTCTATCTTATCGGTGTTTAACGATCCTAAAGTAGCAGTCGCCTACGGCCGTCAGCTACCTCATGATGATGCTAATCCTATTGCGACACATGCACGTAATTTTAATTATGGTGTAGAAAGTCATGTACTAGGTTTGGATGATAAGAAAACATATGGTATCAAAACGGTTTTTGCCTCTAACTCTTTTTCTGCATATCGTATCAGTGTGTTTAAAGATGTAGGGGGATTTCCAATAAATACAATCTTAAGCGAAGATATGTATTTATCGGCAAAAGCAGTATTGGCTGGTTATAAAATAGCTTATGTGGCAGAGGCAATGGTAAAACATTCTCATAATTATACACCGATAGAGGAGTTTAAACGCTATTTTGATATTGGTGTTTTTCATCACGATGAAAGCTGGATACGTAATGAATTCGGTGGAGCTAGTGGAGAAGGTAAACGTTTTTTAATTTCTGAGTTTTTATTCTTAATGGAAAAAAGATCTATGTGGATATTTCGTGCCTGCATACATAATATGATGAAGATTGTAGGTTATAAATTGGGGAAAAATCACACTAAATTACCCATGCCTATTCTGAAAAAACTAAGTATGCATAAAGGTTTTTGGAATAAAAGTTAATTTTAAGAGAAATAAAATGAAATCATACCAAGGGGTTGCTGTTTATACCAATGCGTCAATTATTTCTATGTTGCAGCGATTTTCAGATATATCCATTATATTGATGAGCACTTTTTTTGTATCAACTTTGGTTAATGATAAAATATCTCTTCAGCATTGGCTATTTGCATTTATTAGTCTTTCGATCTTTCAGATGATTGGAGGCATTACAGATTTTTATCGTTCCTGGCGTGGAGTCAGTTTCCGGATAGAAATGCAGTATTTAATTAGAAACTGGTTTCTAAGTGTGATATTCAGCGCTGGCATACTATCTATTTTTCCTTCCTTGTTTATCGGGGTAAGGTACCATACTATATGGTTAGGTGTTACACTTTTTGGTTTTTTATTCGCCAGAATGACCATCAGGATCATTATCCGTTATTTAAGAAAACTCGGTTATAATAGCCGCCGGGTTGTTGTTGTTGGTGATTCATCTGCGGGCTTTCATTTAATCGATAGCATTATGAAGGCTCCGTGGTTAGGTCTAAATGTGGTTGGGTATTATACGCAGTATGGGAGTTCTATTTCAGATGAATATAATAAGTTAAATATTGACGCACTAGGTGATATAAATAAACTTATTGAGAGTGCTCGTAATGGCGATATTGATAAAGTATATATAGCATTGCCTATGCAACAGTCAGAACTTATTAATCAGATTCTCTCGGATTTAGCTGATACTACTTGCACCGTTTTATTGGTTCCGGATATTTTTACTTTTAATTTACTTCAATCTAGAAGTGAAATGGTTAATGGTATACCTGTTATATCTCTATATGATACGCCAATGAGTGGTGTCAATATGGTGATAAAAAGAGTGGAAGATATTCTTTTTTCTCTTCTGATTGTTTTGTTGATATCTCCCGTCCTTTTTTTAATTTCCGCAGCTGTGAAAATAACATCTTCTGGACCTATTATTTTTAAACAGAAACGTTATGGGATAGACGGTAAAGCAATTGATGTATGGAAATTCCGCAGTATGTCGGTAATGGAAAATGGAGATAAAGTAATACAGGCGAAAAAAGGTGATTCTCGGATAACTCCTTTAGGCGCTTTTTTACGTAAAACATCGCTAGATGAATTACCTCAGTTTTTCAATGTGATTAAAGGTGATATGTCTATAGTTGGCCCCCGTCCGCATGCAGTAGCTCATAATGAACAATATAGGAAATTAATTAAAGGCTATATGCTCAGGCATAAAATGAAGCCAGGAATTACAGGTTGGGCTCAAATAAATGGTTGGCGTGGAGAAACTGAAACATTAGAAAAAATGGAAAAGCGAATTGAATTCGATCTTTTTTATATTCAAAATTGGAGTGTGTGGTTGGATTGTAAGATTATACTTTTGACAATATTTAAGGGCTTTATTAATAAATCAGCATATTGATTAATTTACTCGGTAAAGGTAGCAGTTATGAACATCATTGTAACAGGTGGTGCCGGCTTTATTGGTTCTGCGATAGTTCGTCATATTATTAAAAATACAGAGTGCAATTTATTAATTATTGACAGCTTAACCTATGCAGGCAATCTAGAATCCTTACAAGAAGTATCTTCAAATTCCCGTTATTCATTTGAATACATTGATATTTGTAGTAAAGATACTTTAACCGATGCTTTTACATCATTTAAGCCTGATGCAGTGATGCATTTGGCGGCGGAAAGCCACGTTGACCGTTCCATCGATGGCCCGGCAGCGTTTATTGAAACCAATATCGTTGGTACCTATGCGCTATTGGAGGCTACACGTCAGTATTGGAATACGCTGGATGATGATGCTAAAAAAGCATTTCGTTTCCATCATATTTCAACCGATGAAGTGTATGGCGATCTTCATGGTACGGATGACCTATTTACAGAAACTACGCCTTATTCCCCCAGCAGCCCTTATTCTGCGTCTAAGGCTTCCAGCGATCATCTGGTTCGCGCCTGGCTACGTACTTATGGTCTGCCAACGATTGTGACCAATTGCTCCAACAACTACGGCCCTTATCACTTCCCGGAAAAGTTGATCCCGCTGATTATCCTTAATGCGCTGGAAGGCAAAGCTCTGCCGGTATATGGCGATGGCGCTCAGATCCGTGACTGGCTGTATGTGGAAGATCACGCCCGTGCCTTATATAAAGTGGTAACCGAGGGAGAAGTCGGGGAAACCTACAATATTGGCGGACACAATGAACGCAAAAATATTGAAGTGGTGCAAACCATCTGTCGCCTGTTGGATGAATTGGTGCCAGATAAGCCTGCTGGCATTAATAAGTATGAAGACCTGATTACGTATGTTACCGATCGTCCTGGTCACGATATGCGCTATGCCATAGATGCATCCAAAATACATCGAGAATTAGGCTGGAAACCCCAGGAAACGTTTGAAAGCGGTATTCGCAAAACGGTGGAGTGGTATTTGGCTAACGAGCAATGGTGGCGTCGTGTCAAAGATGGTTCGTATGCTGGTGAGCGTTTGGGTCTAACGGGTTAATTTAGGAGATAAAAAGAATATGAAAGGTATTGTACTGGCTGGCGGCTCCGGAACGCGTTTACATCCGATTACCCGCGGTGTATCTAAACAGTTGTTGCCTATTTACGACAAACCGATGGTCTATTACCCGATATCTGTATTGATGTTGGCTGGCATTAAAGAGATCCTGATTATCTCGACGCCAGAGGATATGCCTTCGTTTAAACGTCTTTTGGGTGATGGCAGCCGTTTCGGCGTCAACTTCAGTTACGCTATTCAACCTAGTCCAGATGGCCTGGCTCAGGCGTTTCTTATTGGCGAAGAGTTCATTAATGGCGATCGTTGTGCTCTGGTGCTGGGTGATAATATTTATTTTGGTCAGAGCTTTGGTCAAAAGCTGGAAGCGGTATCGGCACGAACTGAAGGAGCCACGGTATTTGGCTATCAGGTGGTTGATGCTGAGCGTTTTGGGGTGGTTGAATTTGATGAAAATAACCGAGCAATCTCTCTGGAAGAAAAACCGCTGAAGCCCAAATCCAACTGGGCGGTAACCGGCCTCTATTTTTACGATGATCAGATTGTCGATATGGCCAAACAAGTAAAACCTTCTGCACGTGGTGAGCTTGAGATCACAACGCTAAATGAGATGTATCTGGAAAAAGGCTTGCTCAATGTTGAACAATTAGGGCGTGGTTTTGCCTGGCTGGATACCGGCACGCATGACAGCCTGATGGAAGCATCGCAGTTTGTTCATACCATTGAAAAACGTCAGGGATTTAAGGTTGCCTGCCTGGAAGAAATCGCTTTTCGTAAAGGATGGTTGAGTAAAGAGCAGGTTGCTGTAGAGGCGAAAGCCTTGAGTAAAACGAATTATGGGCAGTATTTAGCCCGCTTGATTGGGGAGAAATAAGATGCAGGTTAAGGATACCCGTATTGAGGGTGTAAAGATCATTCAGCCAAAAGTATTTGGTGATGCGAGAGGTTTTTTCCTGGAAACGTTTGAAAAACGACGTTATCAGGAAATGTTGAATATTGATCTGGATTTTGTACAAGACAATCACTCCCGTTCCTCAAAAGGAGTACTGCGTGGGCTGCATTTTCAGAGATCGAATCCGCAAGGAAAATTGGTGCGAGTCGTCAGAGGAGAAGTGTTTGATGTGGCTGTCGACATCCGCCCTGACTCCCCAACTTATGGTGCCTGGGAAGGCGTGATCCTTTCAGAAGAAAATAAAACTCAATTCTGGATCCCGCCCGGCTTGGCGCATGGTTTTGTCGTGTTGTCTGATGTAGCTGATTTTGAATATAAATGCACCGATTATTACAATCCAGCAAATGAAGGCTGCCTGCTGTGGAACGATCCTGATGTCAGTATTGAGTGGCCTGTCATCGATCCTCTGCTTTCTGAAAAAGATAAGTTAGGCAAACGGTTTAAGGAACTGGCGGTATGAAAATTTTATTGACGGGTGCAAACGGCCAGCTTGGCCGTTGTTTTCAGGATCGATTTCCAGCGGGGTGGCAGATTTGGGCGACGGACAGCGCAGATCTGGATATTACCGATTATGAGAAAGTATTGTCCGCGGTAAAAGAATTCCAACCTGACGCCATCGTCAATGCAGCAGCTTACACTGCGGTGGATAAAGCGGAAAGTGAGCCGGAACTGGCAGCGTTGATCAATGAAACCGGTCCAAAAAATCTGGCGCTGGCGGCTAAAGAGATTGGAGCACGTCTGGTCCATGTATCGACAGATTATGTTTTTGATGGTAACGCAACGGTTCCTTATGTTGAGACAGATAAAACTAATCCGTTGGGCGTGTACGGTAAAACCAAACTGGATGGCGAGATAGCTGTTTCTCATGTTCTTCCTGATGCTATTATTATCCGTACTGCTTGGGTCTTCAGCGAATATGGCAATAACTTTGTAAAAACTATGTTGCGTTTGGCTAGTTCACGTGATGAAATCAATGTTGTGTCCGACCAGCGTGGGTGTCCGACTTATGCTGGAGACATTGCTTCTGTGATTATTAAACTATTACAGAAAAAAACTGATGGAGGAATATATAACTATTGTGGAGATACTGATGTTTCTTGGGCTGAGTTTGCAGAAGAAATATTTTATTATGCATTCAATAAAAATGTAATCAGCAATAAAGTTGTTGTGAATCATATAAAAACATCAGAATATCCAACATTAGCTAAAAGACCTAAATACTCTGTTTTATGCTTAAATAAAATTAAAGAAAAAGGTTCTAATTGGAAAGAAAAAATATCCACAATAGACAAAATTCACAAATAAATATTATTTTATAAGGCGGTAGTGTGGAAAAAATAAAAAGGATAGATGTGTTACTTGCATCATATAATGGGAGTAAATTTATTGAGGAACAAATAGAATCGTTAATAATTAATTTTAAAAAAATCACTGAGTATAACTGTAGAATATTGTTATCTGATGATGGTTCAACGGATAGAACTTTAGAACTCATTAAAGAAATGGAGTGTCGATATCCAGAGTTTGTTTGTTTCCTTGATGGAAAGAAAAAAGGAGGTGTAAGAGAAAATTTTAATTTTTTAATTAATTCAACCGATGCTGATTATGTTTTTTTTTGTGATCAAGATGATTTTTGGTTACCAAATAAAATGAAACTTTTCATGGAAGAATTTCAGAAATTAGATACTGATAATGAACCGACGTTGATTCATTCTGATTTATGTGTTGTTGATGATAAGTTGTGTCCCATAAATATTTCAATGTTCGATTATCAGAAGATTAATAAAAACCCAACATTGAAAGAGATTATAGTTAGCAATTCAGTTACTGGTTGTGTCATGGCATGTAATAAAAAACTTATCGATTTAGCAAAGAAAAGTGATTTATCAAAATCAATAATGCATGATTGGTACATTGCGATATTAGCGTTTGCATTTGGGAATGTTAGATTTATTAATAGTCCATTAATTCTGTATCGTCAGCATGGTGAAAATGGTGTTGGTGCTAAAAAAATGACTTTATCTAGTGTATTAGAGAAAAATAGTTTATCAGAAATTATAGAGAAATCGATTAAATCATTAACTGATACGAAAAAACAGGCAGAACTTATTATTATAAACTATGGTGACATGTTGGGTAATAAGGAACTATCGGTTTTAAATGAGTATGTTAATTCTTTTTCATATTCTTTTCCTCATAGATTTTGGTTCTATTTGTGTGGTGGTGTCAGAAAGTTTGGTATGCTTAGAAAAGCAGGAATTTTTCTTGTTTATATATTACGTGTAAAATGACTACATTTAGGAAGAAATAATATTGAGAGTTAAGAAAGCTAATCATATAAAGTATAGTAGGGCATGCAATGGATTATAACGTTAGTGTGGTGATTCCAACATATAATAGACAAAATGTATTGAGGGAGTCAGTAAATAGTGTATTGAACCAAACTTATCCTCCTTTTGAAATTATCATTGTTGATGATAACTCTACTGATAATACTGAAGGTTTTGTTAAAGAGTATTATGGTGATAGAGTTGTTTTTATTAAAAATAAATTTAGTAAAGGAGCCAACGGTGCAAGAAATACTGGTATTGTTCATGCTAAGGGTGACTTGATATCATTCCATGATAGTGATGATATATGGTTTGAGAATAAGTTAGAAAAGCAAATAGATACTTTTTCTAAAAATGATTTAGACCTCGTTTTTTGTTCTATGAAAAAAGGTGATGAATTAGTCCCTAACATAAAAGTTGATACTGATAAAATATCTCTTCAAATACAGAAAGGTAATCTTGTAAGTACCCAAACAATTTTACTTAAAGCAAATCTAGCTAAAGAAAATCTATTTGATGAAAGAGTGAAAAGATTACAAGACTGGGATTTTGTATTAACATTAATTGAGAAAAACATAAAAATAGGCTACTGCCGTGATGTTTTAGTTGAACAAATGTTAAGTCCAGATAGTATATCGAATAGCCAATCTTTCTATGATTCATATAAATATATTTTAGATAAACATTATTATCTTAGAAAAATAGGTTTTAATAATAAAATTGTTTTTTTAAAATGCAAAGAAAAGAAGAATATAGTAGACTTATTTTTTCTTTTTTTATATAGATGTATTAGATATTTTAAGTAGGGTTTATTTTTATAGATGAAAGGTTACCTTTATGAAGGTTGATGTTGCTGTTTGCTCTTATAAAAAACCAGAGTTACTTTTTAAAACTTTATTATCATTAAAAAAAGTAAGCGAAAAGTTCATTGATACCATTTGGATTTGTGATGATGGGGGTAACGATGATTCAGCTATCGATTTTTATAATTCAGATTTGTTTAAAAACTCTTTGAAACCGTGGAAGGTTAATGTTAGAGAAAATACTCAGCGGGGAGGGTGGTGGTTTACACCAGTAAAAGGACTAAAACCAACTTATCTAAGTTTTTCTAAAAGAATTGCATATAGTATAAGAGGGAAAATAAAAGGAACGGGATTTAGTATCCTTCGAGAAAATGTTCGATATCAATGGGCTATTGATTCTACAGATAAAGAGTATCTTTTTGTAATTCATGATGACGTTGACTTTTATGCTGATGTTATCGATTTGATGCTTCGTAGTCTATTAACTATGGAGAAACCTGGTATTGCTGGTGATTTAGGACAATGCTGGCGATGTGAGTATTCCGCTAGAGGTTGTACACCATTAAAGGTTTCTCATGGAGATTACCCTTCTCGTTATTGGCCCAATAAGGAACCAGAAAGCTCGGGAACTAATTGGCCTTGTAGAATGAACGAATGGTGTTGTATTTTAAATGTACAGACTGCTAGGTATATAGAAAAAAAATATGATGTATTATATGGATGGTTTGATAATTCAGGTGATACTTCAGCATATTGGTTTTATTTATTAATAAAGGAAGGGTATCAGTTCTCTTCTATAGCTGAATACGGTAGTAATACTTATTACCTGCATGCTGATGGTGGATCTGGTCACTCTTATTGGGTGGATCAAGGCGAGGGGAAAAAAATTTATAAAAAGGAAATTGTAATAAAAGAAATTCAGGAAAAATTCAATATAAAATTTTAAATCTCATTTCAAATAAATTGTTAAAATAATATATAAACTGACAATATATCACATGTGGCTTATGGAGCTGAAATTAAACTAGTTATTTAATAAGGTTGAAAATAAATTCTTATAGTTATGGGTTGATTACAAACAGCACTAATATTTTAGGATGACTATTCTCCTATTATATATCTCTCATGATAATAGCATACATTGATTATTAGCTATAATAACTCAGAGAAAGAGAATATTAATGGAACTATTTACAAGTAAATTAACATCTAGATTTTTTGCAAACAAATTTTCCATTCTATTAATATTTAGTATGGTTTTTTTGCCATCAGGTAGTATAGGCTCTTTAAATGTAAAGATCATTTTAATGATGGGGTTGTTTTTTTTTGTTTTATTAACAGTTTTTAATACAAAAAAAATAAATAAAGATATTCTGAAAATATTTATCTTATTGATTCTAAGCATTATTTTTGTATTGATTAATTACTATACGGCCTCGCACGAGTCTATTACTTCAGGTTATGCAGGTGTAGAAATAAGATCGTTTGTTACATACTTTATTTCAACATCCATTATACTTGTTGCGATATATGAAAATTTCCTATCGAGAGAAAAAACAGTAAAGGTTATAATATATTCATCATTTTTCTATTCACTGATAAAGATATTTTTGATATTTTTGTCTGTAATCGGTATTGTGTCGATAAATGCAATTGCAGAAATGATATATAATGTTTATGGTATTAAACCTATGTTGTTGCCTATTACTGATAAAATAAGTCGATTTCAACTTGCCAATGACTATATAGTTTGTTTCGTACTGTTTTTTATGATTTGTGATGATAAATTGGAAAAGGTCTTTCCCTCGTCAAAAGTGAGAAAAACAATTACGGTTGCACTTGTCCTGAGCATGTTAATATCTTTCTCTCGATATATGGTTATATTATTTATTATTGCATATGCAATTAAAGTATTACGCGTTCGAGTTTTTACTTTAAAGAGATTGATTGTTGTTATCGTTTTATTATGTATTGGCACTGGGATTATTATAAACTATCAAGTTGAAATATCAGATACCATCTCAAAACGATTCTCATCAGATGCAAATGAATCTTCTGATGGAACGCGTGTTCTTCAAATTAATTGTTTAACAAAAGACTATGAAGAACGCCTATTCTATGGCAAAGGTGGATTTGGGGATTATTCGATACAGTGTCCAGGTCCTACTGAAGCCCCATTTTCCTATGAAGTAATGTATGCTGGGTATTTATATAAGTTTGGGCTAATACAGACAATATTATTTTCATTCCTTTATTTTTCTCAGTACTCTCTTTTGGTTAAGGGATCGATTTTATCCAAGGTTAATCGAATATCTACAGTTGCAGCTATTTGGTGGATGCTTGTTGGTTTCTTTAACCCGTATTTAGTTAGTGGTTATGGATCTATAATTATGGTTCTTTGCTTGTGTATGGCAGAATATAATAAAAACCGTGGGAAATAAAAATTCATCTCTATCTTGCATAGAATATTAATAATACATAATATTTTATGTAATAAGTGTATTAACCTAATGGTTTTTAATGAACAGATATTTAGTAATGGATTTTTCATTTGTTATTTTTATTTTAGATAAGAAATCTTATGATTCATTTTTTTATAAAAGGAAAAATATGTTAGTTGTCAATTTAACAACAACTTCAACAAGATTAGAGTTATGCGGAGCTACTTTATGGTCTCTTATTCATCAAAGTTTTTTACCTGATCGTATTGATCTATGGGTTTCTAAAGATGCATATATGGCCGATCAAGGTATTTCTTATTTTCCTGATTTTTTTGATGAATTGAATAAAATAAAAAAAATTATAAATATAAGATTTGTTGAAAATACGGGACCTTACAGAAAAATTTTTCCCGCTTTGCGCCATTCTAATGGAGATGAACTTCTGGTTTATGCTGATGATGATGTCATTTATGGGCATAATTGGCTTAAGAGCCTAGTCGATCATTTTTTATTACATGAAGGTAAGTATGCGGTTGCTTCCAGAGTTCGGTTAATGAAAAAAAATATATTTGGTAAATACCAAAGTTATAATAATTTTGATGTATGCCTTGAACCAAAAGTTGTGGATAAAGATTTTATTATAACTGGGGTAGGCGGTTGTATCTTACAAAAGAAACATATTAAAACTGCATTTATTCTTGATGAGAATTACTTAACAGTAGCACCACGAACTGATGACTTGTGGATAAGCAAGATTTTAGAAATTTCAAATACATCCGTAGCTATTTGTCCTGATGCATTTTGTTATGTTCAAGAAATAAATCATTCAAATTATTCTCTGAACAAAATAAATACATTACAAGCTAAAAAAACTAATTTATATAACATATTTTTAAAGGTAAAGATTAAAGTCTTCGGGTATTTAGGTCGCCCATTATCCAATAATGATACCGCTTTAATTAAAGTGAATAATTATTTTAATAGTTGCAAGGTGAAATAAAATATCATCGCTCTTGTTTTATATCCATGAATAGTATTTGGTGAATTAAAAATTAGATTTTAAATCTAAAAAATATAAGGAAGTCTGATGGGGCTAATCAATAATGTAAAATGGGTTTCATTTTCTCAGACTATAAAAATAGCTTCACAGTTAATGGGGATGGTTATCTTTTCTAGGTATTTAACTCCCCATGAAATTGGATTAATGTCAATGACTTTTATTATTGTTAATTTGGTTAATATAATAAGAGATATGGGGTCTTCCGCTGCGATTATTCAAAAAAATAATCTAACAGAAAGCTTAAAATGTAGTGTTTTTTATTTAAATGTAGTAATTGGGATAAGCATTTTTGTTTTGGTTTTTTTTTGTTCTGGTATTATCTCTGATTTTTTTAATGAACCAGATATTTCGGGAACAATAAAATTAATATCTTTTGCTTTCCCGATTAATAGCGTGACAGCAATACATTTGGCTTTATTAGAAAGAGAGTCGAAATTTAACAAAGTAGCTGTAGTAGAGATGCTTTCTTCTATTACATCCTTAACAATAGCTATTGTTTGTGCAGTTTCTGGAGCTGGTGTTTATAGTCTTGTTATTCAAGTTCTCGTATATTCATTAATTAGTTCTTGTGGTTTTATTTTTTATTCAAATTGGATGCCAAAGTATGGTGTGAATTTTAATGACTTAAAGTCAATTTTTTCATTTAGTTCAAATCTTGTAGCGTTTAATTTTATTAATTTCTTTTCTAGGAATTCAGATCAAATAATAATCGGTAAGAATTTTGATGCTTCAATACTAGGTCAGTATTCACTTGCATATAAGATCATGTTATTCCCTATACAGAATATAACTGTGGTATTAACAAGATCTCTTTACCCGATTCTAAGTCGGATGCAAGATAATTATACAGACTCAATTAATATATATATCAATTCATTAAAGACTATTGCCATCATTATTACACCATTAATGTTTGGTATTTCCGTTGTCAGTAATGATTTTGTTATTGTTGTATTTGGTCCTCAATGGGAGTATGTATCTAGCTTTATTATTTGGCTAGCACCTATTGCCATTATGCAATCGATGGTAAGTACTACAGGCTCTGTGTTCATGTCTCATGGGAAAACAAATATTTTATTTAATATTTCCATTTATAATGCCTTATTACAGATTGGTGCGTTTATAATTGGTGGTTTTTATAGTATAGATACACTGATTAAGTTATACCTTCTGGCTAATGTTCTGATGTTTATACCTAATATGATGCTTTCTTTAAGGGTATTGAAGGGAAGTTTTAGTCGTTTTATTCTAGCAATAATGAAACCTGTGATAGCCTCACTAATAATGGTTTTTATTATCATTTCCTTTAAACGTAGTACAGTTTTATTGGAGTTTAGTCACGTTGTTTCGTTAGGCTATTGTGTTGCTCTAGGAGTAGTTTCCTATGCGATACTTATTGTTTTAATGGAATGGAATCTTATTAAAGAGAAAGTTAGAGCATTTAAAAAATAATAAATATCATGATGTTATTGATATGGTATTAATCAACGAAATTTTAAATATTATATGTAGATATATACGCATGGCTCGTTATATTGATAGTGTATACTTGGGTGTTTTTCATTAATGGTTTTTAATCAACGATAATTGGTTTAATATGAAAATAGCAATCGCAGGTACAGGTTATGTTGGCCTGTCTAATGCCATGTTATTGGCGCAACATAATGAAGTTATTGCAGTTGATATTGTTCCTAAAAAGGTCGAGCTGCTTAATAATAAAAAATCCCCAATTGCCGATAAGGAAATTGAAGATTTTTTAGTGAATAAATCACTTCGTTTTCAGGCAACATTGGATAAAAATCTTGCTTATGAAAATGCAGATTTCGTTATTATCTCAACGCCAACGGATTATGATCCTAAAACCAATTATTTTAATACGAAATCTGTCGAGGCAGTAATTGAGGACGTATTAGAGATTAATCCTGATGCGGTGATGATTATTAAGTCTACCGTTCCCGTTGGTTATACGAAACAGACTCGTGAAAGATATAGTACGAACAATATTATTTTTTCACCAGAGTTTTTACGTGAGGGGCGTGCGCTTTACGACAATCTTTATCCATCCCGTATTGTTGTCGGTGAACGTTCGGATCGAGCCGAGAAATTTTCTCAATTACTGTTGCAAGGTGCGATAAAAAGAGACGTTCCTGTGCTTCTTACCGACTCTACGGAAGCAGAGGCTATTAAATTGTTTGCCAATACTTATCTGGCTATGCGGGTTGCCTATTTCAATGAATTAGATACCTATGCGCAAACGAATGGCCTGGACAGCAAGCAGATTATTGAAGGAGTTGGCTTAGATCCTCGAATTGGTAATCATTATAATAACCCGTCTTTTGGTTATGGCGGCTACTGTTTGCCAAAAGATACAAAACAGTTGTTAGCTAATTACGAAAGCGTACCTAATAATATTATTAATGCAATTGTTGAGGCGAATAGAACTCGTAAAGACTTTATTGCTGATTCTATTATTAATCAGAATCCCAAGGTTGTCGGCGTATACCGATTAGTTATGAAGAGTGGGTCTGATAATTTCCGCGCGTCGGCAATTCAGGGCGTGATGAAAAGAATCAAAGCTAAAGGGATTGAAGTCGTGGTCTATGAGCCTGAACTAAAAGATGCTTCTTTCTTCCGCTCCCGAGTGGTTCGTGATCTGTCTGAATTTAAACAGATCTCGGATGTGATTCTTTCCAACCGTATGGCATCTGAATTATCTGACGTTGCGGAAAAAATCTATACTCGTGATCTCTTTGGTTCGGATTGATTATATAGCCTGCTTTATTTTATCTGGGATAAAGCAGGTTTTAGTTTCATTCGCGTTTATGTGACTAAGCGTTTTTAATATTAATGTCTATCCGCGAATGACAGATCTCGATCTAATCCTCATCAACAAGCCTATACTCACCTTATTTAATAGAAATAAGGCATAACCATGGCAGATCTGTCCCACTACATCACGCAATACGGTTACTGGGCGCTGTTTGTCGGTTGCCTGCTGGAAGGGGAAACCATCACCTTGCTGGGAGGGATTGCGGCGCATAACGGGTTGCTGCATTGGCCGTGGGTGATTGCCGTGGTTGCGGTTGGCGGTTCATTGGGCGATCAGGTGCTGTATTTCGCCGGGCGTCGCTATGGCGAACGGGTAATCTCTCGTTTGAAAGGCCAGCAAAAACGCATCGCCTATGCCCAGCGCTTGATTGCCCGTCATCCGATGTTGTTTGTTATCGGCGTGCGCTTTATGTATGGTTTTCGCCTCATCGGTCCGGCGCTGATCGGCGCAGCTCGATTGCCCCCCACACGTTTTGTCCCGCTTAATATTCTTGGCGCCGTTCTTTGGGCTTCGATATTTGTGATGCTCGGCTATTTCGGCGGCCAGGTGATTGAAAATATCATTGGCGATGTTGATAACCAGCTCGCCAGCTTATTGTTGGTGGTACTGGTTATTCTCGTCATTCTATTGTTGCGCCGTTGGTGGCGTCATCGTTCTGCTTAATGGAATACCGGCGATTGATTTTACTGGGAATTTTATTGCCGCACCCATGCAGGAATAACATTGATATTTCAGAAAAAGGCGATCCCTTTGGTTCGGATTAGGTGTAATCTTAAGGGCATACGTGGCTCTGGGGTGTATGGTGCCTCAGAGAGAGTTATCCAATAAGAGAGTCGACTTATGACATCATTGAAAGCTGTTATCCCTGTAGCGGGTTTAGGGATGAATTTGTTACCGGTGACCAAGGCTATTCCTAAAGAGATGCTGCCGTTGGTTGACCGTCCGGTGATTGAAAAGATCGTTAACGAGTGCGCCAATGCCGGCATCAAAGATATTATTCTGGTCACGCACGCGTCTAAAAATGCGATTGAAAACCACTTTGATACCTCTTTTGAGCTTGAATCCCTGCTGGAAGAGCGCGCCAAACGGCAGTTGCTGGCTGAAGTGCAGGCCATTTGTCCGAAGGGCGTCACCATTATGAACGTGCGTCAGGGTGAACCGCGGGGGTTAGGGCATGCGGTGACCTGTGCCAAACCTATCATTGGCGATGCGCCTTTTGTCGTGGTGCTGCCGGATGTGGTGCTGGATGAAGATACCGCCGATCAAAGCAAAGATAATCTGGCGCTGCTGATCTCTCGTTTTGAAAAGAGCGGCAGCAGTCAGGTGCTGGTGAAACATCGTCCTTACGAGGTTCTGCCGGAGTATTCCGTGGTTGAATGTGCAACACCGCTCGCCAAGGCGGGGGATGCCGCAGCCATTACCTCAATGATTGAAAAACCGCAACTGGCGCCGTCTGAAGGTTCCGATCTTTCCGCGGTCGGCCGTTATGTGCTGACGGCGGATGCCTGGCCGATTCTGGATAAGATCCTGCCGGGAGCCTGGGGCCGTATCCAGTTAACGGATGCGATTGCCGCCCTGATTAAAACCCAACAGGTGGACGCCGTGCAAATGGCCGGACGCAGCTTTAACTGCGGTCGTAAGCTGGGTTATGCGCAGGCTTTCATTTCGTATGGGTTGCGCAATCCAGAGTTCGGCAAGGCGTTTAAAGAAAGCATCAAGACGTTGCTGAAAGAACAGGCCTGACGCCCCTATTGCCTTAGGGATGGGGCGAGTAACCGGAAATCAGTTAATGGTTGTTTACGGTTTCAGGCGGTGATCCCCGCCGACTACCGCGGGGATGACAGGGGCGTTGGCGGGGATGACGGAGATTGTCGGGGATAACGACAGGTGGTGGAAATGACGGAAGCGGGTATTTCCAGCCGGTTATTCCTCGTCAAGCCACGGTTGATAGCGATCGCGCGTCCAACGGGCGTAGAGCGCCAGATTGCCATTGACTTCCTCGGCATCAAATTCCTCAAAGATATCCGGCGCGATTTCCAGTAATTCAGCGGGAATGCCAAGCCATTC
This sequence comes from Brenneria sp. g21c3, assembly GCF_040240345.1. NCBI lineage: Bacteria > Pseudomonadati > Pseudomonadota > Gammaproteobacteria > Enterobacterales > Pectobacteriaceae > Brenneria > Brenneria sp. g21c3. The sequence goes on along the minus strand of NZ_JBEIAB010000001.1, from coordinate 102,394 downwards.
CAACGTTTCTTCATAATCTTCATGCGTCGGATCCTGAAGAATGCCGAGCAGATTTTCATAACCCGGCACGCCGCCGCAATCTTCCGGCGGGCAAACGCGCTCACCTCCCAGACAAAACAGGAAACCATCAAACTCATCGGGTATGTAGTTATTGTTTTCTAAAATGATTTCATGTTCCCAACCGTCGCCAAAATCATAGGTATAAAGCAGCTTGTTGCTTTTGCGTTTCAGCAGTTCGTTAAGGCGATAGAAACCCTCGTCTTCACCCTGTGACGCATCCTCCGGGTGTTCGGTAAAGCGTTTTTTGCTGAAAATAAACTCATGAAAGTGACTGTCTTCCCAACCCATCACGATTTGCAGAACATCGTGCAGGCGGTCGAGGGTGATGGCGGCCGGAACCACAAACCGTCGCCAGATGGCGGGCGTTGTGCCGATAAGGCTGACTTTTAGCTGATAAAATTTTGTACTCATACCTGATCTCCTTCTTTGTATTGCAGGGGGATTGGTTTAAGCGGGGATAAGCCCTTCACCGTTAACAGCGTATTATGACAGCGCATAGCATATCGACAAACCACGAAATAAAAAACGTAGCTCTTTGTTGCCGATTAACTAAGCCTGCTATCAAACCAATTACTATTCACCTGCCGTAAGCTGAGTTACCATGTGGCCCTGCTTTTGATTGCCGGCGGGGAATGATGAGCATCGCTGGCAGGTTATCCTTCAGACAGGAGTTGCTTTAATGTCCAAACAGCAAATTGGCGTTGTCGGTATGGCGGTGATGGGGCGCAATCTGGCGCTCAATATTGAAAGCCGTGGCTATACCGTTTCCATTTTTAACCGCTCTTCAGATAAAACTGACGAAGTGATTGCAGAAAATCCGGGTAAAAAACTGGCGCCTTACTATACCGTTGAAGAGTTTGTCGCATCCCTGGAAAAGCCGCGTCGTATTCTGCTGATGGTTAAAGCTGGAGAAGCGACCGATAAAACCATTGCCTCGCTGAAGCCCTATCTGGAGAAAGGCGATATCCTGATCGACGGTGGCAACACCTTCTATAAAGATACCATTCGCCGTAATCGGGAACTGTCCGCTGAAGGATTCAATTTCATCGGCACCGGCGTTTCCGGTGGTGAAGAGGGCGCGCTGAAAGGCCCTTCTATTATGCCTGGCGGTCAGAAAGAAGCCTATGAGCTGGTGGCGCCGATTCTGGAGAAAATCGCCGCTCGCGCCGATGGCGAAGCTTGCGTCGCTTATATTGGCGCCGATGGCGCGGGCCACTACGTCAAAATGGTGCATAACGGCATTGAATACGGCGATATGCAGTTGATTGCCGAAGCCTATGCGCTGCTGAAACATGGCCTGAATCTTTCCAACGACGAATTGGCCAAGACTTTCGCCGAATGGAATAAAGGTGAACTCAGCAGTTACCTGATTGATATCACAAAAGATATTTTCACCAAGAAGGACGATGAAGGCCACTATCTGGTCGATGTGATTCTGGATGAAGCGGCGAATAAGGGCACGGGAAAATGGACCAGCCAGAGCTCGCTGGATCTGGGCGAACCCTTGTCCCTGATTACGGAATCCGTTTTCGCGCGTTATATTTCTTCTCTGAAAGATCAACGCGTCGCCGCATCAAAAGTGCTGAGCGGGCCGCAGGCCGAACCCTTTGCCGGCGATAAGTCCGAATTCATTGAAAAAGTGCGCCGTGCACTGTATTTGGGGAAAATCGTCTCTTATGCGCAGGGTTTCTCCCAGTTGCGGGCCGCATCTGAAGAAAATGATTGGCATCTTAACTACGGCGAGATCGCGAAGATTTTCCGCGCGGGCTGCATTATTCGAGCGCAATTCCTGCAAACCATCACCGATGCCTATCAGCAGGATGCCGATATCGCCAACCTGCTGCTGGCGCCGTATTTCAAGCAAGTGGCGGATGAATACCAGCAGGCACTGCGCGATGTGGTGGCCTACGCTGTGCAACATGGGATCCCGGTTCCGACGTTCTCTGCCGCTATTGCTTATTACGATAGCTATCGTTCCGCGGTATTGCCTGCTAACCTGATTCAGGCGCAGCGCGATTACTTTGGCGCGCATACCTATAAGCGCATTGATAAAGAAGGCGTATTCCATACCGAGTGGTTAGAATAATCGCGCTGAAGCGTTCAGCCCGCCGTCCCCCGCACGCTATCGCGGCGCGGCGGCATGTAAGCCGTCTGCGTGGACACGGCGGGGATAGCGCAACAACGATGTACCTGCCGGGCTGTGTCATCAATTAGCGCCAGATTAGGAAATATCTGGCGTTTTTGTTTTAAAGAAAAATTTGCACGCATTATTATGATCAATATGGCATTTTTTCTTTTTATCTTGTCAATTTAGTTAAAGATATCTATTTTTTTACTGGGATCTCCGTTGTCTGGTGTGTATGGATCTTGCTATTTTTTATAATGTTGCAAGAATTAGGCTTGGGGATGATGGTGTTTGGAATAGTTGTTAGCGCCATATACCTGTAACTCATGGCTGGGAGGATCCCAGTATCGGCAGGTCAATGGTAGAACAGGATGTTTTTACTATCGCTCCTGCCGGAATGAAGGACGGGGTATGGTCGTACTGACGATGCCTCACCCTGAAGTACTTCATGTTCAAAAAAGGAAATTGTAATGAAAAAAGCATTAATCACACTGGCTGCCGTGTTGGCCCTGTCGTCAAATGCGTTTGCAGTTGATGGTGTTTCTAGCGGTACTGCCGCGGGTTCCGCGGGAGCCGCTGGCGGCGCAGCAGCAGGCACTACTGCTATCGTTGCCGTTAGTGTTGCCGCGGCAGTTGCGGCCGGCATTGCCGTTGCCGTTGCTAATGACGATGATAATGGTGGTGCAGGTACTGCTACCTCTACCACTAATAGCACTACAAAGTAATATTGTGTTGACCACAAGGCCACTTCGGTGGCCTTTCTTTTACCTGATTATTACGCTGTTCAGCGAGAATTCATTCAGTGATAAAAATAAAACGAATGACGGCAGTAAAACGAATGGCAAAAATGAAGATGCTGATTGCCATGCCTATTTTATCCATTCTTCTGACCGGTTGTTCTCAGAAGATGGAGTCGTTGGGAAAAACGGCAAAGCTGGCCTTTCTGGGTCAGGACGATACGCAGGTTAGCGCGCAGCAGGTCGCTAATGTCCCTTATGCTTCCGCTTATCTCAAAGTCGGTAAGGCGCCTCAGGCTTTTGTCGTGCTGGCATTTGCTGAACAACAGCAGTTGAAATGGATTGCCGCAGACAAAAATATGGTGGTGACCCGCCACGGTCGGTTAGTCAAAACGCAAGGGTTTGGCGAGGATATTACCTATGTCGATAATCTCGCTCAGGATCCGCTGGCGCTGGGGCTGCTGAAGTCCGCGACGCCGATGAAATGGCAAACGCGTGTCGAGTGGTCGCAGGTTTTCCGCGGTGGTTATGATTTAACCTCTGTGTTCCAGCCGCGAGGCAAGGAAAGGGTACAGATTTTGAATCAATCGCGTGAATTGATTCGCTTCGATGAGCTGGTTACCGTCCCTGCATTGAATGAGACTTACACCAATAGCTTTTGGCTTGATCCGGCGAATGGCCAGGTTGTACAGAGTCACCAATATATGGGACCTGCTATGGCGCTGGTGAAATTTACCGTTTTAAAACCATACGTACAATAAGGGGCTTGAATGTTGTCACTCACTCGTATGGCGACGTTATTGCTGTTGGTTTGTGGTTCGGCGACCGCCGCCCAGCTAACCGTGAAAGATCCGCAGCAAACTATTGCGGTAGTCAAACTCGACGATGGCGCGCGTCTTGAAAAATTCTATGAACAGGCCGTATTCCCGGAAAATATCAACTGGCAAACGGCCTTGATTTCCGATTTCGCCACCACGCAGAAAGCCTATGCGCAGGGCGATGCGCTAAGGGAAAAGCTGGCGGCGCTGGAAACGCGCTGGCGTAATTCCGGTGATGGCGATCTGGCTATTTCCGCCTGGCTGCTGCGCAAAACGCTGGAGCCGATTAACGTAGCCGGCCGCATTCACACCGAACTCGATCCCGATCGCGTGCGTGTTCATATCCAGAATAACCGGCCGCTGGTCGGTGAATATGCGCTTTATATCGCGCCGTATGCCAATCACTTTTCGCTTATTGGTCTGGTAAATACCTCTGCCGACGTGGGAGAGCTGGAAACCTCGGGCAACGTCGCCCTGCGCTCCGGCTGGTCGGTTGAGCGTTACGTCTCCAGTCGGCGTCTTCTGGCGGGAGCGGATAAAAGCGAGGGATATCTGATCGGCGGTAATGGGGTATGGCGTAAGGTGCCTCTGGCGCTGTGGAATCGGCAACATATTGAGCCAGCGGCGGGGGAAACGCTGTTTATTGGTTTTGATCCTTCGGTATTGCCCGGTGACATGGCATCGCTAAACGATCAACTTGCTGACTATCTTGCAAACCGGATCCCACATTAATGATAAAGAACAGAAAGTTTAAACTGGGCTGTCTGTCGCTGGCGATCGGCGGCATCTTAAACGCCCAGGCGATGGCGGCGGATGCGACGAAAGAAAATGAAGCGACCAACGCCAATACGCGCTATCAACCGGCTGGCGTATCGCAGTCTGATTTCGGCGGCACCGGGTTGCTGCAAATGCCGACGGCCCGGATGGCCGAGACGGGAGAATTCAGCTTCAACTACCGCGATAACGAGGAGTATCGTCGCTATTCGGTGTCGTTGCAGTTATTTGACTGGCTGGAAACCACGGTGCGTTATACCGATATCCGAACGCGTCTTTATAGCGGCGATCCGGGCTTCAGCGGCGATCAGACCTATAAAGATAAGGCGTTCGACCTGAAAGCCCGTCTGTGGCAGGAAAGCTACTGGATGCCGGATGTGTCGCTGGGGTTGCGTGATATCGCCGGTACCGGATTATTCGACAGCGAATACCTGGCGGCCAGCAAGCGTATCGGGCCTTTTGACTTCACGCTGGGCGTGGGTTGGGGGAATATGGCGGAAAGCGGCAATATCAAAAACCCCGCCTGTTCTTTAAAAGAGAGCTTCTGTACCCGCACGGCGAGTACAGAGACGGGGCAATTTGAGGTTAAGAACTTTTTCCACGGTCCGGCGGCGATTTTTGGCGGCGTCGAATATCAAACGCCGTGGGATCCGCTGCGCCTGAAGCTGGAATATGATGGGAATGATTACAGCAACGAGGCTGCCGATCGCGGAAGACGGGAAAAGATAAAACAGGACTCTCCGTTTAACGTCGGCATGGTGTATCGCGTCGGCAATATCCTGGATACCACCTTGTCCTGGCAGCGCGGCAATACGCTGATGTGGGGCTTTACCCTGCGCACCAACTTTGACAGCCTGAAACCGAATCGTATTGATGACGCGCCGCCGGTTTATGCGCCGGTGAACAATGGCAAGAACACGGATTGGCAACTGGTGGCGAAAGAGTTGGATGATAAAGCCGGCTATCGCGGGGCGGATATTTATGCCGATCGCCATCAGGTTACGGTTGTCGCCGATCAGAATAAATACCGGGATAACGATGAGGCCAACCAGCGGGCGGCCACCATATTGGCGAACCATGTGCCGGAGGATGTAGCCGAGTATCACATCGTCAAACGCAATCAACGCATGCCTATCGCCAGTACCGCGGTCGACGCCAAAGCATTCCATCAGATACAGCAGGCGACCACGCCGCTGGGCCAGCCGGAGCCGGAAACGCATCGGGCGGAACCCGTCGCGGATGTTCGCGGGCAGCAGGTGTTGCGTACCGAACCGGATCGTTTCTCTTACTCGCTGGAGCCCGCTCTGACGCAATCCATCGGCGGTCCTGAGTCCTTCTATATGTATCAGGTGGCGCTGAAAGGCAATGTGGACTACCGCCTGAGCGATCACTGGACCATCGGCGGAACCGCGTCGCTGAATCTGTTGGATAACTACGACAGGTTCAACTATACAACGCCTGCTGATAGAACGACGTTGCCGCGGGTCAGAACCCGGATTCGGGAATATGTCACTTCCTCCGACGTGCTGCTCACCAACTTACAGTTGACGCGCATGGATAACCCGGCGCCGGACTGGTACAGCCAGGTGTACGGCGGCTATCTGGAGATGATGTACGCCGGCGTCGGTTCCGAAGTGTTGTACCGGCCATACGGACAAAGCTGGGCGCTGGGCCTGGATGTTAACTACGTCAAGCAGCGCGACTGGGATAACATCATGAAGACGGCGGATTACGACGTAGTGACCGGCCACTTGACCGCGTACTGGGAACTGCCGTTCGTCGAAAATGCAGTGGCCAAGGTCAGCGTCGGACGTTATCTGGCGGGCGACAAAGGGGTCACGCTCGACCTGTCCCGTCGCTTTGACAGCGGCATCGTCGCCGGCGCATTCGCCACTAAAACGGACGTCAGCTCAAGCGAGTACGGGGAAGGCAGCTTTACCAAAGGCTTCTATATCTCCATACCGTTTGATTTGCTGCTCTCCGAGCCAACCGTGAAACGGGGCTCAGTCGGTTGGGTGCCGTTAACGCGAGACGGCGGACAAATGTTGCAGCGTCGCACGTCCTTGTACGGCGTGACTTACAACTGATTAAAACCCATCATCCCCGCCAGCGTGGGAATGACTCAAAAGGATCTCCCGTCATCCCCGCCAACTACCCCGTCATCCCCGCGGTAGTAGGCGGGGATCTTCCGCTGAAACCGTATACTGTCACTGGTTGATTCCGGAATGACTCAAAAGGATCTCCCATCATCTCCGCTTACTACCCCCATCATCCCGTCAACTACCTCGTCATCCCCGCCAACTACCCCGTCATCCCCGCGGTAGTAGGCGGGGATCTTCCACTGAAACCGTATACTGTCACTGGCTGATTCCGGAATCACTCAAAAAGGTATCCAGTCATCCTCTGTCTTCGCTCCCATCCCCGCACACGGATTAACGGTGATGCTCATCACATATTATTCCGTCTGCATTTGAGTTAGCCTTAATTAGCGGATATAACTTCGCACTGAGGTCGTTATTGGGGCGTACCTGAGCGAAACCTGAGAGGGATCATGTTGTTATCGACATGATCCCTCTCAGGTTTTTTTTTACCTGTTTTCGGCCCGTCGACGATCACTCGTCATTGAATCCGACAGACAAACGAACATCAGCAGTGGGTGATGTCGTGATGACATTATCCTGATGACAAAAGGAGAGGAATATGAAGTATCAAACGCTTAAAAGTTTCCCTCAGGGGTTTTTATGGGGCGCCTCGACGTCGGCTTACCAGGTTGAGGGGGCGTGGAATGAAGACGGCAAGGGGCCGTCGGTTATTGATGCGAGAACGTCTTATCCGGAAGGCACTTCAGATTACAAAGTGGCCAGCGATCACTACCATCGCTACCAGGAGGATGTTGCGCTATTTGCGGAGATTGGCTTCAAAACCTACCGTTTTTCCATCGCCTGGAGTCGCATCATTCCCGACGGCAGCGGTGACGTTAACCCGGCTGGCATTGCGTTTTACCATAATCTGCTCGACGAACTGCTGCATTACGGCATCGTGCCGATTGTCACGATGTATCATTTCGATCTGCCGCAGACCTTGCAGGAAAAAGGCGGCTGGTATAACCGCGAGACGGTGGATGCGTTTGAACGCTTCGCCAACGTGCTGTTTGATGAATATGGCGACAAAGTGAAGTACTGGCTGACCATCAACGAACAGAACATGATGATTCTGCATGGTTCCGCATTGGGAACGTTGGATCCCAATCTGGAAAATCCGCAGAAAAATCTGTATCAGCAGAATCACAATATGCTGGTCGCACAGGCGAAGGCGATGAATGCGCTGCATAACAAAGTGCCTGATGCGAAAATCGGTCCGGCGCCGAATATCGCCCTGATCTACCCGGCGACTTCAAAACCGGAAGATGTCATGGCGGCTTTCAACTACAACGCGATCCGCAACTGGCTGTATCTGGATATGGCGGTCTATGGGCGATACAACACTACCGCCTGGCGTTACATGGAGGAAAAAGGCTGCGCGCCGGAGATTCAACCGGGAGATATGGCGATATTGGCCGCGGCGAAGCCGGACTTCATCGCATTCAACTATTACACCTCGCAAACGGTCGAGGCCAGTAAAGACGACGGCTCCGATGAAGTTGCCCGCGATGGCGACCAGCATCTTACATCGGGCGAAGAGGGCGTTTGCCGGGGTACGAACAATCCGTGGCTGCAAAAGAATGCCTTTGGTTGGGAGATCGATCCCATCGGTTTTCGCAATACGCTGCGAGAGTTGCACGATCGCTACCATTTACCGCTGATCGTAACGGAAAACGGCTTGGGGGCGTTCGACAAGCTGGAAGAAAACGACCAGATTAATGATGATTACCGTATCGATTACCTGCGACGGCATATTGAGCAAATTCAACTGGCGATTACCGATGGAGTAGATGTCTTCGGCTATACGCCGTGGTCGGCGCTGGATTTGATTTCAACGCATCAGGGCTGCTCCAAACGTTACGGCTTTATTTATGTCAACCGTGATGAGTTCGATCTGAAAGATTTGCGGCGCATCCGTAAACAAAGTTCGTACTGGTATGCGCAGGTCATTAAAAATAACGGCTTGTAGCCGTTATGGCAGAAGAGCGAGGGCGGCGCCACGCTGCCTCGCCTTGTGCGACGGCGATGTTCGGTATGTTGAAATTGACCTGGAAGCGTCAAAAATGTGTCTTGGTTGTTACATAAAATCGTAGGTGAATGTAACTAAGTATTTATTCGCCTTCTTTCAGGATGATTCTGCATTGTCTGCCGATTTTGGCCCCTCTATGATTCGCTCGTGATATCCCATCAACACTGAGGTAAACATGAGTCGTATTTTTAAAATCATTGGGGTGATTACTTTGATCACGGCGCTAAGTGGTTGTCTGTTCCCGCCTCCCGGTGGTGGTGGTGGTCACGGTGGCGGCCATGGCGGTGGTCATGGCGGCGGCGGGCCTGGTTTCCAGGACATGCGCGGCAGTCAAATGGGACCACGTTAAGTTTTTGTTCACCACACCAGGCATGAATACCATCCACAGGCAGGTTTCCCCTGCCTGTTTTTGTTATCCCTTCAGCTTACCGCGTTTTGCCTTTATTACTCCGCGCCGTTATCAATAACGCTGCTAACGCAATGATAACGATGTTATTATTCGTTTCGCTATCATTACCTTCAAAATAACGATTGTCTGAATACAGGAACAGAATCATGCAAAAATTACGTTATATACTCGGCCTGATCGTGATGCTTTCACTGTCGCAGATTGCAGGAATCGGCGGCGCTTATGCCGAAACGCCGCGACCGCCGATAGCGAATATCGTGAAAGCATACCAGGGAACGGAAGGCGCGCAGGTCTGGACATTGCGTATTGGCGAAGCAGACGAATCACAGGCGCTGGTGCAGATTACCGGAATTGATCATGACTGGAACAGCAAAATCCAGAAAATGAATGTTGAAAAACTGTCCGGCAGTACTCGCTACTGGCTGAACGTAAACGATAAGAAGTTTGTCGCGCTGATATTGAACCAGGGTTACGGCGAACTTTATCTGCCTGGCGAAGCGCAACCGGTGCAAATCGGCTACAGCAAAGACCTGTCTGATCAGGGTAATGCGGAAGCATTTCTGACCGATTATTTGCAGCAGGCGGGAAATAACTAACCCCCCGGTCGCCGGTCGACAACAATGTGCGATCCCGGCCTACTACCCGGTTAACAACGCCGTCATCCCCGCCTACTAACCCCGTCATCCCCGCGGTTAGTAGGCGGGGATCTGGTAAATAACGTATTGAGGGCCGCGTTATAAAAGGTCCGCTTCATCACCGTACGCCGCCGGCGATCATCGGCAACAAATAGTGAGTAGGATAATGCCGGGTAACGCCGCGCTGATGCAGCTGGCGGCTGACTTTCTCCACATCGTGACTGCGGCGGTCGAGCAGCAGGCCGACCACACTGCCGCTGTGCGCCACATTCAAACCATACAGTCCGTTGCTTTCCACCACATCCAGCAAATCGTTAAAAGCCGGCTTGCGCAGCGTTTGCTGACTGGCGATGGCGCTGAGGAGACAGGCTTCCCCCAACCGATAGCGGTCTTTCGCCGCCGCAGCAGCGCAGAACAGTCGCCAGGCGCGATCCAACCGGTCGGCGTGAAGCCATAACGCCCGCCGGCGATCGCGACGGTGGTAGGCTGCTGTATCCAGCGTTTGCGGGCTTTCCAGCAGCAAAATATCGATATCCGGCCGCCAGTCGCAGGCGATGGCGGTTTCGGCCGTCTGATGATCAAACAGCGTGAGTTGGCGAAAGAGCGTGCTGTCGGTGGGCTCCAACCGCACGCACAGCGCGGCAAGCGCCGCTTCATCCAGCGTTTCGCCAAGATGGCGGGCGGCGGCCAGCGCGGTCGCGGCGATATCGGCGGTGCTGCTGGCCATGCCTTTGGCGACGGGAATGGTGGAGGTGAACTCAATGCGCAAGCCGCGGGCCGTTTCCGCCGGATAGCCGAAGCGGGCGAGTATGGCTGCCAGCATGTGTCGCATGCGCGGGCGTTCATTCAGCCCCGGTTTGCCATCCGTGACCGACACGGTGCAAAACCAGTCCACCGGACAGGAGATCAGCTTTTCCCCGCCGAGGATCCAGCCCTGAATCAGTTCGCCGCAGGAAGCGGGGCAGCGCGCTTCAGCCATGGCCGAAAACCTGATGCAGGGCGGCGACGAGTCGCCTGTTATCGTCGGCGCTTTTAATGGCGACCCGATAGTCGCTGGCGCTTAGACCGGGGTAGTTGGCGCAGGAGCGAATCAGAATCTGCTGTTGCAGCAATGCCTGCTGAAGGTCGATTTCCGCTCGACGGCAGTGCAGAAAAATATAGTTGGCCGCCGGTTGCCAGACCCGAAGCTCGGGCATGGCGGTCAGTTCCCGGTAAAGCCAGCGCTGCGCGTCGGTCAGCCAGCGGCGGGTGGCGTCGATATAGGCCTGGTCTTGCAGAATAATTTCGCCGGCCAGCGCGGCGAACGCATTAATGGTCCAGGGTTCGCGCGCGCGTTTCATCGCGCTGACGGCCTGCCGGTCGCCGCTGACCAGATAGCCGAGGCGCAGACCGGGAATGGCGAAAAACTTGGTCAGCGAGCGCAGAACATACAGAGGGGAGAACGTTGATAAGTGTGGAATCAGCCCCGGCGCATCGGGGATAAAATCGATAAAGGCTTCATCAACGATCAGCGCGGTATTGCGCTTGCGGCAACGCTCGGCGATAGCCAGCACCAGGCGGGCATCGGGCATCAAACCGGTTGGGTTATTGGGCGTGGCGATAAACAGGCAATCGTACTGGGTGTTGTCGAGCGCCGCCAGCAGGCGCTCGTCGGGTTGAAAACCGTCCGCTTCCGTCATGACATAATCGTCAATCACGCAGCCGACCCGTTGCAACGCGCGGCGGTATTCGGCAAATCCCGGCGTCAGCAGCAGCGCCCGGCGCGGCTGAAGATATTGCGCCACCGCGTAAATCAACTCGGTGGCGCCGTTGCCCGCGATAATATTGCTCGCGTCACAACCGTGAACGCGGGCGAGCGCGGCGTGCAGCTCGCGGTATTCCACATCGGGATAGCGCTCCGCGCGCTCAAGCTGGCTGACTATCGCCGCTTTCAGCGACGTCGGCATACCCAGCGGATTGATATTGGCGCTGAAGTCGATAATGTCGCCGGCATCCATGCCGATCTTCAATGCCATTTCCAGTATGTTGCCGCCGTGTTCGCTCATTACGCTCTGATATCCCTGCAATAACTATGGATGTCAGCGTACCATAAGCGACGGAATGGCGGCTACGTTGCCTGTGACGCCGGGACGGGGCGAATGTTAAAAGCTCGCTTTCAACGACGCGATATCAATCACAAAGCGATAGTGTACGTCGCTTTTCAGCATACGGTCATAGGCGGTGTTGATGGACTGGATATCGATCATTTCAACGTCGCAGGTAATGCCGTTCTCGGCGCAAAAATCCAGCATTTCCTGCGTTTCCGCAATGCCGCCGATCAGCGAGCCGGCAATCGTTTTACGTCCCATCACCAGCGCGCCGCTGTGTACCGTCGGCTCAATAGGTTCAATCAGACCGACCAGGATCAGCGTCCCGTCGCGTTTCAGCGTGCTCAGGTAGGGGTTAAGATCGTGCTGCATCGGCACCGTATCGAGAATGATATCGAAGCGGTTGGCGACCGCCTTCAACTGCTCGTCATCGGTGGAGATCACCACGTGATCGGCACCCAGGCGACGCGCTTCCTGCTCTTTGCCCGGCGAGCGGGTGAACAGCGTGACGTCCGCGCCCAGCGCTTTGGCGAACTTCAGTCCCATATGACCCAGACCGCCCAATCCAACCACCGCCACCTTATCGCCCGGCCCGACGTTCCAGTGCTTCAGCGGCGAGTAGGTGGTAATGCCGGCGCACAGCAGCGGCGCGGCGGATTTCATATCCAGCTTGTCGGACAGGCGAAGCACGAATTTATCGGCAACGATAATCCGTTCGGAGTAACCGCCGAAAGTGGGCAGACCGTCGTGACGGTCAACGCCGCCGTAGGTGCCGGTCGGCCCTTCGACGCAGTATTGCTCCAGTCCGTCGTCACAGGCGTCGCAATGTTGACAGGAATCGACCATACAGCCGACGCCGACCCAGTCGCCTTCTTTAAATTGCGTGACGGATTTACCCACGCCAACCACCTTGCCGATGATTTCATGGCCGGGAACAACCGGGTAAAGGCTATTTTTCCACTCGTTGCGCGCCATATGAATATCGGAATGGCACACGCCGCAATAAACAATATCGATGACGACATCGTCTTCGCGCGGATCTCGGCGAACAAACTGATGTGGAACCAACGGGCTGGTAGCATCAAGTGCGGCAAAACCACGTATATTCTGCATAGCATTTTCCTCTTCATTTATTGCACGATATCAAGGGATGGAATTTTGGATTCAGTATGATGCATATCTCAGTTAATAGATTATGAATTTGTGATGTGCTTCGTGGTCATGGTTTTAAGCGGCGGGGGATGACAAAACTTGGCTCTTTGGCCCGGTCATAGCGGCTCGAATAGCGCGGATGTTCGCGATGATGAGAACAATAATTTGTTATTCCGGCGCGAAAATAGGCGTTGCTGAAAATAAATGTTTACCATTTTGTTGCTATGAAGGCCTGTATTGAGTTGGACGATAACCTGGTCTTACGGTTTTCATTCTCGTGAACGCCACCATCGTCGTTCGTCCGCCACTGTCGTTCCGCCAACTACCACTACGTCATCCCCGCGTCAGTAGGCGGGGAACGCCTGCTGAAACCGTGGACAGTCGTTGACTGATTCCCGCCTGCGCGGAATGACGGGTTCGAGGGGAATGAGGATCAATGTATTCAAAGCACTATAACAGATAAACAAACGTTAATGCGGTGTAAATGAAAAGATAGAAGAAAACTAAAGATTGTATCGCTGTCAGGTAAGAATCTTTCATCGGAAATGATTCTGCCGGGAAGGGGGTGAAATTCCCCCGCAGCCCCCGCTGCTGTGATGCCGACAAACCCGTTAAAGCCACTGATTCGCAGGATTGGGAAGGCGCGGGGGAGGATGACGCTAAGCCAGAAGACCGACCTGACAGCCTGTCTATATTCAACTCCTTCGGTGGGAAGCGGGTTGTCATCCGATATGCGCACCGGTAATGCCGGCTGCGCGTACGCTGTTGACGCCGCCTTTCCCGACCGAAACGTCGGGATTTTTTATGTCGAGTTTCAGTGAAAAAAAACCGGATAAGCTCGGGGCGAGTAAAAAGGCGTTTGTTATCGCCGGCACCGGGAGCGGTTGCGGTAAAACCACTGTAACGCTGGGGATCCTGCGGGCGCTGATGCGACGCGGGCTCGCCGTTCAGCCTTTCAAGGTCGGCCCGGATTATCTGGATAGCGGCTGGCACAGCGCGGTCTGCGGCGTGGCGTCACGCAATCTGGACGCCTTTATGCTGCCGACGGCGACGCTTAACGGCCTGTATAACCAGCACATGCGCCACGCCGATGTGGCGGTGATCGAAGGGGTGATGGGGCTGTACGACGGCTATGGCACCGATCCGGATTATTGCAGCACGGCGGCGATGGCCAAGCAGTTGGGCTGCCCGGTGATTTTGCTGGTGGACGGCAAAGCGGTATCCACGTCGGTGGCGGCCACCGTAATGGGCTTTTGCCGTTTCGACCCCGCGCTGACCATCGCCGGCGTGATTGTCAATCGCGTCAACTCGGCGCAACACTACGCGTTGATCCGTCATGCTATCGAACACTATTGCGGCGTGCCGGTATTGGGGCGATTGCCGGTTATGGAGGATGTGGCGTTGCCGTCGCGGCACCTCGGTCTGATCCCGGCGCAGGAGCAGGCGAACGACGATCGCCGCTGGCAGCGGCTGGCGCGGCAGGTGGAAGAAACCATTGAGCTGGATCGACTGCTGGCCTTGTGCGGCAATACGGCATCACCCGCTGGCGTTGCGCCTGTTTTACCCGATGCCGCTCTGGCCGAGGGGTTGACGCTGGCGCTGGCCGATGATGAAGCCTTCAATTTCTACTATCCGGACAACCTGGATTTGCTGGAGCAGGCCGGGGTACGGATCCAACGTTTCAGCCCGCTTTACGACTGCCGGCTGCCGGATTGCCAAATGATCTACATCGGCGGCGGCTATCCGGAAATACACGCGGCGCAGCTGGCGCGCAACACCGCGATGCATCGCGCCTTGCATGACGCGCATCAGCGGCGCATCCCGCTGTATGCCGAGTGCGGCGGCCTGATGTATCTGGGCGCCGGGCTGACCACGCCGGACGGCCAGCGCCATGCGATGAGCGGCATCCTGCCCGGCGAAAGCGCGATGGGCAAACGGCTGACCCGCTTTGGCTATTGCCAGGCGCAGGCGAAGCAAGACACGCTGCTGGCGGCGGCGGGTGAAATCCTGCGCGGTCATGAATTCCATTACTCCGATTTTTCCACTTCGCTGTCTCCCGTCTTTGATTGCGCCAAATTGCGCGACGGCGCCGTTATGCGGCAGTGGCAGGGCGGTTATCAGCTTGAACAGACCTGCGCCGGTTATCTGCATATCCACTTCGCTCAACGTCCCGGCGTACTTGACCGCTGGTTGAGCGCCGCCCGGAGGCGGTTATGACGCTAGCGGCCTGGTTCGTCGCTTTTTTACTCGACCACTGGCTGGGCGATCCGCCGCATTGGCCGCATCCGGTGCGCTGGATCGGTAATTTTATCACCTGGCTGCAAGACGGCATTCGCGCTCGTTGTCGCAGCGAACGGGCGCTTAAGCTCGGCGGCGGATTGCTGTGGCTGGCGGTGGTGGGCGTCACCTGGGCGGTAAGCTGGGGCGTGCTGGCGCTGCTGACGTCGATTCATCCGTGGCTCGGCTGGCTGGCGCAAGTATGGATGATTTATACCTGTCTGGCGGGGCGTTGTCTGAGCGATGCGGCGCTGACGGTTCACCGCGCATTGCGACAGGGTACGCTGGCGGAGAGTCGTCGCCAGCTTTCATGGATCGTCGGGCGCGATACCTCGCAGCTTGAGAAACCGCAAATCACCCGCGCGGTGGTGGAAACCGTTGCCGAGAACAGCATTGACGGCGTGATCGCGCCGCTGTTTTTCCTGCTGATCGGCGGCGCGCCGCTGGCGATGGCCTACAAAGCGGTGAATACCCTGGATTCGATGGTCGGCTATAAGAACCAAAAATATCGGGCGATTGGCTATGTTTCCGCCCGCATGGACGATCTGGCCAATTATCTGCCCGCGCGGCTTGGCTGGCTGCTGCTGAGCGCCGCCGCCTGGCTGCTGAGAGAAGACTATCGCCAGGCGTGGCGCATCGGCTGGCGCGATCGCCGCCGTCATGCCAGTCCCAACTGCGCCTGGTCGGAAGCGACGGTAGCCGGCGCATTGGGCGTACGGCTCGGCGGCCCCAATAATTATTTCGGCGAGCGGGTGGAGAAGCCCTGGATCGGCGATGAACGACGAGAGATCGCGTTGAGCGATATCCCGCGCAGCATCAGTCTGATGAAGGTGGCTTCTTTGCTGGCTTTACTGTTGTTTAGCGCCGCGTATTTTCTGCTGTCGGTCACACTGACGGGATAAGGAACAGAGAGATGAACTATCTTCAGCAACCGCAGGATATCGAGCGGCAAAGTTTTGTCATTATCGGCGACATCATCGCCAGCGAACATCCGGACTACCGTTTCGCCGATGCGGAGCAGGAAGCGGTGATTAAGCGCGTGATCCACACCACGGCGGATTTCGACTGGCTGGATACCTTGCATTTCTCGCCGGATGCGGTGGCGCGGATCGCCGACGGCCTGCGCGCCGGCTGTACGCTGTACACCGATACCACCATGGCGCTGTCGGGCATCAACAAAACCCGGCTGGCGAAACTGGGCTGCGAGTGCCGCTGCTTTATCAGCGATGCGCGCGTGGTCGCGCGGGCGCAGGCCGAAAACATGACGCGCTCGATGGCGGCGGTGGATGTGGCGCTGGAAGAGCCGGGCCGCAAGCTGTTCGTGTTCGGCAATGCGCCCACCGCGCTGTTTCGGCTGTTGGAGCATACGGCGGAAAAACCGGACTCGGCGCTGGCGGTTATCGGCGTGCCGGTCGGCTTTGTCGGGGCGGCGGAATCGAAAGCGGCGCTGATCGACAGTCCGCTTGCCCACATCGCCGCGCGCGGGCGCAAAGGCGGCAGCAATGTGGCGGCCGCCATCGTCAACGCCATTCTATATCGTCTGCGGGAGAGCCAGTGAACGCCGATTCGCAAAAGCCGGAGATGAAGCTGGACAGCGTCTGGCACAACGGCAAGCAATACCGCAAAGGCTATACCACCGGCTCCTGCGCCACGGCGGCGGCCAAGGTGGCGGCGCTGATGGTCTTGCGCCAGCAGGTGATCGATCAGGTTTCCATCGTCACGCCATCGGGCGTCACGCTATATCTCAACGTCGAACAGCCGTTGATTGAGGGGCGGCAGGCGACGGCGGCGATCCGTAAAGACGGCGGCGATGACGTGGACGCCACGCACGGCATGCTGATTTTCGCCCGCGTCGCCCTGTGCGAACACGGCGATATTCATATCCGCGGCGGCGAAGGCGTGGGTACCGTGACGCGCAAAGGCATCGGCCTGCCGGTAGGCAGCGCGGCGATCAATCGCACGCCGCTGCAAACCATTGAAGCGGTGGTGCGCGAGGCGATCGGCCCGACGCGCGGCGCGGAAGTGGAAATTTTCGCGCCCGAGGGCGAGGAGCGGGCGAAAAAAACCTACAACGGACGTCTGGGGATCCTCGGCGGCATCTCCATCATCGGCACCACCGGCATCGTGACGCCGATGTCGGAAGAGAGCTGGAAACGCTCGCTGGCGCTGGAGCTGGAAATGAAGCGCGCCGCCGGGGAGGACCGCGTCATTCTGGTACCCGGCAATCACGGCGAACGCTTCGTGCGCGAGCAACTGGGGCTGGACGGACAACGCGTGGTGACCATGAGTAATTTCGTCGGTTATATGTTGCAGGAAACCGTCAGGCTTAAATTCCGCCGCGTGGCGCTGGTCGGCCATCTCGGCAAGCTGGTGAAAGTGGCGGCGGGGATCTTCCATACCCACAGCCATATCGCCGACGGGCGCATGGAAACCCTGATCGCCAATCTGGCGCTGATGGGCGCTTCTCATGACGTCTTGCTGGCGGTGAATCAGTGCGACACCACCGAGGCGGCGATGGAGGTGATTGCGCAGCACGGCTTGCAAGCGGTGTACGCGCGAATCGCGCAGCGCATTTGTCAGCGGGTCAACGAGATGATGCGGTTTTCCAGTGAGCCGCCGCGCATCGACGTCATCCTGTTCTCTTTCGATAACCAGGTGCTGGGCGCCAACCGACCGCTGGCCGACATCGTGGAGGCGCTGCGATGATCGTGGTCGTGGGCATTGGCCCCGGTTCGCTGGCGCATCTGACGCCGCAGGCGCGCCAGGCGATCGCCGCCGCCGAAATTCTGGTCGGCGGCGCCCGTCATCTGGCGATGTTTCCTGACTTTCACGGCCAGACCCGCCGGCTGGATGCCGATATCGACGGGCTGATGACGTGGCTCAAAGCGCACATATCCCGTCAGGTGGTGGTGCTGGCCTCCGGCGACCCTTTGCTGTACGGCATCGGGAAGCGGCTGTCCGTCCATTTCCCGGCGGATCAACTGCTGATCGTACCCGGCATCAGCGCGGTGCAGTACCTTTGCGCCCGTATCGCGCTGGATATGAATGATCTTTATCTCACCAGCAGCCACGGCCGCAAACCGGACTTTGACTGGCTGCTGCAACACGACAAAGTGGCGATGGTGACCGATCGACATATCGGCCCGCGCGCCATTGCCGACGCCATCCTGCAACGGCAACTGAGGCGAACGATGATTATCGGCGAAAATCTGTCGCTGCCGGATGAACGTATTCATCGCCTGTCGCCGGAACAGGTGGCGCGGCACTATGACATGAACGTGGTGGTGATCCTCAATGAATGATGATGAATTTTTACGCGGCCAACGGGTGCCGATGACCAAAGAGCCGGTACGCCTGCTGGCGCTGGAGCGGCTGGCGCTGAGCGACGCGCGCCATCTGATTGATGTCGGCGCCGGCACCGGCAGCGTATCGCTGGAGGCGGCGCTGCGTTTTCCCCGATTGGCGGTGACCGCCATCGAGCGCAATCCGACGGCGCTGGCGCTGATTGAAGAAAACCGCCGTCGGTTCGGCTGCAATAATGTGGAGATTATCGCCGGCGCGGCGCCGCTGCCGCTGGAGCCTATGGCGGACGCGGTGTTTATCGGCGGCAGCGGCGGACAGCTGACCGAGCTTATCGACTGGTCTTTGGCGCATTTGCATCCCGGCGGTCGTTTGGCGCTGACGTTCATTCTGCTGGATAACCTGAATACGGCGCTGGCGCATTTGCAGTCGCTGAACGTGGCGTCGCTGGCCTGCACGCAGCTTCAGGTTTCGTCCCTGACGCCGCTTGGCAACGGCCATTATTTTAAACCGAACAACCCCACCTATCTTATTTCCTGCTGCAAGGAGGGAACGCATGTCTGAGCATGCCGCAACACCGCAAACAGCGAACGCGCAACCGGCGTTCGATCCCCATAAAATCTGGTTTGTCGGGGCGGGGCCGGGCGATCGCGAGTTGATTACGCTCAAAGGCTACCGCTTGCTGCAACAGGCCGATGTGGTGATCTACGCCGGTTCGCTGATTAATACCGAATTGCTGGAATATTGCCGGCCGCAGGCGGCGTGTTACGACAGCGCCGGAATGACCCTTGAGCAGATCGTGACTCTGATGGTCACCAGCGCGCGCGCCGGCAAACTGGTGGTGAGGCTGCAAACCGGCGATCTGTCGCTGTATGGCTCGATTCGCGAACAAAGCGAGGCGCTGGCGCAACAGGACATCGGATTCGTTTCCGTTCCCGGCGTGAGCGCGTTTCTCGGGGCGGCGGCGCAGCTTGGCGTGGAATACACCGTCCCGGAAGTGGCGCAGAGTCTGGTGATTACCCGCATAGAAGGGCGCACGCCGATGCCGCCGCTGGAGCAGTTGGAGGCGTTTGCCGCCCATCAGACATCCATGGCGATTTTCCTGTCGGTACAGGATATCGATGGGGTGGTGGCGCGGCTGACCGCCGGCGGCTATCCGGCGTCCACGCCGGTGGCGGTGGTCTACAAGGCCACCTGGCCGGAAAGCCGCACGGTGCGCGGTACGCTGGCGGATATCGCCGGGCAGGTGCGGGCGGCGGCCATTCGCAAAACCGCGCTGATTCTGGTCGGCGCTTTTCTGGGCGATGAATACCACTATTCCAGACTGTATGACGCAGGATTCAGTCATGAATATCGCCAGGCCTGAATCCATCGCCGTGTTCTGCCTGACGCCGGGCGGCGTACGTCTGGCCCGGCGTTTGCAGGCGCATTTGCCGCTGACCTGTTTTACCAGTGAAAAATTGTTGGCGCCGGGCTTTACCGCCTTTAGCGGCGGTTTCGGCGATACGCTGCGCGCGGCGTTCAGCCGCTATTCCGCGCTGGTGGTGGTGGGCGCGACCGGCATTGCGGTGCGGGCGATTGCGCCGCTGTTAAACGACAAGCTGACCGATCCGGCGGTGGTGGTGATCGACGAGCAGGGACGGCATGTCATCAGCCTGCTTTCCGGCCATGTCGGCGGCGCGAACGCGCTGACCCGCCGGCTGGCGGAGATGCTGGGCGCCGAACCGGTGATAACCACCGCCACGGACGTCAATCAGCTGGCGGCGCTGGATATGCTGGCGATGCAGCTGGACGCGCAAATGGAGGATTTCCGCCAGGCGGTGAAAGCGGTGAATCAGCTGCTGGTCAGCGGTGGCAAGGTCGGCCTGTGGTGGGACGATGCCATGCGGCCCGCGCGTTCCCGTTGCGACGTGCGCGGCTTTATCGCGATAGACAGTCTGACGGCGCTGCCGACGCTGGATGCGCTGGTGTGCGTGACGCTGCGCGATACCCTGCCCGACGCCTTATCGGCGGGATCGCCGGCACCGATCTTCAAGCTGGTGCCGAAGCGCGTGGTGGCGGGGATCGGCTGCCGGCGGTCGACCGAGCTGCCCACGCTGGCCGATCTGCTGTCGCGGCAGCTGGCGGAAAACCATTTCGATCCGCTGGCGCTGCGGGCTATCGGCAGCGTCGATATCAAGCGGGACGAGCCGGCGTTGATCGAACTGGCGCAGCGCCGGCGCGTGCCGTTCGAACTGTTCGGCGTCGACGAACTCGCCCCGCACGAACACCGTTTTCCCGCTTCCGAATTTGTGCGCCGCACGGTCGGCGTCGGCAGCGTTTCACAACCGGTTGCCTGGCTGATGAGCGGCGGCAAGCTGGTTGGCAATACCCTGCGTCAGCAGGGGGTGACTATTACCCTGGGAGTAAAGCATTAATGTTAACCGTAATCGGCATTGGGCCGGGCAGTGAAGCCATGATGACGCAAGAGGCCGTCGCCGCTATCCGCGAGGCGGACATCGTGGTGGGCTACAAAACCTACACGCATCTGGTAAAGCCGCTCACCGGCGATAAGCAAGTGATCAAAACCGGCATGTGTAAAGAAATCGAGCGTTGCCAGACGGCGATCGATCTGGCGCTGGCCGGCCACAACGTGGCGCTGATCAGCAGCGGCGACGCGGGTATTTACGGCATGGCCGGACTGGTGCTGGAGCTGGTCGCTCAGCAGCAGTCGGATCTGGACGTCCGGCTGGTGGCTGGGATGACCGCCAGTATCGCGGCGGCGTCATTGTTAGGCGCTCCCCTGATGCACGATTTTTGTCATATCAGCCTCAGCGATCTGCTGACGCCGTGGCCGGTCATCGAAAAACGCATCGTCGCGGCGGCGCAGGCCGACTTTGTTATCTGCTTCTATAACCCGCGCAGCCGCGGCCGTGAAGGGCATCTGGCGCGCGCGTTCGAGCTGATGAAGCCCTTCACGTCAGCGCAAACCCCGGTCGGCGTCGTCAAAGCCGCCGGGCGTAAGAAAGAGCAAAAATGGATCACCACCTTCGGCGATATGGACTTCTCGCCGGTGGATATGACCAGCCTGGTGATTGTCGGCAACAAAACCACCTACTGCCGCGACGGGCTGATGATTACGCCGCGAGGCTATACGCTGTGAGCGAGCCGGTTATCCATGTCTTCGGCGGCACCAGCGACGCCCGGCTGATTTGTCAGGCGCTGGATGCGGCGGGCGAAGCCTATCGCCTGTCCGTCGCCACCGACACGGGAAAACAGCTGGCCGGCGATATCGCCGGCGAGGTGGTGGTCGGACGTATGGATGCGGATGAAATGGCGGCCTATCTCGCCGCCCGGCGTATTCGCTGGGTGATCGACGCTTCCCATCCTTATGCCGAGGCGCTGCACGACAATGTGGCGGCGGCCTGTCGCCGGCTGCAATTGCCGCTGACGCGCTATCAGCGGCCCAGCGATATCGACGCCATCGACCATCCGCTGCTGCATAAAGCGGCGAGCCTTGACGCGGCGTGCGCGATCGCCCGCACGCTGGGACCGCGGGTGCTGCTGACCACCGGCAGCAAGGATCTGGCCCGCTATCGGCAACGCTTGCCGGAAAAACAACTGTTTGTTCGGGTATTGCCGACCGCTGCGGTGCTGGCGCAGTGCGAAGCGCTGGGCTTCGGCGTGGAGCAGATAATCGCCCAATGCGGGCCGTTCAGCGCGGCGTTCAATCAGGCGCTGTATCAGCACTGTCGGCCCGATGTGGTGGTAACCAAAGAGTCCGGCGCGCCGGGCGGCTATCAGCAAAAGGTCGCGCCCTGCCTGGCGTTGGGCATCCCCTGTATCGTGATCTGTCGCCCGGTTGCGGCAGACGACGCTACGTCGGCGGAACGGATCGCATCGCTGGATGCGTTCGTCGCGCGTTTATCCCGCTGGCGGGCACAACGAGGATCGTAAATGAAAAAAGCACTGTTGATTATCAGTTTCGGCACCAGTTACCCGCAAACGCGGGAAAAGAACATCGATGCCTGCGAACAATTTCTGGCGGCGTCTCACGGCGATCGCGATCTGTTTCGGGCGTTTACGTCGGAAATGATTATTCGCAAGCTGCGCGAGCGCGACGGCCTGCGGATTGATAACCCCGCGCAGGCCTTGCAGCGGCTGGCGGACGAAGGCTATCAGGATGTGGCGATCCAGTCGCTGCATGTGATAAACGGCGATGAATACGACAAGGTGGCGGCGGAGGTTCGCGTCTGGCGCCCGCGTTTTCAACGGCTGGCGCTCGGCACGCCGCTGCTCAGCAGTTTTGATGACTATCAACAATTGATGAGCGCGCTTCAGACGCAGATGCCGCCGCTGGCCGCCGATGAACGGGTGGTGTTTATGGGACACGGCGCCAGCCACCATGCGTTTTCCGCCTATGCCTGTCTCGACCACCTGATGGCGTCGCGCGGTTTCCCGGCGCTGGTGGGGGCGGTGGAAAGCTACCCGGAAATCGACCATATCATCCAGCGTCTGCAACAGCAGGGGGTGCGCAAAGTGCATCTGATGCCGCTGATGCTGGTAGCGGGCGATCACGCCACCAACGATATGGCTTCGGATGAAGAGGACTCGTGGAAATCGCAGCTTGAAGCGGCGGGCATCGCCACCTGTTGCTGGCTGCAAGGGCTGGGCGAAAATGCGCAGATCCGCCGGATGTTCGCCCGTCACCTCGACGCCGCGCTGAACCCGAAGCAGCGGGAGGCGGCTTAATGAGCGGCAGACTGTATGCATTAGGCGTCGGGCCGGGCGGCAGCGATTTGATCACCGTGCGCGCCGCGCGTCTGATCGGCCGGCTCGACATTCTGTATGCGCCGGCCGGGCGTAAGGGCGGCGATAGTTTGGCGTTATCCATCGTACGCGAGTATTTGTCGCCGGCGACGGAAATTCGCACCACGCATTTTCCCATGAAGGCCGACGAGGCAGAGAAAGAAGCCGTCTGGGACGAGATAGCCCAACAGCTGACGAATGAAGTGGCCGACGGCAGGCAGGTCGGCTTTATCACGCTGGGCGATGCGATGCTATTCAGCACCTGGGTCTTTCTGCTGGCGCGTATCGGCCGTCAGCCCTGGCTGGAAATCGTGCCGGGCGTCACCTCGTTTGCGGCGATAGCCGCGCGGTCGGCGCTGCCGCTGGCGATGGAGCAGCAGTCGATGGCGGTGATGCCCTGCACCGCTCCGGAAGCCGAACTGGAGCAAGCGCTGCTGACTCACGACAGCGTGGTGCTGATGAAAGTGTATGGCCGTTTCGCCGCCGTGCGCGCGCTGCTGGCGCGTCTTGATCTGTTCGATCACGCGCTGTTGATGGCCGATGCCTCGCTGCCGGGCGAACAGTGCTGGCGACGTCTGGATCGGGTGACGGATGACCAGCCGTTGCCCTATTTCTCCACGATTGTGGTGAATAAACAGTGGCGCAGCGAATGACGGTCGCAACTCATTTGCCGGGGGATGACGGATTTTGCGGTTACCCGGCGTAAGAAATTACGCTGAGGTGGACGACCCCGCGAATGAGCAGCATGGATGCTGCTCAAGCCAGTGGCGCGTCGGGAACGCGTCACTGGCGGTTCGAAAAAGGGGACGGCCGCCGAAGGTACCGCGTCAGCGGCGTGATTTCAGCCACAAGCCCGGGTTCGTAGGGGGGTGGCGTTTGAACCACCCTGCGTCGGGCGCGTGCTACGACGTAGCAGGGAACTGACGGCTTTATCGCGCACGAAATATTCTCCGATATGACATATCCCATTGATGGGGAGAGCAGAAACAAAAAATGGGTATTTATGTAATAAACGATAACCTGTTAAGGGGTAATCAATGGAACAACAATTAAAGAAACTTTCGCTATCCGGTCTGGCGATAGCGCTGCTACTGATGCTGGCGCCGCAGGAAGCGTTCGCCATGCATATTATGGAGGGATTTTTGCCGCCGATGTGGGCGCTGGCCTGGTGGGTGCTGTTTCTGCCCTGTCTGTTTGCCGGGCTGGTGCGTTTGCGCAAAATCGTCAGTGAGGACAGCAACCAGAAAGTCCTGCTGGCGCTATGCGGCGCGTTTATTTTCGTGCTTTCCGCGCTGAAGATCCCGTCCGTCACCGGCAGTTGCTCGCATCCGACCGGCGTCGGTCTGGCGGTGATTCTGTTCGGCCCGGTGGTCGTGGCGGTGCTGGGGGCGATTGTCCTGCTGTTTCAGGCGCTCTTGCTGGCGCACGGCGGTCTGACGACGCTCGGCGCCAACGGGATGTCGATGGCGGTTATCGGGCCGGTTATCGGTTATCTGGTGTGGAAATTGGCGTGCAAAGCCGGGATCCGCCGCGACGTCGGGGTATTCCTGTGCGCCATGCTGGCCGATTTGGCGACCTATCTGGTGACGTCGATTCAACTGGGCGTGGCGTTCCCCGATCCGCAATTGGGCGTTACCGCATCGATGGTTAAATTCATGGGCATTTTCTGTCTGACGCAGGTGCCGATCGCCATCGCCGAAGGGTTGCTTACCGTGATGATTTACGACCAGTTAACCAAGCGTCAGCTTATTCATGCCGGGAGTCGTTAACATGAAAAAGAACTTAATCCTGTTATCACTGGTGATTGCGCTGGTGATTCTGCCCTTTTTTATCAATCACGGCGGCGAGTACGGCGGGTCGGATGGCGAAGCGGAAACGTTGATCACCCAGACCGCGCCGGATTATCAGCCCTGGTTCCAACCGCTGTATGAGCCCGCCAGCGGCGAGATTGAAAGCCTGCTGTTTACCTTGCAGGGATCGCTGGGCGCGGCGGTAATTTTCTATATTCTCGGCTATTACCGCGGCAAGCGCAGCGATCATGCTGGGAATTGACAAACTCAGCTATCAGGGGCGCTGGCGGCAGGTGGATCCGATGCGCAAGCTGGCGCTGTATGGGCTGTTTCTGCTGCTGGCGATGACCTGCCCGCCGCTGTATCAGGCGCTGCTGCTGGGATTTATCGCCGCGCTGACCTGCTGGCTGCTGCGGATCGGCCCGTTGCGCTATCTGAAATGGCTGTCGGTGCCGTTGGGGTTCCTGTCGGTGGGCGTGGCGACGATTGTGCTGTCGGTTTCGCGCCAGCCGGAAACGCTGTGGTGGGGGATCCCGCTGGGGACGTTCTGGGTCGGCATCGATCCCATCGGTCTGCATACGGCGAATCATACCCTCTGGCGCAGCCTGGCGGCGCTATCGGCGACCTTCTGGTTTGTGCTGAACACGCCGTTTCCGCAGTTGATTCAGATCCTGCAACGTTGCCGGGTGCCGACGCTGCTGACGGAACAAATTCTGCTGACCTGGCGGTTTATCTTCATTTTTCTGGATGAAGCGCTGGCGATCCGTCGCGCGCAGTCGCTGCGCTTTGGTTATTCATCGCTGGGCAGCAGCTATCGTTCGCTCTCCATGCTGGTCGGCATGCTGTTTATGCGGGTCATGATGCGCTACCAACAGATGGTGATTGCGCTGGAAATCAAACTGTATCAGGGAGAATTCCATCTGTGAGAAGAGAACCGTTATGCTGACGACCCGACAATTGAATTTTCGCTATCAGGATGAACCGATACTGCGCGATCTGTCGCTGGATTTCAGTCGCCATGCCGTCACCGGGGTGATAGGGGCGAACGGTTGCGGCAAGTCGACGCTGTTTATGAACCTGACCGGTATTCTGCGCCCGCAGAGCGGGGCGGTGCTGTGGGACAACCAGCCGATCGATTACAGCAAAGCGGGGTTGCGCGCCTTGCGTCAACGGATCGCCACGGTATTTCAGGATCCGGAACAACAGATCTTTTATACCGATATCGACAGTGATATCGCTTTCAGCCTGCGCAATCTCGGTATGGATGAAACCCTCATCGCCCAACGGGTGGAGCAGGCGTTAACGCTGGTGGATGCGCAGGCATTTCGCCATAAGCCGATTCAGTATCTGAGTCACGGTCAGAAAAAACGCGTCGCCGTCGCCGGGGCGCTGGTGATGGAAGCGCCTTATCTGCTGCTGGATGAACCGACTTCCGGCCTCGATCCCGCCGGACGCGAGCAGATGATCGCGATTATTGAACGGATTGTGGCGCAGGGGAAACGGGTTATCATCTCCAGCCACGATATCGACCTGATCTATGCGGTGTGCGGCTACGTGTACGTGCTGGCGCACGGCGAGCTGGTCAGCGAGGGAGTCAGCGCCGACGTTTTCCTGCAACGCGAAAAGCTGCGGGCGGCCGCGCTGGTTCAGCCCTGGCTGGTCAAGCTGCACAGCGAATTGGGGCTGCCGCTGTGTAAAACCGAACAACAGCTATTTGCGCTGCTGCGCGAGCGCGGCGCGGGAGGAAACGCATGAGCCTGTCCATCATGTTGCAGGGAACGGCGTCCGACGTGGGCAAAAGCGTTCTCGTGGCCGGCCTGTGCCGGATTTTCGCTCAGGACGGCTACCGCTGCGCGCCGTTTAAATCGCAAAATATGGCGCTCAATTCGGGGATTACGCCGCAGGGCGAAGAGATGGGGCGGGCGCAGATATTTCAGGCCGAAGCGGCGGGCATCGAGCCCGATGTGCGGATGAATCCGGTGCTGCTTAAGCCGACCAGCGATCGCAAGTCGCAGGTGGTCTTGATGGGGAAAGCGCTCTGCAATATGGATGCGATGACCTACCACCAGTACAAACCGCAGTTACAGCAGCAGATCGGCGATGTCTACCAGAGCCTGGCCGCCGAATATGACGTGATAGTGCTGGAAGGAGCGGGCAGCCCGGCGGAAATCAATCTACGCGATCGGGATATCGTTAATATGGGTATGGCGGCGCAGGCCGACTGTCCGGTATTGCTGGTGGCCGATATCGACCGCGGCGGGGTGTTCGCCGCCATCTACGGAACGCTGGCGCTGTTGGCGCCGGAGGAAAAAGCGCGGGTAAAAGGGGTGATCATCAATAAATTCCGCGGCGACGTGGCGTTGCTGAAACCCGGGCTGACGCAGATCGAAGCGCTGACCGGCGTGCCGGTGATCGGCGTGATGCCCTGGCTGAATGTGGAGTTAGAGGACGAAGACGGCGTCGCGCTGCAAAGCGGCAAATATGCCGGAAACGCGCAGCAGGCGCTGGATATCGCGGTGGTGCGCCTGCCGCATATCGCCAACTTCACCGATTTCAACGCGCTGGCGGCGCAACCGGATGTCCGTTTGCGTTATGTCGCCGATCCGGCTGGGCTGACGGACGCCGATTTGATTATTCTGCCAGGCAGTAAAAATACGCTGGGCGATTTGCAATGGCTGCGGCAAAGCGGGCTGGCCGGGGCGCTGCGGGCGCGGCATCAGGCCGGTACGCCGCTGATTGGCATCTGCGGCGGCTATCAGATGCTGGGACGCAGCATTATCGACGGCGTGGAGTCGGACGTTGCGCGGATGGACGGTCTGGGGCTGCTGGATATCGAAACCGAGTTCGCATCGGAAAAAGTCACTACCCGCGTCAGCGGAAGCTGTCGGCCGATGCTGCCGGGCATGGCGAACGCCGGGTCGGATAAGCCCGTCAGCGGGTATGAAATCCATATGGGTACATCGCGCCTTGGCAGTCAGGCCGCGCCATTTATCACGTTGACGCAGAGTAACGGCCAGCCGGTAACCCAATACGATGGGGCGATTAACGCGGACGGCAGCGTCATCGGCAGCTATCTTCACGGTCTGTTTGATAACGATTGCTTTACCCGCGCGTTGCTGAATACGTTGCGCCAACGCAAAGGGCTGACCGCGTTTGACGGCGAGGTGTTTGACTATGCCCGTCACAAGCAGCGGCAGTTCGATATTCTGGCCGCGGCGATGCGCGAACATATTGATATCGCCGCGATATATGGCTTTATGTCGACGGCGCGCAGCTAGTTTGCACGGGGGCTCCTCCCCCTGACAAGGGGGAGGCCGGGTGGGGGTAGCGGCAGGCATCACCTGCGCTGCGATTGACCCCACCCCAACCCTCCCCTTTGCAGGGGAGGGAGTTGGCTATTCCCCTGCGTCGGGCGCGTGCTACGACGTGGCATGGAAATGGCGGCATTGTGGCGCACAAAACTGCCTCTGAGTCCGCATAAAATGTGACTAAGAGACAACTGACAAGGGGTAGCGGCAGGCATCACCTGTGCTGCGATTGACCCCACCCCAACCCTCCCCTGCGCAAGCGGGGAGAAAAAAAGATTAAACAGGAGCTTATCGGGTGATATTGATTACGGGCGGAGCCAGAAGCGGCAAAAGCGCATTGGCGGAGAGGCTGGCGGCGCGGCACAGCGAGAAGGTGCTGTATATCGCCACATCGGTGGTGACCGATGACGAAATGGCTTCGCGCGTGCGGCGGCACCAGGAAAGCCGCCCGGCGCATTGGCGTACCTGGGAAGGCTATCGAGATCTGGGGACAGTGATCGCGGAAAAAACAGCCGCCGACGAGGCGGTTATTCTGGAATGCGTCACGACCCTGATCGCCAACCTGTTGTTTGAGCAGGCCGGCGATACGCCGCCGGAGCAGATGGACTTTTCGGCCATTGAAGATGCGATCCAACCGCAGATTGATGCGTTGATCGACGCCTGCTCCCATAGCGCGGCGCCGATCTATCTGGTGACCAATGAGCTTGGCATGGGCATCGTGCCGGAAAACCGGCTGGCGCGGCATTTTCGTGATATCGCCGGACGCGTGAATCAGCGTCTGGCCGCCGCCGCCGAGTCGGTCTATCTGGTGGTGTCGGGTATTGAGGTTAAAATTAAATGAATCTGCGTTTATTTTTCGCCACGTTGCAATTTATGACTCGAATTCCGCTGCCGGCGCGCTGGACGCAGGGGCTGGAGATGGAGCAATACGTGCGCGGGATTGTCGGTTTCCCCTTTATCGGCTTCATCGTGGGCGGGATCGCCGGGCTGGCGTTCGTTGCGCTCTCTCCCTGGTGCGGCGTGCCGCTGGCGGCGCTGGCCTATGTGCTGGCGCTGGCGCTGATTACCGGCGCGTTTCATCTGGACGGACTGGCGGATACCTGCGACGGCGTGTTTTCCGCCCGTAAACGGGAAAGAATGCTGGAGATCATGCGCGACAGCCGCCTCGGCACCAATGGCGGGCTGGCGCTGATTTTTATCGTGGTGGCGAAAGTGCTGGTAGTGAGCGAGCTGGCGCTACGCGGAACATCGATGCTGGCCGTACTGACGGCGGCGTCGGTGGTGAGCCGCAGCGCCATTGTGTTGCTGATGTATCGCCAGCGTTACGCTCGCGAAGGACAAGGGCTGGGAAATCTGTATATCGGCCAGGTTCGCGGCGTTGAGATGCTGATTACGCTGGCGGGCGGGGCGCTGCTGGCCGGGTTGCTGGGACAGGGGGCCGCGCTGCGGGCATGGGCCATTACCCTGGTTATAATCTGGCTGATGGGGCTGTATCTGCGCCGTCGGTTGGGCGGTCAAACCGGCGATACGCTGGGCGCTGCGGAAGAGGTCGGCGAACTGGTCTTCCTGCTGGCGATGTTGTGACGGAAAGAGAAGGATAAACCATGCGGTTATTTCTGGTCAGGCACGGTCAGACCGAGGCCAATCTTAGCGGCGTTTTTTGCGGTATGACGGACGTCGGCCTGACGGCGACTGGCGTTGCTCAGGCCCGGTCGGTTGCCGGCTGGCTGGCGGACGTGAACTTTGGTTCGGCCGTCAGCAGTACGCTGTTGCGGGCGCGGCATACGGCGGAAATCGTGTTGGAAAAGCATCCTATCGCCGCCGCCGCGGATCGGGCATTCAACGAGATGGCTTTCGGCGATTGGGAAATGCGCCATCGCCACGATTTACAGCATGAGGATGCCGAAGCCTGGGCCGCCTGGATTGCGGACTGGCAAACGGCGCGTCCGACCGGCGGAGAGTCGTTCCCTGAGTTTTCTCGCCGCGTGGAACAGATCACGCAGGCCTTGCGGAAACAGCATGGCGCGGATAATCAGCTGATCGTGGCGCATCAGGGCGTATTAAGCCTGCTGTTGGCCACGCTGCTGACGATGCCGGCGAGCGAGATGTGGCACTTTCATTTTGCGCAAGGCGCATACAGCGTGTTGGACGTACAGGACGGCTTCGCCACGCTGCGGGCATTGAATAATCGGGCGCCCTGGCAGCCCTGATATAACGAGAATAATATTATGCAAACAGAACCATCATCCACGCTTTCATCGCTGGTCGACGCCATCGTGCCGCTGGACAAAGACGCTATGCGGCGCGCCGCCGCCCGGCTGGACGGCCTGCTGAAACCGCTGGGCAGTCTGGGACGGCTGGAGCAGTTGGCCATCCAGCTTGCGGGAATGCGCGGGCTTTCCGGACTTCAGGCGGCGCGCAAACAGATCATCGTGATGGCCGCCGATCATGGCGTCTATGAGGAAGGAGTGGCGATTTCCCCGCGCGCGGTAACGGCCATTCAGACCGCGAATATGGTCAGGGGCATTACCGGCGTCTGTGTACTGGCGGCCAACGCGGGCGCAGAGGTGAACGTAGTGGATGTCGGCATCGACAGCGAGCCGCTGCCCGGCGTGCTGAATATGAAAGTGCGGCGCGGCAGCGGCAATATCGCTCGTGAAGCGGCGATGACCTACCGGCAGGCGGAGGATTTGCTGCTTGCCTGCGCGCGCTTGACCAGACAGCAGGCCGCAGGGGGCGTTCGCGTCTTTGGCGTCGGCGAGCTGGGTATGGCGAATACCACGCCCGCGGCGGCGATGATCAGCGTGCTGACCGATCATGATCCCAATCAGGTGGTCGGCATCGGCGCTAATTTCCCCAGCGAGCGACTGCATCATAAAGTGGCGGTGGTGCGTCAGGCGATTACCGTGAACCAACCTAATGCGCATGACGGCATTGATGTGTTGGCTAAGGTCGGCGGTTTTGATCTGGTCGGGATGGCGGGCGTGATGCTGGGGGCCGCGGCCGCCGGATTGCCCGTGGTGCTGGACGGTTTTCTTTCCTATGCGTCTGCGCTGGCGGCTTGCCGTATTGCGCCGCAGGTGCGGGATTACCTGATTCCCTCCCATTTTTCGGCGGAAAAGGGCGCGCTGATTGCGTTGCAGCATCTACAAATGGAGCCTTATTTGCAATTAGGCATGCGGCTTGGCGAAGGCAGCGGGGCGGCGATGGCCATGCCTTTGATCGACGCGGCCTGCGCGATGCATAACAATATGGGGCTATTGTCCGATAGCAATATCATGCTGCCCTCATAATTTTCCGTAATTTTTTTGCCGCGAGGCTCAGGAATGGAATGAATATTCCGTTGCCGGCGGTGCGCATCGCGCTCATATGTAGTCAGCGACATGATCCCGGTCCGGGGCCAACCTAAGCCCCGGCGGGCATTCTGATCGATAACGCGTTTATTTCTCCGGTTTTTTTCACAAAATTATGGAAAACTTCATATCTGTTCTATCCTGTTAAATACGTTATTGTATAAATGAGTCAGTAGGTAATAATTAAATATATTATCTATTTCACATGTCAATGAATTAACTACTATCATTCAAATGAAATTATTAACGTGCTATTTATATATTCAAGCCGATGAATTATTATCTTTTATGGTAATGCGTATTTAATTAAAATGTATCCTTATGATTTATTTGTGTTTTGTGGATTTTTCCCAAAAAAATTAATTTTATTGTTGCAAACACAACATGTTTGCACTTTACTGTAGTGACTGAGTCATTCGGGATGTTATATGAATTTTTCAGCATTGGTTGATGAACGCTTTTCTAAACTTACTCCTGCACAGCAGCTTATTGCACGTTATATCGAAAGGAATAAGGAGCGAGTGGCGTTTATGACGGCCAAGCAGTTAGCCGATGCAATAAATGTGAGCGATGCCGCGATTGTCCGCTTTGCCCGCGCATTAGGCTTCCGGGGTTATACCCATCTGCGAGAGGATTTGGGCGAAGCGCTGATTGAGCGAACGGGAGCCGGCGGCGTATTACATCGGGCGCAGTTGCCAACGGACGATGAAGAATTACAAAAACAGGTTTTTGATAATGCGCATACGCTGATAAACCAGACGCTCGAGTTAAATACCGATGGCGTCATCTTACGTGTTGCCGAGCGTATTGTCGCTGCTCGAAAAGTTTGGGTTACCGCGCATGGCAATACCTACCCGATGGCGGCGTATTTGGCGATGCACCTTAACCATATTTTGGGTAAGTCGGACGTTTTTAATATCGGTTGCGGCGACGTGGCCGATCGTATTCAGCAAGTGAATGAACATGATGTGTTTATCGGCATTGGGTATGAACGCTATATTCCATATACCATCGATATGATGCATCTGGCGCGTGAGCGTGGGGCGCATGTCGTGGCGGTGACCGATCGAATCACATCACCGTTAGCCCGTGAATCAAATGAAGTCATTTATATTCTTCGCAGCAGTTCGCCACTGGTTTGGTGGTCGAAAATGAGCACGATGACCGTTGTCGATTGGCTTATTTCGCAAGTGGTGATGTGTGATGAAGATGCAGTAAAGAAAAGATTGGAACAATCTGATGACGCCTGGAAACTGCTGGGTCATTGGAAAAAGCCAACACCAGGGAAATATTAATATAAATCTAAAAAATAATTAATTTATCGTTTATAACAAACACCAGAGAAGGAGATTTCTTTCCGTAACTTACATCAAAGGAAAATGAGTATGAGTGATAAAAAAGGAGATATCGACTCCCCTGTTATTTCAACAGGGGAAGCGATAGATACCTCTCGCCGTCGTTTAATCAAACAAACGTCCATCATCGGTGCCGGCATGGCATTCGGTGCTTTTTCCGCCCCTTCAGTCTTTGCTAAAGGCAGTCCGGAAGTGATTGTCAGAGGATTGGGCGGCGCTTATCAGGACGCCATGGATATCGCCGTCTATAAACCTTTTACCGCGGCAACGGGGATTAGCGTCAAGGTAAAACCTTCCACCTCCGCACAAATTCAGGCCATGATAAAGGCCGGTCAGGTAAGTCTGGACGTTGTGGATATCGGCACGCTTGCTCAGCTCAACCTTGAGAAAGCGGGAGCGTTGGCGCCGATTAATTACGCCGCGATGAAATATTGCAATCCTGACGATATCGCCGCTGAATTCCGTCATCCTAATATGGTCGGCAACCTCCTGTTTGCAACCGTGCTGGTTTACAATACGGATGTTTTTAGCGCTGAATCACACCCTAAAAACTGGGCGGAATTTTGGGACGTGAAGCGTTTTCCCGGCCCGCGCACGCTGGCGGATTTGCGTTCAGGCGCGGCAGATCTGGAATTCGCCGTGCTGGCTGACGGCGTGGCGATGTCGGATATTTACCCTGTTGATATCGACCGGGCTTTTTCCTCGCTAAATAAAATCAAACCGCATGTTACAAAATGGTGGGATACCGGCGCGGTTTCCGCGCAGTTGCTGGAGCGTAAAGATGCGGTGCTTGGCGCGCTGTGGAATGGTCGTGCTCAGGTGCTGATCGATCAGGGCGCGCCGCTGGCGATAGAGTGGAATCAGGCAAGACAGCAGGTGCAATACTGGAGCGTGTTGAAAAGCGCGCCGAACCCTGAAAATGCCCAGTTGCTTATCGACTTCGCCTTGCAGCCGGAAGTGCAGGCCAAGCTGACTCAGTATATCGCCTATGGCCCGACCAATAAAAAAGCCTTTGATTTCGTGCGTCCGGAAGATCTGGCAAAACTGCCTTCCAACCCGGCGTACTTTCCAAACACCTTTATACAGGATGCGCAGTGGTGGTCGGATCATCTGGAAGAGATCGGTAAAATCTGGCAGCCGTGGATCTTAGGTCAGGCTTAATGGGGATTGCTAACCAGCCGTTCCGTTCCCGTCCAACCGCGGGAACGGAACTTCGTCTGCAAGGGTTAACCCGACGCTTTGGTCAGACCGCCGCGGTGGATAATCTGCATCTGGTCGTCGAGCCGGGCGAATTCGTTACTTTACTGGGGGCCAGCGGGTCGGGAAAAACCACCACGCTGATGATGGTCGGCGGTTTTACTACGCCAACCACGGGGCGGATCCTGCTCGGCGGCCAGGACGTGACGGATTTTCCGCCGGCTAAACGTAATCTGGGCGTGGTATTTCAGAATTACTCTCTCTTTCCCCATCTTTCCGTTTTCCGCAATCTGGCGTTTCCGCTGGAAATGCGCGGCGCGTCGCAGAGCCTTATCAGGCAAAAGGTGGCGGATGCGCTGGATATGGTGCAGTTGGCCGACAAGGGCCATCGGCTGCCGCGTGAATTATCCGGCGGTCAGCAACAGCGAATTGCCCTGGCGCGGGCGTTGATATTCGAACCTCAGGCGCTGTTGATGGATGAGCCGCTGGGGGCGTTGGATAAAAAACTGCGCGAACATATGCAGTTGGAACTCAAACGCCTGCATCAGTCGAGCGGTTCGACCGTGCTGTTTGTCACCCACGATCAGGAGGAGGCGCTGACGCTTTCCGATCGTATCGCGGTGATGCAGGATGGCCGTATTGCGCAAATCGACTCGCCGCAATCCTTATACGAAAAACCCGCCAATCGCTGGGTTGCCGAATTTATCGGACAATCCAATTTTATCGGCGGGCATATTGAGGCGGTTCATTCGACGGGCTATGACGTCAGGCTGGATAGCGGCGAGCGGGTAAGCGGGCCGGGCATCGGACAGTTGGCTAACGGGCAACGGGTTTTCGCGGTATTGCGGCCGGAGAAAATTCGCCTGGCGAGCGCCGGTCAACTGGCGGTAAACGCGATTATCAGCGAGGTGTTGTATCTGGGCCATACGGTAAAGGTGAGCGTGCGGCTTGGCGACGGCACGGAATTACTGGTTCAGGCGCAGAACATCGATCTGCAAAAGGCCATCGCCCCTGGCATCGCCGTTTCTCTCGGCTGGCAGCCGGAAAGCCTGTGGTTTATTGCCGGGGAGGCGCAATGAGCCCGACGTCGCCGGCCCGGCGTAACTGGAAACCCTGGCTGTTATTAGCCCCGTCGTTGCTGGCGCTGCTGATATTTTTTATCTATCCGTTGATAAAAATGCTGGGGTTCAGCCTCTATAGCCCGGATTTTACCTGGCGGCACTATCTGCGCATCGTACAGGAGCCGGTGTGGATTAACGTGTTGTGGATCACCCTGCGAATCTCCTTTTGGGTGACCTTAAGCACCCTGCTGCTGGGCTATCCGTTGGCCTGGGTGCTGGCGCGCTTGCAACCTCGTACGGCGAATATTTTGCTGATTCTGGTGGTTATCCCCTATTTTACCAGCGTACTGGTGCGTACCTACGCCTGGATGGTGCTGCTGGGGGCGCAAGGCGTAGTCAACCAGTTGTTGCTTGCCGTCGGTTTAATCACCGAACCGCTAAAACTGATGTACACCTTTACGGGCGTGCTGATCGGTATGACCTATATCCTGTTGCCTTATATGATCCTGGCGCTCTATAGCGTGATGCGCGGGATCGACCTCGGTTTGCTGAATGCGGCGCAAAGCCTGGGCGCCTCGCGCACCCGCGCTTTCTGGCGCATCATTGTGCCGCTGTCGTTGCCGGGCATCGCGGCGGGCGGATTGCTGGTGTTCATTCTTTCGCTGGGCTTTTTCATTACGCCCGCGCTGATGGGCGGCCCGCAGCAGACCATGATTTCGATGGTGATTGAAAGCCAGATAGAAACCTATTTCGACTGGGGCTTCGGTTCCGCGCTATCCACGGTATTGCTGGTCTGTACGCTGGTGCTGTTCTGGTTCTATCAGCGGCTGGTTGGATTGGAACAGCTGTTTGAGGCCAAACGATGAATACCATCAAACCGGGGCTATTTTCGCTGACTATGGCGATACTGGTGCTGTTATTTCTGGCATTGCCGATCCTTATTATTTTTCCGCTGGCATTTAGTCAGTCAGCTTATTTAACCTTCCCCCCGCCCGGATTTTCTCTGCGCTGGATGGAAAAAGTGCTGACCAGCGCGGAATGGCTGAGCTCGCTGTGGTTGAGTTTTCGCATTTCCGTTATATCAACGCTGTTGGCGATGATCTTCAGCCTGTTTTTGGCCATCGCATTGGTTCGCTACCGGTTTGCCGGGAAGAAAATTATTTATGTGCTGGTCTTACTGCCATTGATTGTGCCGAATATTATATCGGCGCTCGCCTTGTTCTTTTTCTTTTCCGCCGCCGATATTTTCAACAGCGCCAGCGCGATTATTATCGGTCATGCGGTGATTGCCTTGCCGGTGGCGACGATCATTATTTCATCGACCTTGCAGGGTATCGACAGCCAACTGGAATATTCGGCGATGAGCCTGGGCGCCGGCAATTTCACCGTGTTTCGGCGGATTACGTTTCCGCTGGCGGCGCCAGGGATGGTTTCCGCCGCGCTCTTCGCGTTTCTCAGTTCTTTTGATGAGTTGCTGATTGCGATGTTTATGGCGGACAATGAAACACAAATGCTCTCGGTACAAATATGGAATAACGTGCAGTTTCAACTCGATCCGACTATTGCGGCGGTGAGCGCATTATTGATTTTGATCACCATTGTAACGTTACTAACAGCTAATTTAATAACAAAACAACGATAGCGATATTGTAAATTTTATTACAGGGATAAATAACATGAATAATCAGCAAGAACTCGGCTTTACGCCAGAGGAATATCACCAGCGAGCGGAAAATATCCGCGCTTACATGCGAGAGAAAGATATCGGCCTGCTGGTGATCGATCAGACCGAGTTTCTGTATTATCTGACCGGATTCGGCATTTCCGAAAATATGTATCGGGCTTGTTTATTGCCGTTGGACGGCGATCCGGTGATGGTCTTTCGCGCGATGGATGCGCATACCTTTCACGAGAATAGCTGGGTAACGGACACCGTCACTTTTGCTGACTGGCAAGACCCCCTCGAAGTGCTTATCGACACCATCGTCGAGCGCGGCTGGGATAAGCGCAAGATAGGCGTGGATTTCGATTCGTACTGTATGACGTTAAGCCGCTTTAATCGTCTGCAAGCCCGTTTCCCCGCACATCCTTTGCGCGATTTTTCCGGGGTGCTGATCAAGTTGCGGGATTGCAAAACGCCGCGGGAAATTGACTATATCGCCGAGGCGGCGAGGGTGAATGATTTGGCGTTTTCTGCGGTTTTAGCCGATACCGGCGTAGGAAAAACCGAGCGTGAAGCGGCGACCGTCGTTCATCAGGTATTGATGAGCAACGGACTGGATTCAAACCGCTGCGGCATTATTACGCTTGGCGTCGGCAACAGTTTTCTTCATGGGAATTTGCACGATCGTCCGTTGGCGTCCGGGGATATCCTGCACACGGAGATCGTCTCTTTCAAACGAGGCTACAGCGCGCGGATTATGCGCCCTATTGTGATTGGGCAAGCCAACGCTCGGCAGCAAGATACGGCCGATCAACTGATTGCCATTCAGGACGCCCAGTTTGCCGCGATGCGGCCCGGCGCCGTCGCCAGGGATGTCGATGCCGTGGCGCGTAATGCAGTGCTGGCTGCCGGACTGCGGGAGGATTATGTCAGCATCACCGGCTATACCCTGGGTTATTACCCGCGCATTTCGCCGAATACCAGCGACTTCAGCCGGGTGTTTTTACCGAATTCGGAGTGGCGTTTAAAACCCGGCATGGTCTTTCATATGTACATTTATGCAAACGGCATCGCCTTCAGCGAAACCATTGCCATTACTGAGCAGGGGCATGCCCGCCTGAGTCAGACGCCGCGTCGGCTGTTTATCGCCGACTAAGCCGGTTTTTCCCATCGCCCGGAGCGGCATTCGCCTCGTTTGTTCGCCTCCGGGAATATATACGGCTCCGTCCGGCGGTATTGCCGCTGGTTTCATCTCCTGTTCCAGGGCATTTTCATCAGCAGGTGGGCCATACCGCAGAAGCCCGATATGCCGGCGAAGATCAGTCCCGCGCCGACGAACCCTGACAGAATGTGGAACCACGGCGATACCGTGGCGCCGAGGATGGCGCCCAGCAGCGCGATGGACCCGACCGCAATCTGTACCTGACGGTTAAGTTCGAGGGGCTGCGAGGCATCCACGATGGTAGAGAATCCCGCCTGTTTCCAGCCGGATAATCCGCGCTCCAGAATGTACGCCTCGCCCTGCACGCTGGCGGCGAGCTTATCGATATTCAGTTCCGTGCGGCGACCGGACTGGCAGTGGAAGATCACGCCCTTGCCGGCGTCGGCGAGCGGCGGCGCTGATGAAAGCGCGGTCAGGGGAATATTTTGCGCCTGGGCGATATGTTCGCGCGCATATTCGTCAGCGGCGCGAATGTCGATCAATTGCGCGCCGTTTTCGAGCAATTGCTGTGCGTGCTGCGGCTGGATAATCTTGATAGACATGTTGATTCCCTCGATTCAGTAGGCCGTGCAGGTGAAAAGGTAGGAAATGGGGCCGCCTATCAGGTAAGCCTTGTCCTGAATGTGAATGGTGTCCAGCTGTAGCCGCGTACTGTCGGAGGTAAACTCCGCAAGTAACTGATTGAACACCGCGTCCGGGGTATTATCCGTAGGCGAGGGGACGATCCGGCTAATAGCATAACGGAAGGTATCGCTATCTATTCTTCCGCCCTGCTTTAGATAGATAGTGCGGTTGAGAACCGTGGTTTTCCCCCGATCGACCGCGCGGCCGTTCAGTAACAGATAGCCTGAGTCATTGTTCTGAAAACGCAGGTCTTGCGCCAGAAAGAACTCCAGATTCTGCCCGTCCTGGTTCAAATTATAGCGGGTAAACGCCGAACATTTAAACGGCCAGGCGATTTGCTGGTGGGAAGAAATCACGATAAACAGCGGAACCAGCAGCAACAGCAGCCCCACGGCGACGGCGATATGGACTCTGAATCTTTTCAACGTTATTTCCAGTCGTAATAGTAAAAATTATCGCAGGAGATAATTTCTTGTTTTATCCCCAGTTGGCAAAACGACAACAGGGTGCGTCCATAACTTTGCGTGGAGTAAGACGTATAATTATCGAAAATAATTCTGCGGTTTTTATCGCACTGTAATTGGTTGTCATGCAGAATTTTTACGATCTGCCGGTTAATGGCTTCCCGATCTTTGCTGTCCGTATTTTTGAGATAGGTGACATGACAGTTCTCCTGAAACGTCGCGTTAACCGGTTCGATCTCACGCCCTTGCAGGGTATTGCTGAACTGAAGCAGCAATAATCCCAGTATCAGTATGCTGAAACCAATAAGCAAAATCAGAAACCAGGTTTTTTTTTGCTGATTACCGGCTTTCTGCGGCGGCGGCGCTTTCTCTGCGGCCGGCGATGGTCCGGCGGGCAATGATTGCTCTGCGGGCCGGGGGAGCGGGGAATCAACGCGCTGTAGCGGTATATCGGTATTGAGACGAAAGCCGATTTTCGGCATGGTAATAATCAGGTTGTCGCAGCCATAGCCGGCCAGGGCGCGACGCAATATGCTGATATATTGGTTAAGATTGCTGTTGGTGCCGCGCAGGCCGTATTTATCCCATACCTCGGTCAGCAAATATTCGCGGCCCAGCGTTTCCCCGCCGGAGACCAGCAGTTGTTCCAGCAAACGACAGGCGGGGATGCTGAGTTTAATGAAATCATCATGTTGATGGTTGCCCAGCGTACCATCATCAGGGTTGAATCTGATCTCCTCCGCTATGATATAAATCATCAAGTTACCTGTTAAAAGAGACGATTCGCCACGTAACGATGATTATATAGAGAGATTGATTTAGTGCCTAGTTTATCCCTGTACGGCGGCTGGATTGCCCGATCCCGTCCCGTCGAGGCCGCCGCAAGGATCTTATCGCCGCGCCCCCTCCGATATCGGGGCCGCGTTCCGCTGGCCGCCGCCGTTTATCTGCGCCAGCGCCAGTTTGACGGACAGGGTTAGCGGCACCGCCAGCAAAACGCCCGTCATTCCCAGCATCCCTTCCCATACCAGCAAGGATACGATCACCGCGCTGGTGGGCAAATTGAGTTTGCGCCCGATTAGATAGGGATCCAGCAGGCATCCCACGATCAGA
This sequence comes from Brenneria sp. g21c3, assembly GCF_040240345.1. Lineage (NCBI taxonomy): Bacteria > Pseudomonadati > Pseudomonadota > Gammaproteobacteria > Enterobacterales > Pectobacteriaceae > Brenneria > Brenneria sp. g21c3. The sequence continues at coordinate 61,912 of NZ_JBEIAB010000001.1, read as the reverse complement.
TTGATGAGCAGATACGCCAGCAACGCCAGCGAACCGGCGCCGATGCCGTTAAACAGAAACGCCTGAATCACGGGCGGGATAGCGGCAAGCACCGAACCAATAATCGGAATAAAATTCAGCAGAAACGCCAGTACGCCCCAAATGAAGGCAAATTTGACCTTCAGCAGCAGCAGGGCGGCCCACACCGCCAGACCGCACAGCAGGCTAATCAGCGTCTTCAGCGCCAGATACTGGGTGACGCAGGCGATGCCCTGACGAATAGCCTCAATGGCGGTTGGCGAATCCCGCAGCCGGCGCCGGCTTGCGGCGACCAGCGCAGGCATTTCGCACAGCAGAAATATCACCAGCAGGAATACCACCAGTATGGCCGACAGGATCTCTGATATCCGACCGACGGCGCGGGTCACGATGCCCAGAATTTTGCCGGGATTGAGTACCGTCATGATTTGATCGGGGCTGAGCGTCAGTCCCGCCCGCGTCAGCGGCGCCAGTCCGGCGATGAGATGGTTCGCCAGCAATCCCCGCATCTGGGTAATCATCAGTTGAAGCTCCGGCAGCGTATTGATGATTTTCGTCAGCGTGAGCAGCAGGGTCAGCAACAGACCGCCGCTCAGCAGCGCAACGGCCGCCAGGCGCGGCACGCCCAGCCGCGACATCATCGCGATCGGCGGTTCAAGGACGATGACCAGAAATAGCGCCAATAACAGCAGCACGATAATCGGCGCAGCCAGACGAATACCGATTACCACAATCACCAGACAAGTCAGCAGCAGCAGACCTTTCAATACCACATCGCCAGGTTGTTTAGTGATGTTCATGCCGGCCTCCATTTACCGGCGGGCAAGCCGGTCGTTGCCGGCAACGCTCCCGCAGACGTTGAATGTGCAGGTATAAGGCCGGGATAAACAGTATGCCGACGCTGGCGGCGGCCAGCATGCCGGCGAAGAGCGTGACGCCGATGACCTGGCGGCTCAACGCGCTGGCGCCGCTTGCCAGCATGAGCGGCACAACGCCGATGATGAATGAGACGGCGGTCATGATAACCGCGCGAAACCGCTGCCGGGCGCCCTGAAGCGCGGCCTGCCGCAGACTGTATCCCTGAGCGCGCAGGTTGAGCGACAACTCCACCATCAGAATGGCGTTCTTGGCGGCCAGGCCGATCAGCAGCATCAGGCCGATTTGCGCATAGATATCGTTGGACAAACCAGCCAGCCGAAGCCCCGTCATGGCGCCGGCCAGCGCAAAAACGACGGAGAGCAGCACCGCTGCCGGTATACTCCAGCTTTCATATTGCGCGACCAGAAACAGATAGGCGAATACCAGCGCCGCCAGAACGAGATAGACGATTTGGCCGCCGGTCTGTTGTTCCTGTAGCGATAATCCGCTCCAGCTGTAGCCATAACCGGACGGCAAATGTTGCGACAGAACGTGTTCCATTGCCTGCATCGCCTGTCCCGAGCGAACGCCTTCCGCGCCCGAACCGGCGATCGCCACCGACGGGAAGAGATTGTACCGGGTCAGAAAGGGGGCGCCGAGCGACGGTTGCAGCGAGACCAACTGGCTGAGATTCACCAGCGCGCCGCTGTCGCTGCGCACCGATAGCCGATGGATTTGTTCGCTGCGCTGCCGGTAGTTCATCTCATTTTGTACTTGTACCCGGAATAAACGGCCGCCGTGGGTAAAATCCCCGGCCAGAGAACCGCCGAATGCCGTCTGAAGCGTGGCGAACAGGCGGTCGACCGGCACCTGCAACAACGCGGCGCGCTCACGATCGATGGTCAGGGTATATTCCGGCGCGGCGGCGCTGAAGGTGGTAAACACGCGTTGTAGTTCGGGCCGTTGATTGGCGGCCATAATCACGGCGTGACTGATGCGGGCCAGTTCCTGCGGCGACTGTCCCGCAAAGGCCTGAAGTTGCAGATCGAAGCCGGCGGCATTCCCCAGACCGTTGATGGGCGGCGGGGCGACAGCCATCAACATCGCCGAGGGGATCGTCGTCAGCTGCTGCTGGATCGCCGGCAACAGCCGATCGACGGCGGGGCGCGTTTCCCAGGGGGTCAGCATGATGATGGCGAATCCGGTGTTGGCGGAATTGCCGCCGCTCATCAGGCTGAAACCGGCGATCTTGATGATATCCTCAATGGCCGGGTTGTCGGACAGCCGCTGATACATCTGCTCCAGCACATCCTGGGTGCGCGCCAGCGAGGCGCCATCCGGCAGCTGCACGTTGACGAACAGGTAACTCTGATCTTCCTGCGGCAGAAAGGTGGTGGGAAGCTGACGGTAACTCAGCCAGATGAGGGCAACGGCGCCGACGATAACCAGCAGGGTCGTCGCGCCATAGCGATTGATGGCGCCGCTCGTTTTCACGTAGCCTTCCCGGGTCGCGTCGAGCAGGCGATTGAATCCGGCCAGCATCCCCGACGATGTCGCCGGACGGGCGCGCAGCAGCATCGCCGATAGCGCGGGCGTCAAGGTCAGGGCGTTGATGCTGGAGAGCACCATGGCGGTGGACAGCGTGACGGCGAACTGGCGGTACAGCTCGCCGGTAATGCCGGGCAACATGGCGACCGGGACGAATACCGCCAGCAGCACCAGCGTGGTGGTAATAACCGGCCCGGCGATTTGGCCGACCGCTTCGCGCGTGGCCTGAAGCGCGCTTTTCCCCTCGGTTTCGCTCATCAGCCGTTCGACGTTTTCCACCACCACGATGGCATCGTCGACCACAATATTCAGCGCCAGAATCATCGCGAACAGGCTGAGCATGTTCAGGGTATAGCCGGTCAGATAAAGCACGGCGACCGTCCCCAGCAACGACACCGGAATGGTCAGCGCCACAATCAGGGTGGCGCGCAGGCTTTGCATAAACAGATAGACCACGGCCAGCACGATCAGCAGCGTCAGCGCCAGTGAAAACAAAATCTCCTGCAACGAGGTACGCACCGACTCGCTGGCGTCGAATTTCACCTGATAGCGGATATCGTCAGGGAAATCGACGGCCAAACGCGCCATCTCCTGATTAATGGCCTGTACCAGATTCAGCGCATTGGCCCCCGGCGCCGGATAAACCATCAGCAGCACGCCGGGGGTGTTGTTGACGGTCGCATTAATTTGATAGTTTTCCGCGCCAAGCTCAATAGCGGCGACGTCCCCCAGCCGTACCATGCCGCCCTGAGCATTACTGCGCAGAATGATCCGCGAGAACGCTTCCGGCGTGGCCAGCCGGCCTTGTCCGCTCAGCGTCAGCGTCTGCCGCTGGGTCGCGGGCGCCGGGGACGAGCCTATCTGGCCCGCCGCCGCCTGCACATTCTGCTGTTTCAGCGCGGCGATCAATTCGTCGCTGCTGATGTGCAGCGCTTCCATTCGCTGAGGATCCAACCAGATGCGCATGCTGTAATCGCGCGCGCCCAACATCTCCACGTCACCCACGCCGTCAATGCGGGCCAACACGTCGATCAGGCGCTGACGGGCAAAATTGCTCAGGTAGAGGTTATCAAAGGTATTCGCGGGCGAGACGATGCTGATCCCCATAAGGATGTTGGTGGCGCGTTTATGCACGGTCACCCCCTGACTGTTCACCTCCGGCGGTAGCTGCGCGCCGACCTGAGAGAGCTGGTTCTGCACGTCCACCATCGCCATATCCGGGTCGGTACCGCTGGCGAAGGTAATGTTCAACTGATAGCGGCCATTGTTGCTGCTGTTCGACTCCATATACAGCATATGGCTGACGCCATTGAGCTGCCGCTCAATCGGGCCGGCGACCGCCTGCGTGACGTCATTGGCGCTGGCGCCCGGATAAAAGGCGCTGACGCCGATCACCGGCGGCGTGATGTCAGGGAACTGTTCCATCGCAATCAGCCGTAGCGCCAGCAATCCGCATAGCGCCGTGATCAGCGCGATAACCATCGCGAACTTGGGTCTTCTGATGAAAAAATGTAACACGGTGCTTTCCTTATCGGCTGGCTGCCGTCGCCATCACCGGCCCGCCCGGGCGGATGTGCTGAACATCGGAAATGATGACCCGCTGGCCGTCTTCCAGACCGGAGGTCACCGGGTAATATCCTCCGGACAGGGCGCCGATCGTGATGCGCCGCGCGACGGCCCGCTCCTGCTCGTCCACCGCCAGTACAAAGTAACCCTGATTGTCCTGCCGTAGCGCGGCGGCCGGTATCATCGGCGCCTGCGACGCCGCGGTATGCAGGACGACATTGACCACGCCGCCCGGCAGCAATTTTTCCTGCGGATTGGCGAATCGCAGACGCAGTGCGACGGTACCGGTCTGCGGATCAATGTGGTTATCGATGGCGTCAAAGACGCCGCCGTAGGGATAGCGGGTGCCGTCGCTCAGCAGCAACTGAAGCGACAGCGGGGCGAATTCCCGCGCGCCGTGGATATCGGTTTTTGCCAGGCGGCGCAGATAGTCCGGTTCGTTGACGGCAATGACCACCCGCAGCGGATCAAGCTGCGTGACTGTCGCCAGCGCGCCGCTCGCCGGCCCGACCAGGGTTCCCGCATGGTAGGGGCTATGACTGATACGCCCGCTGAAGGGGGCGGTAATGCGGGTATAGCCAAGAAAGATCCGCTGCGTGCTCAATTCGGCCTGAGCCTGCGCCAGCGCCGCCTGGGCCATCTGCCAGTCGGCTTTGGCCGCGTCCTTGTCCGCCTGACTCACCGCGCGGCTGACTGTAAGCCGGCTGAGACGCGCCAAATGCTGTCGGGCGTTATTGGCGCCGGCGTCGGCGCTGGCGACGGCGGCTTTGGCTCGCGCAACGGCGGCCTGCTGCTGCGCCGGATCAATTTCGAACAACAGTTGACCCGCCTCGACCCAGTCGCCGTCGTCGAAATGACGCCGGGCGATAATGCCCTCCACCCGCGAGGCGACGTCGGCGGAACGTATGGACTCAAGGCGGCCCAGATAAGTGCGCTCCGCTTCCTGATGCCGGGTTGTGACGTCGGCAGTGGTCACCGTCGGTCTGACGGTTGCCAGCGCGGAGCCGGACAGCAGCGCGGCGACAAGCAACAGGCCCCGCGCGGGGATTCTGTGGTTAAAAGTCTCTTTCATCATGTGCAACCTGGTCGAAATAGGAGGCCGACGGAGATCGCCGCCGGCGCTTGTCTGGGGTTCAGGCAATACAGTGCGATAGCGTGTTCGTGGTCAAACCATAGCGTTCCGCCGCGGCCTGCAATGTCCGGGTGTCGGCGGGGCCGGGGTCGGGATGCATTTCGCCATAGCGATAAGGCTTGCCCAACAGCGCATATTTATTCAGGCCGAAGCGGTGATAAGGCAGCAAATCGATGCCGGTAAAGCAGCGGCTATGGCGGCTGAGTGAATGAATGAGCGCCATCATTTGTTCCGCCTGTTGCGGCCCGTCATTGACCTGCGGGATGACCGGTATACGGATTCGTACCGGAATATCCCCGGCCAGCAGCCGTTGCAGATTACGCAAAATAGGCCGGTTGCTGACGCCGGTATAACGCAGATGCATGCCGTCATCCGCCAGCTTCAGGTCATACATGATCAGTTGACTGTATTCACAGGCTCGCGTCAGCGATGACCAGGGGGCAAAACCGGAGGTTTCCACGGCGGTGTGAACGCCTTCTTCCCGGAGCGTGGCCAGCAGCGCGCGGGCGAATGCCGGCTGAAGCGCCATTTCTCCGCCGCTGAGCGTGACCCCGCCGCCGGAGACCCGATAGTGGACTTCGTCGGCCATGACTTGTCGGCGAACCTGTTCGACGGTGTAAATCTCGCCGACCCGGCGCGGCGCCGAGTCGCCGGCGAACAGGAGCTCGCTATGGGGTGAAATCCCCTCCGGGTTGGCGCACCAGGCGCATTGCATCGGACAGCCTTGCAAAAACACCACCGTGCGGATGCCCGGCCCGTCATGCAGAGAAAAGCGCTGGATATTGAATACCCGGCCGCGGCAGCGCCGCAGATCAGAAGTGACGCAGCAGGGTGCGGCTGATAATTTCATCCTGTACCTCACGGCTGAGTTCGACAAAAAATGCGCTATAACCGGCGACCCGAATCATCAGGTTGCGGTAGGCGTCCGGGTCTTGCTGGGCTTTCAGCAGGGTAGCGTTATCCACATAGCTGAACTGCATCTGCGCATTCCCCAGCAGGCTGGCGGATCGCAGCAGGTTAATGATCCCCTGTTCGCCCTCCGGCGTATCCAGCATGCCGTACATCAGTTTGAAGTTATGCACCATCCCGATTTCCATCTCTTCGACATTGATACGGGCGATGGAATTGACGATCGCCGTCGGCCCGGCGATATCCGACTGCTGGGACGGGCTGATGCCGTCGGCTAACGGTTGTCCGGCCAGTCGACCGCTGGGCAAGGCGCCGGTAATCAGGCCGAACGGGGTATTGTTGGAAATGGAGAGCGTGCCGTGGGTGAAAGGGCCGTACAGCATGCGATACTGACGATGTTCATATTCGGTGAAGCGGATCAGATCGCGGGCGATCAGATCGACTTCTTCGATATCGTTGCCGAATTTGGCAATATTCAGGCACTGGTCGCGCAGTTCCTCATGGTCGCGGAAGTTATGCCGCAGCGCCTGCGCCATTTCCGCCGCCGTGACTTTGCCCTGACGATAGACCAGTTCACGCATCACCATCATCGAGTTGGCGAAATCCGCCATGCCGGTCCAGATCAGACCCGGCCCGTTATTGATCTCGGCGCCGCCGTGCATCACATCGCGCCCGGAGGCGACGCAGCCTTCAATCAGGCAGGAGATCAGCGGTTTCGGCGCGTGGGCGCGGTGCAGTTTCTGCACCATAAGCGAGGCGTGCGCCGCCTGGCGGATAATGTGGCGCAACTGGGTTTTGACCGCCAGTTCGAAACCCTCATAGTCCGTCAGGGTACGGATATCGCCGGTGGCGGGGCCGACCTGCGTGCCGCTGGCGCGCTTGCCGTTATTCATCGCCAGTTCAATGGCGGCGGTAAACGTCGTGTAACCGACGGAGGTCCACTGATAGATTTTGCCTGACTTTTGCGGTTCCACGCAGCCCATCAGGCAGTAATCGCGGGCATCTTCATAATCAAAACCTTTACGCAGCATCATCTTGATATGGGCGTCGTCGAAGTGACAGGCGGGGAAACCCATTCCGGCGCGGATCACCTCCACCACCTTACGCATGAAATGCTGCGGCGTGCGGTTATGGATCCGCACCGCCAGCCCCGGCTGATACAATTTCAGCTTGCGCGAACACTCCATAAACAGCAGAGAGAGCGGGTTGGTGGCATCGCCGCCTTCGCGTTTCTGGCCGCCGACCACCAGATTGATAAAAGGCTGGTAGCCGGCGAAATACATGGCGGTATCGGCGCTGCACACCCACATGCATTCCGACATTTTGATCAGCCAGCAGCAGATCAGCTCTTCGGCCTGCGCTTCCGTCAGGGTTCCATTCGCCAGGTCGGCCTCCAGATAAGGCCAGAGATATTGATCGGCTCGTCCGAGCGAGATGCCGGTCTGGTTCTCTTCCAGAATAAACAGGGATTGAACGAACCATATGGATTGCAGCGCTTCATGGAAGTTGCGCGGCGGTTGTTCCGGCACGCGTAGACAAATTGCCGCCAGCTGTTCCAGCTCCGCCTTGCGCGCCGGGTCGGTCTGCCCTTCGGCAAGCTGTTGCGCATAGGCGGCATAACGGTGCGCGTATTCAACCACGCCGTCGCAGGTGTCGATCACCGCCTGATAGAAGCACCGTTTTTCCATTTCCTCATCGGAAATGCCGCTCAGGGCGAGCAGCGACCGGCGCGCCTGTTCCCGCACGCCGCCCATGCCCTGGACGAGCAGGATATTGTCATAGCCGGGACAGGTATCGCCGCCGCCGTTCTGGGTTTTGATGGTTAAATCGCAGATATTTTCGTCATGGCTCCAGGCCCACAGCCCGGCCTGACGCAACTGCGTTTCCGCCATCTCATCCAGGGAACGACCTTGCCAGAATGGCAGGATATGCTCGCGCAGCTCGCGTTTATCGGCATCGCTGATGAAGTAGGGATCCTGGGCGCGGGCGGCCATGGTGTCCAATTCGTCCGCCACCCAACGCCAGGCGATTTCCGGTGAAATCTCACCGCCGCGCGCCCGACCGGCGGGATGGCTGATAATCAACTCGCCGTCTTCTATTACCAGCGGCGCAAGCTGACAGGCGCGGCGAAAGGCCAGCGCGCGCAGTTGAATGGCCGCCATGCCGGGATAGCGCTGATAAATTTCCGTGACGGCCCTGGCGCGTGAAATAGAGATAAAGGGTTTGGCCTGTAAATAGCGATGGCGCAGCGCATTAATTCGTACGGATAACGCTTCTTTATTATTCATTGGAATACTCCCATTGTTATGCAACCGGCGACAATAAAACCAAGGCCGATTACGCCGAATTTGTCCGGCTTCTGCTGATAAAAAATAAACCCGGCAAAGGCAATAAATATAATGCCCAGGCCGCACCACAACGCGTAAGCCAATCCGGGAGACATCAGCGACATCGCCTGGGCCAGCGCGTAGAAACACAAAAGATAAGATCCCACGGCGAATAATGACGGAATCGCTTTGCTGAAATTCCGGGTTTTTAACAGCAGACTGGTGCCGGTGACTTCCAGCAGTACCGCGATAAATAGCCAGAAGGTGGACATAAGAAAGGTCGTCATATTCTTTCCGCCTGTGTTTCTGTATTGGACAGTAAATTAATAATCAGCACGCCGATAATAATTAACCACATGCCGATAATTGATCCGCTCTGTAGCGTTTGGTTAAATAAAAACCTGCCGATAAAGTTTGTCGCCAGAATACCAATGCCGGACCAGATGGCATAAGCCAGCCCCATCGGGATTCTTTGCAGCGCCAGCGTCAGGGTATAATAAGAAACGGCATAACCGATGGTCGCAAATACCGCGGGGATCGCCTGACTAATGCCATCGGATAAAATAAGCATGGTCGTGGCGAATATCTCGGTAATGACCGCGATAAATAGCCAGAAAAAACATTTACTACGACTCATTGTGACGTCCTGATTTAAAATAAAGCGCTCGCTCGGGCGCATTGAATTATTTAAAAACTCGTTTATGACGTTATTGAGGATATTTCCACGAATAATTTGGCTGCTATCCTTGGGAATATCTCCTCGTTATCCCCGAATATCTCCCGTCATCTCCAAATATCTCCTCGTCATTCCCGAATATCTCCCGTCATCCCCGCGGCAGTAGGCGGGGATCTCCCGCTGAAACGGTAAATAATCATTGACTGATTCCCGCCTGCGCGGGAATGACTGAGGGGAAAGTCATTCCCGAATATCTCCCGTCATCCCCGCGGCAGTATGCGGGGATCTCCCACTGAAACGGTAAATAGTCATTGACTGATTCCCGCCTGCGCGGGAATGACTGAGGGGAAAGTCATTCCCGAATATCTCCCCGTCATCCCCGCGGCAATAGGCGGGGATCTCCTGCTGAAACCGTGAATAGTCATTGACTGATTCCCGCCTGCGCGGGAATGACACAGAAGAGTACCCGTCATCCCCGCGGCAGTAGGCGGGGATCTCCTGCTGAAACCGTGAATAGTCATTGACTGATTCCCGCCTGCGCGGGAATGACTGAGGGGAAAGACATTCCCGAATATCTCCCGTCATCCCCGCGGCAGTAGGCGGGGATCTCCTGCTGAAACCGTGAATAGTCATTGACTGATTCCCTCCTGCGCGGGAATGACTGAGGGGAAAGTCATTCCCGAATATCTCCTCGTCATCCCCGCGGCAGTAGGCGGGGATCGCCCGCTGAAACGGTGAATAGTCATTGACTGATTCCCACCTGCGCGGGAATGACACAGAAGAGTACCCGTCATCCCCGCGGTAGTAAGCGGGGATCTCCTGCTGAAACCGTGAATAGTCATTGACTGATTCCCGCCTGCGCGGGAATGACTGAGGGGAAAGTCATCCCCGAATATATCTCCCGTCATCCCCGCGGCAGTAGGCGGGGATCGCCTGCTGAAACGGTAAATAGTCATTGACTGATTCCCGCCTGTGCGGGAATGACACAGAAGAGTACCCGTCATCCCCGCGGCAGTAGGCGGGGATCGCCCGCTGAAACCGTAAAAAGTCATTGACTGATTCCTACCTGCGCCGAAATGACTGGGGGAGCGTTATTTCCCGGATTGCGTTAATTAGCCGCGCCTTTAGAAACTCAGCGCGCCGCCGACATATGGGCCTTCGATCAGACGCTGGTTGGGGCGCGCGTTTTTACCGTCCATACCGATATAGCGATAACCGGCTTTCAGCGTCAGCGGTTGCACCGGCGCCCAGCTCAAACCGGAATCCACGTCCAGGTAATTTTTGGCGCTGTTGCTCAATTGCCGGGGAGCGGTATAGGCGCTGGCGTAAAATCCGACCGCGTCATTAACCGGCAATTGCAGGCCGGCGCCGACCGGGAAAACTACGCCTTCGCCGCTGCCGGTAGAGCCTTTAATGTAATTGGCCTGAACACCCAGATTGACCAGTGCCGGGCCGACAGGCATGTTGATGCCGGTTTCCGCGCCGGCCACTTCATGACCCCTTTCATTATTCTTAACCCAGCCGCCGTTGATATACAGGCCGGCGGTGTGCTGTCCCAGACCGACGTTGACATCGGTAAAGTTCTTACCGACATCGATGCCGCCTTCCATTGCCTGCGCCGCCGGGATACTCATCATCGTCGCCAGAGAGAGACCGATAACCGTGGTGATATTTTTTACTGTCGTACGCATTTTCATTTACCTTTTTAATCTGAGGATTGATGAAACCACCGTGAAACCCGATGTGTTTCGTTGAGGCATATGAAACACCACTAACGTCGCCGCCCACAATTTAATTATGAAAAAACAGAATACTTAGTTTTTTATTCTGATAATGTTTTCATATTTATATTTAGATTCTGTTTTTTGTGTGAATAACCGCCCAGCGCGCGAGCGGATGAGATGAGAACATGGGCCGAAAAGGGATTGATCATCGGATCGGAAAAGATAAGGAACGGAACTGCTCACAGCCGTGGCCTTTATTCCGATAAACTTATTGCCGCATGTGCCGATGACTTAAGCTTAGGTAACCATTTTTCGTATGGTCAGAGAATTTGAATCGATGAGATCGATCGGTAGAAAAGCAAAAGTCATCATGGCGTTTAATATCGCGTGCGGCGCCCTGTGTCTGTTGCTAATCGGCCAGTTCGTGACGGCCAAAATGGATCAGAATAAATTGAAGTATTATAGCGACGCGCTCATTCGTCGCGCCAATGGCGTGGCGATGCAAACCGCGCAGGCGATCAATAACGCCGGCTATTCTTCAGTGACGCCCTGTTCCGACGACGACTTGTATCAGTTGCGTTTTCTGGCCTATAAATACCGTTACCTGCTGGATGTCGGTCGCCTGCGCGACGGCAAACTGATTTGTTCCGCCGGGCGCGGAATTCTCACCCCGCCGGTGGCTTTGCCTAAGCCGGATCTGGTGGAAAAAGACACCGGATTTTGGCGCGCGGCGAAGGGATTGCTTGATCCCAGAATGGAAATGGATATCGCCGCCCGGGGCGATGTCGCGGTATTCACCTCTCCCGATGCGTTCCACGGTTTTTCCCTGCCGGCGCCGGGTTATAGCGCGCGGATGACGACCGTGGATGAACGGCACATTTACCAGACATTCGGCGCCGGCGATGAAGAATATTCGCGTCAGCCCAGCGCATGGTACCATCAGTATCGCCTGGGATATCAGTGCAGCAAAGTTTATAATATCTGCATCTATGTCCGCATGAACTCATCGGGTATTTTTGCTCTCCCGCCTTATATCGTCGCCATTCTTGCGCTGCTGGGCGGCATATTGAGCGGATCTTTATCGCTGGCGGCTTTCTTGCTTATTGAACGCAATAGATCGTTCAGCAAACAGGTTTATAGCGCGGTATGCGCTAAGCAACTGCACGTTAATTATCAACCCCTGGTTTGCCTGCGCAATCACAAGGTGGTCGGCGCGGAAGTACTGGCGCGCTGGACGAATAATAAAGGCGAAAATATTCCGCCGGATGTGTTTATTCCGGTTGCGGAGAAATTGGGCATTATCGGGGAAATTACCCGGCAGGTCGCGCATCTGGCGCTGGACGAGCTAAAGGATATTCTGATCCAAAATAAAAATTTTTACCTCAGTATTAATCTGGATATTAAAGATATCGTGGAGCCTGAGTTTCAGTCTTATCTGGATCGGCTTGTTGATTCCTTTAGCATTGCCAGAGAACAGATTATGCTGGAAATAACCGAACGTTCGACGGCCAATCATGCGGTGATGTCCGAAAGGCTCGCGATATTACATGACGCCGGTTATAAAATTGCGCTGGATGATTTCGGCACCGGTTATTCCAATTTATCTTATCTTGCGGTGATGCCTTTTGATGCCATTAAAATAGATAAAATGTTTACCGAAGCCATTGGCACGGATTCGATTAATGCGCAGATGGTCGAGCATCTCTTTAGTATGATGGCGATGTTCAACGCCACCGTGGTGGTCGAAGGGATCGAAACCTATGAACAGGCCGTCTATATCGGCAATCGCTGTCCCCATTCGGTCGGGCAGGGCTGGTATTTTGGCAAACCGATGAGCGCGGGATATTTCAGAAAATATTTTCAGGAAAGGGCCATCAATAAAATCTGACGCCTCAAATTACCCTGGCGGATATCGATGGTTGCGGGCGGCCTGCATGAACCTTTGGATAAAGCCCCGCCGGCGGGCGGGGCGGTTACACGGCGCTTTAGAATGTTTCCCAGTTATTCTCGTCGCCGGAGGGTTTAGCCGGAGAGAGCGTGGCGTGGGTTTTATTCGCCAATAGCGCCGTCTTTGCCGTTTTATGGCCGTCGCCGTTCAGACGCGTATCGGCCTGCTGCGTCGCGGACAGACGAAAAGCGGCCACGGCCCGGTTCAGCGCGCGCACCTGTTCTTCCAGCGCGACGGCGGCGGTCGCCGATTCTTCCACCAGCGCGGCGTTCTGCTGGGTTACGCTGTCCATCTCGCTTACCGCCACGCCCACCTGCGCGATGCCTTTGCTCTGTTCGTCGGAAGCGGAGGCGATTTCGCCCATAATATCGGTTACGCGCGTCACGCCGGAAACGATCTCCTCCATGGTTTCCCCGGCGTTTTCCACCAGTAAGGAACCTTCGCTTACGCGGCTGACGGAGTCGTCGATCAATCCTTTGATCTCTTTGGCCGCCTGTGCGCTGCGTTGCGCCAGACTACGCACCTCGCCCGCCACCACCGCGAACCCGCGGCCCTGTTCGCCGGCCCGTGCGGCTTCCACCGCCGCGTTCAGCGCCAGGATGTTGGTTTGAAAGGCGATGCCGTCTATCACATTGATGATATCGGCAATTTTCTGTGAACTGCCGGCGATGTTGCGCATGGTCGACACGACGTTATTCACCACTTCGCCGCCTTTCTGCGCGCTGCCCGACGCGTTCAGCGCCAGCTGGCTGGCCTGACGCGCGTTTTCCGCGTTCTGTTTCACCGTGGCGGTCAACTGTTCCATACTGGCCGCCGTTTCTTCCAGCGACGATGCCTGTTGCTCGGTGCGGGAAGAGAGGTCGTTGTTGCCCTCGCTGATTTCCGTGGCGCCGGTCAGGATGGATTCCGCGCTGGTGCGCACTTCGCTCACCAACTTGATCAGCTCGTTTTGCATGTGGCGCAGGTTATCCGCCAGCGTACCCATTTCATTCTTGCCGCGTACGTTCAGCGTATGGCTCAGATCGCCGGTGGCGATATGGCGGATATAGTCAATCACGCTGTTCAACGGACGGATCAGCAAGTTCTTGCTGCCGAACCACGCCAGCAGCGACAGCAGCGTGATAAGCGCGATCGCTATGCCCAGCGTCCACAGCGATAGCTGATAGTTGCGGTTATTTTGCTGGTTAATCTGCTGATAGAGGTGGTCAATGTCGTTCTGATAGGTCTGGTAGGCCTTTTCAAGATTGTTCTGGAAGCCCTGGGTCGGCTGATCGAGAAACTTTTGAATTTCGTTGGCGGAGAGGAATTGAATCAATTCGGCAAGGGCGGCGTGATAGGCGAGATAATGTTTTTTTACCTCGCTGATTAACGAGGGATCCAGACTGATGTCGCCGGCCGTTTTTTCATAGCGCAGGAAGCGTTCGTTGGCCTCATTCAGCGTGGACTGCGCCGAGGCGAGCAGGCCGCTGGAGTCCGCTCTGGCTCCCAACCCGTTGATTTCCAGCACCGCTCGTGTACCTGCGCGGTTCAACGTGATACGGGTTTGCAGCAGTAACGACCAGGCTGCGTCCAATTCCGATTTTTGCTGATTAACCGTCTGTGAAGCGCTAAACGAGGCTTTACTGTTGGTTAACGCGTTAAAGAACAACCCACCTGAAACTAATTGCAGCGTGTAGAAAAGCGACAGCACGACAATCAATCCAGTCACTACTTTTATACGATTAAACATTTTGTTCCCTTAAAAAAATAACCATATGCAGTGTTGCCCCATAGTTATCGTCGGCTTTCCCTATAACTTTATGCTATGTAAATACGAACTTTTATGCGTGTTGCGTATAAAATTCATAATGGCCGCGGCTCTCGCAGCCGGCGGCGCGACACCCCGCATCGCCAAGGTTCCCGGGCATCAGGCATGCCGCTTTTTCGCGTCGCCAACTATCATGGCGCTACTTATTACGCCGAACGTTGCCATGGTTTGATATTAAATAGCTGCCCTCATCATATTTGGCAAAAAATAGATTTTTGCCAAATATGATGCCGATCAATTTAGCATGGGATTGTTTATATCAGTAAATGCGATGCGCGATATATATTCGCGCCGAGTCGTTGTTATCTAAAAAATTTTTCAGTTTTTAAAATCAAAAATAAATTTCCTCATTACGTCATGAAGGATTGTTATTTATGTTTTCAGCCGTATTTCTGCATAGTCATGACGGTTAACGGGAAAGTAAGGAATAAATACGCCGGGATTTCTGACGGCAATTTATTAAATAAAAATTTGATAAAATAACTGAGGTGTTATGTATGGCAGAGGCTATTCATTTTGATGAGCTTTCATTGGATCAGGCGGTTGAAAGCGCTGAAACGCGCGGGATCGTTATTTTGCCGGTGGCGACCACCGAAGCGCACGGCACCCATCTGCCGCTGGGAACGGATATTTTTACCGCTGAATGGATTGCGGCGGAATTAAGCCGTAAAACGGGGTTGCCCGCGCTGCTGCCGACGCCGATAAGAGCCGGGGCGTCGCCGACGTTTCATTACGATGTCAACGGCGATCCGATCCCCGGCACGCTGGCTATCGGCCATGCCACCATGCATGCGCTGATTAAGGACATCGTGCGCGGACTGTGGGCCACTGGATTTCGTAAAGTCATTATTATTCAAGGGCATGGACAAGAACCGAATTTCCAGGTTATCGCCCATGAGGTGGCGACCGAACTGCGCCGCGAGGGGAAAGCGATCTTTATCGGCGGCGCTACCTATTGGGAACTGGCGGCGCAAACGCTGCGCGACGAGCTGAATACGCCGTTCTATCACGCCGGGGAAGAGGAAACCAGCAACGTGCTGTTTGTCCGACCCGATCTGGTGAAGCTGGATACGGTGACCGGACATGAATTGAAACCGCTGCTCGATCGCAATTTGCTCAAGCGCTCCGTCACCCACGACGAAACGGAGACATTCGGCGTGATGGATATCGCCACCTGGATCCCGATCCCCGCCGCGAGCCATAAAAGTCTCGGCGGGCTGGGGCGCACCGAGGATATCCTGACCGCCAGCGCGGAAAAAGGGCGCAAAATATTAAGCAAGGCGGCGGACCGCTATCTGGCGCTGATTCGCGATTTGGAAACCCATTACGCGCCGGCGGAAGTACCTGGCGTGGATGTTAAAACCCGTCCCGCCGAGCCGCGCTTCAGCGTTGATTATTAAGCTGAAAAGCAACAATGGCGGCGGAAACGCCGCGCTAGCCGACATGACGTTATGCTGGGGAGGCCGGATTAGCTTTTTTATTGCTGATTATTCCCGCCGACCGGCAATAGCCGGCGCGGGGTAATTCATTTAAATTAACGTTTGTCGTATCCGCTACAATGGAAAATATGATGCCGATCAATTTATAAATCGCGTAATAAAATTCATTATCAAATATTGAAACGTCGCTATGGCGAATGATGTGGGATAACCTTTTATATCCTATGGTTTTTTATTTTCTGATGATCGGGTAAGCCCATATTGACGGGGTATTTGTTGCTCATGCCAAAAAGATGATGTTTTTTAACAAAAGGGTAACGGAAATATTTAATTCCGTTTTTCACATAATGATAGTTGATTATTTAATTTATTTTTAATCCCCTTTATTGGTAGCGTTTTTATTGAACGCGGATGAGATATTTCCCCCTGTTGGTCGGGGCGTTTATTTAATTTATATGGGAAGTGAAGAGATGATTTCAGGAAAGTATGCCGGATATTTATACATGATGTTTTCCTTATTAGTCGGCGCTATTTTTATGCCTTCTCATGCAGCGCAGGCGCAATCGCAGACGATAGTATTCGGCGTGGCGCCGGGGCCGTATAGCGACATGATTAAGTACGCCATCAAACCGGGGCTGGAGCAGAAAGGTTATCAGGTCAAGATTACGGAATTCAGCGATTATGTGCAGCCGAATCTGGCGCTGGCGAATGGCAGCATCGACGTCAATTTATTTCAGCATCTTCCTTATCTGCAAAAGTTTTCCGCCGACAAGGGGTTGAAACTGTCGCGGCTAATTAATGTTCCTACCGCCGGGCTGGGGATTTACTCCAGGAAAATTAAAAATCTGGATGAGCTGAAGCGCGGCGATGTGGTCACGTTGTCGAACGATCCGACCAACCTGGCGCGCGGGCTGCGTTTTCTGGCCAGTCTGGATCTCATCACCCTGAAAGGGGATATCGATGCGACGAAAGCCACGGAAAGGGATATCGGCGGCAACCCGCGGGGGCTGGCGCTAAAACCGCTGGAAGCGGCGCAATTGCCGCGCACGCTGGACAGCTCCGCCGCTTCGCTGGTGAACGGCAACTTCGCCATCGCCTCCGGTCTCAAGCTTTCGGACGCCATCGCGCTTGAAACGCTTGAGGAAGATCTCAAGAACGTGGTGGCGGTGCGCACCGAGGATTTGAACAAACCCTTTGTCGCCGATATTAAAGCGACCGTCGAGTCGCCGGAATTCGCCGCGGTGATACAGGATCCCAAATACATCTTTCGCGACTTCCAGAAACCGCAGTGGCTGCAAGAGAAATTAGCGCAGAATTAAGGGCATGTCATGACGAGCACAACAACCTATCGACGTTATTGGGATGAGGTGGAAATACTGCCCCGTCAGGAACTTGAAGCGTTGCAACTGCAACGATTAAAAACCACCTTGACCCATGCCTACCAACATTCCCCTTACTACCGGGAAGCGTTTGAACGGGCGGGCGTCCATCCTGACGATTTGCAGCAACTGGACGATCTGCGTCGCTATCCGTTTATCAATAAGCAGATTGAAAGAGAGCGGCAGGAGGCCGCGCCCTTGCTGGGGGATATTCTGGCGGTTGCCGAAGAGCAGGTGGTCTATGTCTCGGCGTCATCCGGCAGCACCGGCGTGCCGACCTTGAGTCCGTTCAGCGCTGACGATTTCGAGCGTTATCAGGATATTCAGGCGCGGCTTTTTTGGACGGTCGGCATGCGGCCCGACGATCGCTACGTGCATGCACTCAACTTCACGCTGTTTGTCGGCGGGCCGGATGTGATCGGCGCCCAGAAGCTGGGAGCGCTCTGCTTTTGGGCCGGCACCATCCCGTCCGATCGCCTGCTGTATATTATGAAAAACTTCCGTCCCACCATCACCTGGACCACGCCGTCCTATGCCTGGCATCTGGGGGAAACGGCGGTTGCCCAGGGGCTCGATCCGCGCCGGGATTTGGCGCTTAAGCGCATTATCGTTTGCGGCGAGCCGGGCGGATCCATCCCGGAGACCCGGCAGGCGATCGAAGCGCGCTGGGGCGTTGAGGTTTATGATTTTTACGGCATCTCCGATATTTACGGCGCCTGCGCCGGTTCCTGTGAACAGAAGGACGGCCTGCATCTGGCCGAGGACGATATTCTGCTGGAAGTGCTGGACCCGGCCACCGACGAACCGGTTGCGGACGGCCAGCCGGGCGAAATGGTGCTGACCACGCTGACCAAACAGGCGCGTCCGATGATCCGTTTTCGCACCGGGGATATTATCATCGCCGACCATTCGCCCTGCGCCTGCGGTCGCACGCATGTGCGCATCACGGTCACCGGGCGCAAAGACGATATGTTTATCGTCTCCGGCGTGAACGTCTTCCCCGGCGATCTGGAAGCGATCGTGCGCGCCACGCCGGAACTCAATGGCGAATACCGTATTACGCTGTATGAGGAAGATCATCTGACGCGCTTTGATCTTGAAGTCGAACGCAGCGGTGATACGGGCGAAGAGGATGAACAACTGGCGGCGCGTTTGCATCAGGAGATTAAAACCCGGCTCGGCGTCCGCCCCAAGCGCGTCCTGCTGCTGGCGCCGGAAACCCTGCCTCGTCATACCCACAAAGCGAAACGCGTTATCGATACTCGCAGTGCCTGCGCGCTCTGATTTTTACTGACGACACACCATAAGAGGCATAGGTAAACGTATGCTTGATATTCTTTGGCTGGGCCGCGGAGGCCAGGGGGCTTTTACCGCGGCGCGGTTACTGGGGCTGGGCGCGGTGCGCTTTGCCGATCTGGAGGCGATGGCCTTTCCCTCTTTCGGCCCGGAACGACGGGGCGCGCCGGTTTACGCCTACACGCGGTTATCGCGCTCGCCTATCCGCGATCGCAGCCCGGTGCGTCAGGCTCAGGTGGCGGTGGTGATGGACGACACCCTGCTGCCGCAGTTGCGCGTCGATCAACTGTCCGCCGGCTCGCTGATCCTGATTGACGGCGAGCACGAGCCGTGTTTTCAGCCGCGGCCGCACGGGCTGGAGTGGCGAGTGCCGGCGCGCGCGCTGGCCGAACATCATCTGGGCAGCCGGCATACCAATACCGTCCTTCTCGGTATCCTCAATGGGCTGCTCGACCTGTTGCCGTCTTCCGCGCTGGAGCAGGCGATTATTTCCGAGTTCGCGCCTCACCGGCAGCCCTCCGCGCCGTTGCCTGAACGGGCGCGCCGCAATCTGGCGGCGTTTGCCGCCGCCGGCCAGTTCGGTCAGGCGGAAAAAAACAGCGCCGCTCCGCTGACGGCGTGGCTGGCGGCCCACCATCGCCCGGCGGCGATTCAGGAGGCGGCGCATGGCTGATTCGAGCAAAGACGCCGACGTGAACGGCGTTGACGGCGGCGCGCCCGAGCGTCCGCGCCGCGCCCGCAAAGGCGGGACCAGCCAGGACCCGCTGCCGGTGGCCTTGTCCGGCCCCTGTCGGCTGCGCGCCCATCAAAGGCCCGACTTACGGCAATGGCCGGCTTCGCCTCAGCTTGCCTCCGGCTATCTGGCGGCGGAAAACAGCGGCTGGCGCACCTCGCGGCCGAAAATCGAAGACGGCGCCTGTATCTGCTGCAACCTGTGCGTATTGCTTTGCCCCGACGGGGCGCTGGCCAATACTCGTGACAACTATCCCCGCCTGCTGGCGGAGTGGTGCAAAGGCTGCGGCATCTGTGCGCTGGAATGTCCTAAAGACGCCATCACTATGGTGAGCGAGTCCGACTCGTTATTAACGGATAGCCGGCGCAGTGCCGTTACGGGAGAACAGCGATGAGTCAATCTGCAACCGCTAGCGATGGGTTGAATACCCGCGATAAGGGCGAACGCCTGTTCCTGTGCGGCAATGAGGCGGTGGCCCACGGCGTGCGCCTGTGCCGTCCCGCGGTGATCGCCGCTTATCCCATCACGCCGCAAACGGTGGTGGTGGAGCGGCTGGCGGAAATGGTGGAGGAGGGCGAACTTGACGCCGAATTCGTCCATGTGGAATCGGAACACTCGGCGCTGTCGCTGGTGATGGGCAGCGCGGCGATGGGCGTGCGCACCTTTACCGCCACCTCCTCGCAGGGGCTGCTGTATATGGCCGAATGTCTGCCCTACAGCGCCGGCGGGCGTTTTCCGCTGGTGATGATGAATGCCAACCGGGCGCTGGCGCTGCCGTGGAATATCTATGGCGATCAAAGCGATTCCCTTTCCCAGCTCGCCAGCGGCTGGATCCAGGTTTACGCCGAAACCGCGCAGGAAAGTCTGGACCTGATTATTCAGGCCTATGCGCTGGCCGAACACCCCGAGGTGCGTACGCCGGTACTGATCAATCTGGACGGTTTCGTGCTGACGCACACCTATGAGCCGGTGCAGTTGCCGCAACAGGCGTTGGTGGATTCATTCCTTGCGAACCGCTTTTTTGCCGAGGGGACGCCGGGAACCTTCAGTCTTGAGCATCCGCAGAGCCTGGCGATCACCGCCGGGCCGGGAGAGTACACCGAGTTCAAGTATCTTCAACATCAGGCGATGCGCGGCGCGTTAGCTGAAATCGCCGCTATCGGCCGGCGTTTCCGCGCCCATTTCGGTCGTGGGGAAGAGGGGATGACCGACGGCGTTATCGAAGGTTATCAACTGGAGGACGCCGAACGGGTGGTGATTACGCTCGGCAGCGTGGCCGGTACGGTGCGCGCCGCCGTGGATGCGCTGCGCGCGCGGGGCGAAGCGGTCGGGCTGCTGCGTTTGCGTTACCTGCGGCCTTTCCCGCAGGGCGCGGTGCTCGACGCGCTGTTTGGCGCCCATCGTACCCGCCGGGTACAGGCCGTCGCCGTGCTGGAGAAGGACATTTCTTTTGGTCAGCAGGGCGCGGTGGCGGTGGAGATCAAGTCCGCGCTGTTCGATTACGCCAGCGCGACCGGCAAGGGCGTACCGCGTTTGCTCAACCAGATCGCCGGACTGGGCGGGCAGGAAATCGGGCTGGAGGATGTGGTGCGGCTGTATGATGAATTAACCCGGCCGGCCGGGCGCTCGGCGCAGGAACCGGATTTGCGTTTTCTTGGCATTGACCCGCCGGAGCCCGATCGGCCTTCGTCAGCGGTTGCCGCTCAACGGGAGGACGCCCATGTCCATATCGATTAAAAACCTGCCGCCGGAAGAGTACTTTATCGGCCATAAAGCCTGCGCCGGCTGCGGCGGCAGTCTGGTGGTGCGTCTGGCGCTGAAGGTTTTCGGGCCGAAAACCCATGTGGTTATCCCGGCGGGCTGTATGTCGGCGGTCGGCTTTATCTATCCGCAAATGGCGGTGGGGGTGAATGCGATGATCGCGCCGTTCGCCGCCACCGGCGCGGTGCTTTCGGGGCTGGCGGCGGCGTTGCGCGCCAAAGGCATCAGCGATATTCCGGTGGTGGGGTTCGCCGGCGACGGCGCCACGGCGGATATCGGCCTGCAATCCCTGTCCGGCGCGTTCGATCGTCAGGAGCGCATCATCTATATCTGCTACGACAATGAAGCCTATATGAATACCGGCATTCAGAAGAGCGGCGCAACCCCCTGGGGAGCCAGAACCACCACCTCGCCGACCGGTTTCACGCCGCGCCGCCTTAACGTCAAGAAGGATTTGTTGCAGATAGCCGCCGCTCACCATGTGCCTTACGCCGCCACCGCCAGCGTGGGGCAGCCGTCCGATCTGCTGAAAAAGCTGGAGAAGGCGGCGTCCGTCGACGGTCCGGCGTTTCTGCACGTCTTCGCCCCTTGTCCCACCGGCTGGGGTTGCGCCAGCGACAGCACGATAGCGCTGGGGAAAAGCGTGGTGGATACCGGGCTGTGGCCGCTGCTGGAATATCAGGACGGGGCGCTGACCATCAACCGCAATCCTAAACGTTTTGCGCCGCTGGAAAGCTATTTCTCGCCTCAGGGCCGCTTTAAATCCCTGACGCCGGAGGTGCTGAGCGAACTGGCCGAGGCGCGGGACGAACGCTGGCGCGAACTGCGCGCCTGGGCGGATGCCGCCGCGCTGACCAAAGTATCCTGAGGCGGGCGGCGATCGCCTGTTTGCAGAGACGGGCGCGCCTCTGGTGGCGCTGAAAATTTACCGCGCCAGGGACTGGCGCACGGCTTCCAGACCCGGTTTGCCGTCCAGCGTGGTGACGTTGTTCAGCCACGGTTCCAGCTGTTGCAGGTTGGCGCTGATCTCGGCGCGCGCGGCGTCACGCGGCGTTTGCTTATCGTCCAGCAGGCGTTTGATCACCTTGTTTTCCAGGTCGACGCTGAATTGCAGATTGCTGAACAGCCGGGCGACGTTGGGGCAGGCCTGCGCATAGCCTTTGCGCACCACGGTATTGACCGTCGCGCTGCCGTAATTCGGGCCGAACCACTCATCGCCGCCGCCAAGGTAGACCAGGGAATGACGGGTGTTCATCGCGTGGGGCTCCCAGCCGAGGAACACAATCCACTCTTTTTTATTCACCGCCCGTTCAACCTGCGCCAGCATGCCGCTTTCGCTGGATTCCACCAGCGACCAGTCGTCAAGGCCGAGCTCCTTCTGGTCGATCATGCGTTTAATATTCTGGTTGGCCGGCGCGCCCGGCGCGATGCCGTAAATTTTATGCTGGAACCGATCGCCGTATTTCGCCAGATCGGCAAAGTTTTTTACCCCGGCCTGGGCGACGTAATCCGGCACCGCCAGGGTGAATTTGGCGCTGGCCAGGTTGGCGGTCAAGACTTCAACCGAACCGTCGCGGGTAAATTTTTCAATGACCGGCTGTTGCGCGGGCATCCAGTTGCCGAGAAAAACGTCCAACTGGGCGGATTTCAGTCCCTGAAAGCCCAGCGCGACCGACAGGTTTTGCACCTGCTGCCGATAGCCCAGTCCTTCCAGCAACACGCCGGCCAGCGCATTGGTGGCGTTGATGTCGGTCCAGCCCGGATCGGACATTCTCACTAACCGGCAGCTGGCGTCGTCGACGGCGGCCTGGGCCGAAAAAGCGCTGCCGAGCAGTAAGGGGATAAGCAGTGTGACGGCGGAATGACGAAAGCGCATGATAAATTCCCGTGTTATTGGTTAGGGGAGGAAGAGTGAGGACGTGGAAAACGCGCCACCGCCTCTTGTTCGTCCAGTGTCTGATTATTGCGAATATAGCGGCGGCTGGCGTCCTGCACCGGCTGATAGTCCCACGCCGGCGCCGCGCCGTGCGCCAGCGCCCGGTTGAGAAACAGGCGGTTTTGCTGGCTTTGCAATACGCGCTGGTGCAGCGCCGGCAGATCCCAGCGCGACGCCACCTCGTCGCGCAGCGCCGATAGCACCGGCAGGCAATCGGCGTCCGCGGCCAGATTGCTCAGCTCAAATGGATCTTCGCGCAGGTTGAATAACAGTTCGGGATCGCTGAGCGAATGCACGTATTTCCAGTCGCCGCGGCGAATCATCACGATGGGCGCCAGCGCGCCTTCCGCCAGATATTCGGCATACACGCCGTCGGGGCCGGCTTCCCGGCGCAGATGGGGCAGCAGACTGTGTCCGGCCAGCGTCGCGGGCAGCGATGACGGCTCGCCGCCCGCCAGCGCCACCAGCGTGGGCAGCAGGTCGGCCAGCGAGACGCTGGCGTCGACGCGATGCGCGGCAAAACGGTCCGGCGCATGGACGATAAACGGGATGCGCGCGGCGCCCTCAAAGAAGCCCATTTTATACCACAGCCCGCGTTCGCCGAGCATTTCGCCATGATCGGAAATCACCAGCACGATGGTGTTCTCGTCCAATCCGGTCTGTTGCAGGGTAGCGAGAACGGCGCCGAACTGATCGTCGACATAAGAGACCGCGCCATAGTAAGCGTGGCGCGCGCGGCGGATCTGTTCGTCGCTCAGCAGGTCGTCGGTCAACTGGTATATCTTGCGCAGCCGCCGGGAGTGCGGGTCCGACGGCGCCTGTGCGGCGCTCACCTTCGGTAAATCAATATCCTGCGGCGAATAACGGTCGAGATAAGGCTGCGGTATGGCGAAAGGATCGTGCGGGTGGGTCAGGGACATCAGCAGCAGGAACGGCTGTTGATTGCCCTGACGGGCGATATCAAACAGCTTCTGTCGGGTCAGGAACACCGCTTCGTCGTCGAAATCCAGCTGATTGGTGCGAATGCAGGTGCCGGCGTCGATCACCGAACTCATATTGTGATACCAGTCGAGCCGTACTTCAGGATTTCGCCAGTCTGGCGTCCAGCCGAAATCGGCGGGATAGATATCGGTGGTCAGACGTTCATTAAAACCGTGTAGCTGATCGGGGCCGCAAAAATGCATTTTGCCCGCCAGAATGGTGTGGTAACCCTGTACGCGCAAATAATGGCAGAAGGTCGGTTGTTCCGCGCTGAATTCGGCGGCGTTATCAAAAACGTTATTCTCGGAATTTAACAGCCCGGTCATTAATGTCGCGCGGGACGGCGCGCATAACGGGCTATTGCAATAGGCCGATTCAAACACTACGCCCTGTTGCGCTAATTTATCAATATTGGGCGTTCTGGTTATTTTATTCCCGTAGGCGGAAAGCGCGCCCGCGGTTAATTGATCCGCCATTAAAATAACGATATTCGGTTTTCTGCTAAGCATATATCTTAAATCACCTTAAGAATACGACTTCATTAATATAATTTTTTATCTCATAATCTCCACAGACTGTGAACGGGTTAAAAACTTATGCCTTGATAAGAGGGGATTATGTCAGCAATTAATCGATTACCGTCGCTCCCGGCATTAATATTTTTCGAGGCGGCGGCCCGTCATCTTAATTTCACCGCGGCGGCCGAAGAACTGGGAACCTCGCAGCCGGCGGTCAGCCAGCGAATTAATCAGTTGGAACGCGAACTTGGCGTGGCGTTGTTCGAACGTCGCCATCGCGGCGTATTATTAACCCCGGAAGGCGATCGGCTTTACCATATTGTTTACAGCAGCCTGACGGATATCAGCCAACAGATTGAAAAAATAAAGAAAAAGAAAACCAGAGATACCCTGCGCATCGATACCGATATGGGCTTCGCCAGCTACTGGCTGCTGCCCCGGCTGGATAAATTACAGCGCCTGATGCCGGACGTGGACGTGCAGATTTCCACCTCTCCCAATGACTTCAACCTGCGCGACAGCCACGCTAATCTCTCCATTACCTTCGGTAACGGCCACTGGCCGGGATGTCACAGCGAAAAGCTGTTTCCCGAGCTGGTCGTCCCGGTTTGCACCCCTGAATTTATCCGCCGGTATGGGCCGCTGGATACGCCGCAATCCTTGCTCAAGGTGCCGCTGCTCAATTTGCCGGAGACCAATCCGAGCCGCTGGCTGACCTGGTATGACTGGTTTGGCTCGCAGCGAATTACTCTTGATAATTCAGTCGCTTCGTTAACTTTTAACGCCTATTCCCTGCTGATCGAGGCCGCGCTGAAAGGCAAGGGCGTGGCATTGGGCTGGATGCCGCTGGTGGGGCAACTGCTGGATGACGGCGAACTGGTTATCCCGTGCGGGCCGGAGGTGAAAACCGAGCGCGGCTATTATCTGATCCAGTCGCAGCGCGACAGCGAATCCGCGCTGTATCACCGGGTCAAAGAGTGGCTGATTAACGAATCATTTTCCTTCAAAAGCCGGCATGAGAGTTATTTTCAACCGCAGGGATGAGTTAAATTATTTTGTTATAACTCAGATGATAAAGTTTTATTGGCGCGGTGTTATTTCTTATACAGTGAGCCCCGATATGCGGATGACTCACTTCCGTCAGCAGCATGCTCGACATATAGAAAATATAAATATCAGGTGATCAATGGCTGAGAAATTGATTCGAATTGAAGGGCTATATAAAGTTTTTGGCCCCGGCGCACATAAAGCGATCCCTTATTTACAAGCGGGAAAGGACGCCGCGGAATTATTATCCGCGCACGGTTGGTCGGTGGCGTTAAATAATGTTTCGTTGCATATCCGCCAGGGGGAAATATTCGTTATCGTCGGATTGTCCGGATCGGGTAAATCAACTTTATTGCGTACACTCAATCGGTTAATTGAACCGACGGCGGGCGAGATATTTTTTGAAAATAACGCGCTTTCCGCTTTATCGGCGGCGGAATTAATCGATCTTCGCCGTCGTTCCATGAGTATGGTTTTTCAGTCATTCGCCTTATTGCCGCGGCGCAACGTACTGGATAACGTGGCGTTCGGCCTGGAACTGTCGGGGGTCAAGGCCGCCGCCAGATATCAGGCGGCGCTGGCGGCGTTGGAGCAGGTGGGGCTGGCGCAGGTCGCCCGCCATATGCCGCACCAGCTCTCCGGCGGCATGCAGCAGCGCGTCGGGCTGGCGCGGGCGCTGCTGGTTAATCCGACGCTGTTGCTGATGGACGAAGCCTTTTCCGCGCTGGACCCGATTAACCGCCGGGAAATGCAGAGCCTGCTGCTGCGGCTACAGGCGGAGCAGCAGCGCACCATCGTTTTCGTCACCCACGATATCGAAGAAGCGCTGCGCATCGGCAACCGGATTGCGATTATGGAACACGGACGTCTGGTGCAGATCGGCACCGCCGAGCAGTTGGTGAACGCCCCGGCCAACGCCTATGTGCAACGCTTCTTCTCCGGGATTGATACGTCGCGCTATGTGCTGGCGGAAAGCTATGCCGATATTTACTCAACATCTGCGCCGGGAGGAACCACTCATGGCTGAACCGTTAAATTTCAGCAGCCAGATTGACGACGCGGTGCGCTATCTGCTGAGCCAGCATGGCGAGATATTCGAATTTATCGCCGCGCTGCTCGACGGCGTCTCCGGCGGACTGGAACAGGGATTGCTGCTGCTCTCCCCCTGGGGGCTGGTGCTGCTGGCGGTGGCGCTGAGCTGGTGGCGGCTGGGTTGGGGATTCGCGCTGTTCAGCGCGGCCGCGACGCTGTATATCGTCTACAGCGGCTATGCGCAGCACGCGGCGATAACCCTGGGCCTGACCCTGTCGGCGACGTTTTTCAGCCTGTTGCTTGGTATTCCGCTGGGCATTCTGATTGCCCGACATCGGCGCATCGGTATGGCGGTGCGGCCGCTGCTGGATTTTATGCAGACCATGCCGGCGTTTGTTTATCTGATCCCGGCGACCATTCTGTTCGGCCTCGGCAGGCCGCCGGGCATTTTCGCCACGGTACTGTTTTCGATGCCGCCGGTGGTGCGCTTAACCGATTTAGGGATCCGCCAGGTGGATAAAATGCTGATCGAGGCCGGGCTGGCGTTCGGCTGTACCCCGCGTCAGCTGCTGCTGAAAGTGCAGTTACCCAATGCCTTGCCGTCGATTATGGCGGGGGTGAACCAGACCATCATGATGGCGATGTCGATGGTGATTATCGCCTCGATGGTCGGCGCCGGCGGGCTGGGCAACGATATCCTGACCAGCATTCAGCAACTGGACGTCGGGCAGGGATTGCAGAGCGGTTTTGTGGTGGTGCTGATGGCGATTCTGCTGGATCGCCTGTCCGCCAGCTTGTGCCGTCAGTCGCCGACCAGGGAGTAGCGGCGCTTCCAACGCGAAAGGCGATGGGAAGCGCGCCAAACGCCGGATATTTCTTCTTATCCCCGCACGCCGCCAGCGCGAATGGCTGCGATCTTATGCCCGGGCGCGCTGACCGCGGGAATAATACAGCACCAGCAGCAGCCCGAGGCCGGCGATCAACGCGCCGGCGACCGGGATATAGGCGTAACTCAGCCCGCCCGCGATCACCGCGCCGCCCGCGGCGGCGCCTAACGCATTGCCCAGATTAAACGCGCCGATATTGACCGATGCGGATAAGCCCGGCGCTTCATGGGCGACCCGCATCACGTTCATTTGCAGCGGCGGCACCACGCCAAAGGTCGCCATGCCCCATACAATCATGCTGAACGCCGCGCCGATTTCTGTTCTCGCCAGCCAGGGAATAGCCAGCATCGACACAATCAGCAGCAGAAAAAAGCCTTTCAGCGTCCCGTTAACCGAGCGATCGGCCAGGCGGCCGCCCAGATAGTTGCCGAGTGAAAAGCCGACGCCGATCAATATCAACATGACGGTGATAAACGCCGGCGACGCATCGGCGAGGGTGGCCAGCACCGGTGAAATGTAGGTGTACAGGGTGAACATGGCGCCGGCGCCCAGTACGGTGGTCAATAGCGACATCACCACCACCGGGCGGGTCAGCACCGCCAGCTCCTGGCGAACCTGCGGGCGCTGGCCCGCCTTTCCCGCTGGGAGCGACAGCAGCAGGCTTAGCATCGCCGCCAATCCCAATACGGATATCGCGGCAAAAGACATGCGCCAGCCGATCATTTCCCCTAGCCAGGTCGCCGCCGGCACGCCGCCGATATTGGCGATGGTCAAGCCCATAAACATGGTGGCGACGGCGCTGGCCTGTTTATCCCTGCTCACCACGCTGGCGGCGACCACCGATCCGAGGCCAAAAAAAGCGCCGTGATTCAGGCTGGTGATCAGGCGGGAAAGCAGCAGCACCGTATAGTTGGGCGAGAGCGCCGATAACAGATTTCCCAGGGTGAAAATGCTCATCAGGAAAATCAACGCGCTGCGATGGGAATAACGCGACAGCAGCAGGGTCATTACCGGCGCGCCGATCATCACGCCGATGGCATAGGCGCTGACTAGCATACCTGCCGCGGGGATGGAGACATCAACTCCGCGCGCGATAACCGGCAATAATCCCATTGGGGAGAATTCGGTGGTACCAATGGCGAATGCGCCTGTGGCTAAGGCCACCAGTGGAAAATTGAGTTTCATCGACAGCTAATCCTGATAATAGAGGAACGAAAGAAACCGGCCTTGCGTTATTTCTGAAACGGCCCTTGTCGGCGAATCCGCAGACAAAAAAGACATAAACATGCAGGCGCATTGTATCCGCTTCTGATATTCCAGATACAGTCTGATCGTGGCGAAAGATAATTGCTGTTCGATCAACAATAAACCTTTATCGCTCGTGCTGCGATTGACCCCACCCCAACCCTCCCCTTCGCAGGGGAGGGAGTTGCTCCTCCCCCTGACAAGGGGGAGGCCGGTAGGGGGTAGCGGCAGACATCGCTTATGCTGCGATTGATCTCACCCCAACCCTCCCTTCGCAGGGGAGGGAGTTGCTCCTCCCCCTGGCAAGGGGGAGGCCGGGTGGGGGTAACGGCAGACATCGCCTGTGCTGCGATTGACCCCACCCCAACTCTCCCTTCGCAGGGGAGGCCGGTAGGGGGGCGTGGCCAAATTCTGATTATTCAACAAGGTCATGTTAATCTGTTAAATCTCTTCATAAAAAACGGGAATGATTAACATGATAGTGCGCACATGGCACGGCTGCGTGCCGGTGGATTATGCTGAAGCATTTGCTAAACACCTTCAGCGTACCGGCGTTCAGCATTCAGCAGGGATCGACGGTAATCTGGGCGCGTTCGTCAGGCGTGAAACCCAGGGAGAGTGGGAACATTTTTTCCTGGCGACATATTGGCGGGACATCGCGGCGGTGACGGCGTTTGCCGGCGAGCATTATGCCGTGGCGGTGACCTATCCCGATGACGAACAGTTCGAATTACTGTCCGATCCTTATGTCTTTCACCATCAGGTCAACGCGGTGACGCCGTTATAACGCCCGGCGGCATTGTTGCCTTGTCGGTAAAATTCTCGTTTAGAATCCACCCGATGGGATTTAGCGTCGTGCGAAAGGATGAGGGCGGCGCGGCGGTTGCCGTCGCATAGCCGGCCTTGCCTCCCGACGCCGCGGCGTGATAAATTTTCGCCGGGTGTCGGCTGTATAGGACAGTCAGGCAGGTTATCATTTTGCGTTGGTCGGGCCGCCGCGCGGAGTTGTCACGTTATGAGGCGCGACCTGTCACCGCGTAAAATTCCCCGCGTTCGTCTGTTCGCCGAACGCGCTTTCGCCGCACTAGAACGTTTTGCCCATATCGAATCCGTCAGCGGCATTGTGTTGCTTGCCGCAGCGGCCGTCGCCTTAATCTGGGCTAATTCCCCTTTCGCCGCCAGCTACCATCAGTTATGGCATACGCCGGTTTCCCTGGCCGTCGGATCGTTTTCATTTTCTCAGCCGCTGCATTTCTGGATTAATGACGGGCTGATGGCGATCTTCTTTTTAGTGGTCGGCATGGAAATCAGGTATGAAATTCACGCCGGCGCGCTAAGTCATATCAAACAGGCGATGCTGCCGATCGTGGCCGCTTTCGGCGGCGTCGCGCTGCCCGCGTTGATCTATGTGTTGTTTAACAGCGACCCGACGCGTCATCACGGCTGGGCGGTACCCACCGCCACCGATATCGCTTTTGCCGTGGGCGTGCTTGCGCTGCTGGGGCGGGCGATTCCCGCCAATGTCCGGGTGTTTTTGCTCACGCTGGCGATTATCGACGACCTTGTCGCCATCGTGATGATTGCCCTCTTTTATTCCTCCGGGCTCGACTATAGCGGGCTGGCGATCGCCGGGGCCGGGATTTTACTGGTCTTCGGTTTGCAATTAATCGGTGTCGGCGCGGCGCTGGTCTATCTGATACCCGGCGTCATCATCTGGAGCGGTTTTCTGATTATGGGCGTGCATCCGACGATAGCGGGCGTGGTGCTCGGGCTCATCACGCCGGTATTCCCGGCGCGGACGCAGGAGTCCGCATTAGACAAGGTACGGCGCATCGGTAATGAGCTGGCGGGACGTTCCGCCCGCAATAATGATGCGAGCGGACTGGCCCAGCCTTTCCGCCAGTTGCGCGTAGCCAGACGCGAGCTGCTTCCCCCGGTGATGAGGGTGCAAATGGCGCTTCATCCGTGGGTGGCGTTTTTCATTATGCCCCTGTTTGCGCTGGCTAATGCCGGGGTCAGCATTCAGGGCGTCGATCTCTCGGCGCAGGGGGCTCATTGGGTGATGGTCGGCGTAATGGCCGGGCTGGTGATAGGAAAGCCGTTGGGCATCATCGGCGTAAGCTGGCTGATGGTGCGGATCGGCTTATGCAACCGACCGCCCGGCGTATCCTGGGGCGGCATCGTCCTGATCGGGCTGCTGGGGGGCATTGGCTTTACCATGTCCATCTTCATCGCCATGCTGGCGTTTGCCGATGCAAATCAACTGGGCGCGGCCAAGCTCGGCGTGTTGCTCGGTTCGCTGACGGCGGCCGTGTTGGGGATGGCATGGGGTACGTTGTACGCGAGGCGGACACGCGCGGTTAATGCCGGCGAACGCGATTAGCATCGATACGCGACATCGTCGGTTTTCGGCGATGTCGCCACTCGCCCTACTTCAGGCGACGGGTGCGCTGGCCGTATTACCCGGCCCATTTGCAGGCCTCTGCCCGGCAAGTCGCGTGCGTATTTGCTC
Organism: Brenneria sp. g21c3; assembly: GCF_040240345.1. Lineage (NCBI taxonomy): Bacteria > Pseudomonadati > Pseudomonadota > Gammaproteobacteria > Enterobacterales > Pectobacteriaceae > Brenneria > Brenneria sp. g21c3. Next base: position 30,633 of record NZ_JBEIAB010000001.1, on the reverse strand, counting down.
CTGGAAGATTTGCCCGTCCCCTGGATTGCGCATCGGGATTTAATGAGAGATGCCTGCCTCTCGCCGGATGTTCCCCGCGAGTTTGTCCCTTACTTTCAGCGCTGCAAAGCTAATTATTTCAAGTTTATTATTCAGGATAGTCGCCGTATTTTTAATCTCTTTTTACGGCGGGAATACCATAAGATTTTCCTGAATTCAGCGCTTTAATTCGCGGCGTTTGATGTTGCGATAGAATGCCTGAAAAGACTATTATTCCGATACTCTTTCTATGGCTAAAATAAAGCGAATACTTATATGAATAATGCAAAAAAATTTACTCTCACTACCCTGTTTTCCGCGCTTTTACTGTGCGGTCTGGCCGGATGCGATGGGCCAGGCAAGGAGCCCACTGCCGCCGCCAGCAGCCAGTCCGAGGATCAAAAAGAGACGCAGGCTGTCGGTTATTACGTTGAAATAAGCAACCAGCTCAATAACATCGGTGGATTGGAAAGTGCGGCGAGCAGTTACGTACGGCAGAATATCGATAAAGGCGATAGTTCAGGCATTTATTCGCTGAAACTCACGCCGATTAATTATAATTACATCATGGAGCAATATACCAAGGCGGAGGCGTTAAATTATCAGGGGAGTCCTGAATTAACTCAGGCCGCCGCCGATTTAAAGAAACAGCTTGAAGTCTTGCATAATGAAGAGCAGCAACTAAAACAATATTATGACACGGCCGAATATAAAACAGATGATCTGGCTAAAGGGAAAAGCGCGGACGCCCGCATTAAGAATGAACTGAATCAGGCGTTGCGGAGTTACGCCGCTTTTCAGACGAAGCTGGACGTGGTGTATCACCAGAATCAGGGTAAGCAACTGGACGCGGTGAAAAAGGGCGGCAACATGTACGCCTATCATCAGTTGAAAAGCTTGAACCTGGCGGAACAGTTGGTTTCGCTGATCGAGTCGGCGGAAGATGTGCAGGATAAGGATAAAGTCGCCAAAGCGGATGCCATCGCCAAAGAGATGCAGGACAATCTTGCCAGCCTGCAACGGCTTATTGACCAGAATTCCGATCCTAAAAAAGCCGGCGTGACGAATAATTCGGTGATCAATTATCTTTATAGCGAGATTAACTATTACCGCCAGTTTAAAGAGTCAAAAGATCCGAGCGATCTTCAGTTTATGATCGGCGGCTACAACTCTGCGGTTGACTCTTACAATCGAGGATAAGCGTATCGCACGGCGCGCGGTGAATACTGTTTTGCCGCGCGTACCCTGCGGCGGCATCGCCTTGATCGGGCTGCTGGGGACATTGGCTTCACCATCTTCATTTCTCATCCGGCGCTCGGTTTGCTTAACCGATCGACCAGCGTTTGGCTTTGCTTGATAAAACGGCGGCTTTGTTCGCTGTTTTGCTGCAAAAGGCAGACAAACAGCAGGTCGATAATGGTGTTTTGCGCCGTTCTGGCGGAGATGGAAGAGCTGCGCCAGCGGGTTTCATCCGCGACGGTATCCAGCGTGTAGTCCGCCAGTTCGCGCAGCGGATTATGTTGCAGGGCGGTAATGGCGATCAGCGTCGCGCCGCTTTTTTTAGCGGCCTCGGCGGCAATCAGCAGTTCCCGCCGTTTACCGGAAAATGAAATGATGATTTGCACATCGGCGGCGTTGAGGGACTGAGCGACGGTGATCTGCACATGGCTATCCAGTTCATGCATAACCGGATAGCCGATTTTCATCAGCTTATAGGCCAGATCCTTGGCGACCAGCGATGAACTGCCCACGCCGATAATCTGAATGCGTTTGGCGGACTGGATGTGCGAAACCGCCTGCTGTAGCTGGGCGAAATCAAGACTATCGGTGGTATCCCGCAGCGCTTTTTGTTTTTCCGCGCATAACTTCTCGGCGATCGCCGGCAGGCTGTCATCACTGCTGATGGCGTTATGAATGTGCGAACTTCGCTGTTTTTGCCGCGATGCCTGCTGTCCCCACTCTTCGATTAACGCCAGCTTAAGATTGGTAAAGCCTTTCAGGCCCAGTTTCTGGGCGAATTTGATAATGCTGGATTGGCTGATGCCCAGTACGGCCGCCAGTCCCTGCGAGGAAAGCTGTTTTAACGCCGCCGGATTTTCCAGCACGTAATCCGCGATCTTGCGCTCGCCAGGGGTAAATATCGCTTTGTTCTGAATAATTTTTTGCGTGTATCTCATGGTGGAAACTCACATAGCCGACGCCTGATCCAAGCCATCTTACGTTGCCGATGACGAAAAACAAAATGGGCGACGAAGGTCTCAGAGTAATAAAATATTATTTTATTTGCCCATTATCAGGTATAAATTATTCCTTACTGTACAAATATGACGCAACCCGCTTATGAAAATAGATTTATCCAACCTGGTGACCGAGAGCCGCAATCAGGCAAGTGAAAATATTGATACGCTGCCGACGCTGGAGATGCTTCAGGTTATTAATGCCGAAGATCAAAAGGTGGCCTTTGCCGTCGAGCGGGTATTGCCGCAGGCGGCGCAGGCCGTGGACGCGATTAGCGCCGCTTTTACCCGCGGCGGCCGCCTGATTTACTGTGGCGCGGGTACCTCAGGCCGGCTGGGCATTCTGGACGCCAGCGAATGTCCGCCGACTTACGGCACGCCGCGCGGGCAGGTCGTCGGCCTGATCGCCGGCGGACATCCGGCGATTTTGCAGGCGGTGGAGAATGCCGAAGATAACGCGGCGCAGGGCGAGCAGGATCTGCGCGATCTGAATTTCAATTCCCGCGATGTGCTGGTGGGGATCGCCGCCAGCGGCCGTACGCCTTACGTCCTGGGGGCAATGCGCTATGCCCGTACGTTGGGCGCTGCGGTGGTCGCGCTGACCTGTAACCCGAATAGCGAAATGAGCCGGCTGGCGGATATCGCCATCGAGCCTGTGGTCGGCGCCGAGGTGGTGACCGGCTCATCGCGGATGAAAGCGGCGACGGCGCAGAAGCTGGTACTGAATATGCTGACCACCGGGTCGATGATCCGCAGCGGCAAAGTGTACGGCAACCTGATGGTGGATGTCGAAGCCACCAACGCCAAACTGGTGCAGCGCCAGATCAACATCGTCATGCAGGCCACGGAATGCAGTCAGCAGCGCGCAAGCGAGGCGCTGAGCCAGTGCGGCAACCACTGCAAAACGGCGATTGTCATGGTGCTGGCCCATCTTTCCGCCGCTGACGCCAGCAGGCTTCTGAAGCGCAACAACGGCTTTATCCGCGCGGCATTACACGACACAGGACATCACCACGATGGCGAAAATAAATGAAGCCCTGATTGAACAGATCCTCGGTCATGTGGGCGGCGGCGGCAATATCGCGCTTTGCGGCAACTGCATGACGCGACTGCGTTTAACGCTGCAAGACCGGGAGTTGGTCGAACTCGATGAACTGAAACGTATCGCCGGCGTGATGGGCGTAATTGAGGGCGACGATCAGCTACAGATTGTTCTTGGCCCCGGTAAAGCGCAAACCGCCGCCGACATAATGAACGCGCGGCTAAGCCGCGACGCGCCGGAAAATTCCGCCGTGAGCCGGGATCTCAAGTCGATCGCCGCGGAAAATAAGCAGCAGATCAAAGCGAAACAAAGCAGCGCTATTCATCGCTTTTTCACCAAGTTCGCCACTATCTTTACGCCGCTGATCCCCGGTTTTATCGCTGCCGGTCTGCTGTTGGGGATCGCGACCCTGCTGGAGCAAAGTCTGGTGCTGGGCGTTGAGTCGCCCGACCAACGACTGGTCGGCGCCATCGGTTATATGAAGGTCTTCAGCAAGGGATTGTTCGCCTTTTTGAGCATTCTGATCGGCCATAACGCGCAAAAGGCGTTCGGCGGCACCGGCGTGAACGGCGCCATCATCGCTTCGCTGTTTGTGTTGGGCTATGTACCCGACGCCAAAGTAGGCTTCTATGCGGGAATCGATAACTTCTTCGGCCTGCCCATCGACCCCCGAGGCAGCATTATCGGCGTACTGATCGCCACGATTATGGGCGCCTGGGTTGAGCGTACGGTGCGGAAATTTATGCCCGACAACCTGGATATGATCCTGACTTCGCTGATTACTCTGCTGATTATGGGGGCGGTGACGTTCGTGGTGATCATGCCGGTCGGGGGCGAACTGTTTAAGGGGATGTCATGGCTGTTCTTGCATCTGAATGGCAACCCGATTGGCAGCGCGGTGCTGGCCGGGTTATTCCTGATCGCCGTCATGTTCGGCGTTCACCAGGGCTTTGTTCCGGTCTATTTCGCGCTGATGGATGCCCAGGGATTTAACTCGCTGTTTCCGATTCTGGCGATGGCCGGCGGCGGGCAGGTCGGGGCGTCGGCGGCGCTGTTCGTCAGAGCGAAAGCCGGCTCGGTGCTGCGTACTCAGATCAAAGGGGCGATCATTCCGGGCATTCTCGGTATTGGCGAACCGTTGATTTACGGGGTCACGCTGCCCAGGCTGAAACCCTTTGTCACCGCCTGTCTGGGCGGCGCGGCCGGGGGATTTTTCATCGGTCTGGTCGCCTATCTGGGCTTGCCTGTCGGCCTGAATACCGTTTTCGGTCCTTCCGGCGTGGTGTCTATTCCGCTGATGACCTCCGGGCAGGGCATTTATGCCGGTATCGGGGTATACGTCGCGGGATTGCTGGTGTCCTATGCGGCGGGGTTCGTATTGACCTGGTTTTTCGGCAGTAAAAATGTCGATTTAAGCTGAGCGAAGGCGAGCAAGGCGTAACCCGGTTGCCGGGGCGCTTTGCCGATTTATCTACAAAATGGCACAGAATTTGACATATCTGTTTAACATTTCTTGTCACCTGACAATAGGATAATTCTTCTTTATCACCTGGTTGAGGCTATTTGGCCGATAATTAATCGAATTATATGCTGCCGTTTTGGGTTTATATTGTTTTTTCCTCCTTCTTGCTCTATTTTATCTCTATTTTTAGATATATGTTCTTTTTTATTTATTTTTTTTCGTTTGGCAGAAAATGTAAGGATTTTGTCTATACTTCAACTGTTTTTCCTCTGTGTGTCGTTATTAAAAATAAATATGGAGGATGGTTTATTTCTTTTGCTTTAAATAGTTTTAAGTTAACAACATATCCCAAAGTAGAATTCAATTACGCGGGAAATAGATAGTCATATTTTTCATTTCATAATATGGCTAAATAATACAATTGAGCACGCTTATTGACTGGCTCGAAATTCATCAGGATGGTCTACTCCTGATGGATAACGTTCTGGTGTTTTATTTTTGACAAGGTTATTCGAATGGTTGATCTACAGCAATCCATACATCGTCTGACAAGAACGCTTTCTCCGCATGCTCGCTTAGCAACGCCCAGTGAAATTGTAAAGGGAAAACGACGCTATCACCTTCGCTCCGACGGCGAGCAATTTATCTATTTTCTTGATGAGGGCGAGTTTTTAATGAAGCGAACACGGGATAATAAAGTTATCTCGGTTATTTTACCGCCGGCAGTTGTGGGCTGGTCTTTAGCCGTATTCGGCGGTGATGATATCTATATCGAAAGGGTGGATTATGGAAAAATAAGATGTCTGCCGTTCGATCTTGCTTTCAGGGTGGTCACCGCCTATCAGCGGTTTGACGACGTGCTGAATATCGTCAATTTCTGGTTTCATCAACTGGTTGATTTTTGTGTCGATAACGACGGAGATTCGAACTTCGTCGTAAGGAATATGCTGATTTCATTGCATAATCTCCCGCCGGACGTCAGACAGCATTTCAGCGTGTTAAACTATATCGCCGAGCGAAGCTCGTTATCGAAAAGTACCATCTTCAGGATCTTGAAGAAATTACAGTCGGAAAACGCGATTGAATTGGAACGAGGGCGATTGAAAAGTATCTCGTTTAGCTAGTTTTTATATTGGCTTATCTTATAAATACTTGATCTGGTCGTGTGATTTAATCTTTTTCTGTAATGTAAGAGATTAGGTTACGCGACGCTATCATTTTCAATGAATTTCATTTCTTTATTTCCCTTCCTATTGTTCATCCTGTTTTTTTAGTTAATTTAATATTAATTTATTTATTTTTATTTGCTGCTTAAGCCGCTTGGTTGTTGTGGAATAACGTTTTTTATTGATGTTTTACAATTTTTTAATATTTCAATTCATATGGTTTTTTTTATTTTACTTTGCAATTTAAGGTTTTTGTGAGCTATCAGTGGTTTTGCAGTTTTTTATTTTGCTGCTGACGTTTCAATCATCACTCTTTGGTTTTTTGTTCTATTTCCGTTTTTCGCTTTGCGTTTTAGTTTTGTATTGCCGGCATTTTCTGGTCGATTGGTCTGTGGGGCGGTTTTTTGAAAATAATAAGGGGCGGCAAGGATGTTGTGTATGTCTTTTCTCTCGATGTAACTGCACTGGAGTCTATTTAAGCGCGTTCTTAGCACGTTTTTATATTGATTTCAGGATGGAAGATGAGAAATAACCTCGTGGGCAATAAACCACATTCATTTATCAGCCACTAACGTGGCCCTTTATTGGTAATAAGGAATCGTCACTTATGCGTAAATTACTACTCAGTGCCCTGATCGGCGCATCAATGCTGTCGTCTGGCCTGGCTGCCGCCGCAACAACCGTTAATGGCGGTACAGTTCATTTTAAAGGCCAAATTGTTAACGCCGCCTGCGCCGTCAGCACCAATTCTGCCGACCAGACGGTAAACCTGGGCCAGTACCGTACCGCTAACTTCACCAGCGTGGGGGCCTATTCCGCCAAAGTGCCATTCACTATCAAACTGGAAGATTGTGATACCACGGTATCGACTACCGCAGCGGTTGCCTTTAATGGTTCAGCTGATACCAGCGACAACACCGTACTGGCTACCAGCAACATCAGCAGTGGCGGCGCCGGTACCGCTGGCGGCGTAGGTATCGAAATTTCCGACAGCAAAGGTAGCGTACTGACGCCAAATGGTTCCACTTTCTCCGCCGCGCAGACTCTGGTCAACGGCGGCACCAATACGCTGAACTTTACCGCACGTTATAAATCAACTCTGGCTACGGTAACGCCTGGTCAGGCTGATGCGGATGCCACCTTTACTATGCAGTACGAATAATTCGGCAGTACGAATAATTCGCAACATGTATCAAGGACGTGAATAAAGCCAGGGATGGCTGATTCAGTTGAAAAGGGCTATTGCAAGGACATCCCTTCACCGTCACCGAGCGGTGGCGCTCCGTCGCTCCCATTTTCGCCTGTCGTCCGACCGAAACGCAGCCGCTAACGCCTTAAACAGCTGACTGTTCAGCGTCTATTTTTATGCATCAACGAGGTCTAACGTGTTCAATACCCCATTATTACATGCTATGCCGCTACGTCGATTAGCCCGCGTCGGCATGGTATTTCTTTCTCTGTTGACGGTTTCTCACGCCGTGCAGGCCGGGGGCATCGGGCTTGGCGCAACGCGTGTTATTTATCCCGCCGGCGCGCCCCAGACATCACTGGCTATTAATAATAGCGATGAGAAATCGCGTTTTCTGATTCAGTCCTGGGTAGAAGACAGCACCGGTAATAAAACCACCGAGTTCGTCGTTACGCCGCCGCTGTTCGTTGTGAATCCCAAAGGGGAAAACACGCTGCGTATTATGTATGTCGGCAAACCGCTGCCCACTGACCGAGAGTCTGTCTTCTGGATGAACGTCAAGGCGATTCCTTCGGTGGATAAAAATGAACTTCAGGACAAAAATGTACTGCAACTGGCGGTCTTGTCCCGCATCAAAATGTTCGTTCGCCCCGCCAATCTGGATGTTTCGCCCGTCGATGCGCCAAGCCAACTGCGTTTCACTCGCGTCGGCGAGACGGCCCATATCGAAAATCCCTCTCCTTATTACATTACGTTGGTAAACATCTACCGGAGCGGGAAAAAACTGCCTAACACCATGGTGCCGCCCAAAGGCAGCATTTCGATACCGCTTCCGGCCGGAACCAGCGGTGATCTGACCTATCAGACCATCAACGATTACGGCGCCAATACGCCTAAAGCGAACGGCGTGCTGAAGTGATTTTTCCGCATGGCCAATGGCGCCGAGATTAAAGCAATGACCCGATTTTCGCGCGCGGGCGTGTTTTCGTTATAAACAGCGAGGATTTTCGAATGCAGTCGCTCATCCCTGTACCTTGTCGTCTGAAGCCGCTTTATCAGGCGATGATATTGAGCATCGCGCTCCCATTCGGCGGCGCATCGGCAGAAGAGTATTTTAATCCATCGTTTCTATCGAACGATCCGTCCGCCGTTGCCGACCTGTCGCGTTTTGAACGGGGTGAAGGACAGCCGCCCGGTCTTTATCGTGTGGATATTTATATCAACGACGAATTCGTCGCTTCGCGCGACGTCGCCTTTCATGACCGACCGGCCGCCGCGAAAACCGCATCCGTTCCAGATAATACCGGGCTGGAGGCCTGCCTGACGCGCCCGATGCTGGAACAGTTCGGCGTGAATGTCGGCGGCATCAACGCTATCGCGGACGCGCCAAAAGATAAATGCCTCTCGTTGCCGACGGCAATCCCTGACGCCACGAGTACCTTCGACTTCGGGCTGCAACGCCTCTATCTCAGCGTGCCGCAAATCGCGCTGAGTCACAACGGGCGCGGCTACATTCCGCCGGAGCAGTGGGACGACGGCATCACCACCGCGCTGCTCAATTACCATTTCACCGGCAGCAACACCTCCGGCGATACGCGCAGCGACAATTACTTTCTCAATTTAGACAGCGGGATTAACTGGCAGGGCTGGCGTTTGCGTGACTTTTCCACCTGGAACTACAGCAAGCAGCGCAACGCCAGCAACAGCGATTGGCAACACGTTAGCACCTACCTGCAACATGCCGTTACCCCCTGGCGCAGCCAGGTGACGCTCGGCGATAGCACGACGCCCGGCGAAGTGTTCGACAGTCTGGGATTTCGCGGCGTGCAGTTGGCCTCCGACGACACCATGCTGCCGGACAGCCTGCGCGGTTTCGCGCCTACGATCCGCGGCATCGCCAAAAGCAACGCCCGGGTCACCGTCCGACAAAACGGCTATGTGATTTATCAGGCTTATGTCGCGCCGGGCGCGTTCGTTATCAACGACTTGTACCCCACGTCATCGAGCGGCGATTTGCAAGTGACCGTGACTGAAAGCGACAACAGCGTCAATAGCTTTAACATCCCTTATTCGGCGGTGCCGCTGCTGCAACGCGAAGGTCACATTAAATACGCCGTTACGCTGGCGGAATACCGCAGCAACCTTAGCCAGCAGAGTAAACCAAAATTCGCGCAGGGTACCCTGATCTGGGGATTGCCGTACGGCACTACGCTGTATGGCGGCAGCCAATTATCGGACGACTACAAATCTGTGGCGATCGGCGCGGGGCAGAACCTGGGGAATTGGGGGGCGTTATCTCTGGATGTCACGCAAGCCCATACCAGACTCTCGGACGACAGTGAACATGACGGACAGTCGCTGCGTTTCTTATATGCTAAATCGCTTAACGAATTCGGCACCAACTTTCAACTGCTCGGCTACCGTTACTCCACCAAGGGGTTCTTTACGCTGGATGAAGCCAGCTACAAGAATATGCGCGGTTATACCCTAGACGATACGGTGACCGATCGCGTCGTCTATCGCGACTATTACGACCTGCGCCACGCCAAGAAAAGCCAAATGCAGGCCAATATTTCTCAGCAACTGGGCGATGGGTTGGGTTCGCTGTTCTTTTCCGCCAACCGGCAGACCTATTGGCAGAGCGATCGCACCAACGACCTGTGGCAAGCGGGCTATAGCGGCAACTATAACCACATTAGTTATAACCTGACGTACAGCTACAACAAGAGCCGGGCGCTTGACGATAGCGATCGGATGGTTTCGATCAACCTCTCGTTACCGCTTGGCGAATGGCTGAGTCCCGTGCGCAACAAAGGCATCTTCAGCAGTTCCAGCAACAGCGCTTACGCGACCTATAACGCCACCGCCGACAACCATCACCGCACCGTTCATCAGGCTGGCGTCAGCGGCACCTTGCTGGAAGACAATAATCTTAATTACAGCGTTCGTCAGGGCTACGGCAATAAAAACATCGGCTATAGCGGCGGCGCCGACCTCAACTATCAGGGCGCTTACGGCAATAGCAACGTCGGTTATAGCTATTACCGAGATTACCATCAGGTTAATTACGGCTTGGATGGCGGCATCGTCGCTCACGCCAACGGCATCACCCTCAGTCAACCGCTGGGCGACACCAATGTGCTGATCAAAGCGCCTGGCGCGGAAGATGTGAGACTAAACAATACCACCGGCATTCGCACCGACCGTCGCGGTTATGCGGTGATCCCCTACGCCAGCGTGTATCGCGCCAACCGCATTGCGCTGGATGTCGATTCGCTCAAGACCAATACCGAAGTCGACAACGCGGTGGTGAACGTGGTGCCGACGCGCGGCGCATTGGTACTGGCGGACTTTCACGCCCATGTGGGCAGCCGCGTGTTGATTACGCTGCAACAGCGCAACGGCAAGATTGTGCCGTTCGGGGCGCAAGTGACGCGTACCGACAGTGACTACACCGGCATCGTCGGCGATAACGGCCAGGTGTTCCTGTCCGGCTTGCCGAAAAACGGCACGCTGAAAGTTGAATGGGGCGGCGGCGCGCAGCAGCAGTGTCTGGTCGATTACACCTTGCCCGGCGGCAGCGAAAATCAGCCGATTACTTACCTCAAATCCGGATGCCAGTAACGCGAAACGTCGCACATGCTGCGCGACGGCGATCAAGATCGACCAACAGTATTTGCATGAAAAGCGGAACACTAATGAAAAAACTTGTAAAAGAAATCGTCTGCGTCACGCGCGGCAAGGCGCTGGGGATCGCGCTGACGGCGGGGGCGCTGGGGCTGCCGCAGTTGGGATGGGCCGTTCAGTGCAATACGACCACCGGTTCCCCGACTACCTACAATTTTAATTATACGATCGCCTCAAGCCAGAACTATGCCGGTTATGAAACCGGCTGGCGGAATGAAAGCGCTTCAGGCTCCTCGTCGATCGGCGGCGGATGTAAAGGCGGTCCCGATACCTATTTCACCTCAAAGGTCGGCCCGTCGCTGACCTTCGCCGTCGCCGAAGGCGATACCAAATGGTACGACATCAGCGGCAATGATTATCTGCAAGTCGCCTCGCAGATCGCCATCAATAACGTCAATCTGGGACAACTTCAGTACCAGTATGTGCCGTTCACCGACGTCAATAATTACTGTAACGGCCGCTGCGGTACAACCCTGGCCAGCGGCAGCAAGGTACGGGTCAACTTTCGCATCAAACGTCCTTTCGTCGGTATCACGACGATATCCTCCATTCCGATTTTTTATCTGTACGCCAATCAGGGCGGCGCGGGGCAGGGAACCGGCAGCCCGCTGGCCGTAGGCTATTTGAGCGGTACGGTCACGGTGCCGCAAAGCTGTGAGCTGAATGCCGGCCAGATCATCAGTATTGATTTCGGCAGCGTGTCCGCCGGCGCGTTCAAAACCGTCGGTCAAAAAGCGGAGGGCGTCACGCCAGTCAGCCGTAACATCGGTATTCAGTGCAAGGGTATTGAAGCGCAGACCAGCCTGTCGCTGCGCGTGCAGGCCGATACGGTGAAAGACAATATGATCGTGTCCGACAACGCCGATATCGGCTTCATCATCACCGACGGCGACAACAATCCGTTGACGCCCAACACCCTGTCGAGCGTGATCCCGTTCGTCCTTGACGATGCCGCCAGCGCCAATGTCAGGATAGGCGCTTATCCGGTCAGCGTCACCGGCAAGACGCCGCAGGTCGGACTGGCGACAGGTAAAGGCTATTTGCGCGTCGACTTTTACTAGCAGGAGGAAATCAGGTGACTGCTTCTTTATCTCTCCATTCGACCGCCCGCGCAGCCGGGCGTCGCGGCTTGAAATTCGGCGTTGGCCTGCTGCTCGTCATACTGGCGCCGTCCGCGCTGGCGGATTTGGGGCTGAGCAATGTGCAGTTGACCGTCACGGTGCTTGCCAACAGTTGCGTCGTCAGCCAGGACAGCGTGAACAAAACCGTGGATCTGGGGAACTGGGCCAGCAAGCAATTTATCGGCGCGCAGCAAAGCCCGTACCCGACTCGCTTCCAGATTACCCTGGAGGACTGCGGCGCGGCGACGACCGGCGTACAAGTCACTTTTACCGGCACGCAAGACGCCAACGATAGCACGCTGCTGGCGCTCAATAGCGACAGTTCGGCCTCGAATGTCGCGGTGGCGATTTTGGATAAAGATCGCAATCGCATTGCTATCGGTCAGCCGAGCGAAGTTTACGCGCTGACCGCCGGCGGCGGTAATCAACCCTTGACGTTCTACGGGCAGTACGTGCGAACCGGCGCCGCCGTGACGCCCGGCTCGGCCAATGCCGACGCCACTTTTACACTGAGTTACCAGTAACCGCGGGACAGTAAACCAGCAGGCGCCATGCCAAGGCGGAGTAGTTATGCAAAGAGCAGTAATAACGTTAATCGGATTGAGAGTAAAAGAACAGTGGCAGCTAATGCTGGCCGTATTCTGTTTTTTGGCCGCGCAGCACGCCCTGGCGATACAGTGCAATACCGCGGCGGGTACGCCCGTGAATTATGATTTCAATTTTCAGTTCGCCTCGCAGCAAAACTATGTCGGCTATACCACCGGCTGGAACCAAAAAACAGACAGCGGTTCGTATACCATTAGCGGCGGATGTAATAATAGAGATACCGTCTATTATACCGCCCAGCCAGGATCCTCCCTGAGCTTCTCTTTTTCCGACGGCTCCGCTAACTGGTACGACATTATCGGCAATGATTATTTGCAGGTCGCCTCGCAGATCTACGTGTATAACGCATCGGGCGGCAGTAGCTATCACAATGTTCCCTTTGTCGATTTATCCAATAACTGTAACGGCCGCTGCGGCGGCATGGCGACCACCGGCAGCCGGGTACAGGTGAGTTTCCGCATTAAACGCAAATTCGTCGGCGTGACGACGCTGCCGCTAATGCCCATCTTCGCTGTGTACGGCAATCAAGGCAGCCTGGGGCAGGGAACCGGATCCCCTCTGGTGCAAGGTTTTTTGAGCGGTACGATGACGGTGCCGCAAAGCTGTACGCTGAATGCGGGGCAAGTGATCTCCATCGATTTCGGCAATATTTCCACCGGCGCATTCAGCTCGGCCGGAAGCAAGCCTGACGGCGTGAAAGCGGCCACCCGGACGATCGGCATCGCCTGTAACGGCATTGAGGCTCAGACCAACCTGTCGCTGCGCGTTCAGGCGGATACGGCGTCCGGGAATGCGATTGTCTCCGATAACAGCGATGTCGGCTTCGTCGTGACCGACAGCAGCAGTCGCCCGCTGACGCCTAACGACCTCTCCAGCGTGCTGCCCTTTACGCTGGATGACAACGCCAGCGCCAACGTGACGATCACCGCTTACCCGGTCAGCGTAACGGGCAATACGCCAGAGGCGGGCGTCGTGAGCGCGCTGGCCTATCTGCGCGTCGACTTTGACTGATGGAGGCGTCACGATGATATTGTCTGCTATTTGGCGCCGTCGGGCGTCGGCCAAGCATCTGGCATTGGCGGCCGGGTTGTGGGGCGGTTTGTTGTCCGCACACGCGGAGCTGGGATCAACGAATATGCGGCTCACCGCGACACTGGTGTCGAACAGTTGTGCGGTCAGCGTGGCTTCGCAGGAGCAAACCGTCAATATGGGAACGCTGGCCGCAAAGCAGTTCACCGCAGGTAAAGCGGGGGCGGATCCGGTCAGGTTTGCCGTCAATCTTGAACGCTGCGGTTCGGCGGTGTCTTCGGTCTCCGCCACGTTTTCCGGTACGGCGGATGCGAACGACTCGACGCTGTTGGCGTTGAATAGCGAAAGCACCGCCGCGCATGTCGGTATCGCGATTCTGGATAAAGATCGCAATCGTATTCCGCTTGGCGGTGCGAGCGAGCAATACCCGTTGACCGCCGGCGTCAGCAATGCGCAACTGGTGTTCTACGGCCAGTATGTGGCGACGCAGGATAGCGTGACCGCCGGTTCCGCCAACGGCGACGCCACCTTTACGCTGACTTACCAGTAAAATTCCGTCCGCCGGCGGCCGCTAATAACCCTGTTTTTCAGCAAAATAGCCGCCGGGCGTAATTCCGAAGCGTTGACGAAAAACCGCGATATAGGCGCTGACGTTTTCGTAGCCGCAGGCCGTAGCGACGTTGCCGACGGGATCGCCTTTCGCCAATAGTTCCATGGAGCGCAACAGACGGGCTTGCTGACGCCAGTGCGCGAAATTGAGCCCCGTTTGCGCCAGAAAAAGCCGGCTCAGCGTTCGCGCGCTCAAGCCGCCATAATCGGCCCATTGCGACTGAGGGCGGGGATCGGCCGGATTTTCGAGTATTTCGCGCGCGACTTTCAGCGCCCGGTTATCCTGCGGCATCGGCAGATGCGACGGCGCCGTCGGGGCTGATGACAGTTCGTCGATGAGAACCTGAACCAGGCGCAGATGTTGTGCCGTTAATGAAGTCGCATTCAGGTTGGCGATACGTTCCACCAGCGCCTGCAATAGGCGATTTGCGCTGAAAATTTGCGGCGCGGTAGGGAGTTCCCGACAATATTCCGCCGTCAGATAGAGGATAAATCCCGTCATATGACCAAAAGCGCATGCCTGATGGGCGACATGCGGCGGAAACCAGCCAATACAACCCGGCGTCAACGCCCCTTGTTGAACCGGCGTCTCAAGCGTAATCATGCCCCGATTTAACCAGTAAAGCTGGCCTGCGTCATGCTGGTGCCAGGGCGTTAGGTGCTTTTTCGTATGTTCCAGTTTTTCGCTGCGGATAATCATTATGGCTTAAAATCATTATTTAATGTCAGAATATGGTTATTATGACAGACTTTGGTTGGTTTAAGCTCTCTGTATTCACGCAACCAGGGAGACGAAAATGGAATATTCCGCAAAACGACATGTGTTGGCGGCATTACGCCAGATAATCACTTCGCCGGTTCATAACCCGGCATTAATGACCGAGCTTTTCGATGCGGACTATGAGCAATGGGTAAATGGTAATTACTTATGTTATGAAGATTTTTTACATCACATGGCATTGCTCAAGCAGGTTACGCGATCTATGACGCTGACAATTGTGGCTGTGGCGTCGCAAGGGGACGAAGTGCTGACGCACCATTTGGTGGACGTTGAAAAGCAAGATGGCGCTCGCAGTACAATACAGGTGCTGGCGCATTTTACGTTGAGAAACCAGCGCATCTATCGGTGCAGCGAGCTTACCCATCTGGTGAGCGGCGATCGTCAGGATGCGGATTTAGGGTCGCGAGTATCCGTATAGCGTCAGGGGCGCGACCCGCGTAGGCGCGTTGCTCCCCCTGACAACATCTATTGATTATCACTCACGACGACGGATTATTTTCCTGCCCGCCGGATACTCAAATTAGGGGTTATTCGCCGTCAATCCTGACCAGCGTGCGCCCCTGGATTTTATTCTGCAAAAGATTTGCGGCGGCGCGGGGCGCTTCTTGCAGGCTGATTTCGCTGGCGGCCTGCTGGTAAAAGCTCTCCGGCAGAATTTTCGCTAATCGACGCCAGACCTCGGCCCGACGATCAGCGGGGAGGAAGACGGAATCCACGCCCTGCAAACGGATGTTGCGCAGGATGAAAGGCATAACCGTGGTCGGCAGGTTGAATCCGCCCGCCAGGCCGCAGGCGGCGACGCAGCCGCCATAATTGGTCTGCGCCAGCACTTTCGCCAGCACGGCGTCGCCCACGGTATCCACCGCGCCCGCCCAAAGCTGTTTTTCCAGCGGTCGGGATTGCGCAAAATCGGCGCGCGGCAGAATTTCGCCGGCGCCGAGTCGGCGCAAATAGTCATGCGTCGCCTCACGGCCGGTTATCGCCGCCACGGAATAACCCAGCGCATGCAGCAAGGCGACGGCGGTGCTGCCCACGCCGCCGCTGGCGCCGGTCACCACGACCTTGCCGCTGTCCGGTTTTATGCCCGCGTCTTCCAGCGCCATGACGCAAAGCATGGCGGTAAAACCTGCGGTGCCGATTATCATGGCCTGTCGCTCATCCAGCCCTTCGGGCAACGGCGTCAGCCACTCGCCTTTGACGCAGGCTTGTCGCGCCAGACCGCCCCAGTGGGTTTCGCCCACGCCCCAGCCGGTTAAAATCACCGACTGGCCGGGGACAAAGCGAGGATCGTTGCTTTGGTTTACCCGACCGGAAAAATCAATGCCGGGGATCATCGGGAATTGGCGGATAATTTTTCCTTTACCGGTGATCGCCAGCGCGTCCTTGTAATTCAGGCCGGACCAGGCGACATCCACTAACACGTCGCCGTCCGCCATCGGGGGAAGCGTAATGTCTTTTACTTCAGCCAGGGTTTTATCGTCTTGTTGTTCGAGTACGAGAGCTTTCATTATTGCGCCTTTATGGTTAAGCGTTCCTTCCGGCCTGAAATGCCGCTTTCCGGCAGGGGCGGATAACGCGGTAATGAGTCACACACCACGTCCCGGTGGTGAAGAAGAGTTAAGGTTCGGAAAACGGTTTTTTTCATTTTCCCGATCGCAGGTGTTCTTTTTATCAATGCTTTGCAGAAAGAAAGACCAGAACTGCTCCAGCGGTTCCGCCGAGCGGAATAATTTCGCCCGCATAACGGCGCCTTCCCAGCCGGACCAAAAAATCCGCGCGAGCAAGGCCGGGGAGGTGGTCACGGCGAGCTGCCCGGCCCGTTGCGCTTCTTCCAGACATTGCGCAACGCGGTTTTCCCAGTCTTGCAGAATGGCTTTGAGCATGTCGGGGTAATCGTCAGGAAGCAGTGGAGATTCTTGCAGCAGATTGCCGACCAGACATCCGCGCTTAAAGTCATATTTCGCCATGGACAGCCCCGCATGGGCGACAAAGTCTTGCAGTCGTTGCAAAGGCGGCGACGGAGTATGCAGTAAAAACTTATCCAGCCGGTGAGCGAAAAATGAAGCGTAAGCCGTTAGCACCGCGCGACCGAACTCTTTTTTACTTTTGAAGTAATGATAAAAAGAGCCCTTCGGCACCGAAATATTTTTAATTATCGTCTCAATGCCGGCGGACAGATAGCCGGTCTCGGTAATCACTTCCAGACCGGAGCGAATCAATTCCTCACGCGTATCGGCGAAGCCGCGCGCCGTTTTCGGCGGTCGTCCCCGGCGCGGTTTCAGTTCGGAATGAGATTCGGCGTCCATGATTTAGACCGGTTGGTTTTTAATCATCAAAATCCTACGCTCAATCGCTGGCGCAGGCAAGCGGCCGAGATATCGTTTTCTGAAGGGAAGGTGCAACGCTATTCCGCGCCTTGTCGGGCGCGTGCTTCGACGTGGCATAAAATTATCTTTCTTTTCGCGCACGAAATAACACTGAACCTATATACCGTTATCCGTAAATTTGTGACTAACAGCCCCTTGTGAAGGGAAAAGGGCCGTCAGACGGCCCTGATTGATTAAGTCATGCGACAGCAAAATCCATTAAGGGTGGCTGTGCGTGGCGGGCGTCGGTTCCGCTTCGGTTACCGGCGCCGGCTGAGCATCCGGGGTTGTTGTCTGCTGAGCGTTATCTTTGCTGATGCTGTCTTTGATCGCCTGGGTCTGTTTTTGCGCTTCGGTGGAAAGATTTTGCGCGCCGCTGATGGCGTTATCCTTGATATCTTTTGCCTGCTCGACGATTTGGTCGCTCTGCTGTTTGGCCTGTTCTTTGATGTCGCCGGCCTTCGCTTTCGCCTCTTCGGTAATGGCCTTGGCGCGTTGATCGGCTTCATTTTTAATCGCCGCGGATTCCGACTTGAGCTGGTCGATATGCGTGGACGCATCTTTCTTCAATTCATCGGCTTTCTGCTTCGCCGCGTCCGTGAGCTGATCGGCCTTGCTATCGGCGGCTTCTTTGATTTGCTGCGCGTTATCTTTCGCTTTATCCAGTTGCGCATCCACTTTGGAAGAGTCGTCACAGCCGGCGATAGCTAATCCGATCAGCGAAGCCAGCAGAACTTTATTCCATACTTTCATGATTCGTTTTCCTGAAAATTGATGAGATGTTAAAAATATGCAATGTAATCATTGCATTATACAGAAAAATGATAGTACAAATTTCAATGTTTGCCACCTTCTTACCCACGCCCGTTATTGTCCGGCGACAGGGCTGCGCGACAGCTTCGTAACGGGTGGGCGGCACGCCGAACGGGTCGTCAATATCACGCGAAAACGAACTGGTGATGAAACACGGCATACCTGACGACCGGCAGATAGCTGAAATATCAACTCACACATTTTGGTTATCAATATCCTTAGCGATTTATAAAGTCGGGTTGCTTATTTAGCCTGACGCGGTATTTAAGTTCAGCCATGAACTGGATAATCTGGCGCAGGAATGGAAAAAATACGCGATAAAAATATGGGATGAAGAGGGCTCTGGAAAGGAATATAAAGCCGAAATGAATCAGTACAGTAATGAGTTTTATCATCATAGCTGAAATTCATCGGTCCATTTGATGGCGTCGCTCATGGTTTTAATCACCATCTTTTCAGAGATATTGAGCTGGGCGATCGCGGTGTTGGCCTCTTCCCAGCGTTGCTGCTCATATAATTGCGCAAGATTTAACAACGGGTATAGCATCCCTTCATGGCGAAGCAATGTATCCGTCACGATGTCGGATATCGTGACCTGCTTAAACAGTTCATCCAGCGGGATGTCGAGAATAATATCCAGCAAAGAGAAAAGGCCGCAAAGAAAAGCGTCTTGCGAGAGGTCGTACAGCTTGAAGTGCTCGGCAATCAGTTCACAGAATCGCCCTCTGACCAAACTGGTATGATAGAGCTCCGGCGTTTTTATATTATCCTTGTCTGCCAGGCAGGCAACGGAGACAAAGCGCCTCAGCTCATTTTTACCCAGATACATGGCAATGGCTTTGAAAGACAGCCGATTAACGTTATGACTACCGCCTGTTTTATATAAGGCGTTTTTAGCATAACGCATGATTTTATAAGAGAGCGACAAGTCACGCTTAATGATCATCTCTATTTTATTAAAGTCGGGCTTGTCTGAATTCACCTCAAGCATCAGTTGAAATGCGGAAATTTCATTGGGTGAGAGGCGCCGGTTTTTTATTAGCTCGGGTTTGCTGTAAAAATACCCTTGAAAAAGACCGAATCCCTGTCTTTTATATTTTTCAAATTCAACGTAGGTTTCAATTTTTTCGGCGAGAAAGGTAACATGCTGGAGTTTTTGTTTATGAGATTTTATATAGTTATCTATCTCGCTGAAAGTATTCATTCTGATATCGAACTTTATCAGGGTAATATAGGGAATGAATCTATCCCATTCGGCGCTTAAAGAAAAATCATCGAGCGCAATACGAAATCCGTTATGATGTAACCGTTTTATCGCTTTAAGCAAATGATCATCCGGTTCGGCATTTTCAAGTATTTCAATGACCACCTCCTCTCGCGGCAGCGCATCAGCCAGGCCCTGAATGATCATCTGGTAAGGAAAATTAATAAAAGAAGAATAGTTACCAACAAGCCGGGAGTGCGGCGTACAGAGAAATTGGTCGGATATCATCTGGGTTGTGGCGTATTCGTCTGAAACGGAAGGAAAAGTATTGTTAAGTCCGTTTCTGAAGAGCAGTTCATAAGCCACGGTATTCAGATTTCGGTCAAAAATAGGCTGTCGTGCAACAAAAGAATACATCATAAAAATCCTTGAATTAGTCTAAAGTCCATATAAGGGAAAAATCATTATCTAGATGCTTTTATTCTTTTAATAAATATTGCCGTCACTATAGTAGAACGAATTATATCGCCACATGTTGATGTTAATTACCTGCTGACTTCCGTTATATACCCTTAATCTTGCCAATTGCAAGTGCGCTGGCTTTATCCTCGTGCGTTCCCGTGTCTCGTTTATTTGACGCCGTTGCGCCGTGACAAACAGATAGGCCGGATGACATGCGTATTTGCCAGGTGTTACGCTGTCATCTTGCTTTGATTAGCGCGTAGCGCCAGCCGATGCGGGACAACGTTAATCCCAATGGAAAGAGGTCTTGGATAGAGGATATGCTTTTATTACTTGTTATCGTCGTACTGGTTATTTATGTCTGGCTGCGGCAACCGCAGTATGTTTCGCCGGAGGTGAAGCCGGATCAGGGAACGCCGAACTTTCGTGATGGCCGTTTTCATAACCAGATTGAACAACCGATCATAAGCCATAGCCAGAGTTATTTTATGCTGTGGTACCGCTTGCTGTTCGGTAAAGATCCCGGCGCGGTTCCCGCCTCTGTGATGCCGTCGCAAAAGACCGACCTGCATGCCCTGAGCATAACCGATAATGTGATTATCTGGATGGGACATTCCAGCTATTTTATTCAGATGGAAGGGCTGCGTTTTTTAGTCGATCCGGTATTCAGCCGCAGCGCATCGCCGGTACCCGGAACCAATGTCGCTTTCAGGGGCAGCAACATTTACGCGCCGGAGGATATCCCGGAGATTGATTATCTGCTGATTACGCACGATCACTGGGATCATCTGGATTATCCTACAATTAAGGCGTTGCGCGGGAAAATCCGCCATATCGTCGCCCCGACGGGCGTGGGGTCGTATTTTGCCAGATGGGGATTCGCACGGGAAAAAATTACGCAGGGGGATTGGTTCAGCGTGGTGAAAAGGAATGACCTGACCATCCATATTCTGCCGACGCAGCATTTTTCCGGCCGCTTATTTAAACGTAATCGGACATTATGGGGATCTTTTGCGCTGATCACCGCGCGGCACCGTATTTATCTGGGGGGCGATAGCGGTTATGGCCCGCATTACAAAGAGATTGCCCGGCGTTTGGGCGGGTTTGATATCGCCATCGTCGAATGTGGTCAGTATGATCACGGCTGGCCGCATGTGCATATGACGCCGGAAGAAACCGCTCTGGCAGCCAGTGATTTGCGCGCGCAGGCGGTGTTGCCCGTTCACAACAGTAAATTCAAACTGGCGCATCATCGCTGGAACGACCCTTTGGAACGACTCTTTCAGGCCAGTCAACATCAGGCATGGCGATTAATGACCCCGCGTATCGGCGAATATGTCGCCATCGACGATGCGAGACAGACTTTTTCTCAGTGGTGGCGCCAGCCGTGATAGGCTCTTATCAGGGATATAAAGTACTGGGGTTATTAAATGAGACTATTAATCGTTGTTGATATGCAAAATGGCGTATTTGCCGCGCCGCGCTATGACAGGGAAGGTTGCGTCGGGCGGATCAATAAATTGATATCGCAGGCGGATAGGACGATATTCATTCAGCATATCGAAGGCGAAATGACGGAAGGCGGCGAGTTATGGCGGATTTTACCGGAGCTTGCGCAACCGGATGAAGCTATTTATGTGAATAAAACCGCGAGTGATGCTTTCTGGCATACCGAGCTGGAAAATGTTCTTCATCGGCTAAACGCCGATAACTTCGTCATCTGCGGTTGTGCGACGGATTATTGCCTGGACACGACAATCAAAGTCGGCGCCAGCAAAGGCTATGCCATTACCGTTGCTTCCGACGCTCATACCACCTCGAACCGAACCCATGCGACGGCTCAACAACTGATTGGTCAACATAATGAAGTCTGGGCAGAGCTGAGTCTGCCGGGAAATGCCATCCGGGTGAAGCCGACGGACGGGATTGTCGCTGAGTGGAAAAGCTGAATCGCCTGGCGTGCGAAAGCTGATTTCCCCCCGCGGCGGTGGACGCCATTTCAGCAGGTTTTTTCCTTCTATATCGCGCGGCTGCGACTCTGCCGGCGGCGCTATTTCGGCCAACCTTATTTAGCGTAATGATTCGACGGCGCCGGTTTTTCCGCCATGGGTAAATCGGCGCCGAAACTGTTTACCAAATGCGCATGAAATAGAATATAACGATCAATACACTCCATTTGATTAGATAAAGCTATCAAACTTTCGCATTTTATCGTTATTACCAATAATAGGCATAAACTTCTCTTCCTTTTCGCCGATAAGGGGGCGGGTAATAAACATTTGAAATGATTTCAGTTAGCACGAATGTACCTTCATTCGCCCTGAAGGTTAGCTGAAAAATAGTGTTGTTACCCATTTGCCCGGCGTTATTCCATCAGATGGATATCCCATCTTCACACACCCTATATTTCCCGTTTAACGCCGGGATAGCGCTATTCGCATTGTAGGTAAAAGTAAGACACACGAAGGAAGTGAAGGAATGAAAAATTACAGAATCGGGATTCGGTTGGCGATGGGATTTGGCATGCTTATCATCTTTTCACTGGTGATGCTGGCGTGCGGCGTCTATCAGCTTAACCAGATCGATCAGCAAACCCAGCGAATGATGCAGGAGCCGCTGCGTAAGGAACGGCTGGTGACGGACTGGTATAACATTATCAATGCCAGCGTGCAGCGCACTATCGCCATTGCACGCAGTAACGATGACGCGTTATCCACGCTGTTCGCGGCGGACTATGTGGCCACCAGCAAGGGCGCCGGCGAGCGGCAGAGCGCGTTCGCCAATCTGATCTCCAGCGAGCGGGAACAGGCGTTATTCGACCAGTTGAACGAGATGCGCAAGAACTACCTCAAGGCGCGCGATTTGGTTATTACAACGAAATCGAGCGGCCAGTTGGAAAAGGCCGTAACGCTGTTTGAAAAGGATTTTCAACCGGCGACGCAGCGTTATCTGGCGTCATTGCAGGCGCTGCGCGACTTTCAGCGCGCCGCCATCGACCAACTGGGCGTGGATATTTCTCGCGCAGCCAGCAACGGCTTTCTGTTTCTGGGGGGGATCGGCCTGCTGATTTCGGTGGTCGGTTCGCTGCTGGCCTGGTTTCTTACCCGCAGCATCGTGCGGCCTTTGGAACATGCGGTGCATATCACTAACTCGGTGGCCGACGGCGATCTTACTCAGGATGTGCGTCCGGAAGGGCGGGATGAAACCGCGCTGTTGCTGCACGCCTTACGCAATATGACGCTGCGACTGCGCAATGTCGTGGGCGAGGTGCGTCAGGGGGCGGTCTCTATCGCCGGGGCGTCTTCGCAAATTTCCGCCGGCAACCTCGATCTCTCCAGCCGTACCGAAGAACAGTCCAGCGCATTGCAGCAGACGGCGGCCGCTATCGAGCAGTTGGCCTCCACCGTTCGCCAGAATGCGGACAACGCCAAACAGGCCAATCAGATGGCGCAGTCCACCGCCGGACAGGCTCAGTCGGGCGGACAGTTGGTGAACGAAGTGGTGCAGACCATGGGCGCCATCGACTCCTCATCGAAGAAGATTGTCGACATTATCGGCGTCATCGACAGCATCGCTTTCCAGACTAATATTCTGGCGCTTAACGCAGCGGTGGAAGCCGCGCGGGCGGGCGAGCAGGGCCGGGGATTCGCGGTGGTGGCCGGCGAAGTGCGTAGTCTGGCCCAGCGCAGCGCGTCGGCGGCCAAAGAGATTAAAGATCTGATCGCCCATTCGGTACAGACCGTTGAAACGGGCAATCGGCTGGTGGAACAGGCCGGCGCGTCCATTCTGGATATTGTCGGCGGCGTGCGCAAAGTCAGCGATTTGGTGAGTGAAATCAGCGCCGCCAGCCTGGAGCAATCATTGGGGATCGATCAGGTGAACGTGGCGGTGACCCAGATGGAACAGACGACCCTGCAAAACGCCGCGCTGGTCAACGAAGCGGCCTCGGCCACGCAGTCGCTGCAACAGCAGGCTGAACAGCTGGAGCAGGTGGTCAACGTATTTCGTCTGACGCAAGCGCAGTCATCGAACGCGTCGTCAGCGGCAGGCAAGCCGGCGTTATCCACGACAGCGCTGGAGCATAAATCCGCGCGGGACGGTGGTAAAACCGCGGCGTCCAATAAAGGGGACTGGACTTCGTTTTAATTTTCACGCTATACAGGCCGGCGGCGCGACCGCCGGCCATCTCTTTCGCCCGATAACCGTATCCCGCGCTCGATTAAAGAATATCCATTCCACCTACCGGCGTCTCAATCTTCCGGCAACAACCCCCAGATTATTATCATCGCAGCGGCCAGTTTTAGTCCCTATTTCACCGCCTGAGCGAAATTTCCGCTAACTTTCAGCGCCATTGAGCCGATAAACACTACACTTTTTGACGCTGGCTTTCGACGAGGTCAATCGCTGTTCCACCGCTTATTTCGCTGTGAAGGGCGGCTTCCCGCCGATTGGCGCCGTTAAAGATATTTGCGGCCGTCAAGGGTGGTTTGATCGGCGCGCCAGGTTTCATTTATTTGATCTTCAGGTAGGTAACTATGAATCCCCCGGCTCTTCACGCAGTACCCGCCCCCTGCGGGCGATGTAAAAATAGCGCTAACTTAGGTTTCGATTTCACCATGGCGTTTCAGCCGATAGTGGACTGCGCCGCCCGGCGTATTTTCGGCTACGAGGCGCTAGTACGCGGAACAAGTAATGAGTCGGCGTACAGCATTATTTCGCAGGTCAGCCAGGATAAGCTTTACGGATTCGACCAGCAGTGCCGTATCAAGGCGATTGCGTTGGCGGCCAAACTCCGCTTGTCCGGTATGCTCAGCATTAATTTTTTGCCTAATGCCATTTACCAGCCGGAGCGCTGTATTCGTTCCACGCTGGAAACGGCGCAAAGCAGTGGTTTTCCCGTCGAAAATATCATGTTTGAGTTTACAGAGACGGAGCAGGCCATCGACAACAAACATATTCAGCACATCGTCGCCTACTATAAAAGTCTCGGTTTTCACACCGCTATTGATGATTTTGGCGCCGGCTATTCCGGACTGAATCTGCTGGCGGACTTTCAGACCAATATCGTAAAGCTGGATATGGCGCTGATTCGCAATATCGATACAGATCCAACGCGGCAAATTATCGTGTCCAATACTATCCGCATGTTGAGAGAGCTGAATGTCGGCGTACTGGCGGAAGGGATTGAAACCCGGCAGGAGTATGCTTTTCTTGCCGGGCTGGGCATTGACTACGCGCAGGGATACTATTTCGCGCGGCCGGGGTTTGAATCGCTGCCGGAAGTCGATCTGGCGCTGATTTAGCGTAAACGGCCAGCGGATGGCTTTAACGCTTCCGGGTCTACGTCACGCGCGCTGCGCGTCTTAACGGTCTTCCGCGGCATAAACTACCTGTTAAAAAAATGGCGCGCGCCTGAGCGCAAGAAGTGAGTCAATAAGAGTGAAAATAGAGCGATAGCGGCAAAAAAGAACATGCCGTCCAGTCAAAATGAAAAAATGGTCAGCGCCTTAACGTCTGCATTAGGGTTTGCTTCCTTTACTGCGGACAGGAATCCAGCGAAATTACGATTAAAAAGTGTGAAGTTATGAACGAATGTCACCTCTTTTTCTGCGTCATGAGCAATATACCGCACTGACCATTTGCGTCTCCCGTTTATTTTGATGATATCAGGACTGACTCTTATTATTTTTGATAACGGAATTTTGTTAGTATATTGTTCTCTAACCTGATAAAAATAAAAACGGTCATAATAATAATCTTCTCTGTTGATGCCAAGTTTTTTCAGGATAAATGAGCTTTGAGATATTTTCTTCATTGTTTCATCATTGGCGGTAGATTCCTTTTTGTCACGAATCCGATAAAACAGACGAACCAAAAAAAAGAAAAACAGAAAAAGAACTATTATGTGCAATGATAAGGAAAAAGCATGCTGCATCAGATCTTGCCTCTTAAATTTGAACCGTTCCGCCAATGCGACTATTGAGAATAGGGTTGGCTATTTGCTGAGCTCTATCGGATTTCCCTGCCGCGATTCCGATACCATGGCCCAGTCGAAAAACATATTCAAGCATTTTGATGTCATCGTTTTTTCTGAACTGAGCGTGTATTAAGCCGGATAATTTTTATTGGGGGAATTTAACCATCGGCGCGACGGTGAGAGCTTCTGAATCTTTGGGCGACGTGCCACCGATATCGGCTACGATAAAATTTCTCGATCCTTACAAATACTTTGGCGGTGAACACCTCCGGGAAGCGATGCGACAGGGCCGCTCCTCGGCTGCGATTTTTGGAGACAATT
Organism: Brenneria sp. g21c3; assembly: GCF_040240345.1. Lineage (NCBI taxonomy): Bacteria > Pseudomonadati > Pseudomonadota > Gammaproteobacteria > Enterobacterales > Pectobacteriaceae > Brenneria > Brenneria sp. g21c3. The sequence continues at coordinate 4,543 of NZ_JBEIAB010000001.1, read as the reverse complement.
TATGAATTAGCTCTCTTAGTTGGGGTAGGCTGCTTACTGTACTTCCAGCTTCTCGAGCAGGACGGTGGTTATCGTATGTTCGAGGGTTTTTGATCAATGACTGGCAGCCGCGCGAGATTGCAGGTACGCAGTCGTCGATGCCCCCAAATCACCACCAGCAACACGACAGCTCCCGCGCAAAATGCCACAGTAAATCCGGCTCCTGCGCCGCCGATATCCACCACTTGACCGGATGTGGCTGCGCCAAAGGCCACGCCAACATTCAACCCGGCCAGCAGCCAAGTCATACCTTCAGTCAGTTGGTTTTCCGGCACTATGCGCTCAACGATAGACATGGCGACAATCATCGTGGGTGCGAAAAACAGGCCTGCAACGAACACGGCCGCGGCCAACAAGGGGATACTGCCGACCAGTAGTAAGGGCAATGTCGTTGCTGCGGTTGCCAATCCCCCCAATAGCAGCAAACGATGCAGTGGGGTTTTTAGTTTTATCGTGCCGAACAGAAGTCCGGCCAAGCAGGAACCTACCGCATAAGCAGAGAGAACTAAGCTGGCCGCAGCGGGCTGCCCGAGTTGCTCGGCAAACGCCACGCTGGTGATATCGACGGTGCCGACGATGACGCCCATCGCAACCAGCAACAATGTCAGCAAGCGCAGATCTGCCTGTTGAATAACGGATCCCGTGTGGACAGAGGTGGAGTCATGCGTTTCGATCTGCGGTTCGGCGGAACCTTGTACTACAAAGGAAAACACACCGGCGAGTAACAGTATTGCTGCAACCAAAGGCCCGGCCTGGGGAAATAACATCACGCTCAGACCAATCGAAAGTGGAGGGCCGGCAATAAAAGTGACCTCATCGAGGACGGTTTCCAAAGAGTAGGCGGTCTGTAGCCGTGGTTGACCCCGATGGATAGCAGTCCAACGAGCTCGTACCATCGCGGACATGCTGGGCATAAAGCCAGCGAGAAAGGCACCGATAAATAATGTCCAGTCTGGAGTTTGCCACCAGGAACTGATGAGCAAAGCGAATATGCCAAGGGCGCTAGTTGCTGCTGTTACAGGCAGTATTCGTCTTTGCCCGTATCTATCGACAAGACGTGATATCTGCGGAGACAATAACGCGTAGGTCAACACAAAGGTAGCAGAGACGGTTCCCGCCAGCGTGTAACTACCACGTAATTGAGACAACATTGTGATGATGCCGATCCCTGTCATTGGCAATGAAATGCGAGCGACAAGACTCGCCACGGAGAAGGCGATAGTGCCAGGAGTGCTAAATAGCTCGCGGTATGGGTTATCCATATTAAGTACTCCATCAGGAATTCTTTCTGTTCAATAAGAGGCTGATAGATATTTTAAATATCCAATCAGAATATCGATGAGAATGAAAAGCTATTATTTTCACGTTTATGTCGTATGGCTCTTGACGTTTTTTAACATTGTCACGGCAAGAACAGCCAAAATAGAAACGCCGATGGAACTCACAATGGCCACCATTTTGAATCCAATAGTAAAGGCGCCTTTCACATCCATAATTATTTCGGGAGTCAAGTTTGCAGCGACTGATAAGGCAGCCCATAAACTATCTGTTACCGCAGTGTATTGCTCATCTGACAGGGAACTTGGCGTTAATTCGAGCATTTCTCGGCGATAAATGCTTGTTGCCATACTGCCGAGTATGGCAATTCCGAGTGATATTCCCAGATCTTGTACTGTCTCGGATATAGCTGATGCAGAGCCTGCTCTTTCTGCCGGTGCTGATCCAACGACAAGATCGGTACCCAGGGCCGCGATGGTACCAAGGCCTAAATAGGCTAAAGAGAAACCGGAAACTACAATTCCAACGCCAGTATGACTTGCATTGACTTGGCTTAGCATCAAGTAGCCAATAACTGATAAACTTAACGAACCCGCTACGACAAAGCCTGGACGAATACGTCTTGAGAGGATAGGGGATCCGATTCCAGCTATTACCATCGCCAATGCAGGCGGCCCCATCCAAAGTCCTGCTATGAATGGTGAGTATCCCACAACCATTTGCAAATATTGAGTAACAAGAAGCATGGTTCCACCGACGGCTATAAGGCCGAACAGCAACACTATCAAGGCAACAGAAAAAGCACGATTTTTAAATAAAGCCATATCGAGCAATGGGTCATGCAGTCTTCGCTGTCGATAAATAAAGATGAATCCGAAACTCAGTCCTATAGTGATGATAATAATGTCATTTGACGTTACCCCATATTGGGCGAGATTCTTCAAGCCATGGATAATCATTAGAATGGATATGAGAGAGAGAACTGCACTATAAAGATCAATTTTTCCTGCGTGAGGATCACGGTATTCTGGCAATAAAAATGGCGCGAGAATAAGTAACAAAGCAACAATAGGAACCGCGACTAAGAAGGCCGCGCCCCACCAGAAATATTTCAGTAATAAGCCTCCCACCACAGGCCCAATAGCCATACCTAACGCAAACATTGTCGCCCATACGCCGATTGCAAACGCCCGTTGGCGTGGATGACTAAACATATTACTTATAAGCGCCAGGGTCGATGGCATGAGCGTTGCGCCCGCTATCCCTAGTGCCGCTCGCGCCAAAATCAGCATCGTCGCACTGGTCGAAAAAGCCGCGACTATCGAGGCCGCCACGAAGGCTCCGGCACCGATCATCAGGAGCTTACGACGGCCGATGCGATCGCCTAGCGTGCCCATCGTTATCAGGAAACCAGCAATCATGAATCCATAGGCGTCCATAATCCATAACGCCTGTGTACTGGTTGGTTGTAAATCTGCGGCCAGAGCAGGAAGGGCCAGGTGTATAAGCGTAAGGTCAAGCCCAAGCAATATGGTAGGTAAGGCTAATAGCGCCAAACCTGCCCATTCGCGAATACTTGCAGCAGATGAATTTTCAGCTTTAGTCAGTTTAGCGTTCGAGGTTTTTAGATCTCGTTGAGAAATCATTATTTATCCCCCGATAAGAAAAAGTCTTTTAGAAGAGAGATAAACTCATCGGGACGTTCTATATGCGCAAGGTGACCAGTATCTAATTCCACATAACGAGAACCTGAAATAGCGGCTACCACAGTTTTTGCATAAGATGAAGGCGCCAGGTGATCATGTGTAGCCCCAATAATAAGCGCAGGCTTAGACAGTCTGATTGCTGCGTCTTGGACATCAATAGAGATATCAGGCGCTATCTGGCGGGTCATCCCTTCGTCATTGTGGAACGCCTTGTGTGCCGCCGGCTCGGATGCCAGAACTCGCTCGGCGGCTTGCTTGAGGCGTTCTGGATCGATGGCGCTTGGAAGCCGTTTATGTAGAGCTACGGTAAATTGATGGCTGTTTTCATTACGACCAGTTTCAACCCAGATATCCATTGCATATGGGCTTAGCTCGCCTTCATAAGATGAGACAGTGATGATTTCTGTAGCGCTGTTCATAGTCCATGTTCCTTGTAAATTGAGGAATAGAGCTTATGAGGACGGCAGAAAGGCCCGATCTAAACCGTCACCGGACATTTTTCACACGAGATGCTGGGTACGATTAAGTGTCATTTAATGACAAAAGTTTTTACAAGTCAAATAACATTAAATGCTATTTATATGAGTTGTACAAATGTCTTGATGAGACTAGAGTTATTGGGTTTGATTTTTATTGCCGGGTAAGAGTAGAGGGGCGAGCGCGTGACAGACAAAAAAGAAGTGAGTCGCCGTGAACGTAAGAAAATTCAGCTCCGTGATGCCTTGATAACGGCATCTTATGAGCTGTTTGCCGAAAAAGGTTTTGATGAGACTCGAATTGAGGATATCACTGAAAAGGTTGACGTTTCGACCCGAACGTTCTTTCGCTATTTTGCGGCAAAAGAAGATGTTGTTCTTGACTATCAAGAAGCTGAACACAAGGATTTTATTGCAGCGCTCATTAGTCGCCCTGCGCATGAGCCAATCTTGACCGCGCTTAGGCATTCTGCCGTTCAGGTCGTAAAAGGGTGTGAAGCGGGTTCCTATGGATTTGATGCAGATCGATTCATCACTTTGCAGGAACTGTTAAGGAGCCATCCTTTGGTTCGCGCCAAAAACCTTCAAAATGGTGAAAGCAGAAGAAATTCAATCATTTCGTTGATCGCTCAACGTATCGGCGTTGATGCTGACGTTGATATTCGACCAAACGTTATTGTTGGCGTTTTGGATTATGCCCATTGGGCTGCTCATGATATCTGGAAGAAGCGTAATTCCCCTTCAGCACTTTATTCTGATGTTTTAAATGAAGTTTTCTTGATTATTGAGAATGGGCTCAATATCTCTGCGAAACAGCCTTCCCAAGAACAGACAATGTAGAGAAAGCCGATCCTGAACTGTCTGGATCTGCTTTTTTTTCTACTCGTTAATTATGGATGGTTCCGATTCGGTGGCTGGGTAATCCCCCCGAAAAAGCGGAGTGTTCATAAGTAGAATTTTCTCGTAATCTGAACGCAGGAGATTCGCTATGAAAAAATCACGCTTTACCGACAGTCAGATCATCGCCATCCTCAAACAGGCCGA